>JAPVTA010000211.1:0-52316 GCA_047519465.1 Thermodesulfobacteriota bacterium | reverse complement strand
TGATAGGCGATGATCAACTGGTTCCTTTCAAAAAAAGAATAAAGGCCGACGAACTCGATGATCTCGGCATCAAGCCCCAGCTCTTCTTTCACCTCTCTCTTCACCGCTATTTCCGGCGTTTCCCCTTTTTCAAGAAATCCTGTGATGAGTCCGAACATCTTTTCAGGCCATTCTTTATTCCGCGCGAGAAGTACTTTGCCGTCCATTTCGACGATAGCGGCAACGACCGGCAAAGGATTATCCCAGAACACGTAACCACAGTTATTCGATACGCAGCAAAGAGCGTCTTTCCCTTCTACAGTGTTTCTCGTTAAACCTTTTCCGCACAACGGACAATATTTGAATTCATTCATAACGTTCCTACCCTCGGACAAGTTATTAAGCGGAGCATATTATAGTTTGCATTAACCCCAGTAGGTCATTGCAAGGAGTGCAACGACGAAGCAACTCAATGCAAGATTGTCACGCCACCTTCCGAAGAATCCCAAAACGGGGCGGGCTCGCAATGACAACTTTTTATGGTTCCTAATGCAAACTATTTCATGCCCCCGATAATGATTTCACAAAAGAGAGGCCTTCTATTTCCCCTTACGGCAACAACATCTCAATAAGATGGGGCCCTGGTTCGGCAAATGCACTGCTCAATTCCTGGGCGAGGTCCTCCGCGGTGCTGACAGTAACCCCCGGAACTCCAAACCCTTGGGAAATTCTTACCCAATTGAACGGAGGTCTTGTCAGTTCCGTCAGTGCCCGAGCATTTGGGCCATGGGACGTATTGCCCGCATGGACCAACTCCACCTGAAGGATGCGGTAGCTCCGGTTGGAGCAGATTAGGGTAGTGACGTTTAACCCCTCACGGGCCTGCGTCCATAGGGCCTGTACCGTGTACATCGCGCTCCCATCCGCCTCCAAGTTGATCACCGGCCGATCGGGACAGGCGATGGCAGCGCCCGTCGCACAGGGAATGCCCAGCCCGAGCGCCCCTCCCGTCAGGGTCATGAGGCTGTAAGCCGGTAGCCACATCGGAGGAGCAAAATACAAATACCCCGATGTGGCAGATTCATCGATAATGACGGCGTTTTCCGGCTGCATGGCTGCCAATGTAAGGCACGCCTTTTCGGCCGTGAGCTTACCCTCCGGTACTGCCTGCCGCTCCTGTCCCGCGAGGAGATTGTCCCCAGTTGTGAGGTGCGAAGGTGCAGCTACCGCGTCGGCAAGGGTTTCAAGGGCCTCTACAACATTCTGCCGATCCGTACAGAGTGTCATCCTCTCTTGTTCATCAGTCAAGATTCGACTCCCAAACCCAGGGTACCCAAAGAAGGCAACTGGTTCCGGGGTTCCCGCGAAGAGTACCACCTCGTATTGCGAAATCGCTCTTGTCGCCTGCCTTGGAAAATAGGGAAGCCGCTCCACGATGGGTAGCCCCGCGCCGCGCTCCATGTATCCCGGAAACGTTTGGGTGAAGAGACTGCACCCGATCGTCTTCTGAATGCGCGACGCTGCATTGAGACCAGGCTTTCGAAGCCCCCTCCCACCGAGCATGAGTCCCACCTTATGAGAAGCTCGTAATCGGGAAGCAACTGCTTTAATAGCATCGAGGTCGAGAGGATCAAAGGGTTCACCGGGCGTTTTCATCCTATTGTTGGTATCACATTCGGCCAGTTGATAATCATGGGGCAGGATCAGTGTCGCCACCTGACCGAGCCGGGTGGCTGTAACTGCATCCGAGACATCTCCTCCAATGTCGGCGGCAGATTTGCTGGTCCGCGACCATCCCGAGACAGTCCTGGCAAGGCTCTCAATATCCATGGCCAGCGGCGGGTCCGCATCGCGATGCCACGTGGCATGTTCGCCCACTATGTTCAGCACGGGCGATTTGGCACGCCGTGCGTTGTGCAGGTTCGAAAGGCCATTGGCAAGGCCGGGGCCAAGATGGAGCAGAACCATTGCTGGTTTATCCAGCATCCGCCCGTAACCATCCGCAGCCCCGGTGCAAACACCTTCGGAGAGTCCGAGGAAGGCCTTGATGCCCGGCGTTTTGTCAAGGGCAGTAACGATCGGTAATTCTGTGGTACCTGGATTTCCAAAGCAGACTTCCACACCCGCCTCGATCGCTGTCTTTACCAGGAGCTCAGCACCATTCATGATCATCTCCTTCCCCTCACCCCCTTCCTCTCCCCGCTGATTCATAACCGATCCAACTCGGGATTCTCTCCGCTCTTTGCAAACTCAATGAAGACATCCTCCAAATCGACCTGCCCTAAGCTGACCTTTCTAATCTCGACGCCGCCCTGAGAGAACAAGGCGATCAAGTTTCCCAATCTTCTCTCCCCATCATCTACTATGATCTCGCACAGGGAATCGGAAATCGTAAAATTTATCACACCATCCGCACGGAGTAATTCGTCTTCTTGGATCCTTCCTTTAAATTCAACCTTTAACCGGTCACCGATCCGGACCATTCGTTTCAAGGCCTCCGCCGTTCCAGTAGTAACGATCTTTCCTTCTTTCAAAAAAGCGATACGACCGCAGAGATATTCTGCCTCCTTCATATTATGAGTGGTCAGAAGGATGGTTATCCCTTTTTGTCTGTGAATTGAGAGAATCTCTTCCCGAATTCGTATGGCGACATCGGGATCGAGCCCCACCGTGGGTTCATCCAAGAAGAGAACCTTTGGATCGTTAATCAGGGATTTCGCGAGAGAGAGTCGCTGTTTCATCCCAGTGGACAGCTCATCAAAAGGGATATTTTGGTATTCCTTCATGCTGAAAAGATCGATCAACGTCCCAACCTTTGTTTCGCGCTCTCTTCCTGCCAGGCCATAGAGCATGCCGTAGTAGTGAAGGTTTTCCTTGACGGTCAGGCTCCAGAGGAAATTGGCATTTCCGCTCACTACGTTTACTCTCTCCCTGATTTCATGTCCATCCTGAAGCCCATCCATGCCCAAGATATGAACCTTGCCTCGGTCAGGGAGGAGCAGCGTGCAGAGAATCGACAAGAGAGTGGTCTTCCCTGCGCCGTTGGGACCCAGGATGCCAAAGATCTCCTTTTCTTCGATCTGAAGGTCAACCCCTCTCAGGGCTTCCTTCTCTCGCTTCTTCCACCAGCCTGACCGGAAGGTCTTAAAGATTCCCTCTGCTTCGACCGCTAACGCCATTGTGCGTGCCCGTGCTTCGTGTCCGGTGTCCGTGAAATGTAATAAAAAATGTAGAATTTCCCTTCGCCCTCAATGAATGAGGACGCTACAGGATCGAATCCATCCGGAATCAGCATTGCCTGCCTGCCCCGTACCATGTTAGGTTCAGGGCCTCGCAAAGTCCCGCCTTGGGGGACGAAGGCAGGCGAATTCCGCAATAAAAAAAGTATATTATGGAATTAGTGATTTGCCAAATAGAAATTTGAAATCTGCGTTAGCAAAGCAATTATGTCCCCATTAATTGTGAAGTGAAGATTCCCCTATAAGTAAAGCTCCCCGCCCTGAAGGGCGGGGTTTATGGAGCACGGACCCGTTAAATTTGAAGAAACAGTCAAATTGTGTATTATAATTAATTCGATGGAAAAGTATATCGAGATTATTGGAGCAAGGTCTCACAACCTTAAGAACATCAATTGTCGAATTCCGAGGGGTAAGATCACGGTCATCACGGGTGTCTCCGGGTCGGGCAAGTCAACTCTTGCTTTTGACACCCTTTTTGCCGAGGGACAGAGACGTTACATCGAATCTCTTTCTACTTATGCCCGGCAATTCTTGGAAAAAATGGACCGGCCTGATGTCGAGGCCATCCATGGAATTCCGCCTGCTATCGCCATCGAACAGAAAAACAGTGTCAAGAATGCCCGCTCCACGGTTGGAACAGCCTCAGAGATTTATGATTACCTCAGGCTCCTCTTCGCCAAGATCGGTGAAGTTTTCTGCCCGCAATGTCATATCAAAGTCTCAGGGGATACTGTAGAGAGTGTCGTAGAACAGATCTTGAGTCAATTTAAGGGAGTCAGGGTTGTCATCCTGAGCCCGGTCTCTCTGAAAGATGGCCAGGAAAAAGAGCTGAAAGTAAAAGACCTCATAAAGAATGGGTATTACCGAATCTGGGAAAAAGGGGAAATTCTTGATCTGACCAGCCTTCCACCTTCTGAAATTGAACAAAGGTTTTCCCCCTCACCCTCCCCTCTCCCGCAAGGGGAGAGGGCGACGGAAAAGAGAACTCTTTCCATCCTCATTGACCGACTTGTTTCAGAAGATAAAGAAAGATCAAGGCTGTCCGAGGCTATTCAAAGGGGGTTTCAACTGGGCGGCGGCAAAGTTGATGTGGTGACAGAGCGGGGCGAAAAAATAACCTTTAATCGGAGCTTCTCCTGCAATCGATGTGGACGAAATTTTTCAGAGCCCGAGCCTCTTCTCTTCTCGTTTAACAGCCCTCTTGGGGCCTGCCGCGTATGCCAGGGTTTTGGCAGGATCATCGGGATCGATTGGCAGAAGGTCATCCCGGATACGAAAAAAACATTGAAAGAAAAACCCTTTGCTCCCTGGAACACGCCCGCTTACGGAGACCTGTACGAATACTTATGGGAGGCCTGCCGGAGACACAGGATTCCAACCCAGAAACCCTTTGAAGAGCTTCTCCCTCACCAGAAAGAGATTTTAATCGACGGGAAAGGAGAGTTCATTGGGTTAAAAGGATTTTTTGAATGGATGGAGGGAAAGCGATATAAAGTCCACTACCGGGTGTTTTTGAGCAAATACCGGGCATATACTCCGTGCCCCACCTGTCATAATACCCGGCTCAAAGAAGAAGCGCTCTATGTGGTCCTGGCCAGAAAGAATATTGCCGAGCTTTGCGACATGCCCATCTCCGAGCTCCAGATGTTCTTCAAGAATCTGCCTATCGAAGATTTTCAAAAGAAAGTCGGAGAGCGTCTCCTTAAAGAGATTAATGACCGAATCGGATTCATGGTGGACGTCGGATTGGGGTACTTAACCCTCTCCCGTCAAACCAGAACGCTCTCGAGCGGCGAATATCAACGGATCACATTGGCAAGGTCGCTCGGCTCCGCTTTGACCGAGACTCTTTATGTCTTGGATGAGCCGAGCATTGGCCTCCACGCAAGGGACACCCATCGTCTCCTCCGGTCCCTCCGGAAACTACGAGAAGGAGGAAACACGGCAGTCGTAGTAGAACACGATCCGGACGTGATACGAGCAGCCGATGAAGTCATTGACCTTGGCCCTGGCGCTGGAAGATGGGGAGGCTCTGTGGTCTTTCAAGGAGGGCTGGAATCCCTTTTGCAAAATCAGGATTCCATTACGGCTCGCTACTTAAGAGATGGAACACCCTCCGCCCAAACCAAGCCTCTTAGAAAGCCGCAGGGATGGATTTCCATCCACAACGCACGGGAGCACAATCTCAAAGGAATCAATGTCAGAATTCCATTGGGCGTGATGGTCTGCATCACAGGCGTCTCCGGAGCCGGAAAGACCACTCTGGTTCATAACATTCTTTATGCAGGAGCAAAAGGCGATGGAAGCTCAGGGTTTGAAAAGGGAGCGTTCGACTCCATCAAAGGGTTAGAACAGATCCAAGACCTCATCCTGGTCGATCAATCACCCATCGGAAAAAGCATCCGGTCGAACCCCGCCACTTATGTTAAAGCGTTCAGCGAGATTCGGGATCTCTTCGCCCAGACTCGGGACGCCAAAAGATATGGATTCAAACCCCGCCACTTCTCCTTCAACACGGAAGGGGGCCGATGTGAAACCTGCCAGGGTGCAGGGTTTCAAGTCCTTGACATGCAATTCTTAGAGGACGTGACCATCACTTGCGAAACGTGCGAAGGGAAGAGATTCCGGCCCGAGATTCTGAAAGTGACGTATCGAGATAAAAACATCTCGGAAGTGTTAGACATGACGGTGGATGAAGCCATCACTTTCTTTCAAACCCACAAACGAATCCTTCTAAAACTTCAGATTTTGAAGGATGTCGGCTTAGGCTATCTCACGCTCGGCCAGTCCACCAATACGCTGAGCGGGGGAGAATCGCAGCGACTGAAGTTGGCCCTGCATATTGGTCAAGGCCACGAAGGAAAGGATCTTTTTATTTTTGACGAGCCCACCACAGGTCTACATATGGCCGATGTTGACCTCCTTCTTACGACCTTTCAGAAACTTCTTTCCCAGGGCCACTCACTGATCGTGATCGAACACAACCTGGACCTCATCCTGCGTGCAGATTACATTATCGATCTCGGCCCCGAAGGAGGAGAAGACGGCGGAAGGATTGTTGCAGAAGGCGACCTAAGAAAGATTATGGCCTCGCCGCAATCCTACACTGGGCAGTTTTTAAGACAACGCCTATTAAAAACGAGTGATAGTGTTCAGTGATGGTGACAGGCGAAACCAAACCCCATCGCTATCACCAACACCTTCACTTTTTATATTTCTGTTCTCTGTTTGATGCAGCTGAGCATTTGTTCGAGGCGATTCCGTTCAAATCCTACCATCACCTCATTGCATGCTGTAATGACGGGGACACTTCGTGCACCCGATACCTTCACCATCTCGTCTAATGCGGCCCGGTCTTTGGTCACATCGTATTCTGTAAATTTGTAGCCCTTTTGCGAAAGAAACTCTTTCGCCATTTTGCAATAGGGTCAAGTCGGTGTCGAATAAACTTTGATTTCGTCTTCTGCCATGATGGGCCCTCCTTATTCATTTGTTGATTCGCAGGTCTTCTTTATTTTTACACACATCCCCCTTTAATTGTCAACCAATGTTTTTTCCTTAAATCTCTCGTTTACTAGTTCCACCCTGACCCCGCCTGCCGGCGTGTCCTAAACCTAAGATGGTTCGGGGCATACAGGCTTTCCCCTGCCTTCGCCGACGCGCCTGTCCGCCGTACAAATGCTTTGGCAGGCGGGCATCGAGGAAGGGGAAAAAGGGTCTGCTACGAAAGCTATCCGATATTATATTGCAATTTTCATATTTTCTTTAGAGAATTTTAGGCTATAATCTCCATCATGAATTCTGCGGGAAGCCAATCATCTGCTGTTAGAACGTCAGAATCCGAAAACCTCCAAAGGGCAGCACAAGACTTCCGCTATCTCCTGAATCGGCGATACCCCAGGAAAGCTGCCCTCGACCTGGTGGGGAATCGATACGGACTGACCTCCGATGAGCGACATCTTCTTCACCGGGGGGTTTTTTCAGGTTTGGACTCCCAGACGAGGCGAAAGAAGAGAATTTCCATCGGAGAAATTCCAAACAAAGACCTGGCTATCGATGGTCACAACGTCCTGATCACGATTGAAGCTGGCCTCTCTGGCCGTCCTCTGGTTCTTGCAGACGACGGTTTTGTAAGAGACATCTCAGGCCTTTCTGGGAGTTTCAAAAAGACGGAGACCACTGAAAAGGCCATCCAATTCATCATCAGTGCCATAAAGCAAATCAAGCCTCGCCAGACTGTCTTCCTCCTCGACGCGCCGATCAGCAATAGCGGGAAATTGGCAGAGGAGATCAGAAATCGATTGAAGCAAGAGAATCTTTCAGGAGATGCCACCGCGGTAAAGGTTCCGGAGAGGATTCTAATTGGGTTCCCCGGAGTGATCGCTACCAGCGACACGGCCATCATTGACCGATCTAAAAAGGTGCTGGATTTGGCCGCTTACATTTTAATCAAGAAAATTGGGCCAAAATCTTTTTTGAAGTGGAAGAACAAGGCTTAGGGCGGCTGACACCCACTACCCGTTGGAGAGAAGCCTCATTTGGAAAGTGCTGAGAGAAATGATAGCTATCGATGGATCATCCTGATCATCGTCTATCTTTCCATCCTTGCTTTCACATTTATCTTTCAATCCATCCCTCCCGTTCTTCCCTTGATCATCTCTGAGCTCCATCTAACTTATGCCCAATCCGGCCTCCTGGTGAGCCTCTTCTCCCTCCCGGGCGTCTTCGTCTCACTTTTAGGTGGATTCTTTGCAGACCGGTTTGGGATGAGGTCCTTAGGGGCAGGTTGTTTTTTATTAATGATCGGTGGAACCTTGCTGGTGGGATTAGGAGCGAATCTGCACATCCTATGGATGGGAAGAATCATCGCTGGGATCGGTGGCTTCACCCTCTCCGTTTTCCTCCCCAAACTGCTTTCTCAGTGGTTTAAGAACAGAGAATTGGGCCTGGCGATGGGCTTATTCAATACGGGAGTCCCCCTTGGTTCCGTATTGTGCTTTGGGCTCTTTGGAGGAATGGGAAGTCAATGGGGTTGGCGTATTCCCATTTTATTCACGGGGGGATATCTATTCATCACGTTCATTCTTTTCCTGAGTCTTTACCGATCGCTACATGCACCAGAAAAGAGAAAGGATGAACCCGCCAGCATCTATAAGTCGATAAAGGAGATGGGATGGCCTATCTGGTGGGTAGGTCTTTCCTGGCTCTGGTTCAATGCTGCCTTCACCTCCTTTGCCACCTTCGGGCCCAACCTCTTTTTGCAGGAGGGCTATTCCATTGAAAAGAGCGGACTCTTCATCGGAATTCCGCTTTTGGGCTCTTTCTTCTTTAGCCCCGTCATAGGGCACCTTGTGGACAGGCTTAAACATCAGGAATGGTTCATTGGAACAGGAGCTATTGCACTGGGGGGTTTAGCCTTGCTTTTCAATTTCAGTTCTCTGTATCTACTTCTCGTCATCCTCATGGGAATCTTCTCCGCAATGATTCCCGCTCCCATTTATTCCCTTCCCCCGGAAATGTTAAAACCAGAAAACGTTGGCTTGGCATTTGGAGTCATTTCAACCTGTTCGAGCATCGGATTGTTTGTTGCACCTTATCTAGTTGGAAAAGTGAAAGATTTGACAGCCTCTTACACTTGGAGCTTCATCTTGATCTCTGTCTTCTTCTTTTTTGTCGCGATCTTCATCCTCCTCACCCACCGCTCCCGAAGCAGAATAAGTCATTATTATCCAAAATGATTCGTTGCTGAACCCAAGTAAGCGTGGTCTTACCCATTCTTCCCCTCTTATACAAAAATGTCATTTTCTGGCTAAATTCCTTACAATTTGTCCTGCCTCTTCAGTTCCCTTCCTGTTTAGCTACGCACGCGCCCGTCTTCTCTCACCGTAGGATACCTTAAAAAAAACAATAGGTTATAAGAAAGCAGATCAATTCATGAAAATTTGGAGCGTTTTGGAACAAAAGTTGCTCTTTCGTCAATTCTTAGGAAAATCTGTACCCTTACTTAGACGACATGGCCATCGCAAAAAGACAGAACAGAGCCATTTCAGAAGGGAAAAAAGAGAAATCCATACCACCCCTGAGCGTGGTGAGAAAGAAAGCAAATATTCACTCAGAGGACCGCAGAAGGAAACGATTGCTCAAGAACTCAACCGTCCCCCAGCCTCATCCGACCGATCACGCGAACTCGATGAAGAAAGAGATAAATGCATTAGAGCAACAAACAGAGTTCATCCTAGGCGTGACAAAAACGGGTCTGGACATTATCGACTCAAATTTCAAGATACGCTATATCGATCCTGAGTGGGCAAAGGTTTATGGCGACCCAGCAGGAAAGAAGTGCCACGAATACTTCATGGACAGAAAGGAAGTATGTCCCAACTGCGGAATCCCGATCGCTCTCAAAACAAAAAAATCACGGTAACCGAAGAAACTCTGTTAAAGGAAGGCAATCGACCGATACAAGTCACTACCATTCCTTTCCAAGATAGTGAAGGGGAATGGCTCGTTGCCGAAGTCAATGTTGACATCTCGGACCGCAAACGAACGGAAGACGTGTTGCGCAAGGCCCACGAGGAACTGGAAATACGGGTTCAAGAACGAACTGCGGAACTGGCACGGGCAAACGAGGCCATGCAAGCCGAAATCACTGAGCGGAAGCGAGCGGAGGAGGCGACCCAAGAGTCCGAAAAGAGGTATAGGCAAGTCATAGAGAATGCCGTAGATATTATCTACACAACGGATGCAAATGGTAATTTTACTTACGCCAACCCTGCCTCACTGACGGTCACGGGCTACTCTCTTGAGGAACTTCAGCGACTCAATTACCTGAACCTCATCCTTCCCGAACACCGAAACAGGGTATCAAAGATTCATATCGGCCAGTTTCGCCAAAGACAGGCAACGACCTATGTGGAATTTCCCTTTTTCAGCAAATCCGGAGGTGTCCTTTGGTTCGGGCAGAATGCTTCCCTTGTGATAGAGGAGGGAAAACCTGTTGGATTTCACGTCATCGCACGGGATATCACCGAGCGTAAGCGGGCAGAACAGGCGCTACGGGAGAGCGAGAAGAAATATCGAACCATTCTTGAGACCATCCAGGACGGCTATTTTGAAAATGACCTTGCGGGCAATTTTACCTTTGTGAATGATGCTCTCTGCACAGATCTTGGCTATTCCAGAGAGGAATTGATCGGGATGAACTACCGACAGTACACAGATGAAAAAACCGCTATGGAACTGTTTCGGCACTACAATATGCTCTACAGGACAGGGGAGCCGATTAAGTTATTAGAAATCGAGCGGATCGGAAAATATGGGAAAAAATCGTTTGCCGAGGTATCAACATCTCTCATCAGGGATTTAGAGGGAAAACCGATCGGGTTTCGGGGCATCTCTCGGGACATCACCGAGCGCAAGCAGGCAGAAAAGGCATTGCGAAAGAGTGAGGAGAAATACCGAAAAGTTCTCGAAGGCATCGAAGAGGGCTACTGCGAAGAAGATCTTGCCGGCAACTTTACCTTCTTCAATGACTCCATGTGTCGAATATATGGATACCCCAGAGAGGAATTGCTCGGCTTAAATTACAAGCGGTACACGAGTAAAGAGACGGCAAAGAGACTGTTTCAAATATTTAATGAAATCTACAGAACAGGGAACCCCTGTAATGCCTATAGTTATGAGCTTATAAGAAAAGATGGGGCGAGGAGGTACATTGAGGCGTCGGCTTCCTTGATAAAAGATTCAGGGAATAAACCTGCGGGGTTTAGGGGGATTGTAAGGGACGTCACCCAACGGAAGCAAATGGAAGAAGCCCTGCACGAACGGGAAGAACAATATAGAACTCTCTTGGAGACCATGAAGGAAGGTTATTATGAGGTTGACCTTGCTGGGAACCTTATTTTCGTTAACGATTCCTTTTCTAAGATGCATGCCAGAGAGAATATGCTGGGGATGAATAATAGAGAATATATGTCAGAAGAAACTGCCCGAAGAGTATATAAAATATTCAATGGAGTCTACGAAACCGGTAAACCAGTGAGGCTAGTTGAATGGGAAATCACAAAAGGAGATGGTCAGAAAGCTGTTGTAGAAGCTTCTGTCTATTTAATCAAGAATTCCCGGGGGGAGCGGATCGGGTTCCGGGGTATCGAGCGTGACATCACCGAGCGCAAACAAGCAGAGGAGGCATTACGAAAAAGTGAAGAGAAATACCGGAACATTATCGAGAGCATCCAGGATGGTTATTTTGAGGATGACCTGGCTGGTAATTTTACTTTTGTCAACGATGTCATCTGCAAACATCTCGGATATACCAAAGAGGAATTGATCGGGATGAGCTATCGGCAGTATGCGGACGAGGAAAACCGCAGAAAGTTGTATGAGCGGTATAACGAACTCTACAAGACAGGGCAACCTATTAAGCCATTCGAGGTGGAGGTTATCAGAAGAGACGGGACTAAAATGATTGCGGAGATCTCGGCATCTCTTATGAAGAATTCAGAAGGAAAACCGGTCGGATTCCAGGGTATCTCTCGTGACGTCACCGAACGCAAGGAAGCGGAAAAAGAGAGGTTATCTCTTCAAGAGCAGCTTCGGCAGTCGCAGAAAATGGAGGCTATTGGCCAGTTAGCGGGCGGTGTGGCCCACGACTTCAATAACCTCCTGACCGTCATCAAGGGCTACAGTCAACTTTCCCTTCTTGACCTTAAAGAAGATAACCCCCTCCGCGGAAGCATCCAAGAGATTGAAAAAGCGACTCAACGGGCAACAGATCTAACCCGTCAACTTTTAGCCTTCAGCCGCCGTCAAATCTTAAACCCCAAAGTGCTCGATCTCAATGTCCTCCTAAAAGATCTGGAGAAGATGCTACGCCGGCTCATTGGCGAGGATATTGAATTGGTCACTCTATTATCCAAGGATTTAGGAAAGGTAAAAGTGGATCCGAGTCAATTCGAGCAGGTGATCTTCAATTTAGCCGTAAACGCCAGAGATGCAATGCCCTCCGGCGGGAAGCTCACGATCGAAACGTCCAATGTAGAATTGGATGAAGAATATGCCCATGCGCATGTGAGCGTGGTCCCGGGTCGATATGTGAGGCTTTCCGTCAGCGACACAGGGGTTGGGATGACGCAGGAAGTGAAAGAAAAAGTCTTCGAGCCTTTCTTTACGACGAAAGAAAAAGGAAAGGGCACTGGATTGGGCCTCTCTATGGTTTATGGAATTGTGAAGCAGAGCAATGGGAATATCTGGCTTTATAGTGAACCGAACCGGGGGACGACCTTCAGGATCTATTTCCCAAGGACGGAGGAGGAGGCAGAAACTCTTCACGAGCGAGAAGAAACGGATTCCTTCCCGAGGGGGAGCGAGACAGTCCTTCTGGTGGAGGATGAGGAGTTGGTGCGAGACCTGGCAACCCGACTCTTAGAACAACAGGGTTACAGAGTCTTGAAGGCAGCCAATGGCCAAGAGGCACTGCGTGTCGCGAAGGAACTTGTGGGGGAAACGATCCATCTCCTGTTGGCCGACATTGTGATGCCCCATATGGGCGGGAAAGAGTTAGCCGATTGGCTTAAAATCTCGCGGCCCAACGTCAAGGTCCTCTTTACGTCGGGTTATGCGGACAATGCGATTGTCCACCACGGCGTGCTGGACCCGGGGACCCACTTTCTGCAAAAACCTTTCTCACTCAAAACGCTATCGCATAAGGTCCGCGAGGTATTGGATGGATAAATGGCAACCCCCCTGCTCGGTAGCCTTTAGCAAGAACAAAACGACGATGATTCCCCTAATTTTCATCGTGTCGATTGGAGCGAGCCAATGAAAGAGATTATGACACCCCGTGAGGCAGCGGAATATTTGAGCGTCCACGTTCGAACCATCTATCGCCTGGCAAAAAATGGAGAGATCCCCGGTCGCAAAGTAGGCGGAAGTTGGAGGTTCAAAAAGGGTGCTCTGGATCAATGGCTCTCATGGAGAGAAGACCCTCCTTCTGACGAAAAAAGATACAGAGAGTTCAAGGGAGCAAGTAAGTGGAAAGTCGAATCTTAGTCGTAGACGATGAGAAAGAAATCAGGGGCTTTCTCAACAGAGCCCTCACCCGCTTGGGGGGATTTCAGGTGGAACTGGCGGAGTCGGGAGAAGAGGCGCTTCAAAAACTCGAAAGAGAGTCTTTCGATCTCATTCTGACAGATCTGAAAATGCCAAAGATGGACGGACTCCAATTGATCTCCGAGATTGGTAAATCAAAACCGGAAACCCTTACGATGATGATGACGGGTCATGGAACCATTGACTCCGCATTGGAAGCGATGAAACGAGGAGCGAGCGATTATCTCATGAAGCCCCTCAACCTCGATGAGTTAATTGTCCGCATCCGAAAGGTCCTGGACGAAAAACAACGCTTTGTCAGGCTGAGGGACTTCGCCGATCAACTTGAAAAAGCCAATCAGGAGCTAAGAAGGATTGACGGCATGAAATCCGAATTTGTCTCGGTAGCTTCCCATGAGTTGAGGACCCCGCTCGCGGCGATCAAGAACGCCGTCCAATTGGTCCTGAAGGGAACGGCCGGAAAGATCAATGAAAATCAAGCGAAGTTTCTTTCCATGGCAGAGAGAAATATCAATCGCTTGACCAATATCCTGAACGATCTTCTAAACCTGTCGAAGATTGAGTCTGGAAAAATTGAACTGGACTTTAAGAATATCGAATTGAAGGGCATTATCGAAGTAACGGCATCCTCACTCCGACCCCACGCGGACGCAAAATCTATAAAGATCGACTTGGAAATCAGTGAACAGCTCCCGGAAGTTAACGGCGATCCTGGAAAAATTGAACAGATTCTGACGAATCTTATCGGTAACGCCATTAAATTCACACCGGAGGGAGGAAGAATTCTCATTACAGCCCAACCCCTCGCTCAAAACGAAAAGACCGGCCATGGCGATAGGATCGCCGTCTCCGTGAAAGACACAGGGATTGGGATCCCGGCCGAACATTTGGACGCCATTTTCGAAAAATTTCATCAAGTAGAAGGCTCGCTTCAACGTTCGGTAAGCGGAACAGGATTGGGCCTGGCGATTACAAAAGGACTGGTCGAAGCACATCAAGGAAAAATCTGGGTGGAAAGCGAGGTAGGAAAAGGAAGCACGTTCACATTCACCTTGCCTATCTCGGAAGGGGAGAGAAGGGATCTTCATTTCCGTTTCATCCTGGACAAGGAGTTTCAGCGAGCAGAGGAAAACGATGCTCCCCTTACCCTGTTCCTGATCGAGGTATTAGATGAAAGAGGCGAGGTGAGAGAGGCCGCATTACACGAGTTGGAAGAAAGAGTGAAGCACTGTCTTTGTAGAAAGGCGGATATCTTATTGAGACGGGAGAAAGAAAAGATACTGGGAGCTTTATGCGAGGCAAATCTCAAAGGAGCTCAGGTGATTCGCCAACGGATCGAGGAGGGAATTCAAAAGTGCTCCATTGAAGGTCAAGAACCAACGGTCGTCATCAAAGTGGGAATGGCCACTTACCCTGAAGAGGCCCTTTCAAAGGCTGAACTTTTCAGGCTCGCAAAAGAGAGATTGGGAGGTTGAGACATGGATCCAAAAAAGATTTTAATTGTTGATGACGAAGTCGATGTGGTGGAAACCGTCCGGTTTCCTCTGGAGATCGAAGGGTATCACGTCCTGGTTGCTTACAACGGCGAGGATGCCCTGAATCAGGCCCGCAAAGAAAATCCGGACATGATCCTCCTGGATCTCATGCTGCCGAAATTGGATGGGTATAAGGTGTGTCGACTTTTGAAATTCGACGAGAGATACAAGCACATTCCCATCTTAATGTTGACGGCCAAAACTCAGGAAAAGGATAAAGTCATTGGAATGGAGACAGGGGCGGATGAGTATATCACCAAACCTTTCGACATGGATTTTTTGTTGAAGAGGGTGAAGGAGTATCTCAATAAGTGATGGTGACACAGACACCAATCACCGCCACTATAACGAAGTGAAAACATGCCGACCTTTAAATATCGCGTAAGGGATAGATTAGGGAAGGCGATGACCGGAACCATCGAGGCTCCGACGGTCGAGGTAGCAGGAAATCACCTCTATCAGACGGGATATTTCCCGATCGCCATTGAAGAGGAATCGGTTTCTGCCTCCTTCGATCTGTCAGACTTTTGGAAACGATTCAAAAAAGTGAAGCCGGAAGAAATTATTCTCTTCAGTCAGCAGCTTTCCACTTTGTACAAAGCAGGATTGCCTCTGCTTTCGGGATTGAGGGGTTTGAGAGACCAGACATTGAATCGAAGGTTCAAGGAAATATTGGAAGAGATCGGTCTCCAGGTTGAAGGAGGAAACACACTTTACGGAGCTATGTCCAAGTATCCGGATGTCTTTTCCGTCGTTTATCTCAACATGATCCGGGCCGGCGAGACTTCAGGTAGACTGGGGGAATCGCTCGATCGTTACGTTACCCTTGCCGATCGCGAATTGAGGAGTCGCCAAAAAGTGAAAGAGGCGACTCGTTATCCCAAGATCGTTGTAGTTTCCGTGATCGTCGCACTTGTCGTCTTGCTTGCTTTTGTCATTCCGAGGTTTGCTCAGGTCTTTGCTCAATTTAATACAACCTTACCGCTGCCAACCCGAATAATGATTGGTACCAACAACCTCTTTCATCACTATTGGTATCTCATTTTACCGGTATTTCTGTTCATACCGCTCCTGCTGAGGCGTTATGTTCGGACAGAAAAAGGAAGAGTCTTCTGGGATAGGCTCAAGACGAGGCTTCCCGGATTCGGTCATCTCTTTGTCATCGCAGCCCTGTCTCGATTTGCTCATACCTTTGTCATGCTAAACAAGAGCGGTATCCCCATCCTCCAGACTCTTGAAGTCACTTCCGCCACCATAAACAACGTTGTTATTTCTCAATCGATCGGAGAAATCGGCCGACAGGTGAGAGAAGGGAGAAGTCTGGCGGACTCGATGAAGGAGACCGGAAGGTTTACTCCTCTGGTCATCCAGATGGTCGGGGTGGGAGAGACGACAGGGACATTGGATGAGATGCTGATCAGAATAACGGAATATTATGATATCGAACTGGAAAATGCGATCAAAAAAATGACGACTTACATTGAACCTGCCTTGACATTGTTTATGGGGGTGGTGGTTCTATTTCTGGCATTGGCCGTGTTTTTGCCATGGTGGAACATGGCTAATCTGTTTAAATAGGTCCCGGAGGAGAGATGTTCAAGAAAATATCCACAGCAGCCTTAGGCACAGCAAAGATCGTCATTCCTGCGAAAGCAGGAATCCAGAGAAATGCTGGATTCCCCCGTGTCAAGCACGGGGCAGGCTTAGTCAAGCCCGGAATGACAGAACTCCTACGATTGTTATTACCGTTGACCATTTGGTCATGCCATGCGTGGGTAGCTCCCACCTTCAGGCTGTGCCATGGTTTTGCAGCCACAGTCTCTGGGTTACGTGGTTCTCATAGTGACAGACGAAGGACTGCCGCGGTAACTTCGCAGGCCAAAGCCTGCAGCTACTCGCTTGGCAGCACCCCCTCCCCAACCCTCCCCCCTGGAGGGGGAGGTCGGAATCGACTCGTACCGAGGAGAGGGTGGGGGGGATTCACCCTCATCGAACTCGTCGTAGTCATAATCATCATCGGAATCTTGGCTGCCACTGTATTACCGAGGATCAATATTGGCGGTACCTCCTCCAAAGCTTCGGTGGACGGAGCAGCGAATATGATCGCCTCTGACATTCGGTACGCCCAAGAATTCGCAATGGCCAATCGGCTTTCAAAGAGTATACAGTTTTCCACTGCTCTCCCCGCAAATAAATATACATTCAACCCGGTAAACGCGGGGATGGATCCTTCAGGCCAACTGCAGGGGGCGACGATTGGCACCACAATCACATTCACCTTTAATTCTCTTGGAGAGCCAACATTGAACGGAGCGGGTTCCGTGACTGTTTCAGATGGGGTAAACACAAGAACGATCACTGTGACACAATACACAGGAAAGGTAAGTATAAGCTAAATGCAGAATTCGGAGTTCGGATTGCGGAATAAAATTATAAAAAATCTCCCCTAGTCCCTCTTTTGCAAAGAGGGGACAGTCACGTTATTTTATGGATAAAGAAGGTTTTACCCTTATCGAAATCATCGTCTTGATCGTTATGGCGGGTATCCTCATCCCTGCTATTGTCATCCCTTTTGCAACGGGTGTTAAAGGAAGTGGAAAGCCGGAAATGGCAACTAAGGCCATGTATTTTGCACACCAGCGAATGGAAGAATTGATGAAGTTTAATTATGGAAATGCAGCTTTAGGTATTACAGGCGTGGGAGTGTTTAACGCTTTTAGCACCGGTGATGCCAATTACCCAGGCGATTATGAAATTGTTTATGTACCTAGTAGTGATTTAACTGTGACTGGCCAAGCTTCTCCGGATACGAACTATAAACGGATCCATGTTCGTGTAACGGACCCAGAAAGCAGCACTTATGATGTCTACTCGGTGGTTACGAATTTCCCGTAAAGGCAGAAGGAAAAAGCAAAGTATGGGGACATATTCCGCATTCCGTAATCCGAAATCCCCCCCACCCTCTCCTCGGTACGAGTCGATTCCGACCTCCCCCTCCAGGGGGGAGGGTTGGGGAGGGCATGAGGGTTTCACTCTGATTGAAATTATAGTAGTGATTGTCATCTTAGCCATTGTCTCGGCTATAACGATTAAGTTCTTGGTTGACAGTCTGAGAGTCTATACGATGACAGTAAATCAAAAGACTCTTTTCGATGAAGCGAAATTAGCATTGGAGAGGATGTGTAGAGATATAAGGGATGCAAGAAGTGTCACACCGTTTGCAGGTACAGCTAGTTCGGTCACTTTTGTCAGAACTAATGCAACGGCTCAGGATAGTGCCGGTGAAAGCATCACATTTCAAAGAAATGCAGGCGCAAACACTCTCGAAAAGGTGAAAACTATACCGGTTGCGACTGCCACGATGGCCAGCAATGTCTCTGCATTCAATGTGACCAATACAACAAACGAGATCCAGCTTCAAATGACACTTCAGCTAGCTAGCGGTGAGAATGTGACCTTACAAACGAGGGTTTATCCGAAAAACCTTCCAAAAGACGCAACCTATAAGAACTTCTATCAGAACTGGATGGAGGTATATCAGTAATGACCGACAAGAAGAGATTGCTTCGCGTTGCTCGCAATGACACCCCTAATGTACGGAGCCTTTATTGTCATCGCGAGGAGTCACGATGGGACGACGTGGCAATCCAGACTCTAAACCGCATTAATAGTAATGATATTGTCAGGAGTTGATTTGAAATTGAGCAAATTGGCATCGAAAAACTTTAATTTAAACAATTCAAAAGGAATCTCGGTTATTTTCCTGGTCATTGCTATGTTGCTGATGGTAATCATCGGATACGTTTTCTCTTATTTGATCCCTTCCAAGCAGAAATCCGTGGTTTTCCCTGTTCAGTCCACCCAGGCATTCTTCATTGCGCAATCCGGCGTGGAATTCGCCGTCCGTTATGCTACAGACAACGGCTTGGGGACGGTGAATGGAATGACAAGGTCTCTTGGTAATGGTAGCTTTTCGCTCAGCTATGATAGCGGCACAGATACCCTCACTTCTACTGGACAAGACCCCACCGGCACCACAAGGAGGAGCATTCAAGTTTCGAAATTCACCCAATTCTTAGGAGGAGAGAATTTAACTTTAGACCCTAATTTTACCCCCTGTTTGATTACTGTGGGTAGTGTTCACGCAGTGCGTTTCCGCATAATAAGTTCCTCCGGTGTCACATTAGATTCTTTTCAATCTACTTGGACAGGCACACCAGGATCAGTAAGGATTAATTATATTCTGAGGGATACAAACACAATATGGGGGCTTGGATATTATCGTAGTGGAGACCCCCGGACCTATTTTTCATCAACCCAGACCCTATCCAAAAACGTGTCAACCCTAATAGAGATACGATTTAGCAGGACTTTCAATAGTTCTCGAGGCCCCCAAGATTTGCATGTAATATTCTATTCAACGAGCGGCCGATCTTATGACTTGAACTTGGACCCAAATAGTGATGGTTTTGACTCTTGTTAATTAGGAGCAAGACCGAAAACGATCCCAGTAAATAGGGTCGCTACAAAATAACGTCAGAGGTTTGATATGCCAGAAACAATCGGTTTAGACATTGGTTCTCATTCGATTAAGTTGATCGGTCTCAAGAAGACTTCCAGGGGGCCTTTCCTGACCTGTGTGTGGATGAAGGAAATTCCGCCCAGCAAGAGGAAAGAGGATGTGAGTACTTTTTCCGATTCCCTTAAGGCCCTCGTCAAAGAAGTTGGTCTTAAAACAAAGAAGGTGAGACTGACCGTTTCGGGCTCGGGAGTTCAGGTCAAGCGGATTTCCGTTCCTTCTCTTCCCAAGACCGAATTGAAAGAGGCAGTTCGCTGGGAGATAAAGAATTACCTCCCCTTCCCTGTTGAAACAGCCGAAATTGATTTCCATATCCTGAATGAATATGTCGAAGATAACGTTAAGAAATTGAACTTGATGGTTGTAGCTTGCCCGAAAGACCTTATTGACCGGACTCTCTCCATTGTCGAGAGGGCTGGGCTTCAACCGGTTCATCTTGATGTAGCTCCATTCGCCCTTTGGAATACGCTCTTAGCCTGGGATCGGATCAAGAGAGACGAAACCGTTGCTTTGATTGACCTCGGAGCTCAAAAAACGGGCATTTACGTATTCAAAGATGGAATCTTGCAATTCAGCCGGGAAGTCACACCTGCGGGCGCCGACATTACCAGGGCCATTATGGAAGGAATCGGTTCCGAGGGAGACCCCGATCTTATCTTTGAACGAGCAGAAGGAATAAAGCAAGAGATGGGAGTCCCTTCAGAACCATCACAGGAAAAGGCAGGCGGTAAATCGACATCCTTATCGAAGATATCCTTCCTCGCCAGACCTGTCTTGGAGAGACTATCCACAGAGATAGGACGGTCTCTCGACTATTACAGGGCCCAATTTAACGAAGAGAGGATTGACAAGCTACTTCTCACCGGCGGAGGGGCCAATCTAAAGAATACGGTTTCTTATCTCGCAAGCGAGCTTCGGTTGCCCGTAGAACATTTCAATCCTCTCACCGAGATTCTTTTTGATTCAACAAGGATTGACAATCAACTTCTTGACCAGATGGGTTCATTCTTCGCTGTCGCGGCGGGAATAGCGCTTCCTGAACCCGAACGAATCGAGCTGCTTCCTGGTGAAGAACCATTCTTGTCTAAAGTTCGAGTCGTGAAGTCAATTCCTGTCCTGGCCCCTGCAGTCGCATTGCTCGTCTTTTTGGGGATCGCCCTATATATGAACGGACAAGTGAATGCAATAAGAAAAGAGATAAATATGAAGAAGGCCAAGCTAGCGGATCTGGAGGCCCGGCAGGCAAAACTGAAAATGTTAAAGGAGAAAGACATTCAACTCAAGGAAAAGCTCTCTCAATTCCCCTCCTCGTTACTCATCTCTGTCCCCTATCGAGATATTTTGAGAGGGGTCAGTCAAATCGTGCCG
The DNA here is from genome assembly GCA_047519465.1 of Thermodesulfobacteriota bacterium. GTDB lineage: Bacteria > Desulfobacterota > BSN033 > BSN033 > UBA1163 > UBA1163. The sequence goes on along the minus strand of JAPVTA010000211.1, from coordinate 31,506 downwards.
GACAACATCACCTTGACACTCCTCTCAGTTCAAAGCAAAGGGAAACCCCTGACGAAAGGAACTCCACCCTCGAAGCCCCAGGAAGGGGAACCCCAAAAAGCCGTGGGGAGGGAACTTCATATCACAGGTGTCGCTTTCGGAAGCGATCTTCGCTGTCTCACAGGTTTAGCCCAGACCATTGAGCGCCTTGAGAGAATGCCCCTGTTTAATAATGTCAGACTAGTTTCAGCCGACGAGAACAAACTCTATACTCAATCAGGAGCAGAATTCGGGATCGTCTGCGACATCAATCTCGATCATCCTCCTTCTCCTACTGTTAATTCTCCCGCCTCCCCATTAATCCCCCCTTCTCCCCCCTTTACAAAAGGGGGAATGGGGGGATTTTCGCAAAGGGGAGAGAAAGGGGAACCACCAAAGGGAGGAGAAAAAGGGATTACTAAACCGGGACGGGAAGAATTAGGAAAGGAGGGGACCCCTCTGCGCCTGCCGGACACGGGCTCCCAAAAGGAGAAAGGCATTAATCGATGAACCTAAAAAGTAGAGAAAAAATATTGATCATCCTGGCCGCTATTGCTGTTGCAGTTTGGGTTTTCGACCATTTTTATCTTGCCCCGCAGAGTCGCAAAATCAGGGCGCTGAAGGCAGATCTCAAAGCGGCTGATCTGAAATCGCAAGAATCCCTCCTGGTGACGAAAGGAGTAGAGACATTAGAGGCCGAAGTCCTCCGCCAGGAGGAAGCGCTAAAGAAACTGAGCGAACGAACCTTGAGAGGTGAAGAATTCAGAACCTTCTTAAAGCACTTAGCCAAGGAGAGCGACTCCCCTCAGATGAAGGTTATTTCTCTAACCCCTCAGGAAGAAACCCTTCCGCCTCCCCAGGCGAAGAAGGAAGGTCCTGTTTCTCAATACCGGAGGATTAATGTTCAGATGGTTCTACACTCAACCTATGCGAAGCTGGAGGCCTACTTAAAAGGGCTTGAGGGGCTTCCTTTTCTCATCAATGTGGACAATATCCAGGTAGAAAAGATGGAAGGGGTTCACCCATTCTTGAAGGTCACGATGGGGTTAAGCATGTATGTTAGTTCTAACTGATATGTGGCAACATGAGTCTTGTGCTTGTCGTCATTCCGGGCTTGACTAAGCTTGCCTTAGCCTGCCCCGTGCTTGACACGGGGGAATCCAGTGCCTTTCTGGATTCCCGCTGGAGTTTACCCCGTACTCTGACACGGGGCGGGAATGACACGCTTTGTTGTGATTGATGATAGCGGGTATGAGAACTTCGAAGGAGAAAATGCAGTGAAACGACATCAAAAAATAATTGTGGCTATGGCCTTCGTCACTCTCTTCATTTTGGCCGGAATCGCCCAAGTCGATCCGACCAAGGTGAACGGACAAACCAATGCGAGGACACTTCTTTCTCAAGAAAGTGGAAGGGATCCGTTTCTCCTTCCTCCCGGAGTTCATCTCTTCTCGAAGATCGGTACGACTTCGGGAAGGACAAGCAGCCAACCCGGCAACATTCTTTCTCCCTCATTCATAGTCACGGCCATTCTAATCAGTGACCGTGCTCGATTGGCATTGATCGACCGCCACATTGTAAAGGTGGGAGATTCGATTCATGGCGAGAAGGTTTTAGAAATTAAGACAGATGGCGTCATTTTGGGAAAGGGAGAACAAAAGAGGACCCTTCTTTTGTCTCAAAGTTCTGTTCGGTTGACTGTCGAACAAAGTCCTCACCCTTATCCTCCCCCACAAAGGGGGGAGCACACCCGGTTAGAAATTCCAGCCGGTGCGACTCGAAACCGAGCGGCGCATCAAACCCCGCCGGAAGGACCTAATCCCGCAGTAGAGAGGGGCAACATTTCTAACGGGGTGGAGGAGGAAGTTAAAGGAGAATATCGATGAAAACTAAAACCCTTTTCATATTATTTCTTGTTCTATCATTGGTCCTTGGGTGTGCCTCTCTCCCGGATAAGGAGCGAGCCAAGTTACCTCCCCAAAAGGCGGAAGGCCCTAAGCCTCCTCAACTTCCTGAAGAAAAACTAAAGGAACTGGTGGTTCCTCAAATGGAGGAGGCAAAAAAGACACCTGACAAACTCTTCTCAATTTACGCCAGGGATTCGAGCATCCAGGATGTCCTTCTGGCTTTCTCAAAGGAGAGCGATCTCAACATCGTCATGGACCCCGATCTGAATGGCAAGGTGACCGCAGACTTAAAGCGCGTCACGTTAAAAGAAGCCTTGGATACCATTCTTTCTCCAATGGGTTGGACCTATCGGACCGAGGGAAAATTTATCAAAGTCTCAAGACCTCAGATCGAGACCCGTATTTTCACACTCAATTACGTCGCCACCAAGCGGACCGGCAAAAGGGAGGTCTATGCTACCACCAGCTCAGGTGGAGGGTTGGAGACCAGTTCCCTTCCAGGACAGCAGGTCGCCCTCAGTCCTGGGGGGGCTCGAACAGGATATACCGACCTGATCAGCGTTGATGAAGTAGACTTGTGGAAAGAAATCCAAAAAGGATTGGAGGGCCTCATTTTTGGAACCGTGGAGAAGGAGACCACGGCCGACAAAGATAAAACAACCTGGACAAGGGTGGACGAGAAAGGGAGAAAATTAATCATTAACAAATCTACAGGGATTATCATGGTGGCTGATTATCCACTCAATTTGAATAAGGTCGCCTCCTATCTTGAGGCCGTTGAGGGGAGTTCTCAGAGACAAGTTAACATCCAGGCAAAAATCATGGAGGTAAACCTCTCCGATAGCCATCAAGAAGGGATCAACTGGCAGGTAATCGAAGGGCTTCCTCGTTCCACTAACTTAGCCTGGGGACTCTCCGATAAGACAAAGACAAAAGGATTTCCCGGGAGCACCACAGGTTTTCTCAGTGGAACTTCTTCGTCAGGAGGAACCACGGCGTCATCTATCGCTATTCCGGGAGCTCTTAGAGTGGCACCTTACGGAGGCATTTTTGCCATTGGAGCGGCAGGCTCAGAAGTGGCCCTTTCAGATATCATGCAGGCTCTCGCACAGCAGGGAGATGTTAAGATCCTCTCCAGTCCAACAATCTCGACTCTGAATAATCAGAAGGCTGTTATCCGAGTCGGGAATCAGAGTGTCTTTTTCATTACCGGAGCCGTAGCTACCCAAACGACCGTGACTCAGATCATTCAGCCCATGACCATTGATATTGGGATTATCCTGGATGTGACCCCCCAAATTGCTGAAGATGGCACCATCATCATGAACATTCATCCCAGTATCACCGACCAAACAGGAGCGGTGACAGCTCCAGATGGGAAATCCACTTTCCCTCTCATTAGCGTCAGGGAAACAGATACAACGGTGAAAATCAGGGACGGCCAGACGATTATCATTGCCGGTCTGATGCAGGAGAGGACCCAGGAGAATTATACTGGGGTCCCTTTGCTACAATCCATTCCTGTCCTGGGGGGAGCGTTCCGATACAAGACCGGAACAAAAACAAAATCAGAGCTGGTGATCATGATCACCCCTACCCTTCAGGTGGGAAAAAAGTTGGAAGACTTTACGGGTAAATGAAACTCTAAGTTCAAGGTACCTCCATGTGCGTAGTAGCTAAGCGAAGGCAGCGAGATTTGAAGCAGGGATATAGAAGGTCAAATTTCAAAATCCAAATTTCAAAGGAATGCCAAATGATTCAATGCCAAAAGATTTTTCTTGTCAAATTTTGCCATTTGAGCTTTGGATTTCATTTGAACTTTGAGCTTTGACATTTGACATTGCTTGCTCCATCCATTTCGGATTTGAGGAGAATGAGATGTATCAAAGATTTTATGGGCTGAGGGAAAAACCATTTGTCTTGACCCCCGACCCGCAATTTCTCTTCTTAAACGAGAGCCATCGGACGGCGATCGAGTCTCTTCTTTATGGGATTCAACAAAAGGAAGGATTTATGGTCATTACCGGAGATATCGGAACCGGGAAGACGACCATCTGCCGGGCCATCTTGGAGAGATTGGATAAGAACGTGAAAACAGCGGTCATTTTCAATTCCTTCCTCACCGAAGAAGAATTGTTAGAATCGATCCTCCGCGATTTCGGATTCTCTTCAAAGGGAAAAACAAAGAAGGAGCGGATCGATGCACTGAACAAAATACTCATCTTCTTCTTGTCTCACGGGAAGAATGCTATCCTGATCATCGATGAGGCCCAGAATTTATCCATCCCTGTCCTGGAACAGATTCGCATGCTCTCCAATTTAGAGACGGAAAAGGAGAAACTGCTTCAGATCATATTATTTGGCCAGTTGGAGTTGGACCAAAAACTCCGGTCCGCCAAATTGAAACAATTGAACCAACGGATTGCCGTCCGGCATTATCTGCAGCCGTTTACCGAAACGGAGACGGAGTCTTATATCTACCAGCGTTTAATGGTGGCGGGAGATCGGGGAAGCATTACCTTTTCAAGATCCGCTCTCCACGAGATCTACAAATTTTCAAGAGGGGCTCCCCGGCTGATCAATCTTCTCTGTGACCGAGCCTTATTGGCCGGATTCATCAGACAAGCGCACACCCTCGACAAAGAAATGGTCAAGCTGGCGAAGGATAGTCTTTTAGGAGAAGAGGAAAGTTCAAAACCACATTATTCTTTTGCCTTGCCAAGGAGCTTAACCTCATTGCGTATCCCCTTCTTCACCTTTTTCATCCTCCTGCTGGCGGGTATAATCTTAGTTAACCGAGGCCATTTCTCTTCGTTTGAAAATGCAAAGAACTTTGTCTGGGGAAAAATTCAAGGCACCTATACTCAGATTCCAGGATCCGTTCCTCCTTCTGTTTCGGCTCTTCCCCTGGATATGGAACAGTTTCAAGCTCCTGCAAAAAAGGAGCCCCAAGAGAATTCAGAAAGGGCATTTCAGGAGGGTTCGCCATGAGCCTGATTATCGATGCCCTCAAGAGGGCACAACAGCTTCGACTGGACGGGGCCGAGGGGCCTCCAATTTTAAATGATCCATACCCGAAGAAAAAAAGAGGAAGAAGGTCTAAGAAGCAATGGATCCCTGTCGGCGCCGGTCTCATCAGCCTTTGTATTTTTTTACTCTTTTTTCTGAGACCTGCCTCTACACCGTTGGCCACTCAAACCAGTCGAGCCATCGCTCCCATAGAGAGGAAACTTCTCGTGGCAGCGCAAGAAGAAGGGATTCGCATAGACGGACTGCACCATGTTGGGGCGACCATCAGCGGCCCCCCTCCCTCCGTCCTCGTAGCAGAGAAAACATCTTCAGGGTCCGCGGAGCAAGTCTTGACTCACGCGAAGGATCAGAATTCCCTGGCTACCCGGTCCTTCGCTGAAGGCTACGGAGAGCAGGCGGGCCAAGCCGTGAATCCCGTCAACGGTGGGACGGGTTCGGAGGAGAAAAGAGAAAAGAAATCAGATGGAACCAAGACATCTTTCGTTGGAAAAAAAGGAGGATCGTCGACAAAACAGGCACCTGCTTCTCTTTCTCCGGCAGCTCAGAAAGAAAAAACTTCTTCTAAATCTACTGGAGTGGAACAGGAAGGTGGAAAGTCTGCCACGTTGGCCTCGGATGCCCTCAACCATTTCAATTCCGGCGTGACTTTCTACAATCAGAAAGAATTTTCAAAAGCGATCCAGGCCTACCAGAAGGCCATTGAGCTGGAGCCGACCTATGTCGAGGCCTACAACAACCTGGGAATCATCTACCAAATGATGGGGGATGTGGACAGGGCCTTTGGAGTTTACCAGAAAGCGACGGAGATTAACCCGGGGTATGAAAAAGGATATAACAATCTCGGAATCCTCCTCTTGCTCAAGGGTCGTGACGAAGAAGCGCTGGAGGCATTCCAAAAAGCCCTGGCCATCAACCCTAACAATATCGCAAGTTACCTTCACCTGGGAATTCTTTTTAAGAATAAAGGCCAGTGCGACGAAGCGATTGAGTCTTATCAGAAGGCTCTTGCGATCGACCCACTTCATAGGGAAACGCATTACAATATTGCCTTGCTCTATGAACAATTGGGAAAATTGGAAATGGCGATCAGCCATTACCAACAATTCATCCAGCTCTCCTCGAAATCTCATCCGGAATTGGTCTCGAGGGTGCGGAGACATTTGAATGGCCTCATGAAGGCAAAGGGAGATAAATAGATTTTGCATGCTTGAAAATGTGAATTTTCCTCTACCACTGATTCGCAAGTCTTGTCATTCCCGTGCGGGCGGGAATCAAGCAAAGGTCTCAAACCGAAAAACATATATTCCTGGATTCCTGCTGGAGTTTACCCCGTACTTCGATACGGGGCAGGAATGACGGAGATAGGTAATGTTAAGGTTTCAAAATATGCTTGACAAGAGTTTAATTGGCCTTTGGTGATCAGTAATTAGCCATCATGGATTCGTCAGTTTCGAGTCTTGAAAATTTAATAACTTACGGAAACGGCAATACGGCGGTCACGTTATTTTCTGAGTAATTGGTCTTTGGAGGTATCCTATGGCCGAGGAGAAAAAAAGTTTTGGGGAGTTTTTGGTAGGATTGGGAGTCCTCACCGCGGACCAGTTGAAAAAGGCCTCACAAGAACAGAAACAGAGAGGGGAACGCTTGGAACAGACGGCCACCCGGTTGGGCTATGTCAAAGAAGAACTGATCCTTCAGTGTTTAGCCGATTATTTCAATCTCCCCTACGTCGATCTGGACACCTATCTGATCGATGAGAATATCGTAAGAACCATCCCCGAAGAGCTAGCGCGGCGCCATACCTTAATCCCTCTCTTTAAGATAGGGAACACGTTGACGGTCGCCATGCCCAACCCCCTCAATCTCCCGGCATTGGATGAGGTGAGAAACAAGGTGAAGAGTGATGTGGAGATAGCCATCGGCACCGAAAACAAGATTAAAAAGGCGATTGAACAACACTATGGAGCCGTAGCGACAGTCTTTGAAAGTACCCTCCAGCAAGTGGCAAGCGGCAGCGCAGGAGGGATGTCCCAGGAATCGACAGATTACAGAAAGACCTATGACCTCGTTGCAAAAGACCTTCCCACCGGCCCCATGGAAGACGCCTCGGCTGCCCGGATGCTCGATTTGGTTATGATTCAAGCCATCCGAGATCGTGCCAGTGATATTCACTTCGAACCCGACGAAAAGGCGTTGCGCGTCCGTTTGCGAATCGACGGTTTTTTGTATGAAACGCTCACCCTCCCGAAACAAATCCAGCCAGCCCTCACTTCAAGGATCAAGATCCTGGCTGAAATGGATATTGCGGAAACCCGGCTTCCGCAGGATGGAAACTTCAATGTCAAGCTTGAGAGGCGAGGGTTTGAAATCAGGGTGTCCACTTTTCCGACCATCTACGGCGAAAATGTGGTGCTCCGAATTCTCGACCAGACCAGTCCTTTATTCAAGTTAGAAGAGTTGGGATTTTCCGACGACACCCTCAACCAATTCAAACAACTAGTCCGAAAAACAAACGGGATCATTCTGGTCACGGGCCCCACGGGAAGTGGAAAAACCACCACACTCTACGCCGTTCTCAATATGATTAATTCAAAAGACAAGAATATTATCACCATTGAGGACCCTGTGGAGTATCGCCTGACATTGGTCAGACAGACACAGATCAATCCGAAAGCAGGAATTACCTTTGCTACAGGGTTACGATCTATTCTCCGGCAAGACCCGGATATCATTATGATTGGAGAGATCAGGGATTTGGAAACCTCAGAAATCGCCATGCAGGCCGCCCTGACGGGCCACGTGGTACTGAGTACTTTACATACGAACGACGCTCCGGAGGCTATTTCCAGACTGGTGGATATTGGCGTAGAACCCTACCTCATCTCTTCGTGTGTCATTGGAGTTTTAGCCCAGCGATTGGTCCGAACGATCTGCCCGGATTGCAAAGCCCCTTATCAGGCGGACTCAAAGAACATTAACGATCTCGGTGTCGATGTCTCGAAGTTAAAACAACCGTTAACGCTCTATCGAGGAAAGGGATGCAAAAATTGTAGACAATCCGGATACCGAGGAAGGTCGGGGATTTACGAACTCCTCTTAGTCAATGAGGAGATTAAAAAACTGATTTCTGAAAGAGCCTCGACGCAGGTGATTCGGGAAGTAGCAGGAAAAACAGGCGGTTTGCTTCCTCTGAGAGTCGATGGCTTAAGAAAAGTTTTAAAAGGTACTACCACCATAGAAGAGGTGAATCGCGTCGCCTATTAAGCCGGTCAGATGGTGCGTTCGGGAAACGCACCCTACGGCACCTGTAAAATTATTTATTACATTAGTAAGGATCTTTCCTCTATTTCTCCTCTTTGGCAAATCCCTTCCTCTCCCCCTCTTTGGCAAAGAGGGGTCAGGGGAGATTTTCTGAAGGGGGAGTTCTGATGAGCCATATTTTATCTGAATAAATTATACTTAAGAATCCAGTAAATGGCTGCTAATCCGTCCTTCCAATTAATCTTTTTACCCTCAGTATAATCCCGTCCCCAATAGGAGATCGGGACTTCATAAATGCGGCAGCCCATTTTGACAATCTTGGCCGTAACTTCCGGTTCAAAGCCAAAGCGGTTACTTTCAATTCTTATCTTCTTAAGGATTTCGGACCGAAAAACCTTATAACCTGTTTCCATATCGCTTAGGTTTAAGTTTGTTAGCATATTGGATAAGGTGGTAAAAATCCTGTTCCCCACTGAATGCCAGAAGAGGAGAACTCGATGCGGTCCCCCCAGAAATCGGGAACCATAGACCACATCTGCCTTTCCAGCTAAGATAGGAGCAATCAAATGAGGATATTCTGATGGATCGTACTCCAGGTCAGCATCCTGAATGATAACAATATCTCCATGAATATGAGGTACTGCTGTCCGGATGGCTGCCCCTTTACCCTGATTCGACTCATGGAAGAGCACGGTTGTCCCAGCCTCTTCCATTTTTTTAAGAACGTCACGCGTCCCATCGGTTGAACAATCGTCTACAACGATGATTTCCTTTTCAAAGGGAGCTTGCTTAACCCTCTCGACTGTTTCTCGGAGGGTTTCAACTTCATTATAGACAGGGATGATTACAGAGAGCTTCATTGAAGGTCTCCTCTACGGTCTCCTCCGTCGCGTGGACAGCCCAATGACAATACAGCCTATGATCCCGAATAAGGTTACTCCAGCCCCCAGCCTAAAGCTCAAGGGGTCATAAACAAATTCCACTTTGTGCTTGCCAGCAGATAATAGTACTGCTCTGAAGGTATAATCAGCCCGATATATCTTTGTCTCTTTGCCATCCACGAAGGCCTTCCACCCTGGATAATAAGTGTCATTCAACACCAAGACACTGTCCTTTGTTGTCTTGACGACGAGTTGAAGGCGATTATTTCTTTCAGAAGTGAATTCCACATTTCCCGCCAACCCTTTTTTTGTAATTCCCCTCTCTCCCCCCTTTACAAACGGGGGGGTGGGGGCAGTAAAGTGGACCGACGAGGCATTAACCCATTTGGGTTCTTCTTCAAGCAGCACTTCTCTGCCGGGTTTGAAATCATCGCTGATCATCCTCAAAAGCATGCCCTCGGAATCCATCACTTTAAAGTCTTTGACCAGCCATCCTCTCAGAACGGGTCTCCGATTCTTGTATAACTTAACGGTATTTTCTTTGAGAAGATCTTCTCTCTTGCCCTCGAGCCCTTCAAGCCTTGCATAAATCAGTTCGAAGCGCGGGTCCTGCTGAAGAGGAGTCACTGAGATGACATACTTCACACCGTAGAGGTCGATGAGATGTGTTGCAGAGATTGATGAAGCACCGGTAAATGCCCTATAAAGATCGTCCACTCTTTTTACCCGAATCACATCAATCCCCCATATATTATTCAACCGGTACGGCAGATTCATGGATGGGAGATGCTTTTCTTTAAAAATATCTGCAGGACTTGCATTGGCAGCCAAGATAGGCGTATCCAGCGAAATAGTCTTCGAAGTTGAAAAAACTCTAAAATGGCCATGATCCTGCGAAATCATTTCTAAGATCCGTGTCTTTCGGAAGTAGTCCGATGTTTTCTCCTTTCCATAGAAGCCCATATTCCCAAATAGGTCTGTGACAAGAAACAAGACCAATAAAACTTTTGCCCACCCCTTCCATTTTACTTCATATCCGACCCTGAGCAAAAGGAAGAAGAGAGTAAGGTAAAAGAGAAATCTCTTGGCATGATGAAGGTTTACAGGGAGATGGTTAAACTCAGGAAAATCAATCCCTTTTAACTTAGCGAAATGTTCAACCTCTTTATTTCCTAAGACCAGACATAGCAGGAGGAGACCGGACGTGAGGGAGAATACGATGAGGATCCTCTTCAATTTTCTGTGATCACCGTTCTTCGAGGCGCCCATCAAAGTCTGTAATCCCAAACCTGCAATAATCGACACTACCAAAACAAAGATATATAGAAATTTAACTGGGTATCGAATCCCGTTGAAAATTGGGACATACCTGAATACGAAAGGATAGAGAGGATTGTAATGTCCAAGAGATAGAAAGAGCGAAAAGACCATTAAAGCGAGATAGAGTTTCCGGTCGCTACCAGAATAACACATTTTGTAGGGGCAACCCTCTGTGGCCGAATCATCAGGGAGCCGGGCGGAAGGCTCCCCTACATCTTTTGGGGGGCGAGGGAGTAGGAAAAAAATCACACTTAAAATAAAAGGAAGTCCTCCAGTATATAGAGTTTTGAGCCAGCATTGCGTTGTCCAATATCTCTTCACGTCCAGGAAATATCCATAGGCGTCGGGAAGGAAAAAAAGGAGGATATCTTTGGGCGCGAAACTCCATGTCGTCGCCTCTTGATAGGAAATTCCATTCCCCCTAATAGAGTGATGAAATAATTCAATAAAAGGAAATAATTGAATGGCAGAGAGAAACAAAAACAGAATGGATACAATCAAGAGGCTCCTTATTCGACCCCAATAAATGGGGACGCTAAGAACGAACTTGTAGCGTCGGGGTTTATCCCCGACGAATTCAGTTCCTATGCCGTCATTCCCGCGAAAGCGGGAATCCAGTTTAGAAATGCTGGATTCCGGGTCAAGCCCGGAATGACGATCCAAGTTAAAGAACTTTTGACCCCCTACATTGGCATATGGAAGGGATGAAAAAAGTACCATGATCAAGAGAACAAAAAAATTACCGTAGACGATTTCTACCCCTCCGCCTAAGAAAGAAAGGGTAATCAGAAGAGCCGTAACCATCTCGTTTTTGAAACCCTGCCCGTTGATCGCTCTCCTGAAAAACATCATGATTAAAGGGGTCCAAACACATGAAAGTAGAGTAGTTAGCAGGCTGTGGACTGACAGGAGGTAGCCACTCAGCATAAATATCAAACCCGAGATAAGAGATCCTGTCGTATTCACTCTCAAGTCTTTAAGGAGAAGATAAGTGAATAACCCGCCCAAAAAGAAATGGAGAATGATAACTGCATTGAACGCCATATCAAACGGAAGAAGGAAAAACAGCCAATTTAACGGGTAGAGGATGCCATATTGGGGGTTTGCAAAAAAAGGGTGGCCTGTAAATTGAAAGGGGTTCCATAAAGGGAAGTTGCCATTCGTTAGGCTTTCGACCCAGAAGAATCTCGGCGGAATGAAATAGGCACCCAGGTCTCTCTCTGTGAGGAGGAACTTTTCAGCAAACAGATCGTAGAAAAAAAGGATAGAGCAAAAAAAAAGGGTCAGAACAGCCGAAATATCGGCTGTCTTGACCCTTTTTATTTTCCTTTTTTTCTTGTCAATCACAGAACGTTGGTGAGACCGAAAGCCTTTTGGAGCTAATCGAACCTCAGTCCAACCTCTCCTTACCAATCAGTGTGCCCGACGCAATAAATTGTTGCTGGTGTAGTGGGCGCCTGAGGATTTGTTGGCGATAATACAAAAACGTAAGAAGTACCCCCAGCAGTTATTGTAAAATTATCAGTTGCCGGTGTCGTGGTTGAGACACCCTGAATCTGGGCAGCGCCAACAATGTCAGCCCATCCGAATGCGGCAGTAGTATTATTAACTACACGACTGGCAAACAAGAGGCTATTTGCGCTTCTAAGCCCCCTATCACCCCTTTCGCTGTGGCCTCTGAAGCTTTAAGGGTCAAGTCAATATACCTCGGGATAGCCACAGCCGCAAGGATACCAATAATTACAATGATGACAATCAACTTAATCAGCGTAAAACTTCTCTGATTCCTACGCATCGATTCTTCCTCTTCATCCTCAATTTGCTGAAAACATACAAACGGTACAAAAATCTAGCGCATACATGATTACATACTGTCTAAGCAGTAACTGCCACCTCATCACCAATCGGTGTGGCCAACACAATAAATTGTTGCAGGGGTAGTAGGTGCCTGAGGATTCGTTGGAGAAAGAGAAAAGCTATAAGAATAACCCCCTGCTGTCACCGTAAAATAAGTGGCATCACTTCCAGTTGAGACACCCTGAATCTGGGCAGCGCCAACAATGTCAGCCCACCCAAATGCAGCAGTAGTATTATTAATTAGACGATTTGCAAATAAAAGGCTGTTTGCTCCCCTAAGACCACCCAATACACCTTTCGCAGTGCCCTCCGCCGCTTTCTGGGTCAAATCAATATAGTTTGGAATCGCCACTGCTGCCAGAATACCAATGATAACAATGATCACAATCAACTCAATGAGTGTGAAGCCTCTCCGATTTTTAAGCATGTTTTTTCCTCCTCCTTGTCGAGATTTTACTGGGATTGACTTCAATTTGCACAATTTAATAGCAATTTGCAAATCCCTTGTCAAGTGAAATCATTAACAGCAATATTTATGCCAACCAAATCCAAGCTTAGTAAGCTTGTTGCAATTACAAAAAATAAATGATTTTACATAGTTAATGAATGGTGTGCAGCTGTTTTGAATTTGAAGGGAAGTAGTATACTAAAAAAGCGGACAAAATTTGCATATTGGACAAAAATTGTCCATTTTTCTCCCTTATCGGCGCGGACTTTCTCCCCTCACCTTTATTAGTTCTGCTGCGATACTCACAGCAATCTCTTCGGGGGTTTCGGAATTGATATCAAGTCCGATCGGTGCATGAACCCGGCTCAGTGTCTCTTTAGAGATTCCTTCTTTCATCAAACTCTGATAAAGAGTTCGAATCTTCTTCTTTGACCCAATCATCCCAATATAGCGGGCTGTTGTCTTGATTGCCTGTTCCAGAACAAAACCGTCATAAAGGTGACCCCGGGTGACGATAACAATATACGAAGAATTATCGACGCTGAGTCGGTCGAAGGACTTCTCAAATTCCGACACGATCACTTCATCCGCCTCTGAAAAACGCTCTCGATTCGCAAACATCTCCCGATCATCGATGACCACGACTTTGAAATGGACCTTTTTGACAAGAGGAGCCAATTGCTCAGAAATATGCCCTCCCCCAAAGATATAAACAGTCGACTCAGAAAAAATGGGTTCCAGCAGAATTTCCATTCTTCTATGCTCAGAACTTACGGTCACTACCTTTGGTCTTTTTTCCTTTAGTAAAATCTCGCTTTCACTCAAAATCTTCTTCTCCAATTCGACTCCACCCAATAAAGAACCGACGTTTTCTCCCGAGGGCTTCATCAATATCTTGGCGCCTTCACCTTTTGGAAAATCGCCATCCGCCGAGACCAGGGTAGCCAGAATGGCTTCCCCTCCTATCTGTCTCATTTTTGCTGCTTCCTGGTAAATACTTAAGAATTCTTGTCGGATGGGTTCCAAAAAGATATCGATATTCCCTCCGCAGATCAGCCCACCTTCTGCCAATTGTTCAGAGGTGAGGTCAAAATGGAGAATTTCCCCCTTCACTTCTTCCATAACCTTTTGGGCCTTTTGCCAAACCTCTGCCTCCACGCACCCTCCTCCAATGGAGCCCAAAGAGGTACCATCTTTCTTTACCAGATATTTCGCGCCTACAGCCCTTGGGGCAGATCCCACTCGGTTAATCAGAGTGGCAAGCACACACTTTTCTTTCTTTTCAAGAACCTTGACAATTTCAGTGTAGATGTCTTCCATAAATATCACCTTTCTAATTAATAGTACGACAGGCCTTCAGCGTGAGCCCAATCGAACCCTCACCATGCTATTCCGTTTAACAATTGGGGTAACCTGAAACTTTGACGTTGTCTCATTCCTAACCTTTAACAACTGCGCAGCTCTTACGGTTTCCTTTCTTTCAGTGCCGGCTTCTTCTCCGTGTGGGACGACTTGGTTTCTACATCCTTCGAATGGGCAAGGGGAAGAAGATAAAGCTTGTAGAAAACTGGGTCAGCCCATAATTCGATTTCAGGCGCCAGGTCGCCTACTAAAGCGGAGAAGGAAGGCAAATTGTTATAGGCATTAAAATTCTCCGAAAGGTCTTTCAACGATTTATAAAGCCTGACGCAGGCGACGAGAGAGGTGGGTTTCTCCCTCAACAATCTAATTTGTTGAATTCCCGTCTCGATCGATCCCTGGTCCTCTTCCAGTTTCGATATCCAAAATTTCCCCTCCTGATACCGTACATCCGTTTCTCCGGTCTGTACGGCCTGGATGAGTTTTGTGCGAATACCCTGGGCCCGGTTCATCACTCCATCCAGTTGATTCAGCAGTTCCGTTTTTTCTTTCCTGGAAATTTCGATGGTCTTGGATGTGGCTTTTGATAAGAAATACTGCAGAGTATAGTCCTCTGCAAGGCTAATGCTGCCTAAGCCAAAGAATAATACAGTTCCCGTAAGAAAGAATTTGCCACATCTCATCTCGTTCCTCCGTTTGGTACAATGAACGATAGACAATGAACAAGAAAACAGAATATTATGGGAAAATCACCTCCGCTACTGGCGGCTCCATTGTTAGCTGTCCCAAGACGATCCTTTCGATCTTCCGGTCTCCTTTATCCATAATTTTCTGTGCGATGCTCTTTGCCTTGGCTATCCCGCCCGGAACATCCACCTTATTGAGAAAGGCCACGACTCTCGACGAAGAAGGGGCTCCTTTAAAGACGCCTTCGGAATGAGTCATTAAAATAGCCATTGCTTCGTCCGTCAGCCTCTCGCCAACAGGAATTCCTGTTATTTTTGAAACCCTCTCCGGTTGAAAAACGTTTTCATCATTTAATTCCTTCCCCATCCCATCTACTCCCAAAACAGCCACAACTAAAGTTGTGGTTGTTGGAATGACAGGTTCGTGCTCCCTCGGTGCTTTAACCGGCCGGCCTGCCGCGCCATCTGCCTCTACAATGATCGCATCAATTCCGTGTAAACGCCAAAGTCCGTTGACTAAGTTTGGAGAAATCCCCTTCAATTTTCCCGATTCAAGTCTCTCCATGGCAATGGTGACATGATGGTATCGGTCGAGCTGACACCACACAAAATCTCTGATCTTTTCCTCATCCGGGTCAATAAAAAGAGACCCCGTTTCCTTCGGAGCAGGCTCTAATATCTTAGTCGTCGTCGTGGTAACCACCTTTCTTCCGCTGAACGACAACTCCTTGGCGAGGCGAAACATCAGCGTCGTCTTTCCCCCTGCTCCGACTAAACTAATTACCTCCCTTGTCTTGATGCCTAGGGCCCCGGCCAGAGAACGACCTACAAACCTCTCGATGATGGAATAGATAACCTTTTGACCGGGATCCATGTCATTTAAATCCCAAATCACAAATTCCAAATCCCAAATAAATTCCAATCTCCAATGACCAAAACCTATTCTGTTTCGAATTTTGAATTTGGATCATTGGAGCTTATTTGTTATTTGGTGCTTGAGATTTAGTGCTTCAACTTTAGCCATATAAATTCACTTATTGAACCGATAAAGGACGGCCTCCAACACTCCTCCGCCGATGGCCCTGGCTTTATCTGAGATGGTAAAGCAAGATTCCTTCTTACCCCTCGGATCGATATCGCCTACCTTCATCCCTTTTTTTACTTCCACTCCCTCTCGGAGAAGCCCTCTCAAGACGCCGCTGATTTTGGCGATGACCGGAAAATCGTCTACCACAGCCACCACAAACCCTTTATTTACTCTCTCCCCGATTGATTTTTGCGGATGGAAAATTCCCTTCTTCATTGTCCGAAGAAGTCTCTCCATCGCATAACCCCCAATCTCACCCGGAATTCCCGTATTGGGTTCTGCCGTCCCTTTCAGGATCATCTTGCCCAAATCGTGTCCTCGATTCGTTTCGATGACAATATGAACATCTCTCCCCGCTGTAAAACCCGGGCCGAGACCCACCACCAAAGGAGCATCCTTAACCTGGGTGCCTAAATTTCTTTTGGCCATGATGGCGTCAACCAGAACATCGGGTTTTGAAAACTTTATTGTCCTCTTCCCGTCGGGGTCTATCAGAACGGGAATATCCCCTTTCTCCCAAACGGGTTCAATCTCCTCTGTCCTGGAAATAAATTTCGCCCGAACACCTTCCACTTCTTTCTCGCCGTCGTAGATCGCCTCGCTGAAGGCTACGGCTCTTCTTACGGCAAGAGGATGGGGAATCTCTGTCATGCAGACTCTAAAATGAGACCGGCGAAGTCGGTGGGCAACCCCACTGGCAATCTCGCCGGCCCCTCGGATTAAAACAACCAATCGATCCATACCTTTCTTTGAATTCATCTGAATCCCCTTCCCCATCCCTCCCCCTCTCTCTTAACCGTTAGTTGCAAAAAATACGTTGCGAGAGGCAGGTGAATGTGCTGGAAGAACTTTATAGCGGCTCCTTTAACCGTTTAACTACCCAGTTCCAAAGGATATTCCAGAATCCACTTTAGGTGAACTCACAAGTGACCGATAACACTTATCATATCATAGAACCGCAATTATAAAGTTTTGGAAGCATATTCACCTGCCGATGGAATGCAACTGGTGTTCATAGTCCTGCCACGTATCCACGTCCCTTATCACACCTATTGATTTGACTGGAACCACCCGTACATCTTCAGGGTGCCGCTCCATAACGGATCTTCCTCCAACATCCCCCTTTAATTTCAATAACTCCCTTTTGTACTTTTGATCAAAAATAACGGGGTGCCCCTTTCTTCCCCGAAAGGAGGGAACGATAATCCTGCCTTCCCCCTGGTCAAAGGCGTGGATCAAAACATTGATCGTCCTCGTTTTGAGAAAAGGCTGATCCCCCAGAGCGATGAGAATCCCGTCACTTCTTGCACGGAGGGCCTCAATGCCTCTACGAATGGATGTACTCATTCCCTTATCAGAATAGGGATTAATGACGACTTTCACAATTCGTCCCTGAAATAGGTTTCTTAACCCTCCGTTTTGAATACCAAGGACGACGACTAACTCCTGTACTTCAGATCCCAGAAGTGTATTGAAGCAATGCCCTAAAATGGTCCCCCTTCCCCAGGGGAGCGATAATTTATCAACTCCCATCCTTTTTGACTGACCCGCTCCGAGAAGAATGGCTGAAATCATTATCCTCTTCTACCTCTTGATCTCACAAATTTAATCGGTATTCTCATTTTCTGTCAAGGCTCTGAGGCGCATCGGTTCTTAACCGGTCCGTGTCCCGCAAGCCCCGGTCTTTAGGGCGGGGAGCTTTACTTGATGGAATACAAAGGATTGTGTGTATCATTGATCAGGCTGGCACGGAACGCCATCACAGGCCGAGTATCGTCTACCTAAAGAAGGGAATGGAAAAAGAATCTAACGGCGAGCGGATGAAACCTCTTTCTGTGAATATACAAGAAGAATTGGACCGGCGGATCGGGATGATCAATGTCGATTTCAACCTCAAGGATTAGCTGAGATTCCCCCACCCCCTTGTAAAGGGGTGGGGGATTGGCAGACCCTACACTTCTTCGAGCATCGTCGTGAAGAGATCGTGATGCTCTTCTTCATCCCCCAGGATCTCTTTAAACATGAAGGCCGTTGTAACATCCCCTTCCTTCTGAGCCTGCTCGATGATTCCTTTATACATCTCGATCGCTTCCACCTCCGCCTTGACGTCCAGTTCGAGAAATTCTTTCAGGTTCTCACCAACCTTGATCGGCGCCGGCTTCGTCGTCGGAGTTCCCTCAAGATACCAAAGTCTCTCAGCAATCTTCTCAGCATGCTTCATCTCCACAATCGCCGTTTGTTGGAATTTGTCCTGGACGGCAACACCTTTGACGCCCACCACCTGTACATGCTGCCACATATACTGGATGCTCACTTGGATCTCCCTGGCAATGGCGTCATTCAACATTCCTTTTAGCTTATCACTCGCCTTGATGACTGGTTTCAAAGAAACTGCCATATCTTTCACCTCCTCTCGACGTAGATTGGTTTTCTTCCGTTTTCTGTCCCAATTCTCTATTATACTTCATTTGAAGCAAATAAGGTAAAGTACGTATTTTTTGATGAAAAAGACCGTATTTTTCAAGATTATCTGAGAAGGTGCAAACAGGCTCCGCCTTCTTATGGCTGAATCTTGGGCACCGGATTGACATATTGATTTGGTTATGATATCGCTAAGTCACTAAGTCAAAAATGCGAAATAAATTTTTAAAAATTATTTTCCTGTCCTTCTTCTCATTTCCCGTCCTGTTTTTGCGGCCTTCATCTGCCTCGGCCGCCCTGATCACGGATGTCAGGTCCTGGTCTGCGACGGATCACACACGAGTGGTCCTCGACCTCACGGAATCCGTCCAATATGAGAGCTCTTCACAGGAAACCCCTCCTCAATTCCAGTTGGAATTAAAAGGGGTCTATTTCTATACTCCCAAGAGAGAGTTAGAAGTCGGAGATCCGTTTCTCAGCAAGGTTAATCTAATCGATCTTGGCGATGGAAGAGTCAGAATAGTTCTTCACCAAAAAAAACCTCTGCATGCCAATGTTTTTTTACTGAAGCCCTACCAGGAGAAGACCCACCGGCTTGTCATCGATCTCGTTGACGTCGCTCAGGAGAAGAAGGAGATAGAAGAGAGAAAAAGGCAAAAAAAGACAATGCCCACGGGAACAAAGATCGTCGTTATTGACCCCGGCCACGGCGGAGATGACCCGGGAGCGATAGGTCCTGGCAAGACGATGGAGAAAAACGTCGTCTTAAGAGTTGGAGAGAAAGTTGTCCAGCTTCTTAATCGGCAAAAAGATATGAAAGCCTTCCTTACACGTAAGGGAGACTATTTCATCGAATTAAAAGAGAGAAGAGAAATAGCAAAGCAATACGAGGCAGATTTTTTTGTCAGTCTCCATGCGGATGCGAGCTTTAACCCTCAAGCCAGAGGTTCCTCAGTCTATTGCCTGTCACTCTCCGGAGCCACGGATGAGGCCGCCAAGATCTTGGCCGATAAGGAAAACCTCTCAGACATCTTAGGCGGAGCATTCTCAAAACCCACCGACCTGTCCAAAGATCCGAACCTCAATCAGATCTTGGTCGACCTCCGACAAAATAATACGATGAGGGAGAGCTTTCGATTTGCCGAAACGCTTCTCAGAGACATCAAAACCTTTAATCCGTTGAAATACGCTTCCTATAGGCAGGCGAACTTCATTGTTTTAAGAGCCCCGGACATCCCCTCCGTGCTGGTGGAAATGGCTTATATTACCAACAAGGAGGATGAGCGCTTACTCAGTCAGAATCAATTTCAGGAAAAGATGGCGAAGTCGATCAGCACCTCTATTAAGAAATACTTCAGACCCTAATCTCAACAAAATAATTCTTGACAAATCTATATTCATCGATTATGAGAATAATTAAGCCACGAAGGTTAAGCCCTCAGAAAAGGGAACCCAAAGTGGCTTTTTTGTTAAAGGAATAAAGATGGAGAAGAGGAAAACGTCTATCGCAGTGATCGACGGTCAGGGCGGGGGCATCGGAAGCGCCATGATCAAGCGCCTCCGAGAAGCCTTCGCAGAAGAAGTGGAAATCATCGGTTTGGGGACAAATGCGATGGCAACGGGGGCAATGTTAAAAGCGGGGGCCAACAAGGGGGCTTCCGGTGAGAATGCCATTGTTCAGACCGTTAAGACAGTGGATGTGATCATTGGGACGACGGGGATTGTATTTGCGAATTCGATGATGGGAGAGGTGACCCCTAAGATGGCAGAGGCCGTTGCTTCGTCGCCAGCGATGAAATACCTTCTCCCCTTGAAAATGCCGGAGGTTGAAATCATCGGTGCTCCCAAGGAACCCCTTCCCCATTTGGTCGATCAACTGATCAAAAGGATCCAAGAAATGATTACGACTTAATCCCCTTTCTCCCCTTTAGAAAAGGGGGGTTGGGGGGATTTGAATCAGGAGGAAAGCATGTGTGAGGCGAATGCATACTTAGTGAAAGAAGGAAAGGAAGAATTGGTTCTGGAGGACATCTCCATCCTTCGACCGGAAAAGGGCGAACTCTATCTCCAAAATATTTTTGGAGAACAAAAACGGATCAAGGCCCGAATCAAAGAGATGAACCTGATCGATCACCGGATCCTTCTGGAAGAAGGATAAATCGGAAAATCCGAAATCCGAATATCGAATTTCGAAACATCCCCTCACCCTTCCCCTCTTCCCACCGGGGTGAGGGAAGGGGTGAGGGGGAGGCCACGAAGGTCTTGTTTCTGACAGAAGTCAGATAGTCTTCGTGGCCTTTTTTTCTTCGTGGAGGCAGGTTACTATGCATATACCCGATGGTTACTTAGGCCCCCAAACCTATATACCATTGTACGGAGTTTCCGTTGGCTTCTGGGCAATTGCACAGAAGAAGCTGAAAAAACAGCTCTCTCTGAAACATGTCCCTTATCTCGCCATGGCCGCAGCCTTTTCTTTCCTCATCATGATGTTCAATATCCCGATTCCAGGTGGAACGACAGGCCATGCCGTGGGAGCTGGCATTATCGCCATTCTCTTGGGACCTTGGACAGCGGTTCTAGCCGTGTCGGTCGTGTTAATCATCCAGGCCTTGATGTTTGGCGACGGGGGCATCACCGCGATTGGGGCGAACTGTTTCAATATGGCAGTGGTCATGCCTTTTGTATCTTATTGGATATTCAGACTCATCAAGGGAAAAGCAGTGAGCGGGGCGAGACTCGCTGCTGCGGCGTTCCTTGCCGGATACCTGGGTTTGGTGGTCGCAGCCCTGTTTACCGCCGTTGAATTCGGAATTCAGCCCCTGATCGCCACAGGGACAAACGGCAGACCACTCTATGCCCCCTACCCTCTATCCGTAGCCGTGCCTGCAATGGTCCTACAGCATTTGTTTACCTTCGGGATCGCCGAGGGATTAGTAACAATGCTGCTGCTCAAGTACTTTCTGAAACATGAGCCCGATCTCGTGTACGCGGTGTCAGACATGTCGAAGAACACATAGTCTCTAAGGAGGCTTGGGATGACAAAGTTTCAGAGAAAACTTTGGATAGGC
Organism: Thermodesulfobacteriota bacterium; assembly: GCA_047519465.1. GTDB lineage: Bacteria > Desulfobacterota > BSN033 > BSN033 > UBA1163 > UBA1163. The sequence continues at coordinate 10,163 of JAPVTA010000211.1, read as the reverse complement.
CTTTTGATCATGGCGCTGATTACTCCGCTGGGCATCCTCCTTCCAGAAAAATTTAAGGCAGAGGAGCCATGGGGTGAGTGGGGAATAGAAAAACTTGAGAAATTCTTAGGATACGTTCCTGAAGGATTGAGGAAATTGGCCGACTTCTGGAAGGCCCCAATCCCTGATTACCACTTTGGCGGTAAAGGCGCATCAATGATGCTTCAAGCAATCTCTTATATTGCCTCGGGACTCTTGGGCATAGGGGTATGTGCCTTCGTGGTGTTTATGATTTTGAGGTTCGTGGCAAAGCATGACAAGTAGAATACCCTCATTTCTGTTAGCCCGATCCACTGGCCCTTCTTTCAAGCAGGGTACAGGAAGAGTAAAGGTACCTTTTCTCGAAAGAGGAATGAATCACCTGGCACGCCTGATCAGAAATGGATATGGCCAGTGGGAACTCTCCTCCCAGAACGGGTTCTTTCAGAGGATCGACGCCAGGGTCAAAGTCCTTTTCCTCCTCTTCTTCATTCTTATCGTAAGCCTGAAAAGAGACGCCCTGCCGGAAATCGGCATCTCATTTTTTGTTTTTGTGCTGATCCTATTCTCCCGTCTGAACATTCTAAGAGTTTATAAGAGAATTCTTTTTCTGGGGTTTATCTTTGGCTTTCTCATCGCGTTGCCCTCCGCTTTCAACGTGATCACAAAAGGGGAAACCATTTTACCCATCGTGAAACTTCCAAGGCCCTATGCCTTCTTAATGTATCATCTACCCGCAGACATTGGAATAACCAGGGAGGGGATTCATACGGTTGCCATGCTCGCCATGAGGGTGATCAATTCCTTGTCACTGTCGTTCCTCGTCTTGTATACGACTCCATTCCATGAGATCATTAGGGCCCTCAAGGTTCTGAAAGTTCCCGATAGCTTTCTTATTATCATAACCCTATGTTACAAATACATCTTCATATTCTCGAAGACTGTCGAAGACATGCACCTTGCTCAAAAAAACAGGATCGCCCGGGAATTAAGCCATGCGGAGGCGAGAGAATGGATTGCGGGCCGCATGGCCTTCATTTTTAGGAAAGCCCGGCTGAGGTGTGAGGAGGTATTTAACGCGATGATCGGGAGAGGCTTTTCTGACTCAATCAAGTTTTATGATTTTAGAAGGATGGGCATGGCGGATTGGTATGCCGCCATCTTCCTCTTTCTCGCGGGGTCCTTATTTCTATTCATGTGAGGTGTGATCTGTGGAAGCTCTGATGAGACTCGAAAAGGTAAGTTACAGCTACTATGATGAGATCCCTGCCCTTTCCGACGTGGTTCTCGAAGTAAATGACGGAGATCATATTGCGATTGTCGGCGCGAATGGCAGCGGCAAGTCGACCCTTCTGCAAATCATGGGCGGCCTGAAATATCCAGTCACGGGGAGATTTCTCTTCAGAGAAACCGAGGTATCAGAGAGATCTTTGCGGGATAGAGGATTCCTGAGACTGTTTCGAGAGAGCGTTGGATACGTTTTTCAGGATTCTGATGTACAGCTGTTCTGTCCGACCGTCCTGGATGAGCTCCTCTACGGTCCTCTCCAGCTGGAGCTGAGCGAGGAGGAGGGAAGGAAGAGAGCCTTTGAGGTGATGCAGATGCTGGAAATAGAACACCTCAAGGAGAGACCTTCCTACATGCTTTCAGAAGGAGAGAAGAAAAAGGTGGCGATCGGGTCAGTCCTAACCATGAACCCAGAGATCCTTCTACTTGATGAGCCGACCAACGGACTGGATCCGAGGACACAAGTCTTCCTCGTGGAGCTCATGTTTGCCCTGAGTGAATCCGGAAAAACCATTGTTCTTGCCACCCATGATCTTGGGCTGGTCGCCGAGCTCGGGGCCCGCGTTGTCGTCCTGTCGGAGGATCACCGGATTGTAAAGATCGGAAGTACCGATGAGATTCTCGGAGACCAGGACCTTTTGCTTAGAGTGAACCTCATCCACGAGCATGTCCACCTCCACGGAAGAACCAAACACACTCATCTCCACTCCCACTATCTCTTTCACCGGCACTGAATGCGGTTTTTTAGGGTATTATTTGAAATTTCTCTCGCCGGCTTGAATTTCGACACTGAGCATATTTTCTCGTGGGGGTAAGACACAGATGAATTTCTCGTTATAGGCACAAGAGGGATTGTAAGCCATATTGAAGTCCAAGACCATTTTATAATCCGGCAGGATCTCGGCATCGATATACCTTCCCCCTTCGTATGTCTCCTTCCCGTTTGTCTCGTCTTTAAACGGAATGAAGAGCATATCGCTCAGGATAGATTTGTAAATTTCAAAGGTGTATTCCTTTCCATCTAACCGAAAACGAAACTTTCCATATCGGAGATAACGCTTGTTGGTCCCTTTGTTCGTCAAAAAGGTCGCATAATATTTCGGGTTATTAATATGGAACACGAAGCGCTCAATCTGGCCGGAGAAGACATATTTTGGATCGAAGGGATAGTATTTCAACCCCTTGAAATGGCTTTTTTCATTCGCAAGGAGAGGAGACCGCTGGTGGTTCTTGAAAAACCTATCACGCTCCCTTCTCCAATCGAGAACTCGTTGTCCTTCCAGCTTCATTTCTTCCCGATTCACCCCGTTAGAAACGGTCGCTCCGTGCTCCCCGGCGGGGTTGGGCGCCAGAATAGTCCCCGCAGGACTTGATGGGGCGCTGGAATTTTTAACGGGGTTGACTCCCTCTGCGGCAACAGGAATCCCTTGGACCAGCATGAAAATACCCGTAATCAATAGGATAAGAATAATTTTTCTTTCCTTCATCCTGAACCACCAGAACCTCCTGTATCTTAACAAATAGGATGTCCCGGCGCAAACCATTCAAGTCCTTGACAGAGAGCACGGCATTTAGTATATTACCGTTATACTCAAAAAAGAATAACGGTGGAAGTGAACCCTTCGGCTCGCCGGCCTAAAAGCCGGCGCTTCGCTCAGGGTTCACCCTGAGCCGCGCTTTTTACTCCGCCTTAAAAGGTGGAGCCATTCGACAGAGCTCGTGGCCTTGAGTCTATCGAAGGGCTTCGCGCCGCCGATGGGTGAAACCATGAAGGTCGGTTACAAGGTCTGGCTGGATAACCATGGAAAAGCCTTTGGAGACGGTCCTTATGAGCTTTTGCGACGAGTGGAAAAAATGACGTCCCTCCACCGGGCAGCCAGTCAAATGGGCATGTCTTACAGTAAGGCATGGCGTTTGATCCAGACCCTCGAGGAAAGGCTCGGCTTTGCTCTCCTGGAACGGAAGGTCGGCGGCCCATCCGGAGGAGGATCTCGGGTCACCTCTCGGGGGAAAAATCTCATGAGTCATTATGAGCGATTTCGGAAAGACGTTCAGGGGAGCATTGAGAAAGTCTATCAGAAACATTTTGGGGCGACGGGGAAAGAAGGACGGAAATGAAAAGAGTTCCTTTTCTGATACCGATATTGTTAGCAATCGTCTTTGTCGAAAATACACCAGCCGCGTCGCCGAGGATTCTGATTTTCGCCGGGGCCGCGGGCAAACCGGCTACAGAGGAGGGAGCGCAAATTTTTAAGGAGAAATTTGGGATACGGGTCGATATGGTCTTTGGTGGTTCCGGATTCGTTCTTTCGCAGATGAAATTGGCAAAGAAGGGAGACCTCTACTTCCCGGGGTCCTCCGACTTCATGGAGAAAGCGAAAAGAGAAGGCCTGGTCTTTCCTGAATCGGAAAGAATCCTAGCTTATCTCATCCCGGTCATTAGTGTGCAAAAGGGAAATCCCAAGAAGATCTATTCTCTCAAGGATCTGACAAGAGATGGGATCAGGGTAGCCATCGCCAATCCGGAGATGGTTTGTGTCGGGACCTACGCGGCGGAGGTTATTGAAAAGAATCTGAACTCCACCCAAAAGGAAAGGTTAAGAAAGAATCTGGTAAACTATACGGAAAGCTGCGAGAAAACGGCAAATGTCATCTCCCTTAAGGCAGCCGATGCTGTTTTGGGCTGGGATGTTTTTCAACACTGGGACCCTGAACGGATTGAGACGATCTATTTAAGTTCCGAAGAAATTCCAAGAGTGGGCTACATTCCTATCGCTATTTCAGGCTTTACCAAAGAAAAAAAAATGGCTCAAAAATTTATCGATTTCCTCCTCTCCCCTGATGGCAAGGCGATTTTCAGGAAATATCACTACATGACGGATATTCGCGAGACACAACGTTTTACAAAACATGATGCGCCCGTGGGAGGGGAGTATATTCTTCCTCATGGATGGAGGACCGTTAAGAAATGACTTTCCGCTCTACGATGATCGGCGCAGCCGTATGTATCCTCATCTTCTATTCGGGACTCCTGCTCTCTCTCTTCTATTTTGTCGGCGGAAAAGGATTTTGGGAAGCCTTGTTCCACCCAAATACTCTATTCTCTATTCGATTGAGCCTATTTGCGGCCACCTTGGCAACATTTTTTGCCGTACTCATCGGCCTTCCGTCGGCCTATGCTCTATCCCGCTTTGATTTTCCGGGCAAGGGGGTCGTGGATACGTTCTTGGAGGTTCCGATGATTGTCTCACCTGTCGCTCTCGGCGCCGCCTTTCTCGTTTTCTTCAATACCCCTTTAGGAGAATTGATCCAGACCAAAGGCATCTATTTCGTTTTCGAAGTCCCGGGCATCATCTTAGCCCAATTTGCGACGATCGCAGGTCTTACCACACGCTTGATGAAGGCCTCCCTGGACGAAATCTCCCCGAGGTATGAAGCGGTAGCCCGTTCCCTTGGATCATCTCCATGGCAGACCTTCTACAGGGTCACCCTTCCCCTTTCATTTAGGGGACTCCTGGCTTCTGTCATCCTTTCTTGGGCAAAGGCCTTTGGTGAGTTTGGTGCTACAGTCACGCTTGCAGGGGCAATGCCCGGAAAGACAGAAACGATGCCCATTGCTATTTTTGCTTCACTGGCCTCCGCCAGTATTGACAAGGCCATCATCTTGATCCTCATCTTGGTAGCCTTTGGCCTTTTGGTCCTTTATGGTGTCCGATTGACCGGGAAGAGATATCGCTATGATTAGGATTGAAGGTCTTACCATTCTGTTCGAATCGTTCAAGATAACGGATCTCAATATCCAGATTGAGGAAGGGGGGTTCCATTTCCTCCTTGGCCCAACCGGGAGTGGGAAAACCCTGATTCTTGAATCCATTATGGGATTGCGCAAACCTAGGGCCGGCAGGATCTGGATTGGAGACAGAGAGGTTCAAGATCTACCGCCGGAGTACAGAGGGATTTCTTACGTTCCGCAAGATCTGGCTCTTTTTCCCCATCTCAAGGTAAAAGAGAATATCCTTTTCGGAATCAGGGCAAGAGATCTGGATATAAAGACCTATGAAGAATATGTCGACGCCCTTGTAGAGGTCATGAAAATCGGCCACCTTCTGGATCGGTACCCTTCCCATCTCAGCGGAGGGGAAAAGAAACGAATAGCTCTTCTCAGGGCATTAGCTCCTAAACCCAAACTACTTCTTCTTGATGAGCCTCTTTCCGGCCTCGACCCTTCCATGAAGGTTGATATTCAACATCTTCTGAAGAACCTCCATGCCTCCTTTCATACGACGACTCTTTGTGTCACTCACGATTTTGAAGAGGTATACTTCTTAGGTGACGAGATGACCATCTTTATTGACGGGAAGGTGGAGCAGGTGGGAAAACGAGACGACGTTTTCTTAAGGCCGAACTCTAGAAGGGTCGCCCAATTCTTGGGTGCAAAAAATCTCTACCGGGCAAAAGTCTTAGAGAACAAGAAGTCATCCCAACGAGTGATCCTCGGGGTCAACGGCCTCCACTTTTCCGTCCCCATGAGTTTATATCAAGACAGGATGGAAGTAGGAGAGGAAGTCGATCTGTTTATCCGCCCCGAAGAAGTGATGATCCTTCGCGAGGGAAAACTCGTGAAGGATTCCTTAAGACAAAATATTTTCGAAGGCACCATACTGGATATCACCGATAGAGAAAGATATCACACCGTTTACTTTCAGGCGGCAGAAGGAAAGATCCTTTTTGAAATCTCCATCCCCAACTATGCCTTTCGAAACCTTAATCTCTCGACCGGAAAGATGGCCAGAATAGCCCTCAGGGAAGAATCCCTTTGGGTGATGGCTTGAATCCACCCTGAAGCGGCGCGGAGGATAAAAAGGAGGGGGTTATTCTTCAATCCAGATCTCAATCTCTTTAGACGTTTCACATCCCTTCAGGGCCGAAAGCATCCCTTTGACCGATTTGGTTAAAAAATCTTTGACAAAAGGCGTCATGGGAATCGGCCTTCCATCAACCTTTAAGGAAATCCCTCTCTCCTTCTTCGACTTCAGAAACTCTTTTTCGATAAAGTTGGACAGTCCCTTCATATCTTCAAGGTCAAAGCAGGGAACGCCCGCACGCAATTTTTGATCCGAAACGACAGCGACGAGGTTATCCTTCTTTGTGCAGAGAAGTTTCTTATGTTTCTCCTTCCGAAAAACCTCAATCTTTGGCTGGACATCTCTTTTATATCCTTCCGAGAGGATAAGGTCCACATCCTGAATCCATCTTTCCCGGATTTCGTCCAGGGTTAAATCCTTTTCTACATCCCGAATCAACGCGACCTTTTGAGGCGACGAAATGACGACAGTATGAGCCCCTGCCTGCTTGTGTCGCCAACTGTCCTTCCCCTCACGGTCCACTTCAAACCCGTGCATGTCGTGCTTGACCGTTGCCACCCGATAACCGCGCCGTGTCAATTGCGGAACCAATTTTTCAATCAGCGTGGTCTTCCCGCTGTCCGATTTCCCGACAATAGAAATAATCGGTATCATCTTTACCCCTTCGCACAAACAAACGAAAATGACAAATAACAGAGTCCAAATGCCAAAGGAATTCCAAATTTATTAACTTTGAGCTTTGATATTAATTTGAAATTTGAATTTTGACATTTGGATTTAGAGGTTTCCAAGAAGTTGGACTTTAACTCTCTCTCCTGCCCTCACGATCTCCTGGTCTTCAGGGATGACGATCAGGCCATTTGCCTTAACCATGGACCTCAGAATTCCAGACCCCTGCTCTCCGGTTGTGGTCACAACGTATTGATCCTGCTCAAAAGAGACAGACCCTCGGATGAAATAACGTCTTCCGGTCAACTTTCTAATCTCCTCTCTTAGGGTGGCCTCTATCACAGGCCGAAAAATGTTCCGGTAACCCATCATCTTCAAAAGGGAGGGTCTCACAAATTGCTCGAAGGAAATCATGGAGGAGACCGGATTCCCCGGAAGGCCATATACCGGCTTTCCTGCTATCGTCCCAAAAGCCAGAGGTTGCCCTGGCCTCATGGCCACTTTCCAAAAAACCATCTCCATGCCCAAACGCTGCATGACATCTTTAACGAAATCATAATCACCCACGGAAACCCCTGCCGAGGAGATCAGGACATCTGCTCGCAACCCCTGACGAAGTTTTTCTTCAATCTCCTCTTTCCTGTCTTTGGCAATGCCCAACTGAAGGGGCATGGCTCCACAATCTTTGACCTGCGCCGCTAACGTGTAAGAATTGCTCGAGATGATCCTGACCCCATCCAGATCTCCGTCCACATCGACTAATTCGTCTCCGGTACAAAGAATAGCGACCAGCGGTCTCTGATAAACAGAGACAGAGGAACGCCCTACGGAGGCAAGCATTCCCACTTCTGCGGGTCGGATGATATCCCCACGGGAGATCACGCGATCTCCATGTTTCACATCCTCACCAGATTTCCGGATGTTCTCGCCGGGCTCAGCCGCCTTGAAGATCGAGACGATTTCATTTTCCTTCTTCGTCACTTCAACAGGTACGACTGTATCTGCTCCCTTCGGAATGGGTGCACCCGTCATAATCCGGATCGCCTTTCCTCTCTCAATGGTCTTGGTTGAAATAAAACCAGCGGGAAGATCTTCCATCACGACCAATCTGATAGGATGATTTTGCGAGGCCTTCCGGACATCCTCCGATCTCAAGGCATACCCATCCATCGCAGAATTATCCAAAGGGGGGATATTTCGCGTGGCGTAGATATCTTCCGCGATCACCCTTCCCAAGGCATCCAAGAGGAAGACCTTTTCGAACCCTAACGGCACAACCCGAGAAAGAATTTTGCTTAAGGCTTCGTCTACCAGAATCATACAAAAAATATAACATAAAACCGACCCCAAGGAAATTCAAAGTCTGCGGACTGGTTTTTTTCTTTTTCCTATTTTCTCCCTTGAAGAAAGCATTTAGATCGGACACTATTTTCCATAGGAGGGGTGGATCATGACGACCTCTGAAGGAGATAGGGCGGACGTGAGAGAACTTGATGAGGTCCGACCCTGAAAGATCATCATCTTTTCTTAACCGAAACATTAGCGCTTAAAAAGATAGCTTAGAGATGAAAAAAGGGGCATTCTGATGATCGTTGCAGGCATAGATGTAGGCGGGAAAAATGTTCATATCGTCATCAAGAAAGACGGCCAAATTCTCGGAAAAGTGGCCGGTCCCACAGGATTAAAAAAGGCGGACGCTGTGGAACAACTTTACAAGGAGGCCTTGAAAAAGGTAGGCATTGCCCGAAACGACGTGGAGCGGGTGGTGGCCACAGGGAGTGCGGCGAAACGAGTGGGCTTTGCAAACGGTTTCATCCCCGATGCGGCGGCTGATGCTCGCGCGATTAATAAACAGATCCCCTCGGCGAAGACGGTTATCGATGTGGGAGCAGAAGAAGCTCGGGCAATCAAAGTCAGTCCTGACGGAAAAGTGTCGGGCTTTGCCATCAACGAGAAATGCGCGGCCGGGACAGGCACGTTTGTTGAAGCGATGGCCAGGGCACTCGAGGTTTCCGTGGATGAGATGTCGGAGATGACCCTTCAATCCGCCCAAACTCTCTCGACCAATGCCCAATGTGCAGTCTTCGGAGAATCCGAGGTGGTCTCACTCATCCATCAAAAAGTCCCCAAACCAGATATTGCCCGTGCCATGATGAATGCCATTGCGGGAAGGGTGGCTTCTGTCGCTCGTATCGTGGGACTGGAAAAGGACGTGGTGATGGTCGGCGGCTTGGCAAGAAACACTGGGTTCGTTGATTCGCTTAAGAAGAGTATTGAGATGGATGTCCTGGTTCCAGAGGATCCTGAATATGTCGGGGCTCTCGGGGCGGCCGAAGCAGCACTTGCCGGTAACCCCACCCCTACCCTACCTTCACTAACGAGTCGTACCGACCCGAAGGGGAGGCAAGCTGGGATGTTCCTCTCATTCCAACGGGGAGGTCAGAGCCTGCCGCTTACTCGCCATGGGGAGGGGGATGGGACATCGAAAGTCAAAGAGGAAAAAATCGCAGAGGAAGTGAAAACCCAAGAATTTTGGAAATGGCCTGAAACCAATTGGGTCAACCCGGACATTGATTGGAAAAAAGGGAAGGTGATCACGGCCGGAGTCGATGTCGGTTCGGTGAGCACTCAAGCCGTCGTGATGGTGGATGGTGAATTTTATGCCTATGGTAACACACGGACGGGTTCAGACAGTCCCCATAGCGCCAGAAAAGGCTTGGACTTTGCGTTAGAAAAAACCGATTTGAAGACTGATAACATTGATTACTGCATCGGGACAGGCTACGGAAGGGTCAATGTCCCCATGGCTCAGCAGTCTATTACCGAGATTTCTTGCCACGCCCGGGGAGCCAACTTCATGTACGGCCCCGAAGTCAGGACCGTCATGGACATGGGCGGACAGGACTGCAAAGCGATCAGCGTCGATGATCGAGGAAAGGTCCTCAATTTTATGATGAACGACAAGTGTGCCGCGGGAACTGGCCGAGGGATGGAAGTCTTTGCTGACCTGATCCGCGTCCCTGTCTGGGAGATCGGAACCCGTTCCTTTAAAACCCTGAAAGAGCCTCCCATGATCAGCAGTACTTGTGTGGTATTTGCTAAGAGTGAGGTTGTCGGCTTGTTGGAGTCGGGAATGCCTGAGAACGATATCATGGCTGCTTACTGCTCTGCCATGGCCCACCGAATCTTGGAGCTACTGAACCGCCTCGGCATCAAGGAAAAGTTTGTCATCACGGGTGGCATTGCCAAGAACGAAGGTGTGGTGAAGAGACTGGAAAAGGAATTGGGTATTAAAACGGCTGACCGTGTTTGGAATAAGAAAGC
>JAPVTA010000210.1:0-3150 GCA_047519465.1 Thermodesulfobacteriota bacterium | reverse complement strand
CAGCTTCATGGACGGATTGGCCATCGGAATAGGATTCCAGCTGGAATTCCATGTGGGTATCATCGTGGCATTTGCAGTCATCGCCCATGATTTTTCGGACGGCCTTAATACAGTAACCGTCATGCTGAATGCGGGAAACTCCTTGAGGTCTTCGATCAAGATGCTCCTGCTGGATGCCATTACTCCCGTGCTGGGTGTATTGTCCACCCTGGTGATCAGGATCCCTGAGTATTATCTCATATTGTTCCTGCCGTTCTTTGCCGGGGGATTCCTCTATTTGGGATCTTCAGATCTGCTTCCGCAGGCTCATGAAAAGAACCACCCACTAGTTTCCATAGCATTCACGCTTTTGGGGTTTCTGCTGATCTTCGTGATCACAGGATTACTTGGAGTTTAGAATGGAAAAAATCGCGGGGACAAGCCAAGCGCTCTAAGTTAAAGCCGTATCTTATGCAAACCTGGCCATGTCATTGCGAGCCCGAAGGGAGCGGCAATCCCATTTTTCGTGGGATTGTTTCGTCGCCTTGCTCCTCTTTTGGCAGGAACGGGGGCCGGTCAATACTGTTGAGAAGTTGTATGCAATCGCACAGATAAACCCTGACAGATGACAGGGCTATCACTTGACTAAGTCCTGGGAACGAAACATATTATAATTAGGTTTAGTTGCGCGAGAAAAAGGGGATTGTGGTGAAGTGGAAATGGGTTTTAGGAATTGCTTCCGCTGCGATTGTGTTACTGGTTGTGGCAATTTACGTGATCCTGTCAAGTTACAATTATAATAGCCTTAAGCCGGAAATCACACGCGCAGTCAAGGATGACACGGGGCGAGAGTTAACCTTAGGTGGTGACATCAGTCTCAAAATAGGCTTTACGCCGGCACTTGTTGTTAAGAGTGTGAGCTTCCAGAACGCATCCTGGGGGTCGCAGCCCGAGCTGGCGAAGATCAAACGCTTCGAAATAAAGGTGAGGCTTCTTCCGCTTCTTTCTCGCCGAATCGAGGTCAAACGGTTGATCCTGATTGAGCCTGAGATCCTGTTTGAAACGGACACCTCAGGCAAGTCAAACCTCGCATTCGAAACTACGAAGAAACAAGACCTCGCAAAAGGGAAAGAGGAGACGAAGGCCGGGGGCAACTGGAAACTGTCGGCACTCACTTTCAACGAACTGCAGATAGAGAAGGGCCGTATCACTTACATAGATCATGGATTGAAAAAAACTTATGTTGCGACAGTGGGCACCCTCATGGCAACCGCTGCAAGTAGCGAAAGTCCAATTAAGCTCAAGCTAAAGGGAGCATATAACGACAACTCTTTCGAAGTCGGGGGTAGCTTGTGCACCTTGACAGCCTTCGTTAACCCTGACAAAGCCTGGCCGGTCAATCTTGCGGTCAAGACAGAGAACGCCGCCCTCACACTTGACGGTACGGTTAAGGATCCACTGGCCCGGCGCGGTATTGGATTAAATTTCGCGCTGACGGGTAAGGACCTGGCAAGCTTCAAAAAACTTTCCGCTGAGTCGTACCATCTCAGGGGACAATTCGATATCTCTGGTCGAATCGCTGATACTGCCCGCAATGTTTATTCGATTTCTAACCTCAAGATCATACAGGGTGAAAACGATCTCAACGGCTCGGTTGAGCTGAATTTGGCCGAAAATCGGCCGAAGATGACGGCAGCGCTATCGGCACGGAAATTGGACCTTCGGCCCTATTTTCAGGCGGGTCCGGACACTGGGGAAGCGACAAAACGTTCGAGCAAAGGAGCCGGGAAGGAAGACAAAATCTTTTCCGATCGTCCTCTGCCCCTGGAGACCCTCAGACAGGCCGATGCGGATGTTAAAATCCAGGCTGCTCAAGTTCTGCTGCCGAATCTCCCGCTCAACAATTTTGAGATGGGCGTTGCCCTCAAAGATGGAACGCTTACAGTGAAACCTCTCAGGGCAGTTATTGGAAAAGGTTCTATGGATGGCCACCTCTCTCTCCAATCTCAGGGGAAGGCTGCATCGATGATAATCGTCCTCAAAATCAAAAAGTTTGACATTGGCTATTTGACGAAAGAACTGAAGAGTACCGAAGGCCTCGAAGGGAACCTCGATGCCGACATTGACCTCAGCGCCCGGGGCTCTTCAATAGCAGGATGGATGGGAGGGCTTAATGGTAAGACGGTTTTGGCGATGGGCAAGGGAAGGGTCGATAAAAAGTATATCGACAGGCTCGGCGGTAATCTCGGCTCCAACCTCTTTCATCTCCTCAATCCATTTCCGCAGGAGGCACAACCCGCTTCCACTCCAATTAATTGCTTTGTCAGCGGTTTCAGTATAAAGGATGGAGTAGCAAGCACGACTGCACTCGCATTGAACACGGATGAGATGGTTGTGGTTGGCGAAGGCGAGATCAATCTGAAAACAGAAAGCTTTAACCTGTCCCTCAAGCCCGTTCCGAAGGGAGGGATTGGGACCCATGCGACAGGCAAGCTGAATATAAGTTTAGACCAGTTAACGAGACCTTTCAAACTGGGCGGCACGCTTGCCCATCCCTCGCTCGCTGTTGATTCGACCCAAACTGCAATTATCTTCGGCAAGGCGATTGGCGGAGTCATGCTATTCGGGCCGGTCGGCATTGCCGCAGTACTGGTTGGAAGCAGTTCGGGTGACGAAAACTCATGCATGGCAGCCATTGAGGCCGCAAAAAAAGGGGTCAGGGTTAAAAAAGGTCTTGTGGGCAAGGTCACGGAGGGCGCCGGCAAGGAATTCAACAAGCTGTTCGGCAAATAAATTATAGCTTAGTGGACAAGCGGAGAGCAACGGATAGGCGGGTCTGGGGCATAAAACTATCTTTCCAGCGCTGTTAGAATCCATACCAGAGACCCTTGATAATCCTGAATAGAAGATTATTCATAACCAATGGGCCAGCAACCGCGTGAACCATTCCTTGACGTGGTTCATAAGGGGCCGTTTCTTCCATTTTTCTAAATGGATTTGATCGGAGTCCCTGAGATCTTCGTCAAACATTGCTTCCATTTCGGTTGCGAAATCTCGGCTAAGAATTACTGCGTTGACCTCGTCATTCCTCAAAAGGCTCCATAAATCCATATTGGTCGATCCAACCGTGGACCAGATCCTATCAATGATAGCCGTTTTTGCGTGCAATAT
>JAPVTA010000209.1:0-16459 GCA_047519465.1 Thermodesulfobacteriota bacterium | reverse complement strand
TTTCCTACTTTGGATTTAGGTAGCATATCTCTGAACTCGATATACCTGGGAACCTTATAGGGGGCGAGTCTTTCACGACACCAATTGAGCAATTCCAATGAACTGACACCTCTGGCGTCTTCTTTCAGCACAACAATTGCCTTGATCCGTTCTCCTGTCTTGGCATCGGGCACACCCACAGCACAGGCAGCGATGATGGCAGGATGATCCTGCAACACAGCCTCAATCTCAGAAGCGGAGACCCGGTAACCTTTATATTTAATGATATCTGCACCCCGGTCGACGAAGTAGAGTTGCCCTTCTTCCCCTTTCTTTGCGAAATCGCCCATTCTATAAAAGACCTTACCATTGATTGGCACAAAGGATCGAGCCGTCTCCTGGGGTTTGTTCCAATAATGTTTGAAGGTATATTCGCAACGGACTAACACCTCTCCTACCTCATTTTGGCCGACGGGTTCTAAGGTCTCGGGATCGACAAGCAAGACCTCTCTCGAAGGTAGCGGGACGCCGATCGATTCCGGGTGGGGCTCCTGATCAAAAGGGGAAGTGGTGGTAAAACCAACTTCTGTCGCACCGTAGCACTGGAAAATGGGTTTCCCAAATTTTTCCCTCCATCGCGCATTCACTTCGGGAGGAAGCTTGTCAGCGCCGCATAAACAGTATCGCAGTGATGAGCAATCATACAGGTCCACCCGATCATGTTCGAGAATCATACGGTAAAGGGTGGGCACCCCAAGGAATAGAGTCGCCCGGTGCCTTTGTATGGTATCTAAAATAGCGTCGACGTCAGGGATGGGCATCAATAATAATGGGTTGCCCTTTGTCAAGGCCCAGGCCATCGTCATCCCTTGGGCCATTTCGTGGAAAAGGGGATTGATCATAATCAATCTGTCCTCTCCCCCTTCTCCGACACAGTCTTTGCTTATTTGACGAATTTCGCTGACAAAACTAACGACGGCAGTATGATTGGTCGGGACACCTTTTGGAAAACCCGTGGTCCCACCCGTATAAAGTAAGCGGCTAAGGTCCGCTCTTGGATTGATATCCACTTTGGGGAGGGAAGGGGAATGTTTCTTAATCAGTTCTTTGAAGAGATGGACTTCTTTCCCTTTTTCTACCACGCCATGCGGAATCTTATCGAACATCGATCCTACCGTCCGTTTCCACCATGGGAGTAAATCTGCGTAATTGGTGACGATGATCCCTCTCAAGCAGGTATTTGGGAAGACCTCCTTCACATATCCGAAATTGATGTCCTGGCAGAGGATGTGGACGGCGCCTGAATCATTGATCAGGTATTGAATTTCATACGGTGTGTAAATGGGAGAAACAGGTACGGGAGTGGCACCGATCTTCATCGACCCAAAAAAACCGGCAATAAATTGGGGAGAGTTCGGAATATACAGCATAACCCTGTCTCCGTGACTTACGCCCAAGCTGTATAGAGCTTTGGCAAATCGATCGATGAGTTCCTTCATGTCAGCATAGGTCCATGTCTTTCCCAGATAGATAATAGCTGGCCTGTCTGGGTATTTCTGGCACATGCGTTCGATCTCAGCAAATACGGGTTCGTCATATATGGTCTTCTCGTATTCACCCACCTGGCCATATATCAATTCTTTAGGGCTCACAAGTTCCCCTTTTTTGTGGACGGGATTGCTTAGAAGATAAAGGTTAGGAGTCAAAAGGTCAAGGTTAAGATGCCCGTTTCGTCAAAGGGTTATGTTGTTGGTCTTTAAAATCTGTTAACCGTAACCCCTTAACTATACAACATACTGGCATCGTAACCTTAACCCAAAGACCATTTTCATAAACTCTACTTTATTTTGCCGGTTTTACCCAGGGCGGAAGCTTAAAAGCTCCGCTCGCTATTTCAGATGGCCAAATACAAACCCTCTTCCCATCTTGCCATTGGAGAAGCTGAGCCATCAGTGTCTCTTTTGGGTTGGTACCATAGATGGCCTGGTGGTTCGTCTTGTCAAACTTCAGCCTCCCGCCTATGGTGGTCATATCCGTCTGTTCGATAGCGGTGACCAGGGCATCCACATCCAATGTCCCAGCCCGCTCAATGGCATCCTTAAGCATGTAGAGCACGGTATAGCTGGGGATATTGCCCGTTCCCCGAGGCTCATCGTTATATCTTTTCTTAAAGGCATTGAAAAAGGGTTTTGTAAGGGGCGTTATCTCTTGACCTGGAAGGGTTCCACCCTCTCCGGCAAACTCAACTAAATAGGCAACCTTCCCACCCGTCTGCTTCCACATGACTGGATCTTCTGTGGGACCGACAAAACCAATGGCTGCTGCGGGTATTTTCATATCTTGCCATTGGTTTATCATAGACAAGGCCTCTGGCGTATGATCCCAGATAAAAAGAACCTGTGCTCCTGACTTCCTCACGTCACGGAGCATCATAGAGAAGTCTGTGGTGGCAAGGGGGTGAACCTCTTTGCCGACAATGGTCCAGCCGTCTGTAACCGCTCCTTTTTCAACAAGTCCGGCAGCAGCTTTGGCATGGGCTGCTTCTGCAACCGTAATATACATCTTATCGAACCTGTACTTCTCTTTAACATTTTTTAACAAAGTGACGATGTTTGGTATCCAGTAAGCCACATTTCCGCTCAGTCTAAAGGAATATTTATAATTCGCAATGTCCTTGCCTGTTTTCGCATGCCAACCAGGGGTCCAGCAGCCGATGTTGACGACACTCAAGACCTTATATTTTGGAAACAAATCCAGGGCAGCAAGACAGCACTCAGACATCGTAGGTCCACCTGCAAGAATCTTTACCTTCTTATCCAAGATCAATTTTTCTATTGACAAAAGTACTTCACTCGTCGGGACGCCGGGTTCTTCATCCCGGGTATCTACGATCTCAAGTTTGATAGGCCGCATTTGCCCACCTAATTTGATTCCACCCGCTTTATTGATCTCTTCCATCGCCAGGATCATTGACCTTTCGCCATTCTGACCGTATGTGGAAGCTCGGGGGATGGGTGCTCCGATGACAATGGGCTCAGCTTGTTGGGAGCAGGCAGGGTCTGGGGAAATCATTAGGAGTGCTAATAGCAAAACGGGTAATAATAAAATGGATCTCTTCATGATTTATACCCTCCTTTTCTTTTGGATTTAGCAGAGAATGTAGAATGATTTCAAAAAAATATCAATATTTCTCAATGGCATCCGTTTGATGGCGAAGTTATTAGCCTCGGTCCCACCGCTGGTAAAGACCAATTCTTCCATTATAGAACTAACCCTTTTCGGATAAATCAACGGGCATGAGAGGACAATGCTCCGGATCCCACTCCCATTTTGGAACAATGTCGTAACTGACTCTTTCCCAGGCTGGGACTTCTTTGCCCTCTTGATTGGATAGGCCTGCCAATTTCTCAAGCTCGATCTTCTTAGCTTTTAATTCTTTTTTGGTGCCCACGCTGAGAGGTTCCCCGAATCCGTTTCGAATCATAATCAGATAGTAATTTGGTAGGAAGAGATGGATAGGCTGCAAATCTATTTTTTGAAGAGAATATCTCCATAATAAGCGGTGGCGGACTCGCCGGTATTGTCGGTGTCGGTCATGATGGCCACGCCTGAGATCATCGGTGGTTCTTCTCCAAAGGCTTTCTTGTAGTCCTCGTAAACGTTCCGTTCTTCGTTGATCCACTGATCCAGCTTCGCTGAGCCGCTTTCGACGACAAACATCATGACCCGGTCAGTAAACGGGTTGGGAACCATTGTCCCGACGGGAGCTTTGCTTTCCCAGATGTAGTTAATTGCTGCAATCGGCAGATTCTCCCCGTACAGCAACCTGCCTATCTGGTATTCTGCCTTTTTAAAAAAACCTAATTTGCTAGGTTCGTATTCGAAGGTGATATAGATTCTTGCTGGATAATCATCGCCTTCCTTCTTGTGTACATCCCCTTTTTTCAGGATATTCATTATCTTCCAGCGCCATTGTACGATGGGATATTCTTTTGGGTTAATTTTGATCTCCCGGGTCAAGCCGGAGGCCGATGCCTCTGCCACAGCCTTGACGACCACGGTATTGTCGTCCTTGACCAATGTATAATTCGTATGCTTTTCAATCTTTTTAAAGGCAAGCGGTTTCCAGCCATCGGGAAGACCCTGACCTACTGTTGCCGCAGAAAACTTTCCCACTTCAATGATGTCGAGACAGAGAGCGTTCCCGCTGAAAAGGAGGGCCAACAGGCCCGTCAATGTGCACAAAATTATTTTTAAGATACGTAGCATACAATAAATTCTACTTTGGCACGGATTCACATTCAAGAAATTTCTTTTGGATTAAAATATTGAATGGGGGTAAGGAATGATACCAACGGACAGCGCTAAAATCAAAGAGCGGGGGGGCGACGAGGTCGGCCCCCCGCCTTAGAATTTACTTTTTAACGAAAAGCTTTGAATACTCCCCGTAACCTTCCTTTACTAAATCCTCCGTGGGGATGAACCTCAGGGCTGCGGAGTTCATGCAATAACGAAGCCCCGTGGGCGGCGGCCCGTCGTTAAAGACATGGCCCAGGTGCGAATCGCCATGCTTGCTTCTTATCTCGGTGCGCTTCATGAAAAAGCTTCTATCTTGCTTCTCGACGATGTTATTCGATTCAAGAGGTCTTGTAAAACTCGGCCATCCTGTCCCCGAATCGAATTTATCCAAAGAGCTGAAGAGCGGCTCCCCTGAGACGATGTCCACGTAAATCCCCTCCTTATGGTTATCCCAGTACTCATTTTGGAAGGGTCTCTCTGTTCCGCTTTTCTGGGTCACCTCGTATTGGAGAGAAGTCAATTTCTTTTTCAAAGTTGCATCATCCGGCTTTTTGTAAGATTTTTCTTCTTTGGGTTTCATGTGCTCCATTTCCTTTCCCCATGCCTTCTCTAAAAACTGGTCACGACCAGATTCAAATCGGTAAAATTTATATTTGAGAGGATGGGTCTTGTAATAACCTTGATGGTAATCCTCAGCTTTAAAGAATTTGGTGAATTGAAGGATTTCTGTGACAATCGGTTTATTGAACCTTCCAGATTTGCTCAGGGCTTCCTTTGACTTCTCCGCTGACCGCTTTTGTTCTTCGTCATGATAAAAGATGACGCTTCGGTACTGGGAGCCTCGATCTACAAACTGACCGCCTGCATCGGTAGGATCGACATGTTTCCAGAAGTAGTCGAGCAATTCCTCATAGGTGATCTTTGAGGGGTCATAATAGACCTGCACGGCTTCAACATGGCCGGTCCCTCCGGAAGATACCTCCGCATAGGTCGGGTTCTCCTTGTTCCCCCCGGTATATCCCGATATCACCTTCACCACTCCGGGCAGTTTCTCGAAATCAGCCTGTGTGCACCAGAAGCAGCCGCCGGCAAATGTGGCTTGCCGCAGGTTCATCCCTTCCTTTCCCGCATCCATCTTCACTCCTTTCTGAACAGCCTCGGAGCGTTGGTTTCCCGCCATGAGGAACAAAACCACTCCGATCATGAAAAACAGGGCCATTGCGACATATATTAAAGTTTTCATAAACTTCACCTCCGTTTTCTATCCTTTCGGCCGTTCGTTTTATCACCCTTTCCTGCTATCCGAACGACTGTCAAGTTTTTCAATCAAACGATAATCACGAATGGCCAGAATTCAATAAAGAAGATGTAAAGAGTGTGTAAAGATTTTGTAAACCCCGTTAGAAAGCCTTCAACCTTTCTTGCGGGAAGGTTCACACTGGGGATTAAGCCCCGATAGAAGCAAGGCTTCGCAAGGGGCGAACAGCAGGACCTTCTAAAGGTGCAAAGATCTCTTCAGGTTGGAAAGTTACACAGGGATGGAAAACCAGATACGGGTTTCTTTGTCAGAGATCTCGGCTCCCACATGCCCGTCGTGAGCCTCGATCAACTCTTTCACAATGGCCAGCCCGATGCCAGCGCCACCATGTTCACGGGATCGCGATTTCTCACCACGGTAGAATCGCTCAAAGATGAATGGAAGATCTTTTTGAGAGAGCTCTCCACCTGTATTGGCGAAGACAACCTTCATCTCCCCTGAGGCTTGCTCCGTGTAGATTCTGACAAACCCTCCTGTCGGAGTGTACTGACAGGCATTCTGCAAAAGATTCGTCACGACCTGGGCGATCTTATCCGGATCAGCAAGAACTCTATCCGAGCCTTTGCTGAATTGGGTCTCAATGCTAATTTTTTTTGAGTCAAACTGAGGTCGAAAGATGTCAAGTTCCTGAAGGATCAGTTCTTTAATCCGACTCTCCGTCTTATGGAGGTCCATTCGGGCAGCATCTGCTTTGGCCAGCCTTAAGACGTCTTCCACGAGGTGGATCAATCGCATCGTCTCTTCCTGCAGTAAGTCAAACGTCTCCTTTGTGGGAGCCACCACACCATCTGTGAGAGCTTCGAGATACCCTCTGATGTTCGTTAACGGGGTCCTGAGTTCATGGGCAACGTCAATCATCAACGTCTTTCGAAGCCCTTCGATCAGACGGAGGCTTTCGGCCATCCGGTTGAAAGAGGCGGCGAGCTGTCCCACCTCGTCCCCCGAGACAAAAGGAACCTGGTCCGAGTAGTCGCCCCTCGAAATCTTCTGGGCGATCGCCGTCATCTGTCTAAGAGGACGCAATACTTTTCTCATCAGCAGAAAGCTGAGGACCACAGCCAGGAACAGTGCAGCCAGGCTGGCCCAGATTAGGTATCGATGGACGGCGCTCACAAACATCTGCTGACTCGATGTGGGGGATATGTGATATTTTTGCATCAAGATCATGAAATAACCGGCAGCGAGGTAGTCGATCGCCATCCATACAATAACGATGACAGAACCGATGACCAGGATATTTATTCCGAGAAGTTTCCAGAGGAGGGTTCTTGTCATGAGGATTTCCTCTCTGCAAACTGATATCCGATCCCTCTCACCGTTAAAATATACCGAGGATTAGACGGGTCCTTCTCGATCTTCTGCCTCAGCTTTCCGATATGAACATCGACGACGCGGTCAATGACAGTGGCTTCGTTACGGGGATAGAGACGATCCAGAAGTTCCTCCCGGCTGAAGACCTTCCCGGGGGCGGTCATGAGCGTTTGTAACAGCTTGAATTCGTGTGGCGTGAGCAGAACAAACCGTCCTTCCAGGGTCGCCTTGTGTTTTACAAGATCCAAGGTCAGCCCTTCAAAAGAAAGGACTTTCGCCTGGTGGGTGGCCTCCGGTCGCCCTCTCCGAAGAATCGCCTTCACACGGGCAACCAGCTCCCGGGGGCTGAAAGGTTTCACGACGTAGTCATCCGCCCCTAAGGTCAATCCAGAGACGCGGTCTATTTCCTCCCCTCGGGCGGTAAGCATCAGAATGGGAACGTCAGAGGATTGTCTGAGTCGTCTACACACTTCCCACCCATCCAGCAACGGAAGCATCAAATCGAGAATGACAAAGATCGGCTGGTATCGCTCGGCCAGTTCCAGAGCCTGCCGACCATCGTATGCGACGACCGTCTGAAATCCTTCGCGCTCCAAATAAAGCTTTATCAGAGATGCCGTCTTCTTATCGTCTTCGACAACCAGAATCGGGTCGGACATCGCAGGAGCCATCCTCGTTTTGTATGGTTTGACATCATATTTTACCACAAATTCTTAAGAGATTTGCTTCATTCGATCCGGAAGGGCATATGAGAGGCAGAACCGGATCTTTTGGGAGCCCAGGAAGTGATCAAAAATTGATTGAATAAGCCCAAGATTCTTGATACCTTAGGAGGGAAAGGAGGGAAAGGGCAATGGGTAAGTTCATTATGGGAGTGATCGTTGGGATCCTTATCTTCTTTCTCTTCATCTACTTTGGTGGTGGCCAGACACTGAAAAAGGTAGGAGTTGGTTTAATCGATACCGGCAAGAAGATGGAGGTCATGGAAGAAATCATCAGAAAGAAAAAAGGAGAAGTGGAAAAGGATGTGGAGAGGGATGTGAAGAAGAGGGTGTTGAAAGAGGATAAGGATGCTGGCAAGAAGAAGGAGGCTCCGCGCTAATGGGGCATCACAGAAACAACGCTATATTTCAGAGACACCTTGAATAGCTTATTTTGCCGGAAATAATCATTTTCAAACACAGTTCTAATTATGGGGTACACCACTAACAGGACGAGGAGCTTCCCGGGCACGTAGCCGATCAATAAGTGACAGAGAAATCTTCGAACTCACCGGTGTAATTTTCCCAGGTCACACGAACGTTCTTCACTCTTGCCTCCGAGGGACCTCGATGGCACCACTGGATGATCTGATCCACCTGCTCCTGAGCGCCCTCAAACACGGCTTCTACACTGCCATCCCTGCGGTTCTTAACCCAGCCTTTCACCCCTAACCTAAAGGCCGTTTGCTCGGTATGATGGCGAAAAAAAACTCCTTGGACCCCCCCTTCAATGACAACCCGTGCCCTCACCTTACCCATATCGGTTTCAGTATTACCACAGGATCCATTTGAAATCAAACCCAAAAATCTCCTTCCTGGCGTGAGAGGGGAAAGGAGTTAGTGTCGGTGTTCATTTTCGTTAAAAGGCACAAAAAATTAAGCTTGAAAAGTTGAATTTAAATCGATTAGAATTTTTGATTAGTTCCGTCCCCTTTTGACAGAGGGGAAGGTTAGCAAATCGAGGGATTGGTCGGAGGAGATGAGGTCGTTATACCTGGGTATTGATGTCGGATCCGTAAGCGCAAATACCGTCATCATGGATGATCACCGGGATGTGCTGGAGGAGCATTACACGCGGATCAAGGGACAACCCCTCCTGACCGTTCAGAGGGTGCTGGAGGAGGTGCTTCAGCGGATTCCTGTCGAGCAATTTCATTCCATCTCTTTTACCGGAACCGGAGGGAAACTCCTCTCCGAACTTTTGGGGGGAAATTTCGTCAATGAGATCATTGCCCAGGCCAAGGCGGTTCAGTATTTCTATCCGCAGGTCAGGACGATCATTGATATCGGTGGAGAAGATTCCAAGCTGATCCTCGTCGAAGAGGAGGCGGGTCGCTTCAAGATCCGCGACTTCTCGATGAACACCCTCTGTGCCGCGGGCACCGGATCCTTTCTCGATCAGCAGGCCAGCCGTTTGGGCCTCACCATAGAGGAATTTGGCCAGCTCGGCCTCAAATCAAGCAACCCGCCCCGCATTGCAGGCCGATGCAGTGTCTTTGCCAAATCGGACATGATCCATCTTCAACAGATCGCCACACCGGATCATGATATCGTAGCCGGCCTCTGTTATGCCTTGGCCAGAAACTTCAAGAGCAGTATCGGGAAGGGAAAAACCTTTTTGAAGCCCATCTCTTTTCAAGGAGGAGTGGCAGCCAATGTGGGGATGCGGAAAGCTTTTACGGAAGTACTGGAGCTCTCCGACGGAGAACTTATCATTCCGAAGCATTTTGCTTCGATGGGAGCCATCGGTTCCATCCTGGTGGGACAGGAAGATAAAGGGAGCAAAAAGGAGTGGACCGGCCTCCACCATCTCAATCAGTACCTCCGGGATCGCCGAGAAGAACAGGCCTCGTTAACACCGCTTTCTCTCTCACGGCATCATCTCATTTTGCCCCCGCCCCCTCTTTCTGTCATCAACGGGGAGGGGAATAAGGCTGAGGGTTTAGGAGGAGAAAAGATCGAAGCTTATCTGGGCCTGGACGTAGGCTCGATCAGCACCAATCTGGTCGTCATGGATTGTGAAAAGAGGGTTCTTGCAAAACGTTATCTGATGACAGCAGGCAGGCCCATTGAAGCGGTTCGCATCGGACTTGAGGAGATCGGTGAGGAGATCGGAGACCGAGTAGAGATCAAAGGGGTCGGAACGACTGGCTCCGGTCGTTACCTCACGGCAGATTTCGTGGGAGCAGACTTGGTGCGGAATGAGATCACTGCCCAGGCCACGGCGGCCATCTACATCGATCCAAAGGTGGATACCATCTTTGAGATCGGCGGACAGGACTCAAAATATATTAGCGTTGACAATGGGGTGGTGATTGATTTTGAGATGAACAAAGTCTGTGCCGCCGGGACAGGATCTTTTCTGGAAGAACAGGCTGAGAAACTGGATGTCTCTATCAAAGAAGAATTCGGAACCCTTGCCCTCTCTGCTGGAGAACCGGTCAGGATGGGGGAGCGTTGTACGGTGTTCATTGAGTCCGATCTGGTACATCATCAGCAAATGGGTGCCGAAAAAGATGACCTCATCGCCGGACTCAGCTATTCCATCGTTCAGAACTATCTCAATCGTGTCGTCGGGGACCGCCGTATCGGAAATCGTATCTTTTTCCAAGGCGGCACAGCTTTTAACAAGGGAGTCGTGGCTGCCTTTGAGAAGGTCCTGGGCAAAGAGATCACCGTTCCTCCGAATCACGATGTGACGGGGGCGATCGGTGTTGCCATTCTGGCCATGGAAGAAAGGACATGGGAACGATCGG
Source organism: Thermodesulfobacteriota bacterium (assembly GCA_047519465.1). GTDB lineage: Bacteria > Desulfobacterota > BSN033 > BSN033 > UBA1163 > UBA1163. The sequence goes on along the minus strand of JAPVTA010000209.1, from coordinate 6,035 downwards.
GTTTTAAGGGATTTGACCTGAGTCAGCGTCGTTATGAACAGACGTCTTTTGAATGCAAAGGTTGTTCTAATCTCTGCCTCATTCGGAAGGTAAGTGTCGAAGGGGAAAAACCTCTTTTCTACGGAAGCCGGTGTGAGAAATACGACGTGATCAAACGCACCAAGGGTTCAGACATCCCAGATCTCTTTGCAGAGAGAGAAGAGATGCTTTCGGCTGCCTGTCAAGGAGAGGAACAACTTTCTTCCGATGCCCCAGAGATTGGGATTCCCAGAATTCTGTATTTCCACGAGATGTTTCCTTTCTGGAAGGCGTTCTTTACGGAAATAGGGTATCGGGTGGTTCTCTCCGACGCGACGAATAAAGAACTGATCCGAAAAGGAGTGGAGAATGTCGTCGCTGAAACCTGCTTCCCTATTAAAGTGAGCCATGGCCATGTCCTTAACCTTCTGGAGAAAGGGGTTAAGAAAATCTTCCTGCCCAGCATTGTCAATCTGAAGCCCTCTCATCCTGAGATTCCCAATAGTTCGGCATGCCCTTATGCGCAATCCTTCCCCTACGTCGTTCCTTCAGCCATTGATTTTAGGAAGAGTGGCGTGAGTATCCTTCAACCCGTCCTTCATTTTGGGCTTGAGAGAGAATCTCTGGAGAAGGAGTTAGTCGAATTCGGAAAATCCCTCGATCGAGGGTCGAAGCGGGCGAAGAGGGCCTTTCGAAAGGCAGAGAGATTCCAAGCCCTCTTCTATCAATCCATGCTGAATCGTGGAAAAGAAATCCTGGATCAGGTTAACCCCAAGGACAGGGTCATGATCATCGTGGGGAGGCCTTACAATTCCTGCGACTCAGCGGTCAATCTCGAGATTCCAAAAAAATTAAGAGACTTAGGAATCCTTCCCATTCCTATGGACTTCCTTCCTTTAGAATCGGTCTCTCCTACCAATGAGATTCAGGAGATGTATTGGCGGTACGGCCAGAGGATATTGGCCGCTGGAAAGATCATCAGGGAAGACCCCCGACTTTATGCGGTCTATATCACTAATTTTGGCTGCGGCCCGGATTCTTTCATCAGCCACTTCTTCAGGGATCTGTCCAAAGGCAAGCCCTATCTTCAATTGGAAATTGATGAGCACAGCGCCGATGCAGGGGCCATCACACGATGCGAAGCCTTCTTAGACAGTTTGAAAAATGTCGAGGCGAAAAAGGTCCTCCCCTCTAAGAGAGAGAGGGTAAAGACGGACCGTACAAAAAAAATATACATCCCCTATATGTGTGACCACTCGTTTCCGGTGGCAGCGGCTTTCCGGGCTTGCGGCGTCGAGGCCGCTGTCTTCCCGGAATCAGGCGAAGAGACCCTCTATTGGGGAAGGAAACTCACTTCGGGCAAAGAGTGTTATCCTTGCATCCTGACGACCGGCGATATGGTCAAGTTACTGAAGGGCCCTCATTTCGATCACTCCAGGGCCGCATTCTTCATGCCTTCCGGAAACGGGCCCTGTCGGTTTGGTCAATACCATCGCTTCCATCGCGTTGTCCTGGATGATCTGGGTTTTCACCATGTCCCCATTTACTCGCCCAATCAAGATGAGACGCTTTATCGTGATCTGGGCATCATAGGTTCTCAATTCACCCGCCTTGGATGGCAGGGGATTGTGGCCGTCGATCTCTTGATGAAAAAACTCTTGGAGACCCGGCCCTACGAGAAAGAGAAGGGAAAGACGGACCAGGTCTACCAGGAGGCCCTAAGGAAAGTCTGTGAGGCGATCCTCCGGGGAGAGGATTTGGAAGAAAGTTTGCGAGAGAGCATCGAGGCGTTCGGTCAGATCGAAGTGGATGCCCCGGGGACAAGACCTCTCATAGGAATTGTCGGAGAGATCTTTGTCCGCCTTAATCGGTTTGCGAATGAAAATGTCGTCCGAAAGATCGAGCAGTTTGGGGGGGAGGCGTGGATCGCCCCCTTGACGGAATGGATTCTTTATGTCAACACCATCGCCAAGAAGAGGAGTCTTAGAAAGAGGTCTTTCTCCAATCTTCTGAAAGTATTTCTGACAGATTATTATCAAAAGAAGGACGAGCATCACTTGGAAAAAATATTTAAAGGTCATCTCAGGAACTTCGGTGAACCCCGAACCCGTTCGATTTTTAGGAAGGCGAAACCATACCTGGACGCCTCCTTTGAGGGCGAAGCGATCCTCTCCGTCGGAAAAACGATCGATTTTGCCAGGAGGGGCGCTAGCGGAATTGTCAATATCATGCCGTTTACCTGCATGCCCGGGACGATTGTCAGCACCCTGCTTAAACGATATGGGGAAGAAAATGGTAACGTCCCCATCCTCAACATGGCCTATGATGGGCAGGAGCAAACCAACACCTTAACACGCCTCGAAGCCTTCATGTATCAAGCCAGGGAATTTCAAAACAGAAAAAAGCGCCAAAAGCTAACTGATTGAAAGTTAACTGAATCTATTTTTATCCCCCTGTAAAAAAGCCCATTTTTTTCTTGCTTTTTTCAAAAAGGGAATGATATAAGGTGAAGCAGTACTACAAGATCTCGAAATATGAAATGGACTCAAATCCTACTGATTCTTTTTCTATCTCCTAATCTTCCCCTATTCCAAACGAGTCAGGCCGCTGGCGTCAATTGGTTAATTTGCGAGGATGCGGTCGTTACAAAATCAGAAAAAGATGATTCTTCTACCGACCCGGATTTATGGCTCGATTTGAGACTCTCATCCCATTTTTTCAATCGAGTTAAATCTTTCTTTGAACTGAAGAGCCATTCTTCCATTTTGCTTTCTCACTTTCAGGGGGCTTCTCCTTTCAGTAGACCCCCTCCTCACTCTCATCCTTCCTTGTCTTAATCATCCATATGAATGGAAGGATCTCAGGGTTTAAAACGGAAACCTTTCTATACATTATCAGGAGGTAAATGAAATATGAAGATAGATAATTGGACATTTGGATTCACCATGGTTGTGGTCGGCATGGGAGGCACACTCCTCACTCTTTGGATCTTGGGTTTTTGCATGAATATTCTAAAGAAATTCTTTCCCTATAAGAAAGAGGAAGAAGGGAAGTAGTCTTGGAAAAGGGGGAATGAGCGATGATTGAGACAATTGGGAAAGGTTTATATGGCCTCGTCGATGGATTTGCTAACTTCCATTGGACAAATGGGGTTATGCTTGTGGTCGGTCTTGTGCTTCTTTATCTTGCGATTAAGAAGGATATTGAGCCTGTGCTTCTTGTTCCTATTGGTTTCGGTTGTATTTTGGTGAATATCCCGTTAGCTGGATTAATGGAAGAGGGAGGGTTCCTCAGGATCATCTATGATTCAGGGGTGATCACAGAGGTCTTCCCACTTCTCATCTTTGTCGGTATTGGTGCTATGACTGATTTCGGTCCCCTCATGGAGAATCCGAAAATCTTCCTCCTCGGAGCAGCAGGGCAATTTGGGATCTTCTTAACATTGGCTCTGGCCCTGATTTTGGGCTTTACTCAGAAGGAATCGGTCTCCATTGGAATCATCGGTGCCTGTGATGGCCCGACAGCTATCTATGTCTCCTCGCAATATGCTCCCCATCTTTTAGGTGCTATATCTGTAGCCGCTTACTCCTATATGTCTCTGGTTCCTATCATTCAGCCTCCGATCATGAGGTGGCTGACGACCAAAGAGGAGAGGGTGATCAATATGGGAGTGGTAAAGAAAACTGTTTCAAAAACAACCAAACTCCTCTTCCCTCTGGTTGTTACAATCATTGGAGGCTTGATCGCACCGAAAGGATTAATCCTCTTAGGTACGGTTATGCTTGGAAATTTTATGAAGGAGTGTGGGGTCGTTGGCCGGCTCACCCGGGCTTCTGAAAATGAGATTGCCAATATCGTTACCCTTCTTTTGGGGATCGCCATTGGAGCCACCATGAACGGGAAAGTCTTTATAACTCCTCAGACCTTGATGGTCTTAGCTCTGGGTTTTGTCGCCATCTGCCTCGATACTGCCTGCGGAGTGATCTTTGGAAAAATATTGAAAGTGGTGACAGGGGGTAAAGTAAATCCTTTGATCGGAGCGGCTGGGATTTCAGCCTATCCCATGTCAGCGAGGGTGGTACAGAAAGAGGGCCAAAAGTACAATAAGAAGAATTATCTCCTGATGCACGCCATGGGGGCTAACACCGGTGGTCAGGTCGGTTCCGTCTTGGCCGCAGCGGTCATGCTCTCGATCCTCAGGGGATTAGGGATTATTTAAATCATCCGGAGGACGGGAAGTCTGTGTCCCGTCCTCTCGAATTGAGCGGGCGAATCTAAGAGTATAAGAGACAGCTAAGCAAGGATTTGCGACAGGTCTTCGCTGGCATTGCTTCCGTGTGGAGGTTTTGCCGTAGGCCATTCAAGGCCGAGGAGTCTTTTTGACTTGATATTTCATTTTGTATGGGGTAAAAGAGCGTCTAACTTTGTGGTAACCTTCAAGCGATCGAAAGCAACAGTCCGAGAATCCCCAAGAGGGGAGACGAATGCAGTTTGATCTGAGTTTCCTCTATATCATTGTCCAAGTGATCTTCTTGGAAGGCATTCTCTCCATTGACAACGCCGCCGTCCTGGGAGCTTTGGTATCCGTCCTTCCGGCAAAGGATATGGTACCTTGGCCCGGCCCACTCAAGTCGCTGGGCCCCCCGGTCCACCGCCTCTTGGGCGGCCAACGGTCCGCTGCCCTTAAGGTGGGGCTTCTCGGGGCTTATCTTGGTCGTGGTCTCATGCTTGTTCTGGCCAATTTCGTCATTCACAATCCTTATCTCAAGCTCCTGGGTGCAGCCTATCTCATCAAACTCGCCTTTGAGAATCTGGGTGAACCAGAGTCCGGTGAGGCAGATCAGGTCAGAACGAAGAGGGTAGAGGGCAAAGGCTTCTGGAGCGTGGTCATAGCCGTAGAGTTAGCCGATCTGGCCTTTTCCCTCGATAATGTGGTAGCAGTGGTCGCACTTTCCAGCAACCTCTACATTGTCATGTTTGGCGTGTTTATAGGTATCCTCACCATGCGCTTTGCAGCGGGCATATTCACATGGATGATCCTCAGGGAGCCCATCCTCAAACCGGCGGCTTACCTGGTCGTCTTCAATATCGGCGCAGAACTACTGCTTGATGAGTTTCTGGGAATAGACATTAGTGCTGGGCTGAAGTTCACTATTTCTGCCGGCACCCTGATCCTGTTTGTAGTGTATGCTCATGTTAAACCGTTGCACGTCCTTCAGCCCCTCTTCGACTGGTTGGCCGAGGGCATGGCCAACGTCAATGAGATTCTTGATTGGTTTCTCAAACCAGTGGCCCTGATCCTTAGAATCCTCTTTCGGACTCTTCGTTTTGTCTTTCGCCCCATCATCAACTTCTTCTTTGGAAAGTCAGCAACAGGGTCACAGTAGGGGTAATCCGCGTCGGATGTTGATGATGCTGCCGCCTGCCCCTGTCCACTTTTCGCACGGATATCCTCAGAAGAAACCTTCTCTCTTTCTGCTTGAGAGAGCTTCTTATTCTCTTGTGAATTTCGTATTAATTTCTTAATATGAAAGCAATTAGCCGGAGAGGCTAAGTTAGGTAGATCAAGGCCTTTGCCTTGATTCGTAAAGGAGATGTTTTATGAAGAAGCCTTTGGTTGGAATTCTGATGGGAAGCGAAAGCGATCTGCCGATCATGGAAAAAGCGGCTGAGGTCTTGAAGGAGATGGGCGTCCCTCATGAAGTGGAAATCAGCTCGGCCCATCGACTCCCCGAGAAAACCGCTCATTATGCCAGGACGGCGAGGAAGCGCGGGATCGAAGTATTGATTGCCGGAGCCGGGATGGCGGCTCATCTTGCGGGAGCTTTAGCGAGCCATACGACACTCCCCGTCATCGGTGTGCCTATCAAAACAGGGGCGCTCAATGGTGCGGATGCTCTCTACTCTACCGTCCAAATGCCCCCCGGGGTTCCGGTAGCCACTGTTGGAATTGACGGAGCAAAGAATGCAGCCTATCTGGCCTGCGAGATTCTTTCGATTAAATATCCTGAGGTAGC
>JAPVTA010000208.1:0-2827 GCA_047519465.1 Thermodesulfobacteriota bacterium | reverse complement strand
GGGAGGAAAAGATGGCAAATTCTGTCTTTTCTTTTCTCAATAGGGTGGAATCGCCGTGACCAGGGCATATCTCTGTATCATCAGGTAGGGCAAAGATCTTACTGGTTATGGATTCGATTATTTGCTTTAAATCAGCCGGCGACTCTGTCTTACCCGGGCCTCCAGGGAAGATCGTATCTCCCGAAATGAGATGTTTTCCTATTAAAAAACACAAACTGCCGGGCGTGTGACCAGGCGTATGAAGGACTTTCAGACTGATGTTTCCAAAGAATACTTTTTCACCGTCATCTAGGAGAATGTCTGGTCGTAGAGGCAGACCATTGGCGTCCAGACGATGGGTGCCAATGGGAATCCTTAGCTTGGACTTCAGCTCGGACAGTGCGCCGACATGATCCGTATGGCTATGAGTTATTAGCATGTATCTGGGATGAGTCCCTTTCAACTGTTTTAGAATTTCAGCTGCTTCTGCGGGAGCGTCCACCAGCACACTCTCTCCGGTTAGGGAACAGGTGATGATGTAGCAATTCGTGTAGTCATTGTTATTGCAGGGTCCCAATGTACGCCTATCGATCTGAACGTGCTTATTTTTTGTCACACGTGCCACTTTATTCCCTCCGCAGATGATAGATTGTCTTTTTCAGTATATGCCCGGACCCATTCAGTATATCGATATCACATTAAGGAGAGAGGTTCAAGGCTGTCTGTTTCGCAAAAGATGATAAGAAAAAGTAATAGATATTGAGCGGAGCAGGAAATTGTTAACTTTCACCGGAGTATCACAGAGGACAGATCTGCGGGAGAAAAAGCATTATCTCTCGCCGGCTTCGCCCGAGCCGCAAAGTTCACTGAGAAAGATTCGGGTTTCTTTTCTAAACTCTTCTCACCTCATGTCAATTTTAATGGAATCCCAATGAGTTTCCTCCCGATCATCGTATAAGGCTTCTATTCCATTCTCCGAAAGCATTTTATAGAGTTGCTCATCTGTTGCTTCAAGACCCCGATAGGTGGTATTATTCTTGTGTTTCGGTGATGACCTCTCAATGGGAACAATCATGGCCGGCATGGAGATCATTACCTAAATTCCATATCCAGATGTCTCTCAAGATCCTTTTTTGTAACCTTCACTGTACTCGCTGCATGCTTGATGATATTCAGTGCAGTTGTTCAAGGCGGGTATGATGTCGAGACCGTCTTGAGAAAACCCTTGACGATTGTTCAATTGACCGTTCACTGGTAAAGGAAAGCAAACGGGTTATAATTGAAGACAAGGTGCTCCATGGATATCTTTGAAAAGTGCGCAGAAGCGACGGAATATGAATCTGGATTGAAGGAAAGTGGCTACTATTTCTTTTTTCGGAAGCTCGAATCCCCGCAGGATTCTGAGGTAATGGTCAACGGGAAGAGAGTGATCATGATCGGTTCCAACAATTATCTTGGACTCACCAACCACCCCCGGGTGAAGGAAGCAGCGCTCAAAGCCGTTGAAAAATACGGTAGCGGCTGTGCGGGTTCACGATTTCTAAATGGGAATCTTGATATCCACGAAGAACTCGAAAAGAAGTTGGCCAGGTTCCTTCGGAAGGAAGCGGCTCTCGTCTTCGCAACCGGCTACCAGACCAATCTGGGAGCGATCTCTGCTCTTGTGGGCCGGAACGATGTCGCTATTATCGATAGGTACGATCATGCAAGCATCATTGATGGCTGTCGCCTCTCCTTCGGCGAGGTCAAGAAATACCGGCATAACGACATGGATGCTTTGGAGCGCGTCCTTGAGGCGTGTAAAGGGAAGGCCAAATTGATCATCGTCGATGGTGTTTTCAGCATGGAAGGCGACATTGCTGATCTCCCTGCTATTGTGAGGCTAGCCAAGGCCTATGGGGCGAGGATCATGATAGACGACGCGCACGGGGTCGGCGTTCTTGGAAATGGAGGACGGGGAACTGCGGAGCATTTTGGCCTTGAAAACGAAGTAGATCTTATCATGGGAACCTACAGCAAATCCCTTGCCGCGATCGGCGGCTTTATCGCAGGTTCATCAGAGGTGATCAAATGGATCAAACACGTGGGTCGCTCGATGATCTTCAGCGCCAGTCTCCCACCCTCCCTTGTGGCATCGGTGAGCGCCGCTTTGGACATCATCGAAGAACAGCCCGAATTAAGAGCCCGGCTCTGGAGAAATACCCACAAGATGCTGAGAGGATATAAAACGCTCGGGTATGATACAGGAACGAGCGAAACTCCGATTATTCCCATCCTTATTAAAGACACCATGAAAACTTACCAGATGTGCAAGCTGCTCTTCGAAAATGGTGTCTTTGTCAATTCGGTCATCAGCCCTGCAGTCCCCCCAGGACGAGAACTCCTCAGGACAAGTTACATGGCGACTCACACGGAGGAACAGTTGCATAAGGTCTTGGCTGCCTTCGAGAAGGTGGGAAGACAGCTGGGAGTGATCTGACGGAAACCGAGGGCATGACGAAACAAGACCCGCAAAATGTTAGCCCAAAGACCGATTAGCGGTAGATTGAGGGCTAGGAGCATGACGCTGATTATGGGCGTTTATGGAATTTCGGAAGTCCTCGTCAACATCGAAGATATGTCGGGACGGGATATCTACGAAACCAACTGTTGTGCAGAAATGAGGGAGGAACTATTTCGGATCATTGTAAACCCCAACAACAATTATTTCATAGGGCAGATTCAGATTTAAGATTTCCGGGTTCTCTCTGAAATGTTTGGCCCTCCAGGCCACGGCTGAAAGATCGATTCTCGGGATTCCAAAAACGTGGAGACGGTCTCCACGCCTGAGACTCTTGACTATCTTTTC
>JAPVTA010000207.1:0-88692 GCA_047519465.1 Thermodesulfobacteriota bacterium | reverse complement strand
TGACCATGAGGTTTTTGACTTCATCCGGACCCTTAAACCGTCTGGCCGAGGGGAATTGGAGATTACCGATGTCAACAATCGGTATATTGAAAAAGGGGTCATGACATGGGATATTTTAGAGGGGTGGTGGACCGATGCGGGTACCTTTGAATCCTTGCTTCGCGCCAACCAATTGGTTGCCGAGACGGGAGCCAACAACCTTTGATCAACCAATTTCAAATGACAAATTTCAAACTAAGCAACAGATCCCCATCCCCCTCCCGACTTCCCCCTTGAAAGGGGAGGAGATGGCGATTTCCCTTCCCCGCAAGGGGAGGGGCAGCCTGCCTGCCCTGTACCATATTAGGTTCAGGGCCTGCCGGTAGGCAGGGGTGGGGGGTGGGTATAGGAATTAGGGGAATCAGCTAAAGCGGCAAGCCATAGGGGGATAAGATGATACACGGGGTGAGGACCAAAGCGTTAAGGATAATTCCGGATGAGCGGGGAAGGGTCATGGAGATTCTCAGGGCGGATGATGACTTGTTCCTGAAGTTTGGTCAAGTGTATATCACCACCACCTATCCCCAAGTGGTAAAGGCCTGGCACTATCATAAGGTGCAAACCGATCACATCTGCGCCATCCAGGGGATGATCAAGCTGGTCCTTTATGATCCCAGAGAAAGCTCTCCTACCAAAGGAGAGATTGATCAATTCTTTATCGGGGTTCACAACCCCATGCTGGTTCAAGTGCCCAACGGGATCTATCATGGGTGGAAATGCATCAGCGAGGAAGAAGCCATCATTCTCAACGTCCCGACAGAGGTCTATCTTCACAGCGCGCCGGATGAATACCGTCTTCCACCTCATGGGAAGGATATCCCTTATGATTGGGCGAGAAAAGACGGATAACAAGGATTTCAAACTCGAAGCACGAAATCCGAAACTCGAAACAAATCGAAATTACCAAAGCACCAAATTCAAATTAAAGATAAGATGTTGTTTATAAATTTGGTCATTTGAGTTTGGTCTTTGTCTCTGATTGGTCCGAGACGGACGCTTCGCCCGGTATTCGAATTTCGAATTTTGAGCGACCCGTTGGCACTAACGACGGAGCCGAAACGAGGAAGGAATAGAAGGTAATGAAAATACTGGTCACAGGGGGTTGTGGTTTCATCGGAAGCAACTTCATTCGTTATATCTTAAAGTCCTACCCGGATTATTCTGTGATCAATGTGGATAAATTGACTTACGCCGGAAATTTAGAAAACCTCTCCGATCTGTCTAATTCTCCCCGTTACCATTTTATCAGAGGGGACATTGCGGATGCTCTGCGAATCGAAGAACTGATCAGCCAAGGAGTAGAGACCATCGTTAACTTCGCTGCTGAATCCCATGTAGACCGATCGATTGAAGATCCGGGTGCTTTTATGAAGACGAACGTCTTTGGGACCTTCATCCTTCTCGAAGCGATGCGGAAAGTTTTCCGGAAACAGCGGATCCGGTTGCTGCATATCTCTACCGATGAGGTCTACGGCTCTCTGGGCGAAACGGGAGCTTTCACTGAGACAACTCCCCTGGCTCCCAACAGTCCTTATTCAGCAAGCAAAACGGCGGCGGATATGTTGGTCAGAGCTTATCATCATACGTATGGGCTTCCTGTCGTCATCACGCGATGTTCGAATAATTATGGACCTTACCAATTCCCGGAAAAACTAATCCCATTGATGATCTCGAACGCCCTCGAAGATAAGGAGCTACCCATTTACGGAGACGGGAAGAATGTGCGGGATTGGATTTATGTTGAAGATCACTGTCGGGCTTTGGATGTCGTAGTGCACCGGGGGAAAGAGGGAGAAGTTTACAACATAGGAGGTCGAAGCGAAAAGCCAAATGTGACCGTGGCCAAGACTATTTTGGATCGACTGGGAAAGCCTCATTCCCTGATTCGGTTTGTGGCCGATCGGCCGGGGCACGATCGTCGATATGCGATTGACTTCTCGAAGATTGAGCGAGAGCTGGGGTGGAGGCCTTCTGTTTCGTTTGAAGAGGGGATCCACCTTACCATCGAATGGTACCAAACCCATCGGGAGTGGTGGAAAAAGATTAAGACCGGGGACTATCTGGACTATTACAACAGGATGTATAGAGACCGATAAATCGAGTTTTTTGGTTATTTGAGTTACTTGAGTCGACAGAATAAATGATCTCGATGAGCTCAATAAACTCAACAAACCCAAGGAACTGAACAAACTCAATTAGATGAGACGGATATTAGTGCTCGGTGCCAAAGGGATGTTGGGAAGAGATCTGACGGAGGTTCTTCACTCCTCTTTTCCGAGCGGCCAAGTCGTCGGATGGGATATCGAAGAGATCGACATCCAAAAAAGAGAGGACACCACCAGCAAGATTGAGAAACTCCGGCCAGACATCGTGATCCATGTTGCCGCCTACACCGATGTCGATGGGTGCGAATCGGATCAGGAGAAGGCTTTCTCCGTTAACGCAGAGGGAACGAAGTATGTGGCCCTGGCAGCCCAGAGATGCCGGGCGAAGATGGTTTACCTGAGCACGGACTATGTCTTCGATGGGCATAAAAGGGAACCCTATGAAGAGAATGATTCCCCGAATCCTTTGAATGTCTATGGCCGCTCCAAATGGAAAGGAGAGCAGTATGTCCGGGAGCTGGTGGAATCCGGCCTGATCATACGGACCCAATGGCTTTACGGAAGATACGGGAAAAATTTTGTGAGTTCCATTCTTCAACAGGCAACAGAAAAGAGAGTGCTTTCCGTCGTTAACGACCAGACCGGGTCCCCGACTTACACACTGGATCTGGCCAAAGCCATTTCCCTTCTGATTCAGTTCAACGCCCAAGGGATTTTCCATGTGGCCAACAGCGATTTCTGTACGTGGTATACCTTTGGACAAGCCATCCTGAATCTTTCAGGGATAAAAGCGGTGAAAGTGGTTCCCATCACTTCGGCAGAGCTCGTTCGCCCGGCGGCTCGGCCATCTTATTCTGTCTTCAACTGCCAGAAGTTGAAAACGGAAACCGGATTGACTTTGCGACCATGGCCTGAGGCTCTGAAAGATTACCTTACTACCTGTCGTTTGAGGAGGGACCCAGCAGACAGCAGTGAACGGAGATAAGAAGCGAGAAAGGGGTTGGCAATGAACATCTGCATTATCGGCACAGGTTACGTGGGGTTAGTCACAGGAGCCTGTTTGGCAGAGTTTGGAATGAACCTGATCTGTGTGGATAACGATCGCTCTAAGATCGAACTTCTCCGGCAGGGGAAGGTGACCATTCATGAACCCGGGCTTGAGGACCTCGTGGCGAACAATATGAAGGAGGGGAGGCTTTCCTTTTCGACGAGTATTGAGGAAGGTGTGAAATCCAGCTTGGTCATCTTCATTGCCGTAGGAACTCCCTCCGGTGATGACGGCTCGGCCGACCTTAAATATGTGGAAGAAGTGGCCAAAGAGGTTGCGCGAGCGATGGATGGCTACAAAGTTGTGGTGATAAAATCCACGGTTCCGGTGGGGACCTGCCGCCGTGTAAAGCAGCTGATCAGGGACCATCAGATCAAGTCCGCTCCCTTCGATATCGTTTCCAACCCTGAATTTCAGAGGGAGGGGTCAGCGATCGAAGATTTCATGCGGCCGGATCGGGTCACTATTGGTGCAGAAAGCGAACAGGCCATCGCCATCATGAAAGATATTTACAGCGCCCTTTATATCATCGAGACGCCTTTCGTCATCACCTCATTAGAAACGGCTGAGATGATCAAATATGCGTCGAATTCCTTTTTAGCTACCAAGATCAGCTTTATCAACGAGATTGCCAACCTCTGCGAGAGGGTGGGAGCAGATGTTCACGATGTGGCGAGGGCAATGGGCCTGGATGGGAGGATTGGGAGAAAATTTCTCCACCCGGGCCCGGGCTATGGAGGGTCCTGCTTCCCGAAAGACACCCGGGCATTGTCAAAGATCGCACAGGAAAAGGGATATTCGTTCAAAATCCTCGAAGCGGTCATCCAAGTCAACGAAGAACAAAAGAGAAGGATGATCAGCAAGATCACGGAAAAGGTAGGGGATCTGAAGGGCAAGACCGTAGGAATTCTCGGCCTCTCCTTCAAGCCCAACACAGACGACATCCGGGAATCCTCTTCGATTGTGATCATCCGGGGACTTCTGGAACAAGGGGCAAGGGTAAAAGCCTTCGACCCGGCCGCCATGGAGGAAACCAAAGCCGTTCTCCCCGGGATAGAGTTTGGGAAAGATGCCTATGATGCGGCCAGGGGAGTGGATGCATTGGTCCTGGCAACAGAGTGGAATCAATTCCGGCGGCTGGATCTTCAACGCATCAAGGGGTTGCTGAGAGCTCCGGTCTTCATTGATCTGAGAAATGTCTATGATCCGGAACACATGAGGCAATTAGGGTTTGATTATTGCGGCGTTGGAAGGTGAGAGTTGTGAGTAATCAGAGATTTCTGGATTCTTTGGAAATCTCAAGGTGAGGGTTGGTATTGGCTCGTTCTGAAAAGGACTGGATTTTTGTTTCCGATGCCCATTTCACCGGACGAGACCCTGCATCCATCGAGGCGTTTCTCAGGTTCTTAGATTCAGAGAAAAAGCGGATTGGCCATCTCGTAATCCTGGGGGATCTTTTCGAATTCTTTTTCGGTTTCAAAGACTTTTTCTCAGCGGGGAAATCCTCTGCCTTTACCGAATACCTTCCTGTCTTCGACGAGCTTCGAAGTCTGTATGAGGAAGGGGTCCAAATTAAGTATTTCGAGGGGAATCATGATTTCTTTCTCCACTCCTTTTTTTCAGAACAATTCGGGATGGAGGTCGACGTCCATCCCAACGGGGGTGAAGAAAGGTTGGAAGAAAACAGGGTTTTTATCGCCCATGGGGATTTATCGAATCCAAAACAGCGGGCTTATCGGATCTTCCGAAGAATGCTTAAGAACTCACTGACCTATCGTCTTATCCATCTTGCCGGTTCGCGGATTTCTCGACAAGTTGCCCAAAAGTTAAGCGACATGAGCTATGAAAAATATCACAGCGATTTTCAACCCAGTTCCCCTCCGGCCTTCAGAACCTTTGCCCATCAGAAGTTTCTGGAGGGGTTTGATCTCGTCATCCTAGGCCACTCCCATTGTCCGGAGGAGGTTGAGGAGTGGGTTGATGGCAGGAGGTGTCTTTATTACAATGTGGGGGATTGGGCGGTGCACCGGTCCTTCTTGCGTTTCACACCACCCGATCGTTTTCAATTGGAACGATACCACGGAGGATGACACGGAGATAGAGAGATAGGGTGACCCTGAACCACTTAGGGTTCAGGGCAAGCGCGGAGACACGGAGATTGGGTGATAACGTGACACGCGACACGGGCACGGACAGGGACACGGTTTTCAATTATGGCACACAAAGCAGTATTCCTTGATCGGGACGGAACCATCAATGAAGAGGTAGGCTATGTGAACCACATCGAGCGGTTTTATCTTCTACCCCGCGTAGGCCAGGCGATTCGATTACTCAACCAACATGGATGGAAGGCGGTGGTGATCACCAATCAGTCCGGTGTGGCAAGAGGTTATTTTCCCGAATCCCTGATCCCTGAAGTTCACCAGAAGATGCAGGACCTCTTGAAGGCAGAGAGAGCTCATCTCGACGGGATCTATTACTGCCCCCATCATCCAGATATCGGGGCTCCTCCTTATCGACAGAAATGCCGATGTCGGAAGCCGGCAACGGGATTAATCGAAGAGGCAGTGAAAGACCTGGATCTCGACACCTCGACGAGTTACATGATCGGGGACAGGGGCATGGACATCGAATTTGCCGATCGAGTTGGAGCCAAGGCGATTTTGGTCCTCACCGGATATGGGAAGGGAGAATGGGAATATTTCAGGAATCAGTGGAAGGTGAAGCCTGATTATGTAGCCGAAGATCTCTTCGGAGCAGTTCAGTGGATCCTTCGGCGGGAATCGAATCCGTCGGACATAAAAAAAGGAGAATGAAGATGCCGATCAGTAAAGAACTTTTAGAGATTTTGGCTTGCCCGAAGTGTAAGGGAGATATTTTCTTGAATCGCAAAGAAGACGGCCTCGTCTGCAAGGCCTGTCACCTGCTGTATCCCATCAAAGATGATATCCCTGTGATGTTGATCGATGAAGCGCTCCCCTATCAAGGAGAAGAAGGATAGACCAATTCGGATTTCGGAATGCGTTGCACCTCCCCCTCTCCCCTGGTGGGAGAGGGGGAGGGTGAGGTGGAGATTCAAATATATTTCGCTGAATTAAGATATGACCTCTTTTTTTACCTATTTGGCCCTTAAGACATTTAGCTTCTTTGTGAATCTACTTCCGGAAGGTTTCGCGCTCTGGCTGGGGAGACAACTGGGGGGTGTTTGGTACCACCTGGATTTTGAACATCGAAAGGTGGCCATTCAGAATCTCCGAACGGCCTTTGGTCACGAGAAATCAGCGAGCGAGATCCGAGATATTGCGAAAACGACCTTTCAAAACCTTGGGATGATGACCGTCGAGTTCTTTCGAATTCCCAGGATGGACGTGAAAACATTCAAGGAAAGAGTTAAAATAGAAGGACTAGAGGAGGCGCTAAAGCTCTTCGAGAGAGGAAAAGGGATCTTCCTCCTTCTCTCTCATTTCGGAAACTGGGAGATGATGGGGGTCATGTCAAAGGTGATCGGAAATCCGATCATGGTGATTGCGAAACCGATGAAAAGGAATGAATGGGTAGATCAATTCATTACAAGAATTAGAAGCAAGGCCGGCCTTGAAGTGGTCTCCAGTGTCAAAGCGGGACGAAAAGTGATGCAGGCCCTTTCTCGAAATCGAGTGGTGGGGATTCTGATTGATCAGAGAGCCAAGAGAAGCGAAGGAATATGGGTTGACTTCTTTGGAAAAAAGGCGCCGACGACCCCGAGCTTGGCTGTCCTGGCGATGAAGACCGGTGCGCCGGTTTTGCCGGTATTTATGGTCCGAGATGGGTTTCAACATCGTCTCATCATCAAGGAGCCACTGGAATTGATCCGTACCGGTGATATCAAGAAAGACGTGGAAGCCAATACCCAACTCTTTAACCATACCCTCGAGTCCATGATCCGCGAATACCCTGACCAGTGGTTCTGGGTACATCGGAGATGGGAAAGAAAAGCGAGAGTTTATCACCGATGAGAAACCTTCCCCAGAAAAGAACGGAGACCTCTTCCACCCAAAGGCCGAAGAGTGAGAAACACACTTATCTTCGGGTCGGAGACAAGGTGTATCATAAGAAGTTTAAATCGTGGGGAGGTGGGATCGTGCTCGAAACACGGGCATCCGATTTGCCCGGCGGGATGTGTTATGTTCGAATCCTTTTTCAGGATGGAAAACAGAGGATCTTTGATAATAATTACGACAGCGTTTGCTGCTGCTATTACACCGGAATCACAGTTCTCAACCGCGTCGAGATATAGCTCCCTTTCTTTTATTCCTTACTTTGGCTGA
This sequence comes from Thermodesulfobacteriota bacterium, assembly GCA_047519465.1. Classification (GTDB taxonomy): domain Bacteria; phylum Desulfobacterota; class BSN033; order BSN033; family UBA1163; genus UBA1163. Next base: position 81,193 of record JAPVTA010000207.1, on the reverse strand, counting down.
ATTTACTTAACCTCGTGGTGAACGTGGAGACCTAACCGTGCGTCCTTTTTTCTCCAATTCCACTTTCACCTTCCAAACCCACGCAAGCCCCCCTTTTGGCTCTTCTCGAAGGTCCGGATCTAGCTTAACAACTTTCCGTTCAAAACCTGAGTGGTCAAAGGTCAATTGACAATCATAGGCCGCTCCGTAGCCTTTCAAAATGGAATGCCCATTGTTGTCCGATATGGTTTCCTCGGGGCCGGATAATCTGCTTTCGGAGCATAACACTCTTACTCTTACTGAAGAAATCTTATTATTGGAACCCGCCTCGTATATATCCCCCTCTATTCCATATACATAACGGTCCCCTAGATACGCAACGGGACAACCTAAGAATATAATTCCTGTCAACAGCCAAACACTCAACTTTAGAATCCTTAGTGGCATTTCTTCCACTCCTTATTTACTCATATAGGTGCGTATTCTGTTCTTGCCGGTTTTTTCCAACAACTTCAGCTTTTTCTTAGTCATTTTTCCCTCCACCATACTCTAATTCTTGTGTGTCTTACTCCCAGTTCCTTTATCGCATGGGTCGGTGGAATTATCAAATCTTTACGGGTTGTCGCTCAAATGACTTTTGAAAGCATTATACACACAGCTTATAAGGATGGCAATACAATCAAGAGTCATCCCCTCGCCGCTCCCATTCAGCTGAAACTTCGACAGTCGGTCGACCCAGGGGTTTTCTTGACAATCTCATTCGGGCGATTAAGGTAAGGGAGAGCATTTTATAGATATCGACGAAAGAACACGCTTACCCCAATGCCCTTTTTCTTGTAAGAAGTTAATAGAATTGCTACAATAAATTGGAATGGAAACGGAAGAGATACTAGAAATAGTTAAAAAAACAGAGTCCCCCTTAAAAAGACAGCTCTTAATGGTTGCACTATTGACGAGGCTTCTCCAGAGGATGAATAAAGAGGCGCCTATCGTCATAGGGGGTTGTGCTTTGTCTTATTACTCGAGAGAAGTCTATTTTACCTCTGACATTGATTTGGCTTATGCAGACCGGGAAGCCCTGGATACGGTTCTTAAAAGCATTGGCTTCGAGAAGAAAGGAAGGTACTGGGTGCATGAAAGGTTAGAGATGGCCATTGAAGCTCCTGCCTCTTCCCTCCCTGGACAGGATTCGCCCGTTGAAGTGGTCGAGCTTGGTGAAGACCTTCAGTGTTCTATTATCGGAATAGAGGATCTGGTGATCGATCGGCTCAACGCCTACAAACATTGGAAGTCAGAAATCGAGGGAGAAATGGTTGAACTGCTGATCAAAAAATACGGAAATGATCTGGACTGGCCCTATCTTGAGAAGAAGGCTGCTCTGCCGGAGAACGATACCTTGTCAGAGGTTCTGGCATTGAAGAAAAAGGGTGGGTTATGAAGCGGAGATTAAGAAAGTTTGAAGATAGATCCCCGGTGGAGTTTCTTTTGCTGAGAGAGCAGTTGGGGATGAAGAGATATCGAAAAGGTTCAAAAAGAGACGAGGAGAAAAGAAGGATACTGTTGGAACTTGGGTTAAAAAAGATAGAGGAAAAAGAGAAGGACGACTTTATCCTCTTGGGCTATCGGAAAAGGAAAGTTAAGTTCTAAGATAACTTAAATCCCTCCCCACCTCCCTTTACGAAAGGGAGGAGTAACCCCCCTTTGTACTCTTCTCAAAGACGGGCAAAAAGAGGACCGAAGGGGATTTTCAGGGTCCGCGCTCCTGCCTCAGGCAGCGATGAGGCAACCGTCATCATCGATTCATTCTTTTCCTTCAGTTAAATACTTTCCAAGCAACTCGCGGGTGTGCTCGTCATCGTGGCAGTAAACGCAGAGGTTTTCCCAGTTAGATCCATCGGGAGGATTGTTAAGGTGATTTCCGTCTTTGTGGTGAACGGTCAGGAGATGCCTCGTCTTTTCATCGAATTCTCTTCCGCATTTGGCGCAAATGAGGCCATGGATCTTGAGGGAGCGTTCTCGATAACCACTCCATGGAGGCTCGGTTTTCTTCAATTTTTTAAGGGTTTCTTCAATGGACTGATAATCCCCCGCCTTTTGAGGGGGTCGCTTATGATGAATTCGATAGGGCTTGTTTTTCATAAGAGATTTTCGCCCTCACCCTCCTCCTCGGGAGACTGTGTCGTAATATGATTTGCCGAATGGACGCACAGAATATTTTGTAGGCGCTCAATTCATTGAGCCCTATTGGTGGGCTTGATAAATCAAGCCCCTACGATTGTGACACAGTCTCCCGGGGAAAGGGGGGGAGTGACTCATTCTGTTTATTCTGTGACGATGTCGACTGTCATTTCGATTCGTTCCTTTGGATTATCTTTGCCGTCTCTGGGTTGGGATACGATTTTGTCCACCACCTCAATCCCTTTCACCACCTCGCCAAACACCGTATATTGCCCGTCCAGAGAAGGGACATCCGCCACACAGATAAAAAACTGAGAACCTGCGCTGTCCGGGTTGGCAGACCTAGCCATGGAAAGCGTGCCTCGTCGATGAGGTTTTTTATTAAACTCAGCTTTAAGCTGGTAGCCCGGGCCTCCCATACCATGTTTTGAGCGGTCCGGGTTTTTTGAGTTGGGATCTCCTCCTTGAATGACGAACCTAGGCACCACCCTGTGAAAAGTCGTCCCATTGTAAAAACCTTTTTTGGCAAGTTCGATGAAATTATTCACATGGTTGGGCGCGACATCGGGAAAAAACTTTAAGGTGATATCACCCAAATTCGTATGAATGATCGCTCGTTGCTCGGACATCTTTTTAACCTCCCCAGAAGAGAATTTTCTGTATCGGACTTCTTGTGGAAAGGATTCGGACGCGAATAGGCTTAGGAAAAACAGAAAAAATATCGGGACCAACCAGATTCTTTTCATTCGATCTCCTCTCTCTTCTCTTCCTAACTTAAATTTCGGCTGCAGGGCTGGCGTCCGGTATTAAATTTATCCTTGTTCGGATTTGAGGATGCCTTCCGCCCTTCCTCTGTCACTTCTTCTCTGTCGGGTAACCGGCTTTATCCCATTCCCTCCAGCCGCCTTTGAGAGCAAAGACCTTCGTATATCCCATGTCCATCAGCTTTTGTGCCACACGGGCACTCGTGCCTTCACTGGGTCAGGCGCAGTAGAAGACGAGCGTCTTATCCTTCGGATACTTATTAGCCCAGGAGTCAACGGCTGTAGGATCTTCGCGAACAGCCCCTTTTATTTTTAAATCGCTACCAGTCCAGTCCGCACCGAAGCGGACGTCGATAATGACGAAGTCGGGAGCGTCAAGCTTTGCCTTGAGTTCTTCCTTTGTTATTCTGGGGACATCCGTAGACTTTGCCAAGGTTGTGCATCCCCCAATCATGAATAAAATGATTAAGGTGCCGATAAGTAATCTCTTTTCCATTCAATTCCTCCTTGAGTGAGTCGTCCAATCCCTTCAAACGAAGGATTGGATACAAAAACAAATTAACAAACGAAGTCCTCAAAATCAACCAAAATAAATGAGGGGCTGGACAAAAATCGCTTGTTTAGGCACAAAAATTTTGGTATTTATAATACATTGAAGGGTAGAAAATGGTGGTTTCCACTTTCAAGATTGGAGGAGGTGGTCGGTTATGATTACTGTCCCAGCCCATAAGGTGAGACAATTCGGAGTGGAGTTCTATCAAACTTCTTTTACACCCGGGGACGTCCAGAAGCTGGTCAAGTTTGAGGTGTTAGATTATCCAACCGTTGCGGAGGAGGAAAAACGAAGGAAGGCCGGTAGGACTTCAGCGATCAACTGGGAGTTGCTGGAAAAAAGGATTGGGAGAAGCGAGGCTGCCTTTCAGAGGCCGATGATCCGGAAGAAAATTCGCGAATTGGTCCAGTACTATTCGGATTGCCAGGAGGCCCGAAACCTTCCTGCCATCCCTGGAGCGGTCATCATGATCACGGAGAGACCGCTCAAATTTTCGCCCATCGGGAAGAATTCCAATCTGGGGATGCTCCAGATTCCAGAAGAAACTGGAATCCTGAGGTGCCTGGACGGCCAGCATCGATTGTTAGCCCTGAGTGCTCAAGTAGAAAAGGATGTGGAGATAGATGTCCCTGCCGTTCTCTTTGACAGCCTCGATCCTCGCCAGACGGTCGAGCTCTTTGTCACGATCAATGCCAAACATACAAGACTCAATCCCTCCCATCTGATTTCATTGGCAGGTCGAAGGCTTTATGCGGACCGGTATCAGGCGCTGGCCCATGATATCATTCGTCAGCTCAACGAGGAGGAGAGTTCTCCGATGAAGGGAGACATCAAGGTATTGGGAGTGGGGAAAGGCAGGGTTTCGCAGGCTTCGCTGGCGGACGAAATGGTGGACCTTTTCAGCAACATTGAGAAGCTTGGAGGAAAAGAACGATTCAAGGATTTCGAGCAGAATGGTAAGCGATTTTTCCTGAACTACTTTAAGGCAATTCTGTCCGTCTTTCCAAAGGCCTGGGCAGGTCGAAAATATAGCATCAAAACGGGTGCCGCTCTTCGGGCATTCCTTCGCGTGAGTCCCGACGTCATGGTACGGTCGAAAGAATTAAAAGGCGACTCCTTCGACTATTTCGGCATACGGGAGGCGATCAAACCCTGGGGCGACAGGATTGGAGAAGCCCGGTTCGAGACAGACGGAGAGTGGCGGAGGAAACTGGCAGGCGGAACAAGGGGTACGGTGGAACTTCTCACCAGAGAGCTTCGAGATGCTTTAAGGGTCTAATAAAAAATCCACCGAGCTCATTGAGCTCGATGGATTCTTTTAGGAAAAGGGTTAATGAGGAGGAAAGAGTTTTTTTCTGTTCTTGGTTGTTACTATACACAATTAACATTAGGAGAGGATTAAAATAGGGTTAAAACTTTCTAATTTTTTGCGTCAGTCCGTACCGAGTTTTACTGGAACGGAAGGCAACGCAGGCCCACTTATTACCCCTTGAAAAAGGCCCATCGGGAATGGAGGTGGCTATGGAGCAGGAAAAGAAGCTGACCGAAGAAGAATTTGTTCTCCAGGCGATCAAGAAATTGAGAAAAGACCCGTACCGGGGCATCCACAGCGTCTACAGTGGGTTTAACGAAGCCTTCAGAAAATATTTCGGGACCAATCCGGTCGAGGCGACTTCCAAATTAGTCGCCGAAGGAAAGCTCGAGACAAGGCCCTTCAAAGGAGGGGTGATGCTTTTCTTGCCCGGAGAAGCCCCAAAAAGACCTTCGGCGGACGAAATCATTCAATTGATACTGGGATCCGGAAACCCATCCCTCTCTGAAGAAGAATTCACCGTCGAAGGAATCAAGAAATTGAGAAAGGAACCTTACAAGGGGATCCATAGCGTATTTAGCGGCTTCAATGATGCCTTCCGAAAGCATTTCAACAAAGATCCAATCGAATTCACCAGCAAGATGGTCTCGGCGGGGAAGATTGAAATCGTTCCGATAAGAAGTGGGAAAGGGGTGATGCTCTATCTCCCGGGTGAGGGGCCGAGAGGGCAAAAAACCGATGAAACCCTGAAGAGGATTTTGGGGTAAGGCTACCTCTAAAAATGTCATTCCTGCCCCGATTTTCATCGGGATAAACTCCAGCAGGAATCCAGAAGTCCCTAACAATACTGGACGCCCGCCTGGGTTTACCCCATACTGGATACGGGGCGGGAGTAACAAACTGGTAATTATTAGAGGTACCCTTCAGGAATGAATAAATTGTAATGGGAGGATTAAAATTTTCGGACGATGCCCGAATAAGTGTTGGTTGCTTCCTGAAGTCCACAAGTCCCCTAGTTATATATAACTTGCTTTTTTATAAACTCAATTCGTCCAAAAGCGGGTTCTTACCAATTTTTTAGACAAAACAGGGACAAAATTTGAAAAATTCTTAAATCCAAAAAAGGAGGTGGTTGATATGAAAAGAATGATTATCTCAGGGTGTATTATTTTAGTTCTTGCTTCAATGGTATTCGTGAGCTATGCCAAGACGGAGAAAATATCTATCTCGGGAGGCAATCTTGCAGATCTGAAAGGGAAATGGATAGGGAGTAGAACCATGGGTACTGAGGTGAAGAATACGGATCTTGAAATCCTTAATGAGAGTGTACCAGTGCAAGGTAAGTTTATATTTTACGATGTCAAAAGGGCAGGTGGGCAAACCTTCACAAACACTGTTGATTTTCCAAATGGTAAGATAAATGATCGCGGCAATTTGTTATTCACAGGCTCTAACATTGAACTGGAACTATCCCTATATAAGGATGATGGCAAGATGAAGCTCGAGGGAAATTTTTTTTGGACAGGGGTAAGAGGAACGATGTCGTTTAAAAAGAAATGAGGCGATTTTTCGAGGTTACAAGGTGGGATCTCTTTACCTTCTGTTAATGAGATCCCATTTTGAGACGAGATCAGTAGGAGACGAAAGACGACGCGGCTGAGCTTCGTCGTTATACTCGCTTTCAACTCGTAATCCTCGATTCCTAAAAGAGCTTCTTCCCCTCCTCATCTAACCCTTGAGCAGAAGAATAATCCTTTGAAACATCAATCCCAACGAAAACTGTAGACACCATTGCACCTCCTTCTTAATTTCTTTGAAAAAAAAACAGGAATTGCCTCCCCACCAAACCTCCATCGTAACAAGGGCTCTTATACACCCAATCAACTTATTAGGGTTTGGGGAGGCAGGGAACTCACTACAAAAAGGATTCAACGACCTAGGTGAAAATCAAGTCTCCTGCCTCTTCCCTCCGAATGAGCTAAACCCATTCAGATGACCTTATAACATACTTGCAGAGTAGGAGGTGAAGTTGACATCGGTGGTTTTGAATTGTCTACCAATTCAAGTTTTATCGCTTTCGATACGGTCTGGATATTAGCGTTGTTGAGATTTGCTTAATTCCTTTAACGCCGCTTCATAGACGCTGAAGGTCCTTGAATCGAACAGAACGAATCGAACCAGTTTGATTTCCGGGTGATCTTTCAAATGATCCGCGACCGTCTTTAAAGCGACACGGGAAGCTTCCTCCACAGGATATCCATAAATTCCTGTGCTGATGGAGGGAAAAGCTATTGAAGAAATTTCGTTTTCTGTACATAACTCCAGGCTCTTTCGATAGGCGCTTTCCAAAAGCTCAGGGTCCTTAGGCGACCCCGAATATCTCGGGCCAACCGCATGGATCACATACCTGGCCTTGAGATTCCCTCCGCTCGTAATGACGGCGGATCCGGTGGCGCAACCTTTATACTTGGCTTCCAGCTCCTTCTTGATTGAAGGCCCGCCTGCTGTGTGGATCGCACCGTCCACACCACCGCCTCCTGCCAGTGCGCGATTCGCCGCATTTCCAATGGCTTCAGTGTCCTGCTGCGTGATATCCCCCTGGACCACTTCCAATGTTGATTGATGAATGGTGACCTTCATCTTCCTTTTCCCCTTTCATTTTCGCGTTTTAACGGTGAAATCATGCATATCAGAAAGAGTTGACTTCGTCAATATAGGGCGTTAAGGTCTTAAGCGATGAAGGCGACGAAAACGGTCCCCTATGGCTGGGTAATTGTCGGAGTGGGTGTGTTCGTTAAGATGACAGGGTTGGGGTTTGGCCGGTTTTCTTATCCCATGCTCCTGCCGAATATGAGAGGATCGCTTGGGTTTAATTATAGCGAGATGGGACTATTGAGCGGAGCCATTATGGTGGGCTACCTTCTCTTCTCTCTGATTGGCGGAATACTGGCAACACGATTCGGCCCGAAAAGGATTGTGGTGGCCTCTCTCCTGTGCGGCGCCCTCTCCATGTTCTTCATCGGCAGGTTATCGTCCTTCCTTCCCCTTCTTTTCTTTAATTTCGCCATGGGAGCAGGGGCTGCGGGCTCTCACATCTCGATCACGACTTTACCCATGGCGTGGTTCGGGGAGCGGAGATTGGGCAGGGCCCTCGGCGTTGTAACGGGCGGGACAGGCCTAGGTATTGTTGTCACTGGCTTGTTACTTCCCTATCTTCTATTGAATTTAGGTAGAGAGGCTTGGAGACAGTGCTGGTTCCTTCTGGCCTTGATCACTATTTCGGTTGCAGTGATCGGAGCGATATTACTGAGAGAAAAACCTCACCCGATGACACTCCTTCCATCCGGTTTCGGAGGATATGAAGAACCCGTCTCCTGTGGAAAAGACGGAAGGGGACTTAGCCTCAAGGCAATCTTTATCGTCTATTTCATCTTTGGATTTGCCTATAACATCTATGCCACCTATTTTGTTGCTTACATGGTAGAGGAGATTCGACTTACAGAAGGAACTGCCGGGAATATATGGGCCATTTTCGGCTGGATGTGTGCGGGCAGCGGGGTGATCTGGGGATTCCTTTCGGACCGTTTGGGCAGACGAAAGGCACTGCTTTGGAATAACGGAGTCATTTCTTTTTCGGTTTTGCTTCCTCTCCTCTTTCATCAACCACTTTTCCTCGGTCTTTCTGCCTTCCTTTTTGGGGGGACTTTTCTGGGAACAGTCACGATCATTGCAGCGGCGATTGGAGATCGGGTGAGTGAGAAAAGGGCGTTTGTCTATGGTTTGGTCACCTTGATCCACGGCACCGGACAGTTTTTGGGAACGACCTCCGGTGGGTACTTGAAAGATTTAACGGGCACCTTTCAATTAACGCTCACGGTTTCCCTGACAGGCTTTCTTTTCTGCATACTATTGACCACTGTCAACCCCCGCCTGTCCCCCCCTTGAGAGACTGTATAATTGAAAAGAAGTAGTAAAAACGGGACAGACAGCCGGATTCTAAAGCTTTAGAATGCGCACGTTTAGGTTAGGGGTCATTGTCGTGGCAACAAGAAAGTCAATTCCTTCATGATCTTGAAGCCGCCATGTTTACAGTTAAAGGTTGCGCTCCCAAGCTTTCTCACCCGTCCGTCTGTCCCGTTTTTTTTAATTTCTGCGTCTTATCCCCAATTACGACACAGCTTCTGAAGGGGGAGGGGGTTATAGGGTTTCGTAAAACGATTTTTTCAAAAATTTAAAGGACGCAACGAACTTGTCAAAGATCTCAAAAGCGGATGAGTCGTAAGACGCATCCATGGGTCTCCATTGGGTAATATAGAAGCCCACTATCCGTTCACCTCGTGTACCGAAGACCACTTTAGCCCTGACCTTCTCTTTCTTCACAGGGTCCTTTCCCTCTACTACCACTGCCAGACCTTCTCCGCCAACGACCTGGACTTTCTTTCTCTCCAGGATTTGGAACTGAAGGATAGCGTTGAAAAGGAATCGCTTGAAGAACTCCCTTTCCCTCCCCTCGAACGATGCGGCGGTGCAGCCGAAAGGCTCCTCATCATAAGCAAATGTCGTTGAAGAGGGGAAGGGTCCGGGGTCTGTTCTCATAAATCCAAAATTGATATCATTCTCTCCTGCTTCCACCCTTAGCAACTTCCAATCCGGGGGAGGGGGCAAGAACTCAAACTCGTCTTCCCAAATAACCATTCCCTGGGGAGTCAATCTGTAAGGAACCTTCTTGGGGCCTTCCAGGGTGGCACATCCGAAAAGAAAGGCCACCAGCAACACAGAACAGAATAGCATCAGCCCTTTTCTTTTCATTATTTTCCTCCTTCCTGGTTCAATTTTTTGAGAAAGAGGAGAATGTCTTTGAAGTCAGGCGAACCGTCCCTGACATAACGGGTGATCCCAGTCTTATCGATGATCACCGTTCGCCTTGAAAAGATCGGCATTCCCGGAGGCGAAACGTGGAAATAGACACCCAAAAAAGAAGTGATGTTCGAAAGGAGAGGGAAGGTGATGCCCAGACTGTTTCCCCAGTACTTTAACGTTGTCACGTCATCCCGACTGACGCCCACGACCCGGGCGTTGAAGCGGTCATAGAGGTAGAGATTCCTCTGATGACCCTCCATTTCGCCCGTTCAGACGGGGGTGAAAGCAGCCGGAAAGAACGTGATGATCAAATGGTACTTTCCATAATACTCATCGGCATAATTAATCAGCCGATCCTGTGTGGACGGCAGCGAAAAATTGAGTGCCTCTCGACCGATTAACTCAGCCTCCTTCGCAGCCTCCACGTTAGAAAGAAGAGGAAAAAAAAGTAGGAGCAAGGGTAAAAATGCCCATCCGCAAAGTCCTTTTAATTTCATGATGACCTCCTTCCTGCAGTTTATTTAAAAGCATCGTAACATATGTGGCCACTGGAAGAGAAATTACCGAAGAGTTTGCACAGCGGCCCGAGCCAACTCGAAGAGGTAGCCTGGCCAAATGCCCCCTACGACAATAACGACAACCATCGCCACAGTGAGGAGGGTCGCAGGGGTGGAGAGGTGGATGGAAGGCAATTCCTCGCCCGGTTCAAGGAGGAAAGCCGCCTTCACCACTTGGATGTAATAATAGAGAGAGACAACCACGTTGATCATGGCGATGAGGACCAACAGAAAGTATCCTCTCTCTATCGCCGCGTTGAAGACCAAGAACTTCCCGGTGAATCCGATCGTCGGCGGAATCCCCCCCAAACTGAACACACCCACCATGAGCGCCATGGCCAGGAGCGGTGAGCGGCGGTGAAGCCCCGCTAACTCGAAGATGGCAACATCGCTGCCGTCCGCTGCTACCTTCACGATGACAAGAAAACAAGTGAAACTCATGGTGAGGTAAGCCAGGGCGTAGAATACCGCGGCGGCATAGCCTGTTGGATTCATGCTGAGGATGCCGATGAGGGAGTAGCCCGCATGGGCGATGGCCGAATAGGCCAGCAGGCGTTTGAAGTCCTTCTGAACCATGGCGACCAGGTTCCCATAGGTCATCGAGACAATGGCGAGTGCGATGAGTACTTGAGCTAAGGATGTGTTTCCGTTGCTCATGGACACCAAGCGGACGAGCATGGCCATGGCCGTTACCTTCGTGGCAGTGGCCACAAAGGCCGTCACCTGGTTGGCTGCCCCTTGGTACACGCCGGGTGCCCAGATGTGAAAAGGAAAGAGGGCCAGCTTGAAGAAGAAGCCGCACAGCGTGAACAGCAGCCCGATGAAGGCCATGGGGGTATGGAGCAAGGCGGGCAACCTCAGAATCAGCTCGTTAATCAAGGTCGTCTGCGTCGCCGCGAAGAGAGAGGCTAAGCCGAAAAGCATCAGGGCCGAGGTGGCGATCCCACTAAGAAAATATTTGATCCCCGCCTCCATGTGCTGGCCGCCGCCGCTTCTCAACGGGACCAGGGCATAGAGCGAGTAACTGGCCAGCTCTAGCGCAACATAGAGGGTCAGAAGTTCGAGGCTACTGACCAACAGCATCATGCCGAGGGTACAAGTTGCCAACAAGAGATAGAACTCTGCATGTCTCGATTCGTGAATCCCATTGAGGCTTGAGCAGAGACAGACGACGAGGAAGAATCCTATGGACAGCAGGCTCTTCAAAAGCTGGGAGAAGAGATCGGCCCGATAAGCCCCGTGGAAAAGGGATCCTCCCATCCGGACGGTGGCCAGCGTGACCACCACCCCAAGGGTGGCGAGGAACAAAGCCACCGAGAAAACACGCCTCTCGTTGGGACGCATCACGGACAGGATGAGGAATACAGCGGCCACAACGAGGAAGTAAATCTCCGGCCCGAGGATCAACCACTTCATCTCGGCAACCCTCCCCCTGTCATGAACGGAATCACAGCCGTTTGAATCAGATCGAGCATCAGTCTTGGGAACAGACCGAAGAGAACCATAACCGCAACCAGGATCATTCTTGGCAGGCCGAGGCTGAAAGAAACGTCAGGGATGTGAGCGTATCTTTCGTTTCGTTGGCCGTAGAAGGTTTTCTGTACCACTCGGAGCATGTAGAGGGCGCTCAGGACAAGGGCACAGATAGCCAGTAAGCCCAAGGCGGGGTAGATCTTAAGGGCGGCGATGAAGACCGTTACCTCCGCCCAGAAACTGGCGAATCCGGGCACTCCCATCCCGGCCAGTGCGGCCACGATGAAGTAACCCGAGGCCACGGGCATGACCGTACTCATCCCGCCCAGATCCGGGATCAACTTGGTGTGCGTCTTGTCGTAAATATAGCCCAAGGATGAAAAGAGAAGGGCGGTCATGATGCCGTGAGCAAACATCTGGAAGACGGCGCCGTTTAGCCCCTCCGCCGTGACCGTGGAAAGCCCGAGCCCCACGATTCCCATGTGTGAGACGCTGGAGAAGGCAACCACATACTTGAGGTCGGTTTGTCTCAGTCCCACAAAGATACCGTACACGATGCCGATAGTCGCCAAGGCGGCCATGAGGGGTGCCCAGTACTCCCAACCGATCGGACAGAGAAAGATCGCCACACGCAAGATTCCAAAGGCGCCGACCTTCATCAGGACACCAGCGTGGACCATACTTACAGAAGTGGGTGCGGCGACATGGCCTACAGGTGACCACGTGTGGAAAGGCCAGACGCCCGCGAGGATCCCGAAGCCGAGATAGAAGAGGATGAAGCAGAACCTCTGTTGCCCTGGCGTCAAGGCCCCTGGCTGCATGAGGGCCGCGATGTCGAAGGTGTGCAACCCCGAGGCGACTACGAGATACACGATTCCGGGAAGGATGAGGGCGCTTCCCGCCAAGACATGAAGGAAAAGCTTGAGTGCTCCGTACTCCTTTCGCGTCGTTCCCCAGATGGCGATGAGCGGATACATAGGGAAGAGAGAGACGTCGAACCAGACGAAGAGAAAGAAGAGATCCATGCTCATGAAGAAGCCGAAGACCCCGAGGACCAGCACGAAGGCAAAGGCGAAGAATTCCTTCACCCGTCCGTGCAGCTCCCACATGGTCAAAATGCCGGTGAAATGCACAATGCCGGTCAGGAGGATCAGAGGAAGGTTGAAGCCGTCTGCCCCGTTGAAGTAATGAATTCCCAGGGGTTCTACCCAAACCAGTTTCTCTGCGAATTGCAAGCCTCCGAGCGTCCTGTCATAGGCGCAAAAGACATAGATGGAAAGCGCCAGGGCGATTCCGGAAAAGACCAGGCTGATCCACTTGACCAATGTTTCTCGCTCCCGCTGAATGAAAAGGATGACCAGAAGACCTAACACACAGCTGAGAAGAATGGCGGAGAGATACGGAAAATGGGCGAGTTCCATAGTCATTTGTGTACCTACCAACTTTTTTGCTCCCCCTTGACGCCTGCCTGCGCGAAGCCGCTTCGGCGAAGGCGCGAGGGAGGATTAACCCTGCACCACATAGGGTGCAGGACAAAACCCTGAACCTTACACGGTTCAGGGGGGGCAAGGCCATGGTCCCCCTCACCCCCACCCTCTCCCGCCAGGGGAGAGGGTCTACTGAAATGGTTCCCTAGGCCAACAAAAAATATAAAGCTGCAAAAGCCAGGGCGGCGAACATGACGACAAGATTGTACCTAAGCTTCCCGAATTGCAGAAAGGACAACAAGTAGCCGCTATCTAATGTGAAGTCGCAAAGCCCATCGATGCTGCTGTTGATGACCCTGTCTTCGTTCTTGGCGCATGCCTTGGAGAGAAAACCGTCGATCACGGTGGCCACAAACCTTTGGTATACATGGTCCAGATACCAGCGCTGTGCAAAAAGCTCCCTGAGAAATGGGATCCTCTCGACAAAACCGATCTGGGGTGCAGCGGCGCGGCCGAACTCAAACCAGGCGACGCCAACCCCTAATACAGCCAGTCCTCCGCTGATATACGGAAGCCAAACATGGTCTTCGTACGGGTGAGCGATCGTACCTCCGGAGAGAAACTCGCTCAGCGGGATCTCCAGAAAACCCAGCATCACGGTCACACCGGCCAGGATGAGGAGCGGGAAACCCATGGCCCAGTAAAGAACGCCCGTTTCTTCCCTTCGCTCTATCCTATGATTTGCAGGCTCTTGCTGGACTTCTCCCCGTGGGAAGAGAATGATAAAAATCAGGCGAAAGGCATAGTAGGCGGTTAGAAAGACACCGAACATCCCAGCCGCCAGCCAGATGGGGTTCTCTAATCCGGCCAAGGCCGCGAGGATGGCCTCTTTGCTGAAGAAGCCTGACAGCGGCGGCAGTCCTGACAGGGCTGCTGCGGCGATGAGCAGACAGACCATAGGGGTCTTTAGCCTTCGACCTCCGCGCCCGGAGATTTCGTACACATCGTTCGTCTCATACAGATGGACCCAGACACCGGAACAGAGAAAGAGGAGCGCTTTGAACCCCGCATGGGTGGTCAGATGGAAGGTCCCCGCGAAGAGGCTTCCCGCGGCGAGCCCCATGATCATGAACCCCAGCTGACTGACGGTGGAATATGCCCACACCCGCTTGATGTCCCTGCTGACCATGGCCATGGTCGAGGCGAGGAGCATGGACACGGTGCCAATGGCCAGAAAAACGGCCATGGCATCCGCCGAGTGGCTGAAAAAAGGAAAGAGGCGCGAAAACAGGTAGACTCCTGCGGCGACCATCGTTGCAGAGTGGAGCAGGGCGCTGACCGGCGTGGGGCCCTCCATGGCGTCCGGAAGCCACGTCATCAGCGGAAATTGGGCGCTTTTGCCGGCGATTCCGCCGAAGATCAGCAGAGCCGTCAGGGTCAGAAAGCCGGAGTCCATGCGGGCCGCTGCTTCGGCACTGTTCATTTCTGAGATCTCCACATTCCCCAGGTGAAGCAATATCAGGAGGAGGCCGATGAAAAACGCGACATCACCCAGACGGGTCATGACAAAGGCCTTCTTTCCCGCTTGGGTGGCGCTGAATCTTTCGTACCAGAAACCGATGAGCAGATACGATGAAAGCCCGACCAGTTCCCAGAAGACGTAAAGCTGAAGCATGGTCGAGGAGACGGTTAAGGTCATCATCGCCCATGCGAACAAGGACTGGAAGGCGTAGTAGCGGGAGAACCCTGGGTCGCCGGCCATGTAGCCGAGGGAATATACCTGAACGAGAAAACTGATGACCGCCACCAGGAGGAGCATGAGCAGGCTGACCGGGTCGAGTAGAAACCCGAAGGGGATCGAGATATCGCCCGCAATAAGCCATCTGGTGGCGTAGTGGATGGGAAAGCCAGTACCCCCGTGCCGCGTAAGCAGGAAGATAGCCCCTGCGACGGAGACCGTGACCGCTGCGATGGAGATCCCGGCCGAGAGACGGCGATGATTCCTGGTGAATACCATGATGAGTAAGAAGGAGATAAAGGGAAGCCACGCGGTCAGTATCGCTGCGATCAAACTCAGATCATTTAGCCAAGAAGTCATCGTTGTTCCACCTCGGCCTACCATTTCAAGATGTCGTAACGGTCCGGATCGATGGAGCCGGTTCGTCGATACACGCTGACAACCAGCGCTAAGCCCAGGGAGATCTCGGCCGCTGAAACCGCGAGGATGAAGAGGACAAAGACTTGTCCTTCCATCAACTTCCAGCGCAAGGCCGCCGCGATGAAGGCGATGGCCGCCGCATTCATCATCACTTCCACACCGATGAGGGTCATAATCAGGTTTCGGTGGGCCACGAGACAGAGGAGGCCCATGGAGAAAATGATCGCTGCGAGAAGGAAGATATGCCCCAAAGGAACGATCATCGATTTCCCTCCCTGTAATAATTTTCGCCCTCACCTTTACTTTCTCCGCCCGAAGGAGAGGGATGGGGTGAGAGCCCTAAGCGAAGGATAGCCACCAGGGCAACGAGGAGCAGGACGGAGACGATCTCAACAGCCAGCCAGTATCTGTCAAAAACGAAGCGGCCGAAGTCGCGGGGCTGGGCGACGGCGCCTTGGAGAACGATCCTGCTGCCAGGATCCTTGAAAATCATTGCAACGGCGACGGCCAGAAAGACGACTCCCAAAAGCAAGCCGGGGCCCCACTCGGACAGCATTCCGATTTTCCGAGGAGATTCCTGAAACAGCATGATGATAAAGAGGACGACGATCATGATGGCCCCTGCATAGATGATCACCATGAAAGCGGCCAAGAGCGGTGCCCCGAGCAAGAAGAAGAGGGCGGCAGTGCCCAAGAAGGCAACGATCAGATAGAGCACGGCATGAACCGGCTGCCGCCGGGTTACGGCGAGACCCGTTGCCGTAAGGATGACGATCCCGAGTAAATAAAAGATAACAGCATATAAAGTCATCGCGAAGCCCATATATTTCCCCTCCCCTGGCGGGGGGGATTGAAGGGAGGGAGTTAAATAGTCCCGAATCACCCCCACCCAAGCCCTCCCCCGTCAAAGGGGGAGGGGAGGTTGTGGTTATGGAAGGTTGCTCTTCAAATCGACCGGTTTCTCTTCGTTAACATGGGTTCCCTTATCTCCTACCATGGTGACGCCGGCATATTTGTAAAAGCTGTATTCATTGTTTTTGCCGCCGTGATTGACGAGAAGGTCCTCTTTCTCATAAACGAGTTTTAAGATGTCTCGTCCGCTTGTCTCAAAATGGGGCGTTAGTTGAATGGCCAGAGTAGGACACGCCTCCTCGCAAAGTCCTCAGTAGATACAGCGGGCGAAGTTGATGCGGAACCAGCGGGGGTAGCGGCGCCCGTCCGCTCGTGCGGCTGACTGCATTGAGATACAGCTGACCGGGCAGACAGCCGAGCAGAGGTAGCAGGCCACGCAGCGCTCCTCGCCATCCGGGTCGCGAGTGAGAACGATCACCGCTCGTGCCCTCGCGGGCAAAGGCCGTTTATATTCTGGATACTGTTCCGTGATAGGCTTCCGAAAAAGGATCTTGAGCGTGGTTGCAAGCCCTTTCACCAGGCCCGTGATGCCTTCTGCCAGATTTTTAATTGCTCCCATAAGGCCTCCCATCTTTAAGACGTCCCCAAGACCAGCGCACCCGTAATCATGATGTTTAACAGTGCAATTGGAATGAGCAGCTTCCAGCCGGCACTCATGAGTTGATCATACCTGATTCGAGGAAAGGTTGCGCGAAACCAGATCAGCGCAAGAACGATTATTCCAACCTTCAGAAGGAACCAGACGAAAGGCGGCAGAAGCGGGCCGTGCCATCCCCCCAAGAAGAAGACGGTGACCAATGAGCCCAGAATGATCATGGTGATGTATTCACCGAGGAAGAAGAGACCGAAGCGCATTCCGCTGTACTCGGTGTGGTAACCTGCCCCTAGTTCGTTTTCAGCCTCCGGCAGATCGAAGGGAATGCGTTTGATTTCAGCGAGGGCCGCGATGAAGAAGAGGATGAAAGAGACCGGCTGCACCAAGATGAAGGGACGTGCGCTTTGCGCGTTTGTGATCTCGACCAGGCTGAAGGAGCGAGCAAGCATGATCACTGGGACAAGAGAGAGTCCCAGAGGGATTTCGTAGCTGATCATCTGGGCCGCACCGCGGATCCCCCCGAGAAGGCTATATTTTGAGTTGGAGGCCCATCCGCCCAACGCGATTCCGTAAACACTGATGGAAGAAAGAGCCAGGATGAAGAGCAGACCGATATTGAGGTCCGTAATGACCAGAGGGATGGGTCGGCCCCAGAGTACTACATTCCTTCCAAAGGGGACAACGGCGAAGATGAGCAGGGCCATTAAGCCGACTACACCCGGGGCAAGGAGGAAAATCCCTTTATTCGCCCCTTCCGGCACGGTGTCTTCTTTTGTTACCAGCTTAACGAGATCGGCAAGAGGCTGAAGGAGTCCGAACCTTCCAGCTCTGTTCGGACCGTACCGGGCCTGCATCCGGCCGAGCAGTTTGCGTTCGACCCAGACCAGATAAGCAGCTACCGTCAGCAGGATGATCAACACGACACTCAGCTTAACGACCAGAAAAACGAATCCCAAGATCCATGTCAGAATCATAACCAGATCCTTGCCCCTCACCCCCTCCCTCTCGCCGTCATTTTTTTATCTGGTGCACAGCCACCTTCACCGGCCACTCTTTGATTTTTTGCCATGCGAGCTGTCGGTGTTTTGGCAAGATGATCACGCCGGGGGCCATGTTGTCAGCGATACGCAATTCCACCTCTAATCGACCCCTATGTAACCATAGCGTGATTCTTTCTTTGTCTTTGAGGCCTATTCTGGAGGCATCCATCGGGTTCATAAAGAGGCAGGGGGCTTCTTCAACCTGCTGGACAAATTTGGAATAAGCAGAAAGTTCTTCTGTTCCAAAAGTCCAGTCCACAACCAGAAGTTCTAATCTACTATCCCCTTGGCCGTCTTTTCCAGACCGCATCGCTCCATCGGAAGAAAAAGGTTTTTCTTTTCCTTGCCCCAGATCGACTCGAGCGCCCTCAAGCAGTTCATCGGCAATTTGAACGTTGGCAAAGGCGGGATACTCCTTTGTGATCCAGCTCCAAAGCTCCCTTCTCGAAAGAGGGAGTCTCTCCCGGCCTGGCAAGGGCATGGTGTTGGCGAGTTTGGCCATAATTTCCCAGGCAGGCTCCGGTTCTCCTCCTGGAATATCACGGCTGAACACACGGGGCGGATGTCCTCCCGCACTGATCTGAGAGATCGGGAGACCGCCGCGGTAAGCGGACCCGGCGAACTGAAGGCGACCTTCCTGATTTACAAAGGATGTCTCCATTTCAAACAAGGTTCGCGTCGGGAAAAAGATATGTGCGCGCTGTGCCGCAGGAGAAGGAAGGTAGTCCATTACCAGAAACAGGTCGAGCTTGTCTATCGCCTGCTTGAGCCTTTCATGATCCGGGAAGGACCAGAAAGGATCGCTCTCAACCAGCATCAGGGCTTTTACACTTCCCTTTTCAACGGACTCGATCACATCCATCAAGGAACTTTCTTCGGAAGAGAGGATAGCAGCACCGAAGGTGTTGGCTTCGGGCATCACATAGAAGAGTCCCCCTCGATCCTTTGCGGTACGGAAAAGCAATGAACTGTCGGCAGCCACGTCGGGGGTTGTCTCCCGGACAATAGCTGTCCCGCAGACGATAACGGGATAAGAACTTTGCCTCAACTTTTGTGTTACCTTGGCCATACGGTTTCTGATGGCTGCATCGGGATACTCAGCCCGGGCTGTATCATAAAATCGAAGAGCCTCTTCTCCCATCTTCTCTGCTGCGGAACGATCCACGGCTCCTTTCATAAGGAGGGTCAGGCAGGGTTCTAAATCGTCGGGTGCCACCGGCAGATGTTCGAACCCGAAGGGGAGAAAAACGGGTCGAGGGTCGATCACGACAATCGTTGCTTCTTTTCGAAAGGCCTGCCTCATTGCGAGGGTGAGCATCGGGGCCTCATTAACCGGATCTGCACCAACGACCAGAATGAAGTCGGCTTTCTCCAATTCACACATTGATACAGCCAGCCGCTCGTCAAGTCTCGACACAGCTCTCTTAATCTTGCTGGCCATGATGGGGGTTTCAAAATACGTCGGTTCATTCCATCCACGGGCCCGGCAAAGCCTCATCAACATGGCCTGGTTCTCGAGGCTGCTCCGTGCTGATCCAAGACATGCAATTGCTTTTGGCCCATATTTTTCGTTGACTTGAAGAATCTTTTCCGCCGTGGCTTGGATGGCTTTATCCAGTGAAACCATGTCCGTCCCGATTCTTGCGCGTCGCGGCCTGTCGGGATGATTTGCGTAGTTGAAGCCGTACCGACCCCGGTCACAGATAAAATAACCATTCACCGCCTCACTGAAACGAGCTTCAAGCCGCGCCATTTCGCGATAGCGGACACTGGTAATGATGTGGCATCCGAGAGAGCAGTGGATGCAGAGAGAAGGGCCTCGCTCAAAATCCCATCGCCGGCCGGTGAAGCGGGAGGGTTTATCCGTATAGACCCCCGTCGGACAGATATCAATGAGGTTTCCGGAAAATGGACTTTCGAGCGGGCCGTCTTGGAAACGACCGAAATATGTGTGGTAAGCAATCTGCATGGCTCCCAGGTCGCGATAACCGGCAAACTCCTGATAGAACCGGCGACATCGCCAGCAGTGGATACAACGGTTCATTTCGTGCTGGACAAAGACGCCCAGGTATTGATCATGATAAGTTCTCTTTTTCCCGAGGTAGTGTCTGATCCCGTGGCCTCCTGCTACGGTCATGTCCTGAAGCAAGCAATGTCCGCCTTCATCGCAGACAGGGCAATCGTGGGGATGGTTCATCATGAGCCATTCGATGATGTGTTTACGGAAATCGACTGCCTCCTCGTCGGTCGTCGAAACCACCATCCCGTCCTGGGAGTCCGTCATACAACTCATCTGGACACCTTTGACGGGACCCTCAAGAAACTTCACCGCACAGACCCTGCATGCGCCGACAGGCCCGAGGCCCGGATGGAAGCAGAACCGGGGGATGATGATGCCCAGCCGCGCTGCTGCCTCGATCACTTTCGTCCCCTGCTCAACTTCTGCCTCTATACCGTCAACCGTTAACTTGGGCATAGTTTTTTGGATAAAATGTCAA
Organism: Thermodesulfobacteriota bacterium; assembly: GCA_047519465.1. Taxonomy (GTDB): domain Bacteria; phylum Desulfobacterota; class BSN033; order BSN033; family UBA1163; genus UBA1163. Next base: position 60,887 of record JAPVTA010000207.1, on the reverse strand, counting down.
ATGTCAAAGTTCAAAGTTCAAATGAATTTCAAATGACAAAGTTCAAAATCGTGGCATTTGCTCGTCCCATTTTTCCAGCTATTACGTTTCCACATCCGGTTCTGTTTGACATTTAGATTTCCTTTGGCATTTGGCTTTTGACATTTGTCATTTACGACTTAAACGGGCACTTCTTCTGACCGATGTGTTCGTGAACCTCCTCAGGGAAATGGTCGAGGAGGCTCGTCACAGGCATGGTTGCCCCAGGCGCGAAAGCACAATAGGATTTCCACGTGTGTTGGCTCATGCGCCGGAGTACCGGAATAAACTCTTCCTTTCCCTCTCCTGCCTCGATACGCCAGAGCAGGTCCCGAATAAATGGCAGCGCTTCTCTACAGGGAGTGCACCAGCCACATGATTCCCGAACGAAAAAATCCATTAAGTTAAGAGTGGCGCCGACCAGGCAGGTCTTGTGATCGAAAACAATGACCGCTCCGGTGCCCAATCGATTGCCGACCTTTTTCAGAGAGTCGAAATCCATCTCTGCATCGAGGAATTTCATCGGCAGGTAGAAGGTGGATGCTCCGCCTGGCAAGCAGGTCTTGAATTCGCTTCCTGGCAACATGCCCCCCCCATGCACCTCCAGGATTTCCCTTAAAGGCGTTCCCATGGGTAGCTCATAACAGCCTGGGTTCTTGACCTTTCCACTCACACAGTAGAGTTTTGTTCCCGAGGCCGTCTTTGTTTTGGCGAGCCCCTTGAACCATTCGGGTCCATTTCTGATGATATGGGGCACGTTGACAAGCGTTTCTATGTTATTTAAGACAGTGGGTCGCTCCCAGAGCCCCTTTTCCGTCGACCGGGGAGGGGGCTGCTTAGGATGGGCTCTCATTCCCATGATAGCATTGATTTGGGCAGTTCCTTCACCACAAATATATCGCCCGCCGCTTCGATGGACAACAATATCGAAAGAGAAGTCACTTCCCAGGATATTTTGGCCAAGGTAGCCAGCCTCTTTGGCGATTCTTATTTCTCTCTCCAGAATCAAGGCACTGCTCTCGTAGGAAGGTCGAACGAAGATGATCCCTTTTTGTGCGGAGACGGCATACCCTGCTAGGAGGGTGCCTTCAATGATCATGTGAGGGTCCACATGGGCCATGAAGCGATCTTTGAAGGTGCCGGGTTCCATTTCATCAATGTTGGTGATGATATATCTCGGGAAAGGAGCGTTGTCTGCCACGCCCTGCCATTTGCGCCCGGCAGGAAAGCCGGCCCCCCCCCGTCCCTGAAGGCCGGAATCCACGACCAGTTGCTGGAGTTCTCTGGCGGAATACTTCTGCAGGACGGTGGTGATGGCCTGATAGCCACCGCTTTGACGATATTCGTCCATCGTGGCAATTCGGTTGGGTTTGCGATTCTGAAAGATTACTTGTGGATACATTCGGCTTACCTTGCTATCCTCGGTGGCGGCGCTTCAGATCTCAACCGATCGAGAATGTCATCGATTTTTTTAGGAGTTAAAGGACCGTAAGCCCTTCCATTGATTAACATGGCCGGCGATAGATCACAGTAACCAATGCAGGCAGTGGGAAGTATGGTAAAGAATCCATCCTCTGTTGTTTCTCCGGGTTTAATGCCGAGTTTTCTAGAGAGATGGTTCAATACCGAATCGTACCCATTCATCCAGCAGACGACCCCATCACAGGCGTGGATGACGAATCTCCCAACCGGTTCGCGATAAATAAAATCGTAGAAAGTAGCGAGTTCCTCGATCTCAAGGGACGTCATATCGAGGAGCCGACCAGCTTCTTCAACGGCTTGATCGCTCAGGTAACCGTAGTGATTTTGCAGAGACAGCATGATATCCACGGCCAGTTCCCTTGGATGGTCTGTCTCCGCTATTCTTTTCTGCAATCCTTCGAGTAAGTCTTTAGGCAACATGCTGTTATTCCAAACCCGAAGTTGTTTAAACTCTAAATCCTAAATAAATCCAAAATGCAAAACTCAAAAGGTAACTTTGATTTCTCAACAATTGAACCGAATATTTTTCTAAATCATACCGTTTTGAATTTCTTACTTGGACATTTGAGTTTGTTTAGAGTTTAGGATTTCGAGTTTAACATCTTTGTTTGTTTCGAATTTACAATTTCCCATTTCCATGAAGAGGAGACGCGCTCTACCGGTCAATATCCGGTAAGATGTAATCGATTGAACCGATGATGGCCAACAGGTCTGAGAGGAGTCGGCCTCTTGCCATGAGGGGCATGACTTGAACATTCGCAAACCCAGGAGCCCTGATCCGCATCCTGTAGGCCATGTTGAGGCCGTCACTGACGACATAATAGCCCTGTTCTCCCCGGGAGATTTCCGTTGCCGTGTAGACCTCACCCTTGGGGATCTTCGGCCCTCGGGTCACGTTGATGAAATGATGGATGAGGCTCTCGATGTCTTTTAAAGTATCTCTTTTTTCGGGAACCGCATACCGATAGTCGTCGGTTACGTATCTGCCTCCCGGCATCTGGTTGGCAGCTTGCTCAATGATCCTCAAGCTCTGGCGTATTTCCTCAACCCGGACAAGATAGCGAGCGTAACAATCGCCGTCAGTAGCTGTCGGGGTGTCGAATTGAAAATTCTCATAACCCGAGTAAGGAAATTTTTTCCTGGCATCCCACTCCAGGCCACAGGCCCGAAGATTGGGGCCCGTCACCCCCCATTCCATGGCATCTTTTAAAGAGAGGGTGCCGACCCCTTGAGTTCGAGCTTTGAAGATCGGATTCTTGGTGATCAATGCCTCATAGTCTCCAATGCGGTCCCGAAGGGTTTTGACAAAGCGGTCGACCGCTTCTTTCCAGCCCTCGGGCAGGTCCATTGCCAGTCCCCCGATGCGAAACCAAGATGGATGGAGTCTGCCGCCTGTGATCAGTTCGACAATATCCATGAGCTGCTCACGCTCACGAAAGGTGTAAAAGGTTGGCGTCATCGCGCCTACGTCGTGGGCATACGTGCCGAACCAGACGAGGTGATTATTGATACGGAAAATTTCGCTAAGCATCACCCGGACAAACTGGGCACGTTCAGGAACTTTGATCCCTGCCAAGGTTTCTACAGATTGCAGATATGAAAGATTGTTGGCCACGCCGCCCATATAGTCTACTCGATCCGTATACGGAATAAACTGATGCCACGATTGATGCTCACCGATCTTTTCAACGCCCCTGTGATGGTATCCAATGTCCAGATTGATATCGGAAATCTTTTCGCCGTCGAGAGAGACAACAAAACGCATCAGACCGTGAGTGCCGACGTGCTGGGGACCGATGTTCAATACCAGAAGCTCTTGATCCCCTTGTCTTTGTCTTACAAACGCTCCTGCATCTAACGGTTGATGCTTGATGGCGGACGCGTGAGTATAGGGAGCCATGTCGGTAGCCCGGCCGGGGTGACTCTTGCGCAGCGGATGTCCATCCCAGTCGTGAGGCATGATCAGGCGGCGCAAATCGGGATGACCCGTAAAACGTATTCCAAACATGTCATACGTTTCACGCTCATACCAGTTTGCGGAAGGCCAGATATCGGTGACAGTCTGGGTCTTCGGGTCTTTGCCCCTTAATCCAACTTTTAATCGTAGACGAGCGGGAGGGTCAAAGGAGAGGAGATGGTAAACCAGTGTATAGTCCGGATAGATCCCTTTGTCAGGGCAGACGGATTTGCCGTTTTCGCCGATCTCGTTAGCGACAGTGCCGTCATAATAGTCCAACGGTTTTTGATCGCGCCGTGCGGACTCATCAATGGCGGTTAAATCATCCAGCCGCAGGTATTTGGGTGATGCTTCGGTCTTGAGAAACCTCAGGACGTCCCTCGTGCGATTCTCCGACACGTGGAAGGTTAACATATCCGACGTCGCGGGTGTTTGGCGGATGGCATCACCGAATTTTTCCTTCAGAACCTGAGCAATAGATTTGTCCTGTTCATGCAATTCGATCCGCCGGGGAGGGGGCGTCCACATCAGGTCAGACCGGCTATCCCAGAATCGAGGTGATGTGACCGATGTCCCTCTGATAGGGATGCCTTCCATCCCTGGACCCCGTGTATCTCTTGATTTGGTTTCCCCGTCGACCAAGATGGGATGAGTTGTTCCCTGCGTGCCACCCCCAAGATGTAAAACAGAGCGAGCCGGTCTTTCTTCTGAAGTGATTTTCTGCTGCAAAATGGTCAGGGCATGCTCAAGGGCCTCGGGTCTCGGAGGGCAACCCGTGACATAGACATCCACCGGAATAAGTTGGTTTAGACCCTGCACCACGCTGTAAACGTCGTACATCCCGCCGCAGTTGCAACAGGAACCCATAGAGATCACCCATTTCGGCTCTGCCATCTGTTCATAAAGCCGTACAATAACCGGGGCGATTTTTTTAAAGACGGTTCCCGCAACGATGATGACATCGGCCTGGCGCGGAGAACCACGAAGAACCTCAGCTCCGAACCGCGCAAGATCGAAGCGCGGCGTAAAAACCGCTGCCATTTCAATAAAGCAGCACGATGTCCCGAAAAAGAGGGGCCAGAGACTGTACTGGCGGCTCCAGTTGATCAGGGTGTCGAGCTTGGCAAGGACGATGTTTCCGAGGGTGCCGGGCTTTTCCGGACGGTCGATCCCCACTCGAGGCCTCCCTTTTTCCAGATATAGAAGAGACTGATCAGCAGTATGATGATGAAAAACGAAATCTGGAACCAGCCAGACCATCCAAGGTGATCGAACGCGATGGCCCAGGAAAAAATATAGGCAGCTTCCACATCAAAGATGAGAAAAAAAGTCGCGATAAGATAAAAGGCGATTGGATATCGAAGTCGAGCCGTGCCGGTGGGGATGATGCCGCACTCATACGGCCTCAGCTTTTCAGGACTCGGTTTCTTTTCGCCGAGCCAGTGGGCAAGAAAGAGCAAAGCGATGACCAGGATCAGGCTCATCAGGGCGAAAACTCCCAGAGCCAGAATCCCAGGCGTCCACGGGGAAAGAATATTCATGCTTGGAATCGGTTCCATCCTTCCTCTTGACCGGGACGTGCCCCGCAAGCCCCTCCTCGTAGCCGGGGTCCCAGCCTACCGGCGGGCAGGAAGGGACACGATATAAAAGAAAATTACCTTTGCTCGCGTCCGGCTCGCCACTGCGTGCCCCGGAGCCCATTCGAGATACTCAGGACCGTGAGTTTTGTCGAACGGCCCTGGCTTGTGGGAGAGCTTCAATTGGGTCCGACGCCCCCCTCACCTCGCCCTCTCCCCTCTGGGGAGAGGGAAAGAGTGAGGGGACCGATTATCAACCAAAAGCTTATAGCCACAGGGTGTCGAAGATAATGGGGTAAACCCTGTATTTTGAAAGGACAAATGATGTATTTTGAAAATTTGTGTTTGTGTCCTTGGTAAGCGAATTTTCCGTCAACCTTTTGGACCTTCCATGAATTCGATCTCAAAATACAGGATTTAAAATGAAAAAATACGAGGTTTTTCTTATGGACATCTCGCTCATTCCAAAGGAAAATGGATTAGGGTCGGAGTGCAGCATCATCCATGGAGGCGAACCATGTTTGGTAAGCGGATCAAGTTATTTAAGCTCTTTGGCTTCGAAGTCCGGGTCGATTTAAGCTGGGTTATCATCGCCGTTCTTATCGTCTGGTCCCTCGCAATAGGGTTTTTCCCAATCCGTTACAAAAACCTTTCAGTCCAGACCTATTGGTTAATGGGAGTGGCCGGGGCCGTGGGCCTCTTTCTTTCGATCATCTTCCACGAGATTTTCCATTCTCTTGTTGCCAGAAGGTTTGGCATCCCGATGAAAGGGATTACCCTGTTCATTTTTGGCGGCGTTTCTGAGATGGGTGAGGAGCCCACAAGCGCCAAAGCCGAATTCTTGATGGCCATCGTAGGGCCTCTTTCCAGTATCGCCATTGCGCTCGCCTGTTATGGGATTCACCTTCAGGGGTTGCACAACGGATGGCCTGAATCGGTTAACGGGGTTATTCAATATCTTGCTTACATTAACGGCCTGTTGGCTGTCTTCAATCTTTTGCCCGCCTTTCCATTGGACGGAGGAAGAGTGCTGCGGGCTATCTTGTGGGGGCTTCGGAAAAACTTTCGATGGGCGACACGGGTTGCCTCGGCAGTAGGATTCGGATTTGGCCTCCTTTTCATCCTTGTAGGGGTTTTCCAATTCCTCACGAGAAACGTGATCGGAGGGATTTGGTTGTTCTTGATCGGGATGTTTCTCGAAAGTGCCGCCAGGGCGTCATACCAGCAGATTCTCATTCGGAAGGCTCTGGAGGGGGAATCGGTTCGCCGCTTTATGAAAACCGATCCAGTGGCAGTCTCTCCTTCGATTTCGATACAGCAGCTTGTGGAGGATTATGTTTACAAATACCACTTTCAGATGTTTCCAATTGTGGAAGCCTCCGAGAGACTCGTCGGCTGTATCAGCACGAAAGAGCTGAAGGAAATTCCCCGAGAGGAGTGGGCCCAAAAAAAGGTAGGGGAGGTTGCTACGAAATGTTCAGCCGAAAACACCATCGGACCGCAGGCTGACGCCACGCAAGCGCTCTCCCTGATGACTCGAACGGGCTCCAGCCGCCTGATCGTGGTGGAGGGAAATCGTCTGGTAGGCGTCATCACGCTAAAGGACATGTTGAAATTTCTCTCGTTAAAGCTGGAACTTGAGCGATAAGCAGAAGCAATTTTGGCTGAGTCGAGCCCTTTGGCCGTTGTGCGGAAAAGGCTGAACGGAGGCTCCGAAAGGAACTGCTCAGGGTCAGAGGTATCCTTCCTGGCTCAATCCGTCAAGCAACAGATGGAAATAGACAAACCCGCCATAGGGCATCCATTTCCGTAGAATGCGATTCACGCCCTCATCATCAAGAGGTTTTCGCAGGTGCAGTATGCTTCTTAACTTGTTGCGGGCGCCGATATCATCGCGGGGGAAAACGTTGAGCCGACCCATGCCTCTGAGGAGTACGTATTCGGCTGTCCAGCGTCCCACCCCTCGCAGCTGGTAGAGTTCTTTGAGAGCCCTCTCGTCGTCCAAGTCTTCCATCCATTTGAGGTCCAAGGCTTCCTGAGTCACCTTCCGGGCTAACTCCATCAGGAATCGCCCCTTTTGATGGCTGAACCCTAATCTGCGCAAAGCCTGTACGTCCGATCTTGCCAATTGGTCTGGCCTGGCAAAACTATAAACAGTTGAGTTCCCCTTCTGAAAAGGCACACCGTAGTTCGTCGCCAGCCGGCCCAGAAGAATAATCCCAACAGAGAGTGAAAGCTGCTGGCAACTAAAGCCATTCGTCAATGCCTCGAACAGATCAGGGAACCTGGGGGGCTTCAGTCCTAGAAAGCGCTGTGATAATTCCCAAAGTTTCTTATCACGCCTGGCAAAGTTATAAAACCCTGAAAGATCGGTTCGGAGTCCCAGCATCGTTTCCAAAACTGAAGTGACGGTAGCCTTCAGTCGAAGTGAAAGCTGCGACCCTGTCACAGCGATCCGAACCCTCGAATTATCCGGGGTACCTGTCTGAGTCACTTCGACCTCGAAGGGTCTACCATCTATTACTAGAACCCTGCTGTAAGTCCGGCCATCCCATCGGTCCACAATGTTGTCAGGGCGACGACGCAAGGCCCAGGCCGTCAAATCCAGTCGGAAAGGCGGCTCCGGTTTAAGTTCAAAGGAAATTTTCATGGTCATACTTGAATACCATTTCCATTCCTCATTTTGCTCTGCCTTAACAATATATGGTTATTCCCTGCCAAAAGATCAACGATGAAAATACCGGAATCTTGCAAATCGAAGCTTAGCCACTCGTCTCTAAAATACGGTATTCCTTCATGGAAAATACTATCTTTCCCTTATTTACTGAGGAACATTGAGTAAGTTTCAATAGCTTGAAGGCTATAAGATCACTATCATCTTCATTAAGGGTTTGGAAAGGAGGCTCTAATGGCTGAACAGAAAGGGCTTATTACCTTCAAAGGGAATCCGCTTACCTTAGTTGGCAAGCAGGTCAAGGTTGGTCAGGGAGCACCTGATTTCGTCGCCATTGACAACAATCTTTCCCTTGTCAAATTTTCATCCTATCTCGGCAGGGCATGCATCATCTCCTCCGTGGTCTCCCTTGACACGCCCGTATGCGATCTCCAGACAAAAAAATTCAATGAAGAGGCCAGCCGATTGGGTTCGAATGTCGCGATCTTAACGATGAGCATGGACCTGCCCTTCGCGCAGAAGCGCTGGTGTGGCGCAGCGGGTGTGGACAGAATTCAGACGCTGTCAGACCATCGCGATGCCTCCTTCGGCACTTCCTACGGTGTTCTGATCAAGGAGTTACGGTTGCTCGCCAGGGCAATCTTTCTGGTCGACCGGAAAGGAGTCGTTCAATATAAGGAGCTGGTTAAAGAGGTAACGCATGAGCCGGATTATAATGCCGCGTTGACCGAACTGAAGAAGCTTGTGTAACTCTTGGGAAGCTTAGAGCCAAACCCAGAGAAAAGGGACAGGATGCGATGATCAAAATAAAGAGGATATATGATCCGGCCTCACGGGATGACGGCAAGAGGATTTATATCGACCGGCTCTGGCCGAGGGGGATGAAAAAGGAAGAAGTGAAGATGGACGAGTGGCTAAAGGAGATATCTCCAAGCGATGGTCTGCGCAAATGGTTCGGTCATGATCCCTCAAAGTACGCGGAATTCAAAAGACGATATAAGAAGGAGTTGGAGAAACATTCAGAAATCCTGGAGAGGATCAAAAAAGAGGCAAAGAAAGAGACCGTCACACTTCTCTTCTCGGCAAAAGACGTCGAACACAACAACGCAACCGTGATGAAAGAGCTATTGGGTGCATAGATGAAGATTTCAGCGCTATTCCTTGACGTGGGCGGCGTCCTGCTCACCAACGGGTGGGACCGGTCGATGCGTAAGCGAGCCGCGGAAACTTTTAAGCTGGACTTCGATGAGATGGATGAACGTCATCATTTGACGTTCGACACGTACGAAGAGGGCAAATTAAGTCTGGACGAATACGTCTATCGGGTCGTTTTCTATAAGGACCGCCCCTTCTCCGGAGAGGAGTTCAAAGCATTTATGTTTAACCAATCTCAGCCCTATCCCCGAATGATCGAGTTGGTCAGGGGTATCAAGAGATCCCACGGCCTCAAAGTGGCTATGGTGAGCAACGAGGGCCGGGAGCTGACTGTCTACCGCATTCAGAAGTTCGGGCTGGCGGAGTTTGTCGATTTCTTCATCGCCTCGTGCTTTGTCCACTTCCGCAAACCCGATGCCGATATCTATCGCCTCGCTTTAGATGTCGCTCAAGTCTCACCTGAGAGGGTGGTTTACATCGAAGACCGATTCATGTTTGTAGAGGTGGCTCAAAGTTTGGGCATCCGGGGTATTCATCATAGAGATTACGATACGACGCGGGCTGCCCTGGCGTCGTTGGGTCTCGCGCTCAAGACGTGATCTCAAACGCAAGGCGGCGGAGACGTTGAAGGGGAGTGTCAAAAAGGCCATAATGGTCAAGAAGAGAGTGACATGACAGATGCCGAGCAACTCGCCGCCTTTGTAGTACGGGCTTCCTATGACGATCTCTCAGAGGCCGCCCGTCAGCAGCTCAAAATCCGTGTGTTGGACGGACTGGGTTGTGCGATCAGTGCCCTGCAAGGAGAACCCATTCGCCTTCTTAGGGCACAGGTTGAAGAGTTTGATGGCGCTGGCCACTGTAGCCTGATCGGGGGCGGAAAGGCTCCACCGGACCGTGCAGCCCTTTACAACGGCGCCCTGGTGCGCTATCTGGACTTCAACGACAGCTATCTGGCCAGAGGTGAAACCTGCCACCCAAGCGATAATCTTGGTGCCGTGTTGGCCGCTTCCGAATATGCGAAGCAGAGCGGTCAGAAACTCTTAGCCGCTTTGTCTGTCGCTTACCAGGTGCAGTGCCGCCTGAGCGACGTGGCCCCTGTCCGGGCTAAAGGCTTCGACCATACCACGCAGGGCTCCTATGCGGTTGCCGCAGGCGTCTCCAAAGCGCTGGGTCTGGATGCGGTCCGCACGGCGAATGCGATTGCCATCTGCGGGACGGCCTTCAACGCCTTGCGGGTTTCCCGAACCGGCGCCCTGTCTCACTGGAAAGGCCTTGCCTATCCCAATACTGCTTTTAGCTGCACCCATGCTACCTTCTTGGCCATGCGGGGCATCACCGGTCCCGTGGAAGTATTCGAGGGAAACAAAGGTTTTATGGACGCCATCGCCGGAAAGTTCAAGATCAACTGGGTTAAAGAGGACCTCGAACGGGTGACGCAGACGATCCTTAAAAGATACAATGCCGAGATCCATTCTCAGTCTGCCCTGGAAGGCATTCTCGAACTTAAAAAGGAGTACGGATTGAATGGAAATGAGATCACACAGATCGAGATTGAGATCTTTGATGTGGCCTACAACATCATCGGCGGAGGGGAGGAAGGGAATAAGAGCGTCGTCCGAACAAAGGAGGAGGCTGATCACAGCCTGCCTTATTTGACAGCCGTCGCCATCTTGGATGGCCAGGTCATGCCCGAGCAGTACAGACCGGCTCGCATCCAGAGTCAGGATGTTCAGGCCCTTCTAAAAAAAGTCATTGTCAAGCCTTCTCCAAGTTACAGTCGAAGATTTCCCGATGAGATGCCGTGTCGTATCACCGTTACGCTACCTGATGGCAGAAGGGTGACAAAGGAGAAACAGGATTACGAAGGGTTTCGGACCCGGCCGATGTCATGGAAGAGAGCTGTTGAGAAGTTTGAGAAGCTGGCAACGCCTTATGCTGAACAATCACTCTGCCGGGAGATCATCCGTGCCGTCTCCGATCTCGAAACGATCCAGGTCTCCGATTTGACGAAACTGCTGGCAGAGATAAAGGGTTGAGAACTTCTAAGAGAGGAGGATTCAAAATGGAAAAACCTAAGGCTCAATCAAAGGGTAGGGCATTCGCCTTCCTAAGAACCAATAGCCGTCCGGGAAAACCGCGCTCCAGTGGGGTGACTGAGATCCGTGGCCCTTATTACACTCCGATGGGTAAGAGGTACTTGCAAGACATCCTCGAAACGATGGGAGCTTATGTGGATGTCCTCAAGTTCGCAGGAGGCTCCTTCAGTTTAATGCCCCGTGAGGCAGTCAAAGAGCTCATTGACCTTTGTCATGCGTATGAGGTTTTGGTTGACACAGGTGGTTTCATTGAACATGTGTTGACACAAGGCCCGGAGATGGTTGACCGCTATATCAAAGAGTGCAAGGATCTCGGGTTCGATATCATCGAGATCTCCAGTGGCTTCATTACCATTCCAATCGACGATTGGGTCAGGCTGGTCGAAAAAGTGAAAAAGGCCGGGCTGAAGCCCAAACCCGAGGTGGGAATCCAGTTCGGGGCAGGTGGCGCCAGCGCCGTAGAAGAATTGGAGACCGAGGGAACGCGCGATCCGGAGTGGGCTATTTTACAGGCAAAGCGCTTTCTTGAGGCAGGAGCCCATAGCATTATGATCGAGTCGGAGGGAATCACTGAAAACGTAAAAGTCTGGCGTACGGATGTGCCGGCTAAAATCGTCAACGCCCTGGGTCTCGACAAGGTGATGTTCGAGGCGGCCGAGCCGGAGGTTTTTGCATGGTACATCAAGAACTACGGCCCGGAAGTAAACCTTTTTGTCGATCATAGCCAGATCGTTCAGATCGAGTGTTTGCGGTCGGGTATCTGGGGGACAAAGAGCCTCTGGGGCCGGGTTCAGACTTATAAGGGTTGACCTATCGATCTTTGTCTTCAAGGTAATTCTTGAGTAGATTGAGTTTCTGTCAGAACCCGGTCCAATCGATATCTTCAATGCCTACCACGATACCGTAAGCCCCGGTTTCATGAACCAGAAAAACCATATTATCTTTGACTTTGCCGAAAATCCACTCCCGTTCCTTCACTTGTTGGCAAACCTCTCCACACAGTTTCAAGCGCGTTCCAGGAGCTATGTAATTTGAAACCAATCTCTCGGCCAGCGGAGGATCTTCTAACTTTTTCGTCTCGTTTAAGTCCGGCACCGGATACACCACCTTTCTTCCGAAGAATTTCTTTTGTCTCCCTTCGCTCTTGCCGGCAGCAGGCAGAAACAAGGGAAAAAGAATCATTTCAATATTATTTCACCCGAAAAACCTCGAGAAGTAAATAAGGTCATCCCTGTATTCTTTCTGCTTCAGCACTGTATTTTTTGTAAGGTGCCGGCAGGGAGAGCCCTGGAGAAAAAGGCTTGCCAAAAAAGGTTTCATGATGTTAAATAGATGTTTGGGTGAAAGAAATGATTGCCTTCGATCTTTTCTGTTCGAACGGTCACAAATTTGAGTGCTGGTTCAAGGATAGCGCCTCCTTCGAGGAGCAGAAATCCGGCGGCATGATCACCTGTCCCATTTGTGACGATCATCAGATAGAAAAAGCCTTCTCTCCTTTTGCAATCAAAAGGGGAGGAGAGAGAATAAAAGAGGAGATGGATCCTCACCAAGCCCTCCAGTTGGTCCATGAGTATCTGGACAAGCATTTTGAGGATGTGGGAGCTGAATTTTACAAAGAGGCTCTCAAGATTCATTACGGAGAGACAGGAAAAAGAAATATTAAAGGGACGGCCACCACCGAAGAAGAAGTCATCCTCAAAGAAGAAGGGGTTCAATTCTTCAAGATTCCCACCATTAAACGCCTGCTCAACTGACAACTACATCTGCTTGAAGAGACGGAGGTAGTTGCGGCTTACAGTGAGAAGCTCCGGCCTCCCTTTGAGTTTCAATACCCCTCGCCCCGTAAGCGAACGACTCACTTTGTCTATCTTGGAGACATTCACGATGGTACCCCGATGTATCTGCCAGAATTGATTAGGGTCGAGTTCCTGGGCCAATTCTTTAATACTCTTTTTGATCAGAGATTCCCCTTCTTTCGTCACGACCAAAGTGTATTTGTCCTCGGCCTTGAAGTAGTCTGCCTCCTCAACGGGTACGAGCCGGACGCTATCTTTAGTTTGTGTTTTAATCCAGCGCAGGAAATCGGGCTTCCCTCTTCCCGACAACTTGGAAAGAACCTGCTCTACGGCCTCAGCCAATCTTGCAGGCGGTTCTATGGAAGAACCCAGTTGGTTCTTGAGGCGTTGAACGGTCTGAATCAGTCTGTCCTTCACTACGGGTTTAACGAGATAATCCACCGCCTCCCTTTCAAAGGCTTCTACCGCATACTGATCATAGGCAGTGACAAAAACGATTCGACATTGCCCCGCGATTCTTTTTGCTACCTCCATGCCGGAATAACCAGGCATCCTGATATCGAGGAAGATGACCTGTGGCCGCTTAGATTCTACTAATTCAAGAGCTTCTCTACCGTTCTTAGCCTCACCGCAAATGATGAGCTCCGGCCAGGTCTCTGACAAAATGGATTTGAGGTATGTTCTCAACTCTTTTTCATCGTCAGCAATGATGGCCTTATACATCATGCTTTGGCACCTCGATGATCGCCCTGACTCCGTTCGGTTTGTTCTCTTCAAGTATGAGACGCCCTTTTTCTCCATAAAGCAATTTGATACGTTCTTTCACATTTGCGATACCCACCCCGGTGTTCTGAAAAGATGAGAATCCGTTGCCTGTATCGATGACTTCGACTCTAATGAGGTCGGCTGCATCCGTCACCTTGATCAGGATCTCTCCCCCGTCCATTTTGGGTTCTAGGCCGTGTTTCACTGCATTCTCTACCAGAGGCTGAAGCAGCATCGGAGGGAAGGGATGCTGGCGGACCGCATCAGGAAGCTCGATCCTAAAATGCAATCTTTCACCCATCCTTATTTTTTGAATGTTCAGATAGGCCTTGATCATGTCCATCTCCTGGTCTAAGGTGACGGGATCAAGGAACGTCCTTGACAAAGAGGTGCGCAGATAGCGAATCAGATCCAATAACATGATCTTGCCATTGGCTGGGTCCGTGTCTATGAGACTCAGGATATTTGAAAGGGTATTGAATAGAAAATGAGGCTCAATCTGTGCCTGAAGCAGTCTCAGATTGGCCTCGAGGGCTTCTTTTTCACTAGAAAGACGTTTAATCCTTTCTTGCTGTATCACTTCCTGGCTCATTCTCAATCTTGTTTTGGAGTAGAAAAAGTAACTGATCATACTGCTGAAGGTGATGGCAATGATAATGATCTGAAGGATCACTCTCCCCTGCTGCATCACGACGATGGAAAAGACCTGCTGCAGGACGAATAACCCAATGTGCAGGCCGATCAGGATTCCACCGCCAACACCTATGATAAATATGAGAGCAAAGGACGCGGTCTTCTCCGGATTGAAAATCCAACCCAACAATATAATGATCGAACAAATAGACACCCCGAAAGACAGGGATAGAACTAAATTAATGGTGAAGGATTTTGTTGTGAGACCCGTTAAGCTCAGAAAGGCGGCGATCAATGTGGATATGATCACTGTATAGAGGAAATCGATAAGAGAATTTTTACCGTGTAAATAGTTCTTCAAATGATTCCCCGCTTGCCCCTAATAACATAATAGGCCCTTTTGGCCTAAAAAGTATACTTTAAGCCGGCGATCCATTGATAATCAAGGATACTCCCAAACTCTGTATTTCTGCCGCCTGTCAAAACGGTGCCGACAGAAAACAACTCAAAATGATTAGCCAGCAAATATGACAAAACAGTTGTAAATTGACCTGAACCGTCATTTAAGTTTTGAGTCCAACGGACGGTCAGGTCGACTTTGTTCATGATATTGGTCTGACTGTACTGGATCATGACATAATTCTTTCGTAAGAATCTTAATCCTGTAACCGCTGTTTGACCGAGGGTCATCTGTCCCAGTGCGGATACCAAACCGCCAAGGCTGATCGCTCCTGCTGCCCTGCGCCTTAAAGCATAATAATTCTCCGCCTCAGAATCGCTGTAGCCCGGGCTGTTATAGGCATATTCAAGGTAGAAGGTTCCGCTTCCTGCGAAGGTATAGGAGCCTCCGATTAAAAGGATTGGTTTAATCGTCGAGTCGTTTTTATGAAATTTTTGCATGGAAGCCCCCAAAGGGGACCCATCCCTCCTGGGGTATAATGCGTCACTTCCTTGAGTGACGACTCCCTCGCCATAGAGCACGACGGCGTCGGAAACGGTCCATCCTCCGAAAAAACCGAATGAGATCTTGGAACCTTCCCTGTAGGAGAGTACCACCGAACCATAATTCTCCCGGCCTGTGTAATCTGCCTTTAAAGCATAGGTCCTTTTAAAAGGCGGCAGGCCATTAGGGGGAAAAAAGATCTTCTCAAATGGATCGAGTCCATGAGTCTTGTTCTGCCCTTCATCCGTATTGGCGATAAGGGAGAAGGTCCAGGAGCTTTCCGGGATCCAGACCAACCGGCCGAAATCCATGCCCGGCACTTCCACATACGGGTTGCGGCGGCCATTATCCCGGAAAAATGGATTGGAAGGAGAAAAAAGAAACGAAGGCCCCCATTGCAAGTTTTCGCGGCCGTAAGACAAGAATAAATTTTGACGCACTTTCCATCTTGCCAACCATTCATTGATGAACCATTCAACATCCCACTCGGATTTTCCCTTGCGGAGTCCTTCTCGCCAGACACTATAGTCAAGTCTCATTCTGGGCTTAAGGCTTAGCTCTAAAGGTTCGATGTTCAGACGCAGATCTGGCCGTATCTCCAGGTCGGCCAAATATTGTGGAATTTGAAGAAAATTATTCCCAGGATTTTGACTTGAATCGGTAGGTTCCTCAATGATACCGGAGGCCAAAATCCTCAAATCGAACGAAAAGTGCTCGGCCAGCTTCTTCTGAATCATGGCAAGGCCCGTATTGCTGTTCTCATCGGCCATTCCTCCCTCCGGCCATGACCCTAAAATAGCCAGCATCAAAAAAATAATTGCGAAATAGCACTTCTTTCTGGAGAGGTTCAGTTTCATCCGAAAATGTGGCTAAGAAACCTTCCCTCCCCATTGATGGGGGAGGGAAGGGTGGGGGTGAGACACGCCATGCTCGCCTGGCTTATTCTTCGATTCACCCCCCCTTTATCCCCTCCCGTCAAGGGAGAGAAGTCTGACTTTTTACGAATACAGCCTTGTTCATATTGTGCTTAGTTTCAAAATCCGTTGCGACCGCGTGCAATCATGAGTGATTAACTGTGAAACTTCTATCTCGTCAACAGGTTTAGGTTGAAAATGGAATCCGGGACCTTCTTGATCGACGGCTTACGATAGTCCATCGTTGTGACATCCTCTTTTATGATGGCGCTTGTGATAATCATTTTGGAAATGAATTCCCGTGGCTGACCATCAATCATGATACTGTTCCCATATTCAAAGGTGGCCGTCTTAAACATCTTTCCTGAGACCGTGTAGAATTCAGCCTTCAGGCCTACCAGCCGTTCTTTGGATATCCAGTATTTGATCCGGTCATAAGTAGCCCTGTTATCCACCGCGCTTAAATCAAAAAGATAGCAAGGCGCTTTATTCACGACATCTTCTGAAGTTTGGACAATTTTATAATCACCCGCATAGTTGGTGGATGCAATATCGCCGTTAGCAGCCCTGCCCACCAGTTTCTGGCGGGGGGAGATGGGGACGGCTTTGGAGAGGCCGGGTTTGGCAAACCACATGTTACGATCCAGCATCAATAACTTCTGGCCCTTCACATTAGCCGGGGCAAGAAATTCTGCCAAGGAGTTGAAGCTGCGAGCCGTGACTCGGATGGTTCTTTGTTGCCGACGGCCTCCTTCAATGGAATCGATTGCAATTTCCCACTCCACTCCTTCCGCGTTACCACGGGCTTCGTCGGCTTTTGCGAGTATCTCCTTGGGGGTCATGGCAGCTTGCAAAGGTGAGGGGAGGCAAAGACCTATACAACAACCTATCGCAAGAGCTAATGAAATAAAAAATTGTTTATTAGGTCTTAAGTTCATCATTTTTCTCCTGTTTTCGTTACAAAGACAATAGACATTTGATTTCATTTTCTAAATTTCCTGGATTCCGGCTTCCGCCCTGAATCGAGCCTGGTTCAGGGCTTCCGCCAGAATGACGAAAAGGAACAATAACATTCCGCATTCCGCGATCAGAAATCCGCATTATGTGTGTCCCAGGGCGTCTACGACATTTTGTCTGGCCGCACGCCTCGCGGGGATAATGGCCGCAAACAAAGAAAGGAAAATCAGACAGAGTATCAGCAGAAACAAAGCTTGAGGTACAAAGTCGACCACTAATGGCACAGGCGTAGAAATCCCCGGAGGTGTGTAGGTGGGAGACAAACCCCGAATAATAGCCCAGACGCTCATATACAGGGCGACCCCTATGAAACTGCCGAAAAGGCCTAACAGGCCGCCTTCCATAGCAAAGAGCAACGATACACCTCTTCGCTTCAGGCCCAGCGCTCTCAAGGTCCCAATCTCTCTCGTTCTCTCCAGAACCGCCATACCCATGGTGTTGACCGTGCTCATCACCACGATGACCAAAACGATAGAAAATAGGAAAAGAAACATCATGTCGAACATCCCTCTCACCTTTGAATAAAATAAGGAGAGTTCGTTCCAGGTCCTTATTTCACAGGCGATGCCTGCTTTGGTAAGTTTGGCCCCGAGGAGGCTGCGCATCTCCTCCGTTTTTTGCCAGTTGTCCAGCAAGACCACCACCCTTTCAGCCATTTTCGTGTCGAGGAGGGACTGAGCGAAGTCAAAAGTGAAGCGCATGTATTTGTCGTTTGTGGCGTCGGACCCCGAATCATATACTCCCATCACTTGCATGTCCATGGCGTTCATCTGTCCACTAAGGGTCGTGGTCATCACCACTCCATCTTTGCCGGGGGTGAGGTTCAGATACCTGGCTAAATCCTGGGCGACTTCCACCCCATAGGACTTCTTGTCATTTAAGGCTTCTCCCTTAATGGGTCTAAAAGCGGCCCAAGCTCCTTTAATAGTCCTGTCATCCCGTGGAACGACTCCTTGAGCGATGAAAATCGTGGACGTTATTCCATTTGACACAATGCCGGTCACTTGAATCTGAGGTGTAGCCAAAATCACCCCATTCTCTTCTTCGACGAGTTTTATGATTCTCTCTGTCTCTGCTTTCGGGAACATGTACCTCTCAGGTTCAAGCTTTCCTTTCTCCTGCCAGCCGGCCTTGTTGATGGTTAAATTTCCCAGACCCTCGCCGCGGATAGCTGAAAACCTTAACCCATCATACATATTATGGACGTAACCGTAAAAGAGGCTGATCGCTGCAAACCCTACGCCGATCGCAAGCAATGTAACAAAAGACCGGCGCTTATTCCTTAAAATGTTTCGAATGGCTAATTTTGTCCATTTCATCATGGCTTCGTACCTCCATCAACGATCCGTCCATCCTCTAATCGCACCAGACGTTTGACCTGATCCAAAAGCCGCTGATCGTGGGTAGAAAAAATAAACGTGGTTTCCTCTTTCTTATTCAACTCTCGCATAAGGCCAATGATCATGCGTGCGGTCTCCGAATCAAGATTGGCCGTTGGTTCATCAGCAATCACCAAAGACGGATCGTTCACCAAGGCTCTCGCAATCGACACCCTTTGCTGTTGTCCGCCCGACATTTTGGCAGGGCGATGATAGATGAGTTCACTTAAGCCCACTTCCTCCAAGCGGCTCAATGCCTTGGTCTTAGCTTCTGAAAAAGTTGTCCCCTTTATCTGAAGGGGCAGCATCACATTCTCCAGGGCTGAGAGAACTGGGACCAGGTTAAAACTTTGAAAGATAAAACCGATGGTTTCATTGCGATGTTCGCTTCTTTGATTATCCGACAAAGAGCGAACGTCCTTGCCCGCAATCGCCAGTTCCCCGCTTGTTGGTTCATCAATGGCGCCGATAAGATTCAGGAGTGTGGTCTTCCCAGAACCGGATGGTCCCCAGATGGCCACAAACTCTCCTTTTTCTATTTGTAAGTCAATCCCTCGGAGGGCGTGCACGACTGTTTCGCCCAAGAAGTAGTCCTTTTTTATGTTTTGCATTTCGATGAGAGCCATATCATTTCTCCTTCTGAAGGGTTTCAGCCATGGTTTGGTATTTTTTCGCCTCGGGCATATTGCCGTCCTCTTTGTACATAGCTGCCAGGCTGTGATAAACAGAGATTTTTAGTGGTGAAGGGACCTTCAGGCCCTTTCGGAATAAGCTGGCGAGAAGCTCGAAATCTTCGTAAGCGACTGGCCGCCGGTTTAGAAACTTAGGTAAGGATTTCGAGTTATTTGCCCGGGTCAATCTTATGGCAATATTGTCAGGATCCTTTCGCACGGCCTTATCCATGTACTCGACTCCTTTATTCACATAAGACATCTGGTCCATTGGGTTCGAGGCATCCTTAGCCAGCAACGTATAGACGCTCCCAAGATAACAAAGGACCACAGTATCGTCAATTTTCTTCTGACGGGCTAGATCCAGATATTGGACCGCCTTTTTGGCATAGACTTTGGAGTCCTTAAGGGCGGCATCATGGTAGGCTATCCCGAGACCACAGAGTGCTTCATAGTCAGAAGAGTTTTTATCAAGACGCTGCTGCAACTGAGCGATTTGGACCAATAGGGCTGCCAGTTCCTTGCCTTCGGGTTTCTCTTCGGCATTGGCCGGAGATGTTAATAGCAAAAAAAACAGACTTAGTACCCCGAACATCTTAAGCAACGAGCTCTGATAAATGCGATCCATGACGTTTCCTCCTCTCTTCTAAGGCTTCTGAGATCATGATCTCTCCCACTCATTTCAATTTACCCCCAATCCTCGATCATCTTAGCAAAGGTTCTCTCTCCGCTTCTCAATACTCCGGCAAAACCTCCGCCGGGGTTGCTCTAAGCGCCCGCCAAGTAGAGTCCTCTGATAGGTGTTCGGTTGTCAAGCCGATTCATATAGGCGTTATCCATGGACTGCTCAAAACCGTAGATGGCTCCTTCTTGATTGTGTGTAAAGCGCCAATTGGTCAGAGGCGTGGCTGACTCTTTGACTTCAATCATGGAGGAAAGCCCGGGGATCACTTCTTCAGCTCGCCGGATAAGGGTATCTGCCCATCTCGCTTTTTCCCTGTTGTAAGCCTCCTTACGGCCTAACTGGTGATCGGCCTCAAATCTCCGCCACGGTTCGTATCCGGTTAGAAATAACAGGGTGACGGTGGAAGTGCCCGGTTTGGAGTAGCCCTCAAAGAGGTTGTCGTAAAGGACGACGCCGAAGGATCCCTTTTCGACCTCACCTTTCATATAGAACTGGTAATCATCTTCCGGTCCCCGGCCTGAGATGACTCGATGACTGTATCCCTTTATCTTCTCCCTCAATTCCTGATTCAGCCCCAGCCACACAATGAATGAAGAGATGCTTGGCCGGTATCCTTCCAGCTTTTTTAAGTAATCGACTGGGACCGCCTCTCGGGGCAGCATCTCCTTGAAAGTGGTGATCGCGCTCGCATTGCTGACCACGGCCCGAGCGGGTAAGACCTTTCCTCCTGATAGTCCAACCCCCTTCACGGCGCCACTCTCAACGATAATTTTTTCGACTCGGGTTCCGTAGAGAATCGTCCTACCCGAAGTCTCTATCGCCTTGGCTAAGGCATGACTCAAGTCTTGAGACCGAGGTTTGACGTAATAAGAGCCGTTCCTGAGGTACTCTCCGAGGGCGACGGCATAGATAAAACCCGAGAGCTTGGAGGGAGGCAAGCCGTAGTAGCGCCACTGGGCAGCCAATACTTCCTTAAGCACCGGGTCTCTTAGGTAAATATCCAAAAAGTCCGCCAAGGGTTTGTCTCTCATATTCCACATCTTTGGGTATAGAACAGGGAAATCAGCTCTGGGAGCCTTTTTTTCGCGGAAGGACTTATCCGTTTCGTCACCAATTCCGATTATTTCTTGGATAATTCCTCTAATCCCTTCCTTCTCAGACGGAAAATGCTGGGTTAGGACGCGAATCAAAGCTTCCGGATCCCTGGAAGGAAACGGAATGTCCATTTTAGAGTTCTTAAATCTCAAGACCTCGGGCAGTTCTATCAGCTGCAGTTTTTCCAGGACGCCTAAATCTTTGAGGCAGCGGGACGCTGCGTTATCGTGAATGGAGGTTCCATGGAGGGAGACTTCAAAGGTAAATTTTCCCTCTGCCCGATCAAAAGAGGTCGCATAGCCGCCTGGAATGTGATGCTGCTCGACGAGTGTTACCGGGATTCCAAATCTCGACAGATAAGCGCCGCAACATAGTCCTCCCAATCCTGAACCGATGATCACAGTGGGGTAGTTGCCCTTAGGTCCCATGTTGGCGCCATAGGCTGTGATCTGCTTCCAGTCAAGGGCGAATGAGGCTGCACTCGCGGCCGAAAGAGTTAGAAATGAGCGTCTGGATAGTTTTTCCTTAAGCATGGCCTTGTCTCCTTTTTCCTTAAGATTTTGCGATTATCTTATCCGACCCATTGTGTTTTACAAACAGTTTGGTGAGGAAAGGGTCTGTGAGGCGATAAAGGGGTGATAGAGAGAGTGAAAGGGTGGTCGAAAGTGTTAGATTGGATGGGATATAGAAATATCCGTAGTAAGCTCCTCGAGTTATCGGGCCGAGAGGCCAAAAGTTCGGATAGGAGGAGGGCTTACCTTATTATTCCCCTGGTTCGTGTGCGCTCTTCTCATCCTCGAATTCATAAAGCTTCTCGATGACGTATTGGACGTACTTCTCACATTTGTCCTTCCCGACCCCTGATTCCAGAAACTTCTGGTACTCGCCAGGCTTGGAGAAATCAATGCCCAGAAGGCCGCGGCAGGTGATGTCGCCGAACTGTTTCGTGAAGTCCCTGACGAGTTTGCCTGCATCCTGGCGTGCGGCATTTCTCGCCTGCTTCACCTTCTCCTTGTCGGGGAGAGAACAACGGTGCCTCAGCCCAAGGCTTACCGCTGACGCAGAAACCGCACCACAGGGAGCTTGTTGTTCTCCACCGATTCCTCCCATGAATGGAATACCCGCCCAAAGGAAATCCTCATTACCCAAATCATAGGCTTCCCACATAACTTGCAGGACCGACGGTCCTCAGTGATAACCCTTGCGCATAAATTCCAATACGCGCTCTTTTGCCTCTCCAAGAGATATTCTTGTCGCCATGTCTAACCCCCTTTTCACTATTCTTGTGGTAATTTTTCATGACGGCTATGTCACCCCAAAGGATGAAAATCAATAACCCCCTCTATTCCCCCCTTAGTTTAAGGGGTGATGAAGGGGGGTTACGGTTACGGCTGCCAAGCCTGTTTCGAACAATGAACAATGGCCATTGGCCATTGTTCATATTTTTCATTATCTGGGCAGATTGACTTCCCTAAGATTACCATCTCTAAAAAGTAGAATCTTTAGTGAATCGCCCGGCTTGGCCGAGTCTAACATTTCCTCGAATTGTTGAACGGTCCCCACTTCTTTCGAATTGATATTACTAATGATGTCTCCGGCTTTAATTCCGGAGGATTCTGCGACACTGCCCGGAAGGACCTCCGCTACCAATACACCCTTTTTCCCCTTGAAGTTAAAGCTGGCAGCTAAGGCGGGGGTCAGCTCCTGTATGCGAATTCCAAATCGTTCCCCGAAGGCACTCTTTTGGGTAAGGGCGATGCCCTGTTCATCGAGAATCTTCCCAGAAACAAAGATCGGAGTCTTAGATTTCAGTGCAAGGACAATGGCATCGCTGGGTCGGGCGTCGATCCCCTGTACCTCTTTGTTGATGATTAAAAAGAGGGTTGCATAATAGGTGTTGTTCCTTAAGTCGACGATTCTTACCTCCTTCACCTTGGCGTGGGTTTGCGCAAGAATCGAGTAGAGAAGGTCATGTGTCATCGGCCTCGGGGAAGTTCCATTTTTTAGTTCCTTATCGATCGCGTTGGCTTCAAGAAGGCCGACCCAGATGGGAAGTGCCCTCTTCCCTTCTTTGTCAGCAAGGAGGACGACAGGGCTTTTCCCGATGGCATCCAGTCGTACCCCTTTCACCTCCATCTCAACGAAGGATGGAGATGCCTCTTTGCTGATAACAACAAGCCCCAAAGAGATGAGCAAACCGACGGCAAGACTGATCTTCCAATATCTTTTCATGAAGCTCTCCTCCTCCCTCCCTCTTTCCCTCCCCGCCTGTGGGGCAGGGAGGGGTAGGTGCGTGTTCTCTGTCTGAGTATGGCCATCAGGCCGATGATGATCTTTTGCCCGTCCCGCTTTGTCAAGGGTTCGTCTCTCTTAATAATTCGCCTGCAGAAGGCACGGTAATGTCCTTCGTTCCATCCGAGTTTTTCCAAGAGATAAGAGACGAAACCCAGTTGGCTCGAAGTAATCGCCTCACGGCCCTGGGGGCTATCCGGGGGAATGAGTCGCCCCTTGGGTACGGGCTGATAAGGGTCGGGGAGAAGGCCTTTGAATCCCATCTCTTGAAATCGCCTCATCACCTTCTCGAAGCCTTGTTCGGTCAACTGGGCCGAACTCTCCACCCCTGCCACCCCTTTAAGAATCTGTCGATACGACTCTTCGTCAAGATGGAGATCTTCCTTGGCGATATGGACAAGAGCCTTCTTCTTCCTGCCAATTGGCATTTATTCCATTATACCTCAAAAAGGACGGAAAAAGGAAATCCATCGCATGGAAGTTCAAGAATACGCTTCAGGCAGGGACATTAAAAAATCTCTTGCAAAAAATCATTGAACCCGTAAGATACTAGATAAAAATTGATCATGAGATTCGGAATTTTCACTTGGCATTTTTCTTTCATCCTCTCTCTCTTTCTCGTGATGATTGGGGACGAGAGAATCCCTGGTAAGAGGCTGATGATTTCGATAGAAAATCTGAAAGGGCACATAAGAAATATCCATTTTGATCGGGATCCTTATCAGGGTTATCTGAAACTTGAGCAAGCGGCACAATACATTGAGAAAGAATTTCTCAAGACGGGGTTGGACGTCAAAGAGGATCATTTTCAATGGGAAGGGAAATCTTACAAGAATATTGTGGCAGAGAAGAGAGGGATAGCCTCTCCCCGTCGAGTTCTTATCCTGGGGGCCCATTATGACACTGTTCCGGGGTCTCCCGGGGCGGACGATAATTCCAGCGCCATCGCCTTGCTTCTCGAAGTGGCAAGAAGCATTCAATCTGTTCCTCTGGAAGGTACTGTGAGACTAATCGCTTTCTCCCTTGAAGAATACAATTATGCGGGCAGTACCCATTATGTGGAGAGTCTGAGGAAAGAAGAAGAGGAAATCCTCGGGATGATTTCAGTTGAGATGGTGGGATTTACCAGTCCCAAGCAAGATTACCCTTCTTATCTCAACCCCAAACATTATCCCAATGCAGGAGATTTCATCGCTGTCATCGGGAACGAGGGGTCGAAGAAGTTACTGGAAAGAGTTTGTCAGTCTTTCAGAACGGGTGTGCCTCAACTTCCGTTAGAATTTCTGATCGTGCCCGGGCACGGGGAAGGAATGGATGAGGTGAGACTGAGTGACCATAGCCCCTTCTGGGACCACGAAGTGCCGGCGCTGATGATCACAGATACTGGTTTTTTGAGAAACCCGAATTATCACCTCTCTTCGGATAGGATAGAGACGCTGAATTTCGAATTTATGCAACAAGTGGCGGTCGGGGTCTATCATTCGGTCGTGGCGTTAACTCGATTTGCTAACACGGAAAACGCTTGCGCGCCGTAGCGCCCGTCTGCGCGAAGTCCCGCCTGTCGAAGTGCTTGTGCGGCGGGCAGGCGGCACGGCGGAGGCAGGTGACGGCGGCAGGCCTGAGACACGAAAGACGAGATGATGAAGATCGGCGTCATTTCAGATACCCACTTGAGGGAGCCCCACCCCGAATTGAAGAGGATGATCGAATTGCATTTCAAAGATGTGGAAATGATTTTCCACGCTGGAGACTTTGTGGACTGGAGCATTGCAGACTATCTTTCAAGTCTGAAACAGCTGATCGGGGTTTCAGGAAATATGGATTTTCAGGAGATTCGAAAAAAATTTCCTCAGAAGAGGATCGTTGAAATAGAGGGGTTTAAGATCGGCCTGATCCATGGGGGAGGTTCTCCGTTCGGAATCGAGTCACGCATCCGAGGAGAATTCGACGAAGTGGATGTCATTATCTATGGTCACACCCATACCCCTGCCAATCATCAAGTCGAGAACACCTACCTTTTCAACCCCGGCTCCGCCACTCGCTCGTTTGTTAATCAGGCGACGATCGGTATCCTACATCTCGGAGAGAAGATAGAAGGAGAGATCATTAAAGTCTAAAATCCGAAATCCAAATTTCGAAATGCGAAACAATGGCCAAAGTTCGAATCGCAAATAACCCAAACCCTTTGTTTCGGGCAGGATGTTTCAAATTTGGAACATTTTGAAATTTAGATTTGTTTCGAAATTCGTGCTTCGAATTTCGATTTTCCGGTTTTTTATCGGGGTGAAGTATCTGATCCTCCACCGGTCAGGGTGCATTTTGTAAAGTCAATCTCCTGTCGGCAGCCTCTGCAGAAATGTTTCCTGCCAAATTCATCCGAGAAGATCTCAACTTCCTTGCCACAGCTTGGGCATTTGCACACAAAAGATTTTAGATCTTTGAACTGCTCAAAACCTGGACAATGGCGCGGGATGCTCATCTAATTAATCTCCTTTTTTCAGTTTTTTCAGTGCCTCCATCAGGTCCTCCAGGGGAGGTCTTTTGTTGATATCGTGGACGTCGATATAACAAATGATTCTCTTCCTATCGATGACAAATAGAGCCCTTTCGGATACCCCATCGGATCGCAAGATACCGTATCTCTAGGCGACGGCTCCATGGGGCCAGAAATCAGAAAGGACTGGAAACCATAGCTGACCCATCTGGTTGGTCTACGCAAAAAGGGTAGGGATATTATCTACCGTAATTCCAAGGAGGATGGTGTTATACTGGTCAAAAATGTTCTTTGCTATATTGTATCCTGGCCACTGATCCGAACAGACGGGTGTCCATGCCGCAGGAACGAAGGAAAGGACCACGTTCTTTTTCCCGAGAAATTGGCCCAGAGAAACTTTTGCACCGGAAACGGAAGGAAGAGTGAAATCGGGAGCACGATCCCCCACCTTCATTCTCAGAACGCTGTCAATTGGTTTGAGCGTCCCCACCTGATAAATGTTCCCTTTATATGCGTCCGAAAGGCCGAAGGCCATCGGGGTCAGAGCTGAAACGGAAAAGACTCCGATGATCAAGGTGATATAGCTTAATTTCCTCTTTGTCATGGTTTTTCCTCCTGTGCTCTACTTTAGTCCCGAAGCCTTGAGTACCAGGTCCAAAAATGGCTCGGCACCCGGATACTCCCCCAACTGGGTATGTACAATTTGATGAGTCCCATTCTCCTCAATTTTGACAACCATGTAGAAGGGTGTTCTCACCTCTCCGCAAGTTTTATGGATCGCGAAATCCTTATCCGGGAAGAGGGGAAAGGGGACACTATAGGTTTTCTTGAACACCTCCACTTCGTAAGGTGAATTTCCTGCGCCGATACCAATCAGTTTAATTTTGTCTTTAATGTCGGGATTGTTTTCAATGAGGCGGTACAGCTCATTCATTTCGGGCGCATCCTTCTGGCAGAAAGGGCAGTACATGCTGAAGAGCTCGACGATCACAGCACTGGCCTTGATTTGTGGGATTTTGAAAAGGCCGTTTCCGGAAAGTCCCAGATAGCCTCTTTCCTCTGGATTTTTTGGGACAGGAAGATTGATAAGGGGAAGTACTTCCCCCTTTTCCGGGGGTTTGCCGGCGGTCAAGGCCGGAAAAACAGGTACCAAAAACGAGAGGGTGATCACAGCGAAGACCATTAGAATTCTTCTCATTCTTCAATCTCCTTCAATCACAATTTTCTCAAAGCAAGGGTGCAGAACTCACAATGATCATTATGAGATGAAAACGTTTTTCTTTCCAGGCTCTTTCGAGGCGATCGTTCAATCGGGATCAAAGGCGTCCTTTGATGATCGTCAATACCAGCCAGGACCAACCAAAAAGAAAGGCTACGCCGCCAAAGGGAGTGATGACTCCGAGCCACTTTATCCCCGTGGCCGCCAATAGGTAAAGGCTTCCTGAGAAGAGGAGGATCCCGATCAAAAAACCCCAACCTGCAATCGAAAAAGATATGTCTCTACCGAAATGTTGTAATATCCCCACGATGAACAAAGCGATCGTATGAAACATCTGGTAGAGGACTGCTTTTTCGTAAATGGACTTTCCATAATCGTCCAGGACGTTTTTTAATGTGTGAGCTCCAAAAGCTCCGAGTGCGACGCTTAAAAATCCGAAGATACCCGCTGAGATGAGCCAGAATTTAACCATTCTATTTTACGGCCTTTAACACGGCGATTGTAGCGCCCCAAGAACCTGCCTCGGGCGGAGCCAGTTTAAATGATTCGACAAGGGGACTCTTCTTGAGAAAGGAGTGGACAATGTTCATCTGCACACCCTTCCCCTTTCCGTGGATGATGCGGACCTCCTTAAACCCTTTCTTCTGGCATTCCAAGAGATATTCCTCCAAAAGAGAAGGGATCTCTTTGGGAGCGAAAGTGTGGAGGTCAATCCAATCCTCGATAGGAATCTGAACAGCCATAAAATTGTAAGTTTGGAGTTCAGGGTGTTCTAGTTCGGAGATTTAGAGAGTAATAAAAATGATTTCAAATTCCTGGCCCCGACTTAAAACTATAATTTGCGATCGATGTTCTTTACTCCTCACTCCGATCTCTGGAATCCTAAACTTCTATTTTGTAACGTCTTTCTGACCATTTTGAAAATCTTATGAAACATCGGCCTTGTGAGTTTGCCGGTCTGAGTGTTTTGCTGACTGGGATGGTATGTGGTAATTAAAGTTCGGAGTTCGGAGTTGGGAGTCCGGAGTGAACAAATCTTTCCGTGGCCAAAGAGAAGAGGAGGGACTTCATATCCTTTTAACCTTAATGACTTCAGGGTTTGCGTAAAGGCAATCTGACCCAGCGGGACGATGATTCTCATTTTTCGCAAGAGGTCGAGTTCTTCTAGGAAGTAAGGTCGGCAATTCTCAATTTCTTCAGGCAGGGGTTTATTCTTCGGCGGAGCGCATCGAATCGTCGCAGTGATATAGCAATCGTCCAATTTGAAGCCGTCATCCCTCCGAAAGGAGTTCGGTTGATTGGCAAAACCGAACTGATAGAGTGCTCGAAATAGCCATTCTCCACTCCGGTCTCCCGTAAACATTCGACCTGTCCGATTGCCTCCTTGGGCAGCAGGAGCCAGGCCGACAACCAGAACCCGGGCGTTCGGGTCTCCGAAACTGGGGAGGGGATTTGACCAGTAATCCCAGTCCCTATATCTCTTCGGCTTACTTTTCGCCACTTTTTGAAGGTAAGCGACCAATCTCGGACACTTCCTGCATTGGATGACTCTTTCCTGCAGCTTTCTTAAATCAATTTCCGTTTTCACAATCTAACGTCGTTTCTCCTTGCCCCTCTCTACGGCATAATTTATCTAATCATATCTCAGATCAAACTTTCAAGAGAATAATTGGATTCGTTAGGAAGAACATTCCCATCCTTCAATAGCGGTATCCGGGATCTAGCTCAGTAACGTTCGAAGATAGGGGTCGCAAAATACAGTTTTTCCGCCTAAGAAATACGGAATGCACCTTATTCATTTTTTTGAATGTTGTTGTAAATTATAGGTAATAAGTTTCCTAAAGCTTAGCGGAAGGCAAGGTGAAACCTACGGTTAAAAGTAACCGGTTGGTTTAGATTGAAAAAATGAAGCGACAGCTGATGATTATCGGAGTGACAGTTCTAATAGTCCTCGCTATTGTCCTCCTTACTTTTCATCTTCACAACGCAAGCAAAATGGAAGTGCTTTATCAATTTCAGGATCACCAGCTCGTGCATGCCCAGCATCTTGCCTATCAAGTCAAATTCTTTTTCCACACCCGTTCACAGGAGTTACAAGCGCTTTCGTCATTGTTATCTCGCGAGCCAGGTGACTTTGAAAAGAGAAAGAAAGCTATCGAGGACTACTCCAAAATGATGGAATATGTCAAAGCTGTTGACGTGTACAATGAACGTGGAGACATCACCTATGCTACCGGCGGTAATACGATTAAGTTAGATGGAAAGGAGGGAGAATTCTTTTCTTGGGCCAAGGGGAGGGAGAACAGAGGAAAAGTTCTTGGCTTGCCGCTGGTTCAACCCAACTCGGTAACTTTTTTCCTTGTCGCTCCTGTTTATCGAGATTCCTCCGACGGAACCCGGACGGAACCGGATGGGAAATTTGACGGCGTAGTCACGGTCGCTGTTGATTTGAAAGAATTTCTTGTCAATCAGTTACATGTTTTGGCCTCCGGGATAAATGTGCACCAGGTATGGATTATGGATAAGGGCGGAAACCTATTGTTTCAGTCCGGGTATAAGGAGATGGCTCACAGAAATGTTTATCGAGGAGTCGAAAGCTGCTGGCAGTGTCATCCTTCGCTTGATCATGTCGAGAAAATTCTAAAGGCGAGAGAGGGCACAATCGAGTATAAAATGAAGGATTTTCCGAGGAAAATTGCTGCCTTTGCTCCCATGGATTTCGAGGATATGTCTTGGATCGTAGTGGTGAGCTCGCCATACGATGCGGTGACGGCGGTCATAAAGAAAAGTTTGCACGAGCATTTAGGCCTCTTGGGTGTCGTGGTTTTGGCCGCAATCCTTGGTTCCGCATCCATCATCCGCACCGACCGATTCAAAGTGAAAGCAGAGGAAGAAGTTAAACACCTCCGGGAGAAAAGCGCACTGGAAGAGAAAATCCATCAGTCCGAAGCTCTTTACCGGACCATTGTTGAGAATGCCCATGACGCCATCTGGTCGACAGACACGGAAGGCCACTTTATCTTCGGGAATAGGAGGACCGAAGAGATCAGCGGCTTCAAGGTTTCAGAATTAGTTGGAAAAGACTTCGAACCCCTCATCCCCCGCGAAGATTTGCCAAGGACGAAGGACCTACTTGTTAGCATCCTCCACGGCAAGGCTGAAAGCTTTGAAGCAAGATTTTATACCAAGGATAGGCAAATTCGCTTACTTTCTGTGAACGCGGTTCCCCTTTATGAAAACGGGAGGGTTGTAGGCATGTTCAATATTGGCAGAGACATCACAGAGCAGAGGAATGTAGAGAAAGCGCTCCGAGAATCGGAGAAGCAACTTCGATTTCTTTCATCCCAGCTCTTGACGACTCAGGAAACGGAACGAAAGCGAATTTCGAAGGAATTGCACGATGAGTTAGGGGGAGCTCTGACGGCCATAAAGCTTCGGCTAAGGTTCGTCGAGAAAGGATTGAAACAGGACCAGGTTGCCATCGGGGAAGAGTGCGAAGGCATCTCACGGTATGTTGACCAGGTCATTGAGGAAGTGCGGCGACTCTCTAGGGATCTATCCCCTTCCATCCTTGAGGACGCGGGTCTCTTAGTTGCCATTCGTTGGCTGATCGGTAATTCGAGCAAGACCTATCATATCAATATGACCATGGATGTCATGGACGTCGATGATTTGTTCCCACAGGATGCAAAGATTATTATTTACAGGATTCTTCAGGAAGCTCTTACAAATATAGGGAGGCATGCTCAGGCGAAGAATGCGTCTGTGATGATCAAAAAGCATGATGACGGGGTTTCTTTTTCCATAGAAGACGATGGAGTAGGATTTGACATGCTTCGGGCCCCCACGGTCAATCCGGAAGAGAAGGGTTTGGGGTTAGCGATCATGGAGGAACGGGTGCGGATGTTAGGAGGGGCCCTTGAAATACGAAGTGAAAAGGGGAAAGGTACGCGAATTAGCTTTTATGTACCACTGGAAAGGCGATGAAGTGGGTAGTGGCACCTCTTATGATATTATGTTAGCAGATGACCATGCCATGTTTCGACATGGTCTAAGAAGGATTCTCGAGGAAAGATCCGATCTCGAAGTAGTCGGAGAAGTCGATTCCGGTTTGGAACTCCTCAAGCTTTTGGAAAAATTGGTCCCGGATCTAATCATTCTCGATATATCCATGCCAAACCTCCGCGGGCTGGAGGCCATCCATGAAATCAAAATGAGCCATCCGAAAGTAAGGATATTGGTTCTGACCATGCATAAAGATAAGGGGTACCTCCATCAAGCGGTCACTGCGGGTGCTGAGGGATACCTTTTGAAAGAAGATGCAGATTCCGAACTTTTTTTAGCGATTGACAGGGTCCGGCAGGGGAGAATTTATGTATCCCCCAAACTCTCTGAGGAGTTAACGGAGGATTGGATAAAAATCATTCGGGGGGATCATAGACCTTCTTTTGAACCCGAGCAGTTGACCAGCCGTGAAAGAGAAGTGTTAAAGCTGATTGCAGAAGGAAAATCGAGCAAGGAGATCGGTGACCTCCTGTTCATCAGCGTCCGCACCGTAGAACGTCACCGTGCCAATATCATGGAAAGGTTGAATCTGAAAAAGACCGCCGACCTCGTCAAATACGCCATCCAAAAAGGTTACATCTAATCTGTTTCATTGTTCGGATAAACAATGGTGTTATCAAGTCAACAGAATGGCCTAAGATCAGCCCATAGTGGGTGGGGTTAATATCCTTCTAAAATAAGTCCTGAGAATACCATCCTGTAAGTTACGATTACCGCGAATAAAATAAATAAGATCAATGAAATGATAGTAAGTGGCCTTTGAATCGATGGGAGGGTTCCTGAGAGACTCTTCATATTTCTGAATGGCATGAGTATGCCCACCCCCATCCCTAAAATCGTTCCTCCAAAGAGAGCCATGTAAAGGGGATAACCGGCGTATCCGTATTCTTTCTGTAAAATACAGAACGGACAATGGTGGGTCGGCAGGTCGTAAAAATAGACCGAAATAAAAGAGAGGATCGACGCAAGAGAGACGAGGAACATGGCGCCTGATAATGATGAAAAAAGATACGCCCCTCTGCTTTTCAAACAGAAATGGACTCCTGAGAAGACGGTCGACGCCATCGTAAGATAGAAGACGATCTTCGTGGGGATGCTCGGAAGGGCGACCATCTCGGATGCGAAACTCCGTTCCCCGACGCTAAAAAGGCTTCCGCAGCATGATGTAATGATATTGGGACTAAGGCGAAGAAAATAATTGGCTTGAAGGATCATCTCAGTGAGCATCAGGGGGGCCAGGTTCAGTAGAAGCAGGTATTTCGTCCTAACCAAAGGATAATCATATCCCGTGTTATCGGCATGGTTCAGAATGAGCCATAGGCCTGCAAGCAAAAAATTGATCACCTTCAGAATCAATGTGGGATAACCGAAGCCGTTCACATAGAGCGTTCCTGCGGCGCACATGGCGCCTACGAAGAACGTGTGTAAGCGGTCGACCGTAAAGATAAATAGAAATAGTGAGAGAAGTTCAAACCCAAATGCATAGGTGAGAAGAGTCGAAATAAGGTAGGTCTTTCTCTCGAGGGTCAGCTGGTATTCGCTTCCGCTCTGGATATCCCATTTTCTCAAAATCTGAAAGCCATAGGAGGCAGAATATAGGACCATGAAACTGATAAGGACGGACGCCAAGGAAAGGGCCAGGACGGAAGGGTGGAATATCATCAGGCTGCCCCTTCGATCTCGCCATCTCGGATATTGATCATCCTGTCGATGACCGGAGATTCACAGACCATCGGATCATGACTCGCGATCAACACGGTCTTCTGCTCCGCCTTCAGCTTGGCGATGATTTCCATAAATTCTTGAGAAAGCTTTGTATCGAGGTGGGCGGTGGGTTCATCCGCGATGATGACGGACGGGTTATTGATCAGAGCTCTGACAATGGTCACCCTCTGAGCCTCTCCGCCAGAAAGCCATTCAACCCTGGAGGCTGCTTTCTGCGACAGGTTGAAAAGATCGAAGAGATGCAACGCTCTCTTCTTTAAAGAGGCGTGTTTTTCTCCCGAAGGATAAGCGGGCAGCATCGCATTTTCTAGGGCGGTCACGCCTTTGATGAGGTTGAGTTGCTGAAAGATAAATCCGAATGTTTTTTGCCTGATCTCCGTAAGAAATCGCTCCGGAAGGCTTGTGATCTCCCGGCCGGAAAGCATGATCCTTCCGGAGGTAGGTCTCGCCATGCAGCCGATCACGCTCAAAAGAGTCGTCTTCCCCGAGCCGCTTGGGCCCCTGAAGACGGTCACCTTACTTGAATCGATCAAAAGGCTTACTCCCCCGATGGCCGTGAACTCGTTGGGCCTCCCCTGGTTGAAGACCTTTCGAATGTTGACCAGCTCAATCATCTCAATCATGACCTCATCACAGAATCCGGATCAACCGTCGCTGCCCTCCAGGAGGGGATAATCGTGGCCACCGTATAAGGAACCACGGTGAGGAAGAAGAGGGCTACCAACTGCGAGGCATCGATGAAAGGTATTGGTTTAAACCGGGGGTAAAGAACTGCCCAACCTTTCAGGGCAGGCTCAATAAGGGCGGACGACGTAAAAAAGACATGGCCGTAGGCTAACAGGACCCCGGACAGGAACGAAGTCAGAGAGACCACCATTCCTTCCCAGAACTTCATCAGGATCACGTCGGAAGTCTCCCATCCGATTGCCTTGAGAATACCGATCTCTTTCCTCTCTTCCAGGCTGAGCCCTGAAGCCTTATCCCACGCAAAAATGACGAAAGCCAGCAAGGCGCCCAGGAGGATGACGATCATCATTCCTCCTCGCCAACTGAAGACAGCGTCGTAGGTCCTAAGAATCTCATCCCTCAGGATGAGCCGTGTATCAGGAAGGATCCCCGATATTTTCAGGGCGATGGTGGACAGTTCCTTCGGATTTTTAACTTGGAGTGTCAAGTCGGTCACATAGTCCCCGGACCCTCCGAAGAGCCTTCTAAAGTCATTCTCTGAAATCAGCACCAGGTCAGAAGAGACCAATTCTGACGCGGGAGAAAGAATTTTCTCTACCTCCAGGTTGATGATTTTCCCGTTATGGGACCTGAATTCCAGAGAATCTCCTTCAAAGGCAAGTCTCGCCCGGGAGATTCCCTGACCGATGACAATGTTTCCGGGACTGACTTTGGAATATTCCGGTACCATTAAGGTATAATTCGCGCCGACGATTGGGTCGTAGTAGTATCCCCAAAGCCGTTTCTTTACTGAGAGGACGCCCCGAATATTCTTGATTTTGTCGATATAGTTGACGGGGATAAGTTCATGCCTTCCGGCGATCATCCTCTGGACGACCATTTCGGGGGCATCCTTGAGGATCATGGAGGCCTCCTTTTTGATCGAATGGACAAAGAACATGACAGAAGCCAGCATAAAAACGACGAAGGTGTAAACACTGATCAAAGCAATGTTCTTCCCTTTTCTTCTCAGGAGAGAGGAGAGCGTAAAGTCAATGATGTTTCTCTGCCGCTCAATCCATTTTCCCATTGATCTTCCTCAAACCCGTCGGTGGGGCTGCGAGGGAACCGGATGGAAAGTGCTCCAAAGACATCGGAGAATCCTGAAAGGGGGTATGCAGATCGGCTTGTGATAAATGCCTCGTATAGCTTGCCTCTGTAAAGAGGCAGAGATCCGTAAGTCCCATTGTCCGGACCATTTCCGCCTTCTCTTTGATCAGCCTCGCCCCGGTTTCTCTTTTATAGGAGGCATGGACGAAGATAAGGGAAAGGAGGATCAGGTTGAGAGCAAGGTATAAAAGAAAGAGATTCGACTTTCTCAATGGTTCCATCGGTTCAATTTAGCCAATAACGGAAAACTAATCAAGGTTCTTGACGGTTTCGTAAGTAATCTCCTTGAATCTTAGAATCGATTTCCCTTGATGATCTTTCATGAATTCCTTCGCATCCGCCTCTTTGTTGAAGGGAATGAGCTCTCTGCCCATGGGACCATAGATATCGCTTCCTAAAACATAGTAGGCCGCCAACCCATCGATCAATGTCAAGTGATAGTAATTCGTTATATAAATGCTGTCGATGTCGGACAAATTTTTTGAGGGCTGATACTTTTTCAGGTTGAAGTAATATTTAAACATATCTTTTGTCCCGTCAAAAAGGACAGAAGAACCGTCCTTGAACAGGATCTGCGCAAGAAAGTCGGGATATTTAGACACAAACATCCCGCAGACAGGGCATTTGTCTTTGGGTGATGGTTTGATGGGTCTTCTTTCGCCGCCATGGGAAAGTGACA
Source organism: Thermodesulfobacteriota bacterium (assembly GCA_047519465.1). Classification (GTDB taxonomy): domain Bacteria; phylum Desulfobacterota; class BSN033; order BSN033; family UBA1163; genus UBA1163. The sequence goes on along the minus strand of JAPVTA010000207.1, from coordinate 25,720 downwards.
ATAAGAGTGTTAGTGTAAGTGAAAGTGTTAGGAAGCAAAAGAACAAAAATAGAACCTTCATCTTCTTCATATCGCGCCTCCTTTTTGATAGCCCTGAAGCATCATCTCACACTTTCACTCACACTAACACTGTCACTTAATTGTGTTTGTGCTCCATCATCCTTTGCTTCATCATTCTTCTTTTTTCTCTGATCATCTTGGTGTCGGCATACATGTCTTCATAAGCTGCTTTCATAACGACATCGAAAGTAGCCGCTTCACCACCGTTTTCTTTAATGAATGTTTCAGCATCTTCCTTTTTCCCGAATGCCCATTTTGGCCTTTTGGTCATGACACCCGGTTTACTTCCACCAATGACCCAGAAAGCCTTCTCTGCATCGATGAGAGTTTTTGAATTGTAGTCTCCCACTTGGATGGTCTTGGGTGTCTTGTCAATATTTAGTGCCAGTTCAATAGCTGCACAATGAATACTGCATGTTCCGACAGTTGATGCATCGTCATACTCAATGAACATACGACTCTGTGCAAGCTTCCCTCTATCCATTCCGCAGTATTTACAGGACGGATGGTTCTGAGAACGCTCCTGGGCCTGTGCAAGGACAATCGTGAAGGAAAATAAACAGAGAACCATGGCAAATACAAGGAATCTCCTTCTTCTCATTTTGGTACCCTCCTTTATTTTGAATGACCTCATGGTTTCTTTAGACCTTTCCTCTTATACAGGAACGCCAAAAGAACTGGAATAAGGTAAACACTGTATTTTTCGGAAAATTGGAGTACTGTGAATTCCCTTGTTTGAATACGGACTAAATTCCGCTCTTATACTAATTCATATTAAAAATCAAAAGCTTTCTCCCCGTCGAGGAGCGAGTTCGGTATTTAACCCTCCCCTTGGTTCTTTAACAAATCCTAGGCTACCACTTCTTGGAAAATACAGTTTTTCCCTACCTAAGAAATGTGTATTTTTGCGCATTCCATTTCGGCAACGATCATGGGTAACATGGTGTTGAGGGAGACGATCATAGCTCTTGCGTTCACCTCCTCTCTCCCCATTGGGGAGATGGGAGGGCGAGCAGGACATTTATTGAACAAGGGAAAATCTCGGTCTGCAGCCGAGTCCTAAGGATCGAAGATGACTAAATTCTTTGTCTTCATTTTAGCGCTCGCCTTCATTTCCGGCGTCGCCTTCGCGAGGGGCTATGAATTGAAGAAGATGGCAGGCGAGTATGAAGCCGAAGTCAAGATTGACAGAAGCCCCCCTATCGTGGGCGATAACAACATTGAAATTGAGGTAAAGGATGCCCGGGGCAACCCTGTCAAGGATGCGAAGATATTGGTGAATTACTACATGCCGCCAATGCCAAGAATGGTACCGATGAATTACGTCACGGACGCCAAGTTAAAAGGAGAGAAATACAAGGCGAAGATGAATTTTATCATGTCAGGTCCCTGGATCATTGCAATAAAGATAAGTCATGCAGGAAAGATATCAACTGCAAAGTTTAACGTAGACGCGCAGTAAAGGCCTTGGAGAGTGCACGCACAATCTTGAAGAGGGGAGGTGGTGAAAAAATAGAGAGGGAGAAATCAAGAAGAATTTATAACCATTAAAGAAAGAGGAGGAAATAATTATGGAGATCACAAGACGACAGTTTATTAAAGGAGCCGCTGTGGCCGGGGTCGGGATGGCTCTGCCCCTGAAGTTCGGCATAGGCACCGCACACGCCTTTGCGCAGAGCCCCGCTCTTCAGAAGTACATCCAGCCGTTTCGCGGCGTGGGTGGTGACCAAGTGACAGGTGGTATTCCTGTCGCGGTTTCCGATGGCACATTCGTCAATGGTGCGGCTCATTATAAAATTAACATCGGTCAGTTCGATGATAGGCTACATCCTAATCTGCAAAAGGCAACGACATTGTGGGGTTTCAATCCTGCGAACGAACTTGTTCTTGGAAAAAACGCAGTCGCCACGCACCTTGGTGGTATTATCGTGGCCCAGAAGGGTTCCCCCATTCAGATCACATTTCAAAATAATCTCAATGTCCCGAGACATATCATTCCCGTCGACACCACTCTCCCGGGAGCGAACCAGGCAATCAACCGTATTGCGATTCACGTCCATGGTGGATTTGTGCCCTGGATCAGCGACGGTGGTCCCTTTGACTGGTTTGACCCGGCCGGAGGCCACGGTCTGAGTTTCCTTAACAACCAGGTTCTAAATCCCGGTGCTTTGGCAGGGCAAGCCGATTATTACTATCCGAATGATCAGAGTGCCCGACTGGTTTGGTACCACGACCATGCTCTTGGCATCACACGCATAAATGCATACGCGGGAGTTGCGTCCGCCTTTATCATCAGGGATGGCTTTGAGGCCGGGTTGGTCGGACCATCTCCCGGAAAAGGCCTCCCTGCTTTTGTCGAGAATGGTGGCTTCGAACTTCCGATAGTCATCCAGGACAAGATTTTCGTTGACACGAATATCTTCACCATCGACCCTACCTGGAACCTTGTATCGCCCGGCCAGCCAGGGGATCTATGGTATGCCCATGTTTACGACCCAACGAGGTGGAAACTGTTCAAGGGAGGGGCGACTATACCACCACCGGATCCATCGGTCATCCCCGAGTTCTTCGGCGACACCATGCTGGCCAATGGCACCGTTTATCCAGAGGTCCAGGTTGAAGCGAGGAGGTACCGTCTCCGCATACTAAATGCGTGTAATGCCCGGTTCCTGAACCTTCAGTTGTTCGCAGATGATGGAAGCGCAGACGGCATTACCCTTAACCCAAAAACACTGATCCCGACGAATACGGCCTACAACCCGCCAGCAAGTACAGGCTTGGCGCCATTTAGCTGCCGAGTGATCGGAACAGAGGGAGGCTTCTTGCCCAAACCTGTTGATGTCCCGCTGAACGTGCCGTTCAACCCTGTATTATTCAATGGGTCTTTACTCATGGCCCCCGCCGAGCGAGCTGACGTCATCATTGACTTTACGGGATACGCTGGCTCAAAACTCATTCTTTACAACGATGCACCAGCGCCTTTCCCCGTGGGTGACCCGCGGAACGATTATTTCCCCGGCGCCCCGAAAAACCCTGTAATCACCACCCCTGGATTCGGACCAAACACCCGGCAGATAATGCGGTTCAGGGTTGTTGCGGCTACTGGGCCAGCAGATCCGCCTTTGGCGATCACGACAGCTACTGACCTCACGGCAGGCAATGATACTTTGCTTGCGCCGGTGGTGGTTCCACCAGGGGTACCGGCTGTGCCCGCACCAAACAGGTCCCTAACCCTGAACGAAGATTTCGATCAATATGGCCGGTTGATACAGAGACTTGGCACAAACGTTGCCCTTTATAAAGGGACATTCGGAAGATTTTATCTTGACCCGACGACTGAGAATCCAATCTTAGGGGCCGATGGGACCGTAACCGAAGTCTGGCAGATTGCCAACCTCACCGGCGACACCCATCCCATTCACTTCCATTTGGTCAACGTCCAGATTATTGCCCGGCAGCCCTTTAATGTGAAAAATTATAACGGTATTCCAGCTCCGACAGGACCTGCCAGGCCGCCGGATCCAGATGAAGCAGGATGGAAGGAAACCGTAAGGATGAATCCGGGAGAAGTAACCACGGTAAAAATGAAGTTCGTCCTTCCTGTTGTGCCCTTCGCTGTCCCTGCGAGCCCACGGACCAACGGAAACGAATTCGTGTGGCACTGCCACATCCTGGAGCACGAAGAACATGACATGATGCGACCACTGGTTGTGACGGGCACTAACCCGACAATCGGAGTAAGCCCGGGATTCCAGGCGGTATGGGGCGCTGTCGGAGGACCTGTGAGCTTTACCGTTTATGGAGGGACTCCTCCATATAGCGTAACTCCGGGCACGTTCGGAGCGACAATCGTGGGAAATACGCTGACTGTTACTGTTCCGGCTGGCACCGGAGCTCAAACTGTGACCTACACGGTTAAAGATTCCCTCAACGTAACAATTAGTAATACTGTAACCCTCAGAATAGCTTAGGTTTAGGAGAGATGCCTTTGCCGATTCGCCTCGGCGCTCCGGCGCCGGGGTCCAAAGGGAAGCAAGCCCCGCTCTCACGAGCGGGGCTTGCTTTTTGAGCGAGGGGGTCTCTAGTCCTTATTGTAATAACTCGGTTCATTTGCCATTACGAGGGATCTGAAGCAATTTCGCTTTTCCTTTGTCCTTCTTCAAGGTTCTCATAATTTGCAAAAGGAAAAGCGTTTATATATAGTATTTGCATGGGAGAGGTGAGATTTTATATGAAGAAATCCTTATATGGTGTTTCCGTCGCTATAATCGTCGTTGCGTCATTTCTGGCGGGTTCTTGGTATAGCAAGCGAGAAACCACAAAGGTTAATCCCTCAGGTACGATGTCAGATGATAGCTCTAAAAGTGGAAGCGACCCCGTCACTGACCTCGACACTTACGCCGACACCAACACTTCCCAGATGGCTTCCGGCGCCGTGAAGATTAGCCCTGAGAAACAGCAGGCAATTGGTATACGAGTCGGCGTAGTTGAAAAGAAATCTCTCACACATACACTTCGAATCTTAGGTCGGATTGCCACTGACGAGACCAGGATTTACCGAATCAATGCAGCGGTTGATGGTTGGATTCGAGCGACCTATTCCAATTCCACGGGAAGTCTTGTCAAGAAAAACGAAATCTTGGCGACTTTTTATAGCTCTGAGTTCTTGGGCGCCCAGCAGGCTTATATCTTTGCTCTCAGCTCACTTGACCGTTTCCAGGCAAGCGGCAAAGAAACCCCTGCGCAGATTGACCTGACAAAGGCCAATATACAGCAATACAAAGACTCATTGCGTAACTTGGGCATGGGAGAGCTTCAGATCGATGAAATCGGGGGGACCCGGCTCTACACAGAGAACATCTATATCATGTCTCCTGCAAATGGTTTTGTGCTTGCCCAAAACGTCTCTCCTGGTGAGAGATTTGAAAAAGGCAAAGAATTATACAAGATCGCAGATCTAAGCCGGGTGTGGATCTTGGCGGACATCTTTGAAAATGAGGCTCAATACCTACGGCCCGGAACAATCGTCAAAGTATCTCTCCCTCACCAGAAGAAGACCTTTCAAGCAAAAGTGAGCGATGTTTTGCCCCAATTCGATACCAACACGCGCACGTTAAAGATCCGCTTAGAGGCGGAAAATCCCGACTACATTCTGAAGCCTGACATGTTTGTAGACGTTGAACTTCCAATCAAGCTGCCTTCCGCAATCACCGTCCCTGCGGATGCGGTCCTCGATTCCGGGCTCAAGAGGACTGTCTTCGTTGATCGCGGCGACGGATTCTTTGAGCCCAGACAGGTGGAAACTGGCTGGCATATCGGTAATCGGGTGGAAATTGTCAAAGGACTTAAGCCAGGAGAGCAGATTGTCATTTCGGGCAACTTTCTCGTCGACTCTGAAAGCCGCATGGAACTGGCAGCCGCCGGGATGTATGGAACAATGGGTAAGGACCCCGTATGCGGAATGGATGTCTCTATAAACAGGGCAGAGAAAGCAGGAAGAAAAATCAAGCAGAGTAGTGCGGTCTACTATTTCTGCTCGGATGAGTGCAAGGAACAGTTTGAGAAGACCCCAGATCGCTACGTGAAAAAATAATAGTGTCAGTGTTACGACAAGAAAGAGAAAACAAAATCAAACCCTTGGTCTTTCACAATTGAAACCGATTACTGACACTAACCATTGACGCTAAACTCTTATTATGATCAACCGCATCGTCGATTTCTCCGTAAATAACAAGTTTATCATCTTTGCGCTGGTTGCTGCTGCCTGCGTCGCAGGCTGGTGGTCTGTCAAGAACATGTCTCTCGACGCCATCCCGGACGTGAGCGATACGCAGGTTATTGTCTACTCCCGGTGGGACCGGAGCCCGGACATTATTGAAGACCAGGTGACCTACCCGATTGTGGCGGCGATGCTCGGTGCACCTAAGGTCAAGGCCGTGCGCGGGTTCTCGGACTTCGGATACTCCTACGTTTATGTCATTTTCGAAGATGGAACAGATATCTACTGGGCGAGGTCACGGACCCTAGAATATCTTTCTGCCGTGCTGCCAAACCTTCCCGGGGGCGTCAAGACCGAATTGGGCCCTGACGCAACCGGCCTTGGATGGGTCTTCCAGTATGCATTGGTGGACAAGTCTGGAAAGCACAGTCTGGCTGAGTTGCGTGCCTACCAGGACTGGTACCTCCGTTACTACCTAAGGGCTGTCCCGGGAGTCGCGGAAGTAGCACCCGTCGGAGGTTTCGGGAAACAGTATCAGGTGAATGTCGACCCCAACAGGCTCCAGGCCTATGGAATCGCCATCAACCGTGTTGCAGAGGCGATACGGCAGGGGAACACCGAGGCCACGGGCCGGCTGATCGAGTTCGGCGGAACCGAGTATAATATTCGAGGCCGAGGCTATGCCCGGTCCATAAAGGATTTTGAGAATATCGTCCTCGTTGCCAGTGATAGCGGCACTCCGATCCGCATCAAGGATATCGGGCAGGTAGTGGTCGGCCCGGACATTCGGCGGGGGATTGCTGATCTCGACGGTGAAGGAGAGGCTGTTTCCGGGATCGTTGTCATGAGGCAGGGGCAGAATGCCCTTGATGTGATTAAGCGGGTCAAGGCGAGAATAAAAGAGATTGAACCTGGACTGCCTTCTGGTTTAGAGGTTGTTCCCATCTATGACCGCTCGGACCTGATTCTTCGCTCCATCGACACCTTGAAATCGACTCTCCTCGAAGTGATCCTAACGGTCTCGATCATCGTCCTGGTCTTCCTCTGGCACATCCCGAGCGCCCTCATCCCCATCATCACCATTCCTATAGCGGTCCTCCTCTCCTTCATCCCTTTCCGCATGATGGGCGTAACGGCCAACATCATGTCGCTGGGAGGCATCGCCATCGCCATTGGGGCCCTGGTTGATGCCGCAATTGTCGTAGTTGAACAGACGCATAAGAACCTGGAACAGTGGGAACGGACGGGCCGCAAGGAAGATTACCGGACCGTCATTGTTAATGCCGTAAAACAGGTCGCTGGCCCGAGCTTTTTTGCTTTGTTGGTCATCGCGGTGTCTTTCCTCCCAGTGCTTGCCCTGGAGGGCCAGGAAGGTCGCCTCTTCAAGCCTCTGGCTTATACGAAAAATCTCTCGATGATCATCGCGGCCGTGCTGGCCATCACCCTCGACCCGGCTCTCCGCTTGTTACTTACCCACATGAAGAATTTTAATTTCCAGCCGGCCTGGCTCTGCAAGGCAACGAACACCGTCGTCGTCGGCACGATCCATTCCGAAGAAAAACATCCGATCAGTCGCGTCTTGATCCGCCTCTATGAGCCGGTTGCTTCATGGACGCTGCGCTGGAAATGGACGGTGATCGGGATGGCTGTTGCCTTGGTCATCGTGACCATTCCGGTCTATCTCAAGCTGGGCTCCGAATTCATGCCTCCCCTGGAGGAAGGCTCCATCCTCTACATGCCTACCACCATGCCGGGGATCTCGATCACAGAAGCTCAGAAGCTCCTCCAGGTGACGGACCGGATCATCAAACGGTTCCCTGAGGTGGACCGCGTCCTGGGCAAGGCGGGCCGGGCAGAGACCTCAACCGACCCGGCTCCATTGTCCATGCTGGAGACTGTGATCATTCTTAAGCCCAAATCCGAGTGGAGGCGAGCCGACACCTGGTATTCATCGTGGGCGCCGGAATGGGCTAAGTCAATCTTTCGTCACATCACCCCGGATCATATTTCACAAGAAGAACTTATCAGCCGCATGAATGATGCGTTGGCAATTCCTGGCTTGGCCAATAGTTGGACGATGCCCATCAAAGGCCGGATCGAGATGCTAAGCACCGGTTTGCGTACTCCTGTAGGGCTTAAGATCTCTGGCGCCGACCTCGACACCATTGAAGAGATCGGAGCGCAAATCGAATCCGTTCTTCCAGCGGTAAAGGGAACCCGCAGTGTCTTCGCGGAACGAACCGGCAGCGGCTATTTTCTTGATTTTGAATGGAGTCGCGAAGCTCTGGCCCGTTACGGTCTGAACGTTGAGGAGGCGCAGGAGGTTGTCTCGAAGGCTATCGGCGGAGAAAAAGTGACGACAACCGTTGAAGGAAGGGAACGATATCCGGTCAATGTCCGATACATGCGGGATTTTCGTGCCGATCTTGGAGCGCTGGGGCGTGTTCTCGTTCCGGCCAGCGGAGGCCGGAGGCAGATTCCGCTTTCACAGCTCGCAACGGTCAAGGTGGCCAGCGGACCGTCCATGATCCGTGACGAAGACGGCTTGCTCACAGGCTATGTCTATGTGGATGTCGCAGGCAGGGACCAGAATGGTTACATCGATGAAGCCACCCGTCTTCTTAGAGAGAAAGTTAAACTTCCTGCCGGCTATGCCTTCTCGTGGAGTGGCCAGTACGAAGCCACGCAACGAATGAAGGAACGATTGATCATAGTTGTGCCCCTGACACTCTTTCTGATCCTGCTCCTCCTCTACTTGAATACCCGGTCAATCACGAGGACCTGTATTGTCTTACTCGCCGTACCTTTCTCTGCTATCGGCGCGTTCTGGTTCCTTTACCTGCTTGGCTATAATATGAGCATCGGGGTATGGGTTGGATTGATCGCGCTACTGGGTGTGGACGCGGAGACCGGCGTCTTTATGCTTCTCTATCTTGACCTCGCGTATGAACAGGCGAAGAAGGAAGGACGCCTCCGGTCCTTAGGTGATTTGCAGGAGGCGATCCGCTATGGTGCGGTCAAACGCCTCAGGCCAAAGTTTATGACAGTGGCAACAACATTCCTCGGACTGGTTCCGATCATGTGGTCGATCGGAACAGGGTCTGATGTCATGAAAAGGATTGCCGCCCCCATGATCGGAGGGATCTTCACCTCGTTTCTTCTGGAGTTGCTGGTATATCCCGCGATCTATCAGATTTGGAAGTGGAATTATGAGGTGAAGAAAACAGTGGAAGTGTAAGTGATAGTGTCAACCCCCTCACCCCCTTCCTCTCTCAGGGGGAGAGGAGAAAGGTGAGGGAAAGTTTTCGAATATTTTTGGTTAGGTTTTTACTAAAACTAACACTGACACTGTCACTACGTTTTAAACAAGGAGGAGAAAAAATGAAACACAGAAGACTAATTCAAATTGTCTTAAGCCTGGCCATTGTCACCATGGTTGCTTATTCGGGTTTTGGCCAGAAGCCAGCTGAGTCCACAAAACCAGAAGGATCGCCAATGACGGTAAAAGGCAAGATCGAATTTAATAAATCTTTGGGTGGTTATTATGTCCACGGTTTTGAACCTGGCGGAGAACTATTCATTGTGAATCAGGATCCCAGGGTATTGGAAGAAATGATGAAGGTGGACAAGACATTGACAATTGAAGGCCGTATAGTTCGGGGAGCTGAATATCTGTTCATCGAAAAAATTGACGGAAAACCATATACCGGAAAATAAGAGTTGGTCCTCGAATGATCTTCAAGTTTTTCGGCAGATGCCAGTATTCGTTTAAGGCATTACGAGACTATTGACTTCGCTGACAGTTATCTATCGTCCTTTCCCATTTCGACCTTCTCTACAGCTGCAGGAGGAATGCTACTCTGACGGGCGGAGACTTGCTCGGTGACAGGGGTTTCTTCGGTCACTTCTTCGGGGCTCATGGAAGCAGCTACCTTCTCGGCCATCTCTGTAAGAAGATCCATTCCGGTAAGGCTGGTTCTTATCTCCTGCAATTCATCTATTCCGATACTCCTCTTCATCTCCTCGGTTGTTTTCTTAAATTCTCCTACAAGCCCGCCAAAGGTCTTGACTAATTCTGCCAGTTTCTTCGGCCCGAAGACAGCTAAGGCGATCCCCGCAATGACTAACAGGCCGGGTCCTCCGAGCATAAAACCTCCGTTCTAAAAGTCTTCGAAAAGGGCATCCTCAGGTGGAGAAGGCCGGAAAAGGCTGTCTGACCTTTCGTTCCTTATGAGATTTCTCCGGGTTTCTTCGAGGCGGTGTCGATTTCTTCCTTATCCTTGACGCCCTTCTTAAAGTTTCGGATTCCCTTTCCAATGCCCTCCCCGATCTGCGGGAGCTTATTGGCACCAAAAATGATTAAAACGATGACCAATATAATAAGCAGCTCTGGCATCCCTATTCCACCGATCATCTTCTCTCTCCTTTCAAGTTTAGGGTCATCCACATTTTAAAAAGGATATCAGAAAAGGTTCACGAAATAAATAGGGTGAATGATGTATTTCTTAGCAGAGAAGACAGTATGCGAACTGCTGCGTCTCATCGATACCAGTGTTACCCAATTCATACATATGCAGAGTGTAGGTAAAATGAAATGAAGTTTAAGAATGCAGACGCATCCGGTTTTTGACAGAATCTCTTTTTCTTGTTAAAAAGAGTTAATAACACGCCCTCCGCAGGAGATCAAAGATGAAAGAGGTGACGGATGCCGACCTATTCCCACTCTCAGCTTTCCACCTATGAAACCTGCCCCCACCAGTACAAACTCGCGTATATTGACAAGATAGAGGTCGAGACAGAAGGTATCGAGGCTTTCATGGGCTCAAGGGTTCACGAAGCCCTGGAGAAGCTCTACCGGGATCTGAAAGTGATCAAACTGAACGCCTTGGAAGAGCTCCTGAACTTCTACCACCAGAGTTGGGAAAAGAATTGGAATGGCTTGATCCAGATCATACGGAAGGAATACAGTGCTGAGGACTACCGGCGTCTGGGAGAAAAATGTATCACGGATTATTACAAGCGCTATCATCCTTTCGATCAGGGGAAAACCTTGGGCCTTGAAGAGTACATCTATTTTCCCCTTGAGCAGGAAAAGGGTTATTGGATCCGAGGGTATATTGACCGCATCACCTTAGTGGATAGTTCTATTCTTGAGATTCATGATTACAAGACCTCCAACAGGCTACCGACAAAGGAGAGTGTCGAGTCAGACCGGCAATTGGCCTTCTATCAAATGGGGGTGGCAGAAAAGTGGCCGGGCGTCCAAGAGGTCAGACTGGTCTGGCACTACCTCACCTTCGATACCGAAATCCATTCCTCAAGAACACCCGACCGACTCCATCAACATCGGAAAGAGACGTTAGAACTCATCCAAAGGATCGAAACGGACAGACAATTCCTTCCCAAAGAGGGGCCTCTTTGTGATTGGTGCGATTACCAAGGTTTCTGCCCCCGGAGGAAACATCTCATTACGGTGGGGGGTCTTCCACCTAACGAATATCTGAATGAGGAAGGCGTGATCTTGGTCAACCGTTATGTGGAGTTGAAAGAAAAGAAAACAATATTGAGCGAAGAGATTGACGCCGAATTGGCCAAGATCGAAGAAGCCCTTTACGCCTATGCTCAAAAGGAAGAACTTGAAGCGATCTTCGGAAGCGACCACGTTGCGAAGATTAAGATTGAGATGAAAGAAAAGTATCCTTTAAAGGGAGACCCCAATCGAAGGGTATTGGATGAGGTCATAAAAAAAGCTGGCAAGTGGATGGAGGTCTCTGATCTCAACCCTTGGATGCTGGCCAGAGTGATCGGCCGAAGAGGTTGGCCTCCTTCGCTGGTAAATAAGGTAAAGGAATTTTCAACCCTGGAGGAGAATCGATCGATTACGGTATCGAAATTGAAAGAAAGAGAATAGAGTAACAAGGATGGTTATAGGCTGAAAGCTCAAAGCTCGAGGGGATTGTATGAATTAGAGTTTCAGAATTGAGCTTTCAGCTTTGAGGTTGACGAAGGGGAGTCTTGTGGAGATACGTATTGAAAAGGGCAGACTTGAAAAATACCCCTGTGAACTTCTTCTCCTTTTTGCGTTCGAATCTGCCGATCCACTGGAGGGGCCTGTTCGGGATGTGGATCTGGAGTGGAAAGGATTTATTTCGACTCTGATAAAACAGGGGGATTTTAAGGGAGAGTTATTCGAATGCCATCTCCTTCACACCCAGGGTGCTCTCCCTGCCCAAAGGGTGCTCCTGACCGGCCTTGGTAAAAAAAGAGAGTTCGATTTAGACAAATGGAGAGGGGCTGCGTCGAAGGCCGGCCAGTTCATTCGGAATGCCGGGATTAAACAGTTTGCTTTTCCGATAAAGAGATTCGATGGCCATTCAGAAGAAGAGCTGGCTGAATCTTTTGTGACGGGGATTCTCCTCGGTGTCTACCAGTTCAACGAATTTAAGACGCTCGATCGAGAAAAGATTAAAGAGATAGCAAAGGTCACACTTCTTGGAGAGAAAGACCCGGAAATCAAGCTGATCGGCGATGGTCTGAGAACAGGGCAAACTATTTCGGAAGCGGTCTGCCTAGCGAGGGATCTGGTCAACGGACCCAGCAATAAGGTGACTCCCACGTTTTTGGCTGAAAAGGCTAAAAAGATTGCGAAAGAATATGAAATGGAGGTTCAGGTATTGGAAGTGGGTGAGACAGAGGCTATGAGCATGGGGGCTTTCGTTGCCGTGGCCAAGGGGAGCCAGGAACCCGGAAAGTTTATTGTCCTGGAATATAATAAAGGAAAAGGGTTGGATACAATCGCATTAGTGGGGAAGGGAATCACCTTTGACAGCGGAGGGATTTCGATCAAACCTTCGGAGAATATGGAGCGGATGAAAGACGATATGTCCGGAGCTGCCGCGGTCTTGGCCACCCTACAAGCTGCCTCCAAGCTCAAGCTTCCTCTCCATCTGGTTGGGATTATGCCGGCAACGGAAAATCTCCCGAGCGGAAAGGCCTATAAACCTGGTGATATCCTGAAAACCCTTTCGGGGCAGACCGTTGAAGTGATTAGTACTGATGCGGAAGGAAGACTGATTCTTTCGGATGCCCTCACCTATAGCGTGCGGTATCAACCGAAAGCGATCATAGACCTCGCGACATTGACAGGAGCATGCGTGATTGCCCTAGGAGATTATGTGATTGGACTTTTCGGCAATGACGACGTCCTTTTAAAGCGGGTCGAGGAGGCCTCTTCTAAGACAGGAGAGAAAGCCTGGAGATTACCTCTCTGGGATGAGTATTTTGAATATCTGAAGAGTGATTCAGCGGATTTCAGGAATGTGGGAACACGGGCAGCAGGTGCGATTATCGGGGCGATCTTCTTGAGCAAATTTGTCGGAAAAATTCCATGGGTTCATCTCGACATTGCTGGACCTGCATCGATTGAAAAGGAGAGACCTTATATCCCGCGCGGGGGCACCGGAGCCGGCGTAAGATTGCTTATTCAGATGCTGAGGGACTGGCGAAAAGAGTAAATGTCAAATGACAAATGACAAAGTTCAAAGGAAATCCAAATTTCAAATGACCGAAACAGGGAGAGGTTTGCCATTGGGTTATTTGTCATTGATTTGACATTTGAACTATGACATTTGAACTTTTGGAGTTCAAATTCGAATTCTTGGTTACGGAAATTTCGGGTGGATGCTCACATGACGGATGAAGCGGAAAAGCAATACCCTTTCTTGAAGGCATGCCGAAGGCAACCGACAGAGTATACCCCCATCTGGCTGATGCGCCAGGCCGGACGTTACCTAAAGGAATATCGGGCGCTCCGGAAGAAATATTCTTTCCTAGATATGTGCAAGAATCCTGACCTGGCGGCTCAGGTAACGCTTCAGCCCATGGAAAAGTTTAAGCTCGATGCAGCCATTATTTTCTCGGATATCCTCATTCCCCTGGAACCGATGGGGATGAAATTCGACTTCGCCAAGGGGGAAGGCCCTGTCTTCCACTATCCCCTCCGAGAAAGAAAGGACGTGGAAAAACTGGCCGTCTTCGAACCGGAAGAAGAGATCTCTTTTCTCATGAAGGCGATTCGGATCGTCCGAAAAGAATTGGAAGGGAGGGTTCCTTTGATCGGGTTCTCCGGCGCCCCTTTCACGCTTGCGAGTTACATCATCGAGGGGGGTCACTCGAAGAATTACGTTCTCACCAAGAGCCTGATGTACGGGGACCGTGCGACATGGGATACCTTAATGGAGAAAATTTCCGAGGTTTTGGTTCGGTATCTGAACGCTCAGATTCGGTCGGGTGTCCAGGCTGTTCAGATGTTTGACTCCTGGGTGGGATGTTTAAGTCCGGGCGATTACGAAGAATATGTCCTTCCATATTCCAAAAAGGTCGCGGACGGTATGAGCAAGACCCTCCCTCTCATCCATTTTGCCACCTCCAACGCTACTCTTTTGGAGTTGATGAGACAGGCCGGCGGGGATGTCATCGGAGTGGATTGGCGAGTGGATATTGACGAGGCCTGGTCACGTCTTGGGCATGATGTCGCCATTCAAGGAAACCTTGATCCTGTTATTCTATTGGGTCCAGTGGAATTGATCGAGAAGAATGTCAAGAAGATCCTAGATAGCGTTGGAAATCGCCCTGGCCACATTTTTAACCTTGGTCACGGAATTCTTCCCAATACCCCACCCGATCATGTGGCGGCCTTGGTCGATATGGTGCATGAATATAGCTCAAAGAGATGATAATAGTCTTTGGGTTTAGGGCTATGAAGCAAGTTTAGTACAATGGACAATGGACGAGAAAAGATAATCCACTGTTCATCGTCACTGAGCAAAAATAATGAAAGCCTTACTTCTCTTAGCCTTTGGAGGACCCCGGTCTCTTGAGGAAGTAGAGCCCTTTTTGACTCGTCTCTTCAGGGGTAGGAAACCTTCTCCGGAACAATTGGAAAAGGTCACGGAACGGTATCGACTGATTGGAGGTGGTTCGCCTCTGCCAGAGATCACAATCAAGCAAGCAAAAGCTCTGGAGGACAGTCTGAATGCACAGGGCTACCCGTTCAAATCTTACGTAGGGATGCGTTACGGACACCCTCTGATTGAAGAGACGTTGAGAAAGATTTTCGACGATGGAATCCGAGAGGTCATCGCTCTCCCCATGACACCCTTTCGATCCCGTGCGAGCACAGGAGCCTACATCGAGGAAGTGAATCGAATAAGGGGGCGTGTCGGAGTGAACGCAGAAATTTCCTTTGTCGAGGGATGGCATCTGCATCCTCTCTTCGTCGAGTCGATTCGGGAGAAGATTGGAGAAGGGTTGATGCAATTCGCTCCGGAGGTAACAAAGAAGGTTCATCTCATTTTCTCAGTACACAGTCTTCCGAAATCTCTTGTCAAGAATGAACCCTACGTCAACGATATGGAGGAGAGTGTGAGAGAAGTCCTTAAGAAGGTTGAGCCCCTTCCCTGGCATATTGCTTTTCAGAGCAGAGGGCCGGGTCCTGAAGAATGGCTCGGTCCGGACGTCGAATCGGTCTTGGAAGAACTTTCAAAGAAGAAGATTTGTGAGGTCCTGATCGTCCCTATTGGATTTGTTTCAGACCATATCGAAATTCTTTATGACATTGATATCCTTTACCGGAATAGGGCAAAATTGTTGGGAATCCAATTGAAGCGTGCGCCTTCTCTCAATTCGTCTGAACGATTCATTAAGGCGCTTGCAGCGATTGTGGAAGAACATATGCACAATTTATCTCCCTCTCCCTCGATGGGAGAGGGTACGGGTGAGGGTGAATAGGAAGACTTCCCCCCTCCCCTTAGTCGCCTCCTACCTGGGGAGGGGATAGAATCTAGTGACGTTGAAACTTAGGAATAGTATGAAGCGGATCATCATCATTGGCGGCGGCGTGGCCGGGCTTGGAGCAGCCTTCAAAATCAGGCGAGCGGTATCCGAGGGACACGACGTCGAGTTTGTCCTGGTGGAGAAGGACCGGCGTCTCGGGGGCAAGATTCAAACCGAGATAGTCCCGGATCCTTCAGAGCAGGGGAGGTTCGTCGTGGACGGCGGTCCGGACTGTTTCCTGACCGAGAAACCGGCGTGTCACCGCATCGCCAAGCTTACGGGAATCCTCGATGATGAACTGCCTACCGACGAATCCCGGAAGCGCACGTGGATCCTTTCTCGTGGCAAGCTTCACCAGATGCCGGATGGCGTCATGATGTTCGCACCGACGAAGTTCTTGCCCTTTGCCATCACCGGACTCTTTTCATGGCAGGGTAAGATTCGGATGGCGATGGATCTTTTTATCCCGCCGAAGAAAGTCGCGCCGGGCGAGTTCAACGATGAGACCCTTGAGAGCTTTGTGGTCCGCAGGATGGGCCGCGAGTGCCTTGAACGTCTTGCAGAGCCTCTAGTCGGGGGCGTTCACGCGTCTGACCCTGTGCAAATGTCGCTTGCTGCCACCTTTCCGCGGCTCTTGGAGATGGAACAAAATTACGGGTCTCTCATGAAGGCGTTCATTGCCAGCCGTCGCAAGGTAGAAGAGATGCGCCGAAAGTATCCAGCCAAGCCGGGCGAGAAGCCCCGCACGTTCTTCACTTCTTTTGCGAAGGGAATGCAGCAACTCACAGATAGCATGGCCGATGCCGCAGGCCGAAAGAACATCCGTACGGGCGTTACCGTCACATCGCTTCAACGCGCCTCCCGAGATGGATGGCGTGCCTTGCTCTCTGACGGTTCGTCCGTCGACGGAGACGCGGTGATCATCGCTACGGAATCATGGGCGGCAGAGCCGCTCGTTCGTCCCCATGACGAGGCCATCGCAGACGCCCTTGCCAATATACCGACTTCTTCCTCGGCGACGGTATCCATCGCCTTCAACGAGAACGAGGTCGGGTTTGACCTGAATGCCTTCGGGGTTCTCTGTCCTCTCGTCGAGGGCCGTGCCCTCATGGCGGCCACTTATTCCTCCACCAAATGGCCGGGCAGGGCACCGGCGGGCAGGGTGCTGCTTCGCGGTTTTGTCGGGGGCCCGCACAATCAGGAGATTGTGAGGCGTTCGGATGAAGAGCTCGTTCAGACGGTGCTCACTGAATTTCATGAAATCTTGGGTCTCAACCCTTTTGCAAAACCACTCTTCCATCGAGTGTTTCGATGGTACCTCGGCATGCCGCAGTACACACTTGGACATCTTGACCGCGTCACACTCATCGAGAATCGTTGTAGCCAGATTCCAGGTCTCTCCCTCGCGGGCGGAAGCTACAGGGGCGTAGGCGTTCCAAATTGCATCGAAAGTGGCGAGTGGGCTGTCCAGAAGATACTTGGGGAGTGGGGTATTGACCTCGCAGAGGATCACGTCGAGGGAAAACGTTACTATTAGAGAGTAGAGCTGAAAGCAGAAGCAATAGGTTAAAAGATGCTCAATTTCTTCATTTTTCTATTAAGTTTTTTCTTGCTAGTGAACGGACCTCTTATCTTTGTCGACCCATCCGTTGCCGCTGAAAAGATAACAACAAAGGTGATTGTTCGTGCGGTTGCGAGAGATGCCCAGGTGATTGGGTCAGGGGTTGGAGGCGCACTTGTTAGAATCAAGAATCTGGAGACAAGAGAAATCCTCGCAGAAGGAAAACAGGAGGGAGGAGCCGGAAGCACTGACCGTATCATGATTCGACCGCACCAGCGTGGAGAGAACGTCTATGGAACCTTTAGCGCAGCCTTCTTCGAAGCCAAAATCCCGCTCGAACGACCAACTCAAGTTGAGATATATGCAGAAGCTCCTCTTACCTATCCTCAAGCCGTCCAGAAAGGCTTAAAAACGATGCTTCTGATTCCTGGAAAGCATATTTTAGGCGATGGCGTCATCATCGAGTTAAACGGATTGATTGTCAACATCCTCAGCCCTTCCCCCAAAGAAAGTTTAAAGAAAGGAGAAGAAGCTTTAGTGAGGGCTGAAGTCAGGATGCTTTGAGGTTGCCCAATCACTCCCGGAGGTCTCTGGGACGCGAATAGATTTGAGATATGGGGACAGTGGGTCTATAGGGATAAGACTTCCGAAAAATTCAGTTTGAATTACGCAGGGAAACCAAGCCTCTTCGAAGGGAGAGTGCTTCCTCCAGAAAAGTCTGATGACGTGAAGCTTCAAATCCTGGCCGCCGATCGGGCGGGCAACTGTGGAGAACATATCCTTCCGTATCGAGTGGGTCCTTAAGAAGATGTTATCCAGAGTAATTCGCTACACCTGTCCGTTTTTCCTTCTTAATTACCTCTGATTTCCTCTAAGTCCAAATCATCCAGGACAACAATCCCTTTTGACTTCATCTCTTCAATTGCCTTTTCGGAAGTATCTGGCGCAACGCCGCGACATAAATTCTTGATCATGAAGACTTTGTAACCTGCCATGACCGCATCGAGTGCGGTAGCCCTCACGCAATAGTCTGTGGCAATACCATAGACCAGCACCTGCTGGATTTTATCCTTATGGAGCAGTTTATCCATGTCAGTTTTTTTTCCACCATCGTCCTGGAAGCCAGAATAACTATCGTATTCTGGATCCATTCCCTTTCTTACGGCCGCCTTGAATAATTTTTTATCCAGCAAAATCTCTGCTCCGGGAGTTCCTTGCACACAATGGGGGGGCCAGAGGACTTGATCCTTTTGACGAAGCTTAATAACATCGAAAGGTTTTTTTCCTTTATGTTGGGTAAAGAAAGACACGTGATTTTTTGGATGCCAATCCTGGGTGGCGTAAATTGGAAAACCTGTTTCTTTCAATCTCTTTGTACTTTCCTCCACGGCTTTAATGTAGGCCTCGTCCGTTCCGTCCACGGCCAAGGACCCGTTCTTGAGTGTTGTAAAATCACCCTGGACATCCACTACAATAACGCCGATTTTTGTTACATCCTTTACCATTACCACCTCTCTCTTTGAGGTTAAAATTTAAGGACACACCTAACAATATAGCAGTTTGTCACTCCCGCGCAGCCGGGCCAGTGTCGTTAGGGTCTTCTGGATTCCTGCTTTCGCAGGAATGACATTCTTAGAGGTAGCCTTAAAGGTTATTAAGGTTGAAGCAAATATTCGAGACTCTGAGCGCAGAACTCTATAACTCTAAACTTTGTTTTCTTTCATCTCCTGGGCAACCTTTCGGGCGGCCTTGATAACTTTTTCAATGTCCTCGTCAGAGTGGGCCACAGAGAGGCAACCTCCGCCGTGCATCACATGGACCCCTCTTGCGAGCATCCTGACTCTAAACTCGATCTCCCTTTTCTCTAAATCGGTAAGGCGGTGAATGGAATGCGGAGAATTCAGTGTCACTCCTTTTTGAAAAGGAAAATGGGTCTGGAAAAGCGAGCCGATTCCTGTGACCACAGCATTTAATCCCACCCGGTCGAAGGCGTCCTGGAGTCCTTTTCTAATTTTTTCTCCTTTCGATTCCAAGAGAGGATAGATCTTTTCACGATGGACTTTCAAATAACGGAGCATTGCCAATCCCGCAGCGGCCGTCAGGGGATGGGCGGAAAAGGTCCCCCCACCGATTAAAACCCTTTCCCACTTATTTCTCTTCTTTTCGGGAGAGGATCTCTCAAGGATCTCTCTTTTTCCCACCAAGGCCCCGACGGGCATTCCTCCACCCACAATCTTCCCCAGAGTCGTTAAGTCGGGCAGGATGTTGAACCTTTCCTGCGCGCCCCCCATGGCCACGCGAAAGCATGAGATCACTTCATCGAAAATCAGAAGAGCTCCCAGGCTTTGCGTTTGGGAGCGAAGCACCTGAAGATAGTCTTTCGTAGCCGGGGTAAACCCGCCCTCACCGATGACTGGTTCGATTATGATTCCGGCTAAATCGTTTTGATTTTGATCAATGATTTCGAGCGAGCCGGAGAGGTCGTTAAAAGGGATCACCCTCGTGTATTGCCGGAGTTCCGGGAGCAAACCGAGACTTTCTTCTTTCTCATAAGGCATTTTGATACCCAGGGAGAGATCAGAATTGGCTCCATGCCACCCCCCGGCGGCTTTCAGGATCGTTTTCTTACCCGTAAAGCCGCGGGCAAGCCTAACCGCATACATGGTTGCTTCGGTCCCAGAACAGCAGAACCGGACCATTTCTGCGGAGGGCACTAGTTCTCGAACCAGCTCCGCCCATTCGATCTGTTTCTTATAGACCAGGCCCCAATGAACCCCCTCCTTTAGTTGCTTTTCAATGGCATGGGTCACGACAGAAGGGCGGTGTCCCAGAATATGGGTATAATTGCCCATCCACGTGTCCACATACTCGTTCCCATCCACATCCCAGATTTTGGAGCCTTTTGTTCTCTTGATGAAGAAAGGATAGGGGGGGAAATAATGAAGGTTATGAGAGATACCCCCTGGCATCACCTCCATGGCCCTTTTGAAGAGGTCTTCCGAAAGGGGTGTTTTCCGCCGGTAGGCATCAGAGAAATGGTTCATTGGTAGGGCTCCCTAAATTTCAGATTTTAATAGCACATTTTCGATCGAATGAAAATGGGGTTGGGGATTATGGCGGGGATCATGGAAAGAGAGCACGCTCTGGTGACATACGGACCTCCAGCCATCGGCTGAAACGGGACATGCTGTAAGTGCAAGCCCAGTAAACGACTGCGATAAAGAGATACATCTCGAAAGGGCGGAGTTCCCGCTGACTGACGGTCTGGGCTGCTTTGGTCAAATCCATCATCCCGATGATCGACGCCAGGGAAGTGTCTTTGAAGAGGACGATGAACTGGGTCACCAGAGAAGGGATTACGTTCCGGATGGCTTGAGGAAGAACGACGCTTCCCATGGTCTGGATATAATCCAGCCCTGCGGCGGTCGCTGCATCGATCTGGCCCTTCGACACGGACTGGATACCCGCCCGCACGATCTCTCCGATATAGGCGCCCTCGAAAATAACGAAGGCCGTCAGAGCGACCCAATACTCGGGCACGGGGCGACCGATGACAACGGGAACGAGGAACCAGAACCAGAAGATGACCATGACGAGCGGGACTCCTCGGATCCATTCAATGTAAATGGCCGCCGGGTAATGGATCCATCCGCGCCGCGCTAATCGGGCCAAGCCGAGAAGGATCCCCACCGCAAAACCGAGGACGATAGCGGGGACGGCCAGACGCAACGTGCCTCCGCCAAACCTTCCAATACCCACGAGTCCCTGGAGGAGCAGAAATTTTACATTTGAAATGATGACAGCAAAGTCGAAGCTCAATGCTCAGCCCCTTCGGTCCGTACGATGAGACCCGGAATGGCGAATTTTCTCTCCACCCGATTCATCACGAAAGCAATGCCGAGGCAAAGTCCCAGGTAGATGAGCGTGCCGGCCGTGAAAGCCTCAAAGGCTTTGGCAGTGTATGTTTCAATCTGACGCGTAGCAAACGTGAGCTCCCCCACGCCGATGGTCATGGCCAGAGAGGAATTCTTGAGAAGGTTCAAGGATTCATTGGTAACGGGAGGAACGATGAGACGAAGGGCAATGGGGATGACAATGAAACGGTAGGCCTGGGAAACGGAAAGGCCCATGGCCAAGCCTGATTCGATCTGGGCCTTGGGGATCGATTGGATCCCGGCACGGATGACCTCCGCCATCCTTGCTCCATGGTAAATACTGATTCCGGCTATCGCGGACCAGAACTCCATCCCGTGGTAAATGAGCCACTGGCGAACAGATTCGGGAAGGACCTCGGGAGCCCCGAAATACCAGAAAAAGAGCCAGACCAGCAGCGGGACATTCCGGAAAAACTCCACATAGGCCGAAGCAACCATCCTCAGGGGACGGAAGGGAACGGTTCGGAGGGAGCCAAAAAGAATGCCGAGAAATACCGCAAAGACCCAGCCGACGGCCGTCAGCTTCAGCGTCATCAGGAAGCCGTTGAG
This sequence comes from Thermodesulfobacteriota bacterium, assembly GCA_047519465.1. Classification (GTDB taxonomy): domain Bacteria; phylum Desulfobacterota; class BSN033; order BSN033; family UBA1163; genus UBA1163. The sequence continues at coordinate 4,062 of JAPVTA010000207.1, read as the reverse complement.
AAGCCACTGCCCGTGAGGAGCTTGCCAGAGGACGCTCCAACGGAATTGATAGGAAGAGCCAAGAAAACCAGCCATCGCGAACATGAAATTCCTGCCATCTCAAAATGAAGCTCGCCCGTCACAGCTAACGGGCCTTTACTTCGGAACCACCTGCATCATCAGGAATCTTTTCACTTCGGGGCTCATGGGGTAAGGGACCTCACTCTTGGGACCAAACCATTTGTCATAAATCTTGAAGTATTCCCCTCCCTCCATCGCTTCCATCAGGGTTGCGTCGACAACCAAACGGAAATCAGACTCGTTCTTACGCATGGCCATCCCATAGGGTTCATAGGTGTACCACTCGCCCACAACTATCCAATCGTCGGGATGGGGTGCTTTATACTTCAAACCCCACAGCTGGATGCCGTCATTGGTGTAAGCATCCACCTTTCCCTGGGCCAAGGCGGTAAACCCAGAAGGCTGATCTGGAAAGACGACGAGGTTGGCCTGAGGATATCTCTCTCTTAAAGCACGCTCGTTCGTTGAGCCTTGCTGTGTTCCGATCCGTCTGCCCGCTATATTCTGCACGCCCTTGAAGGTGCTCCCCTTTTTGACAAGGAATTGGGCACCGGTGGCGAAGTAGGTCAGGCTGAAATCAACGCTTTCCCGGCGGGCGCGCGTGTCGGTCATCGTCCCGGCGATCAGGTCCACAGCCATACTGGTGAGCAAGGGAATTCGCGTTGCCGGAGTGCTCTCCTTCATCTCGAATTTGATCGATTGCCCAAGTTTCTTCTCGAGGTTCTGGTTGATCAACCTAGCGAGGTCGATGGAAAAACCCACCCACTCGTTCTGTTTGTTAATATACCCGAAGGGCGGAGACCCGGTACGAGTGCCTACCGTGAAGGCCCCCGTCCGTTTAATCTTTTCGAGTGTCGTCTCCCCAAACGAAATTCCTGTTAGGTTCAGAAGAAACCCAAACAAAACCAAGAAGATTCCGTAGCGTTTCATACATTTTCCTCCTCTCATTTTGTCTAACCACCTCTTGTCAATGGACGAGGATCTTGCTCAAGAAGGTCCGGGTCCGGTCACTTTTCGGTTGGGCAAAGAAAGCCTCGGGAGTTCCCTCTTCAATGATCCGTCCCTCATCCATGAAGATAATCCGGTGGGAAACCTTCTTTGCAAAACCCATTTCGTGCGTGACGACAACCATCGTCATACCCTCCCTTGCCAGGTTCCCCATCACTTCCAGAACTTCATTGATCATTTCTGGATCCAAGGCGGAAGTGGGTTCGTCGAAGAGCATGATTTTCGGTTGCATTGCCAGCGCCCTGGCAATGGCCACCCTTTGCTGCTGGCCTCCGGAAAGCTGGGCTGGATAGCCATGGATTTTTTCCGGGATTCCGACCTTGGCCATCAGGTCGTAAGCGATCTTTTCAGCCTCTTCCCTAGGCTGTTTTCTGACTTTCATCGGGGCCAGAATGATATTCTCAAGAGCGGTCTTATGAGGGTAAAGATTAAACTGCTGAAAGACCATTCCCACCTCGGCCCGGAGCTTGGTGATGTTGGTTTTGGGGTCATTTAGGGACATCCCATCGACAATGATATCCCCGCTTTGAATGAGTTCCAGCCTGTTGACGCAACGGATAAGTGTGCTCTTGCCGGAACCGCTGGGTCCGCAGATCACCACGACTTCCCTTTGATGGACGGTGAGGTTGATGTCCTTTAAGACCTGGAGGGATCCAAACCATTTGTTCACTTCCCTGAATTCAATCACAACGAAGGCCTCTGTTAATTTTCAATAGGTTGGTGGTAAATCGTAGCGCAAAAGTCAAGAAAAATCATTCGCCAGGCCGTACTATAAAAATATGGGAATATTCGTAACATGTCAACCGATAGTTCGCATGATCGTTAAGAAGTCACGGCTGAAAAAATCGTGGTGAAAGGTCCCACGATCTTATTCCAGGGCGATTTCCTTGATGCGTTCAATCACCTCCATGTAGTCATCAAATTCGACTCCGTCCACGGAGCGTTCCTGTTTAAGGGTGATCCCATCGACGGCCGGGCCCTGGCGGACAAGGTAATCGAGAACTTTTCCCTCTTGTTTGCGCGTCACGTTCTCAAGGACTTCCAATCTTCCCATAGCCAGGGCCACTCCTGCCAGTAACGCATAGCCTCCCCAGTTTGAAATCCCGCAGGAGATGAGGTAATTCGTCTTTATTCGGGAGCAGAAAACTGCTTCCCGATGGGTCGGAGAATTCTCCTTGAACACTTCCCACGGAATCTCCCCCGCTCCAATTTCGTTCCCCCGGTCTCCGATACCGATGCTTTCAGCCGGAAGATTTAACTTTTCCGCAAGATCGAGAAGAAAGTGCGTCTTAGCTGTAAATCGGGTGATATCTTCAAGGCGAGAGCTGAAACAGCGGTCTCTTATCAAAGGAGGAAGAATCGTTTCAAATTCCTTTAAGGGTGGCTTGCCACGGCGCACTTGTTTGATGAAAGATTCAAGCGTGTGGTTAGGGCCCACTCGTTCGATATAAATGAGGTGGGTAAGATCTTGTCCCCACAGGCTATTGAAAAAGTCTCGGGCGAAGCGGATCGAGATCGAACGCTCATTCCCTTCACCCTTCCTCCGGCTCGTGTGATCCCGGTCTGAATGCTCCAACGGGAAGCAGATAATGGGAATCTCTTTTTCCGAAAGGTCCAGGACATTTAGTCCTGCTTTCAATGCAGGAAAGGTGTATTCATCCGAAAGTAGGGAGACCTTCATTCCCAGATATCTCAGCCCCTCTGCCAGGGCGAGGGCTCCCGGAGGGCCATCGGTCTCCGCGGCCGGAGGATCTCCAATCGGAACATAGAAGCCGGTAATGATGACGACCTTATTACCTTTTTCAACCAGAGAAGAAACGGCACCCGTTAAGTTCGAATAAGGAACCATGGTGAGATTCTCCCAACGGTAATTTCGATGAGAGAGGAGCGAGGTCGGGAAGTTGATTACCTCCTCGATGAGAGAGATCTTTTCAAGAAGTGTCTGCGGAAGGAGCATCAACGACTTTTCTCTAAGGATGTGTATCTTTTTGCCTTCCCGAAAGGGGATATTTATAAACAATTTTTTCGACGATTGGCAAGAAACAAAAGAATCATGCTTTTATTTTTTGGAAAAGAGTTGCGAGCTAAGAGGTGGTTAGGGCCGAGAATTGGAATCGCCAGGGTCCCGAACTTTTGCTCTGTTGCTTTGGCGCTGCCGCAGTTTCATCGAGGCGACACCCTGAGAGGTTACCCTAATAAGGATAAATTTCTAACTATCTTTCAGGGTTCTTTCCAATTCATTCATAAGATCTTGAAGATTCCCGTCCGCATTCTTTTCTTTCTTCATTCGTTTGATCGTTTCAGAGTCCTTGATCATCTTCTGTAATCTTACGGCAAACTCGTCAAGGGAGAACGGCTTCTTTATAAACTCCCGCGCCCCGATAGAAATCGCTGTCCCCTCGGAATAATCTTTGTCAAAGGCCGTCATCACCATTATGGGGATATCAGGATATTGTTTTGAAATCTGATTGATCAGAGTGATTCCATCCATATTGTCCATTTTTATATCTGTGATGACGGCATCAATTCTATTTTTCTTCATTTTATCTAAGGCGTCGAGTCCGTCAATTGCTGTGAAACACGAGTGTCCCAGCTTGGACAGATAGGAAGCGACAAGATATCTCATGAGTTCTTCATCATCCACCACAAGAAACCTATATTTGGCAGGCTGCATTCTTTGACCGGAACGTGCGCCGTCCCGCCAAAGCGGGATAGGCGGGGTCAAGGGGCACAATATGAACAAAATTTCCTTTGCTCACATTCTGTTGGCCGCTGGCGTGCATGGGAAGCCACGCCCTGTAGGTGGGGAGCTTCATTTTTAGCCTGGAAGGGTCCTCTCTCAATTCTTTGCGCTATTTTAATCGACCGTGAAGGACGAAGTCAACAACCACTTATGAACGGTGGTATACAATCTATGTGTCAGGGTGGATATCGGGATATGGGTTGGGTGGAGAAAATGGATTGTGGAGGAAATGGTGAAGTCGTTTTTAGAGC
>JAPVTA010000206.1:0-27781 GCA_047519465.1 Thermodesulfobacteriota bacterium | reverse complement strand
GGGTTCATAATCTGGTTCGGGTCAAAATGGCTGCGCAGCGCGCGGATTACATCGACCCAATGCTCGCCCACCTGTTCTTCAAACCACGGGGCCGTCTGCTTCCCGATCCCATGATGGTGGCTCACCGCCGCACCCGCCTTCAGGATTGCCTCCAGAATGCCGTACTGCAGGCTAAGGTATTCGTTGATATCGTCAATCCTGGCGACAAAGATGAAATAGAGGTTAGCGCCCTGAGGATAGGCGTGCGACAGATGGGTCATACAGATGGTATGCGGCCGGCGCTTCACAAAAGAGCGCACCTTTTCATGTACCTCAGCCATTTGCGACCAAGTGACCGCACATTCTAAGGTATCGATCATGATACCGTAATCCATGAGATCCTCGCGCATGAAGGGATCGGTGAAACGGCTGCGTTCCCATGCCTGCGTGACCCTGAAAGGTGTAAGCGTGAAAGCGCGGTACCTCTTGCATGTCTGTCTGATCTTTTTTGCTGCTAACCGAGTGAAATCCGAATCGCCATCCGCAGTCCCCAGAAGCAGGCAGCGCTGCATGGGCTGATAGCCGAGCCACCGCAGGAGCGTGTCCGCGGGCGTCCCATGGACGTGGTAAGTCCGCATGGCCACATCTGTTTCTTCCTGATCAGAAAGGCGGAAAATCGAGGGATAGCCGAATTCAGCCTGCATGATCTCGCGGCAAGCGTTACGGGCATCTTCCCAGTTTTTGAACAGGTAGCTGAAGCGTCGGGTATTCTCCGGTGCATAGCGGCACACCTTTAGGGTGACGTTCATCAAGACGCCGAAGGTGCCTTCGCTTCCGATCATGATCTGGTCGAAATCGGGACCGGTAGCGCTCCGAGGGTATTCGGGTGTCTTAAATATGCCAATGGGAGTTATGTACTCCTGAGCGATTACCATGTCTTCGATCTTGCCATAGTATGTGGAGTTCTGGCCGGCACCGCGCGTCACCACCCAACCGCCTACGCTCGAATGATCGAACGACTGGGGAAAGTGTCCGCAGGTATACCGCCTTTGGGCTGCCAGCATCTTTGGGGCGTTGTTCAGAACACGTTCCAATTCGGGACCCCACATGCCGGCCTGGACGGTGATTGTCTGGTTGGCTTCATTGAACCCCACTACCTTATTCAAGTGGACACTCATATCGACGCTGACCCCTCCTTTGACTGCTTCTTTGCCGCGGGTGACGGATGAACCGCCGCCGTTCACGTAGAGAGGGATTCCGTGTCCATGACAGTAGCGTACAATTGCCTCCAGATCTTGCTGACTGCGCGGGCAAAGAACCGCACCGGCGATGTTTTCAACAACCTTGTGACGCAAGCGCAGGGCATCGATCGTGCCTGCGCCAAAAGAAGCGCGGGTGCGGCTGTAGGTATCCGTGAGAAGATTTTCTCCGCCAACAATCTGCCGCAATGCTCTAATATGTTCTTCCGCCAACCTTGGTGGAATCTCGATATCGAATGGCTCCGTGCAAAGTTTGGGCTTTTCAAAATCTTCGTCGCTCATGCCGAGGCTCTCTTTTATCAGCCTGAATAGGCCGCGATTGGGATGCTTAAAGCCCTTTGGATCGCCGTATTTGACCAGGTTGCGAAAGGACCTCGGAGGAGCCTCTTGCTTACACCATTGAGGGTAGAAGTCGTCCTTTTTAGCCATCCTCTCCTCCCGGAAGCAACCCGCCTCCTTTAGCTATGGCATGTAAACTGCCTTCCCAAGCACATGATAGAAATCACCTTAAGCGATATAACGGGTTGCCCATAAGATAAACTGAACTGCCCTCATCTTGAAGGTGAGGGGTTTCAGGTAGGGTCGACTCCAAGTTGACCGTACCGATTCTCTTTCTTTTGTCGTCATTCCTGCGCAAGCAGGAATCCAGAGTTTCGTGTCAAAACAGGAATCTAGTTTCATATATTTCTAGCTCCCTGCCTTCCCCCGTATCAAGTACGAGGGCTGGATTCCCGTTTTCACGGGAATGACAACTGTGAAGCCATATTGGTCGGACGCTCATGGTTGACCACAATTACAATCTCGTCAACAATACTAAGCCTGCACCTGCTTCTATCCCGGGTTCGGGCTGTAATACCTTTGCCAGGTCTGCAGGTAAGCCGCTTCCTCCTGTTGCCATCGCTCATTGCTCCATTCAAGTTCAGGCTGGACGACGGAACGGATGCGGCCAAGCAGGTCGCTGGCGCCGCGAGGTAAAAGCAGACCAAGGCGTACCCTTCGCAGAAGTAAGTCGTCTAGGTGTTCCACTCCTTCTTCACGTGCCGCCCAGCGCAGTTCCGCCCAGATGTTAGGAAGCTGCTCGATTGGCTCTAACTCCCCTTGTTTAGCCGTCTCCAGAAGCCGGGCCGTCTCGCTCCCATGGCGACCTGCCAGGTAAGCAAGCCTCGAGGGCTCCAGAGGAAACGCCGAGAGGTCCGACAGGGGATCGAAGACACGTTGGTAATTAGTCATCTTTGGTTTACCAAGTCGAGCCAATACCCTATCCATTGTCTGCCGGGACATGATGCGAAAGGTGGTATACTTGCCTCCGGTAATAGTGATCAGGCCGTTCTCTTCCCACAGGGCATGGGCGCGCGATTCTTTAGAGGGGGTTGCCGCGCCAGTATGAATCACCGGGCGGAGGCCCGAGAAGGAGGACACGATATCCTTTTCGCTTAGACCGAGGCTCGGGAACAGGAGCGAGAGCGCTTCCATCACGTAGCTAATTTCTTCCTCACTGGCGAAAGGTTCAAGGTATTTCTTATCAAGGGCAGGATCGTGGTCAATATCGGTGGTGCCGACAATGATCGCACCTTCCCAGGGGATGACGAACATGGCGCGGCCGTCGCGAGGATGGAAAAGGGTCAGCGCCTGGTTGACAGGGAGCCTCGTCCGTTCAAATACCAGATGGCTTCCGCGCAGCCTGCGCAATCGGGCGGGTTGTCCTAATTGGTTACGAACCTCGTCAGACCAGGCTCCGGAAGCGTTCACTACTACCTTTGCTTTCACTTCGGCCGCACGGTCATCAGGGGATAGCCCATCTCTCAGCAGAGCGCCGCAAACCTCGCCGTTGCTGGTCCGTAATAGTCTTTCTGCCCTGGCGTAGCTGAGCACTGCACCACCCGCTTGCACGGCCTCGCGCAGGATGCGCAGGAGGAGGCGAGCGTCATCCATGACAGCGTCGTAGTACCGGAAACCTCCGATCAATCCTTCTGAATTCAGGAACGCACATGCTTCCAGCAGTTTGGTCGGACTGCACCTGCGGTGGTTCCACTTCGGCGCCAGCAAATCATAAATCACTACGCCTAGACCGAGCTTCCATAAAGGAAAATGATATCGCTCGAAGTCCGGCAAGAGGAAGCTGAGGGGAGTGACCAGATTTGGCGCTTCACGCAGCATCCACTCCCGCTCGCGCACGGACTCCTTGGTGACATTGAACTGCTTGTTGCGCAGGTAGCGAAAGCCGCCGTGGATGAGCTTAGACGAACGGCTGGAAGTGCCAAAAGCGAAGTCGTTTGCTTCAACCAGCAGAGCCTTCAGCCCTGCTGCCACCCCCTGGCGCAGTACCCCAGCACCGGTGATACCACCCCCTATAATGATGAGGTCCCATGGTTGATCGATTGCGGACCAGATGCGGTCGCGCCACCCTTTGTGCCACATCGAAGACTCTCCCTTCACCCTTCCCCTCTCCCCTGCCTTCGCCGAAGCGGCTTCGCGCAGGCAGGCCGCCGGGGAGAGCCTGCCTGCCGGTAGGCAGGGGCGGGGTGAGGGGAATAGTGATTTTAGCTTATTCCTGTGGACACGAATTGTCAATTGGGAAGGTAGGGGGGTCATACCAAAATAGGGTATTTCCTCACTCAAAATACAGAATTTCTCCCATTTACTTCCAGGGTAGATTGGAATATTTTTTTGTAATGTACCAATCTTCTCACGACTTCTCTACACGGTTAAGCCCTCAAGTTTCCAGCTGCCCTCACAGTGTTTGACTGTTTGAGGACAAAACCACCGGGGGATGGAGGAGAAAAAGGGCAAAAGCGTAGGATCTCGCCATTGCTTTTTCCGCAGAAAAGGAGGAATGACAAATGAAACGGTTCGCAATACCCATCATCATCCTATCTTTCGTGTCCAATGGTTTACTGTTGGCATATGGCGCAGAGCAAAAGGACCAGAAGAGCGAATACCAGAATAAGATGGAAGCAAAACTGAAAGAGCTCAATCAGAAAGTGGAAGAGTTGAAGAGTAAGGCTGCGGATCTAAAGGGAGACGCCAAAAAGGAGTTCGATGAGCAACTGGAAAAATTGAAGAAGAAACAAGAGGCTGCAAATAAGAAACTGGAGAAGCTGAGATCTGCGGGCGACCGGAGCTGGGAAGATCTCAAGTCCAAAATGGATTCAACAATGAAGCAACTTGAGAAGCTTTACGATCGAGTTGCATCAAAGTTTAAGTAAGCATCTTTCCGCGCATGGGGCGGAACGAACGTTGACTCATCTTTTCTTTTTCTTCTGGTTTCTCTCGTAGATGATCCTCAACCCTTCGAGGGTCAGGAATTCATCCACCTCCTCGATGGTTTCTGATTCCTTAGCGATCAGTTCTGCCAAACCTCCTGTGGCAATCACTTTCGGGTTCGACTTTACCTCTTTCTTCATTCTTCTGACGATCTCATCAACAAGGCCTACGTAACCGAAAAAGATGCCGGATTGCATACTCTGAACGGTATTCTTTCCGATGACATGTTTCGGTTTGACGATTTCGACCCGGGGAAGCTTGGAAGTCCTCTGAAACAACGCCTCTGCCGAAATCCCGATCCCCGGTGCGATGGCTCCGCCCATATATTCACCTCTGGGTGAGACGTAATCGAAGGTCGTCGCCGTTCCAAAATCCACCACGATCAAACTCTTCTTATGCCGCGCGTAGGCAGCCACGGCATTCACGATCCGGTCTGCTCCCACCTCCACAGGGTTCTCGTAGGCGATGACCATTCCCGTATCCGTATCCGGTCCGACAATGAGCGGCTTCACATGAAAATATTTTTCAGCCATTCCCTGCAGCATGTCCAGAACCGGAGGGACGACGGAGGAGATGATCAGTCCCTCGAAATCTCCGATATTGAGCTGATCGAATTGGAAGAGATCCCGAAACATGATTCCCCATTCATCGGCCGTCTTCCCTTTTTCCGTCCAGATCCGCCAATGATCGACCAGAACATCACCATCGAAAACTCCCAGGACGGTATTCGTATTCCCCACGTCAATGACCAGCAGCATAGAATCCCCCTTCTCGTGTCCGTGTCACGTGTCCGAAACTCATAACGCATCATTCTTACCAATCAGTCCATAATTGTGTGGACATTCAATTCCATTCTTCAGGTCACTAATAAAGAGGTGTCATTCCGGCCCCGATTTTCATCGGGATAAACTCCAGCCGGGCGACCGAAGGGAGGCGGAGTGAGCCGATGCGAGCGAGCACATCCAGCCTTTTCAAGCGTCTCTGGATGCCCCCGTATCAAGTACGGGGCAGGCTCCTCAAATCCGGCATGACGATATGAACAGGCTCTCAATAAGCAAGGCCTCCAACCGGTAATGTCCATATTATTATGGACCCATTAGCAACTCTTAACTTTCTTTATATTCAACATCTCCTGCCATCACCCTTCTCTGTTTCCCATCCCCTGTTTCTAAGATCAAGGCCCCATCGGAATCCACATCGACGGCTGTGCCGACGACTGTCTCCCCAAAGGAAGTGACTTTGACTTCTTTCCCCTTGATGTTAGCCCGATCCCTCCAGGCCTTTAGAACAGCGGCGCTGCCTTCTTCCAAGAAGACCGAATACCATCTCTCCAATTCGAACAGAAGACATTGGAGAAAAGCCTTTCTTGAAACCCTCTGTCCCATTTCTATTTTTAACGAGGTGGCGGTCGGCCGGATCTCTTTTGAAAATCTCTTCTCGTCTGTATTGAGGTTAACGCCTATTCCGAGGATCACAAAATGGATTCGATCCATTTCCGAGTGGATCTCGTTGAGGAGCCCAGCTACCTTCCGACCTCGGAGAAGAATATCATTGGGCCACTTGATCTGAGGGAGGAGTCCGGAAAACTTCCGGATGGCATCTGCCGTAGCGACGGCCGCCATCAGGGTGATGAGGGGAGCTTGATGAGGCGGAATTTTCGGCCTCAGGATAACCGAAAGATACAGATTTAAAGAAGGTGGAGAGAACCAACGCCTTCCGAGCCTCCCCCTCCCTTTCTCCTGCGACTCCGAGAGAACCACCTCTCCCTCCTCGGCACCGTCGAGAGCCAATTGATAGGCTTTAGAGTTCGTCGAATCGATGGTCTGGAAATGATGGATCCTCTTCCCCATCCATTTCGTCTTCAGAAGGGGTTTGATCTCGGACGGCGTGAGAAGATCGGGGGACTGAATCAATCGGTACCCTGAGCGTGTCGAGGCCTCAATCTCATAGCCCATCAGCCTGAGTCGTTTCACTCTCTTCCACACAGCCGTCCGGCTTATTCTCAAACGACGGCTGATTTCCTCACCCGAGAGAAAAGCGGAAGGACGTTCTCTCAAGAGCTGAAGAATTTCATCATCCATCATAGGTTTCACGGACACAGTCAGGTGACACGCCTGCCCGCCCTGTACCATGCTAGGTTCAGGGCCCGCCGGTAGGCAGGGCACGTCACTTCTAACTGATCACCTTGTCATACCGGGAAAACTGCATGGAGAAGGTCCCTCTTCCCTGGGTGAGGGATCTCAAATCGGTTGAGTAGCCAAACATTTGGGTCAGAGGAGAGATGGCCTTGATCAGGGTGACCCTGCCCTTTGGGGTAATCGCTTCGACAGAACTCTTTCTCGCCTTCAAGTCCCCTACGACTTCGCCCATAAACTCCTCGGGAACAATAATATTGACCTCCATCATCGGCTCCATGAGGACGGGTTGGGCTTTCCGGCAACCCTCTCGCAAGGCATTGGAGGAAGCAACCCTGAGAGCAAGCACGGAGGGATGATCAGAATCGACGTTCAGCTTCAATAAAACAACACGCAGATCGGTCATGGGATAGCCCAAAATGACTCCTGCCATAGACGATTCTCGAATTCCTTCCTCAACAGAGAGAAGTCCTTCGTCTGGCAGGCTCCCTTCCATCACCTCCGAATGAAACTCAATGCCCCTTCCCCGTCTGTTGGGTGAAATTCGTAAAAAGACCTCTGCAAAATGTTTGACCTCGTCCATCTCCTTTAAGAATTTGGCCGACGATTCTACCTCTTTTTCTATGGTCTCCCGAAAAACGACCTGAGGTCTCCCCACATTCACTTCCAGGTGGTACTCGGTCAGGAGGCGATTGACCAGCACATCCAGATGCAATTCTCCCATTCCCGAAAGGATAATTTGGCCTGTATCTTCATCCTGCTTGACATGGAAGGTAGGGTCTTCTTCACTCAGCTTCGTGAGCGATTCGGTCAGCTTTTCCTGGTCCCTGCTTGTCCTAGGCTCCACAGCGATGGACATGACGGGTTTATAAAAGTCGATGGGCTCGAGAAGGATGGGACGGCTCTGATCGCAGAGGGTATCTCCTGTGGTAGTCTCCTTCAATCCCATAACCGCTACGATCTCCCCTGCCTTCGCCTCTTCAACACGAGTGCGCTGGTGGGCGTGCATCTGAAATATCCTGGAGATTTTCTCCCCCTGCTTCAAACGCGGGTTATAAACCTCCTTTCCCACCTTGAGCACACCGGAGTAGATCCGGATATAGACCAGCTTCCTGCCTTCGTCCATCATCACCTTAAAAGACAGGGCAGTAAAGGACTCCTCGTCCTTGGCCATTCGGATCTCCCTTTCTCCTGTCCCTGGATTCGTTCCTTCCACGGGCGGGATGTCGAGGGGAGAAGGGAGGTAGTCCACAACGGCATCGAGCAGCGGCTGAATCCCCTGATTTCTCAGGGCAGCGCCGCAGAGCACGGGGACGGCCTTCATCGAGATGGTCGCCCTCCTCAGGCTTGCCTTTATTTCAGATTCTGAAATCTCTTGGGCGTTAAGATATTTTTCCATCAGGTGATCATCCAACTCGGCGATGGATTCGATCAGCTTGGAACGATGAAGGGAGGCTTCTTCCTCCATTTCTTTTGGGATGGATATCTCTTTGAACTCCGTCCCAAGGCTGCTCTCATCCCAGACAATTCCTTTGGATCGAATGAGATCGATCACTCCGATGAACCGATCCTCTGCACCGATGGGAATCTGTGTGACCAGAGGGTTTGCCCCAAGACGCTCAATCATCATCTTCACAGTTCCGAAGAAATTCGACCCGATTCGATCCAATTTATTGACGAAGGCCATTTTGGGGACCCGATACTTGTCTGCCTGATGCCATACCGTCTCGGATTGAGGCTCCACTCCTTCCACGGCACTGAAGATCGCAATGGTCCCGTCCAAAATCCGGAGCGAACGTTCCACTTCAATGGTGAAGTCCACATGACCGGGGGTATCAATGATATGAATAGTGGTCCCCTTCCATTCCACCGTCGTCACCGCAGAAGTGATGGTAATTCCTCTTTCCTGCTCCTGCTGCATCCAATCCATGGTGGCTGTCCCGTCGTCCACTTCTCCTATGCGATGGATCTTCTTCGCATAAAAAAGGACCCTCTCGGTCACCGTCGTCTTTCCCGCGTCGATGTGAGCCATGAACCCAATATTTCGAGTTCGAGCGAGTCGTTTCTCTCCGGCCATCTCTCTTTTTCTATCCTTGTCCGATCATATATCTTCGCAATATTAGAGGGATTTTTACCAAAAGTCAACCCTCGAAAGAGCTGTTATGGTGTCATCCCGACGAAAATCGGGATCCAGATCATCAAATGGTTCGGGACGGCGTCTGGATTCCGGATCGCCCCCGGCTCGTGGCCGCGGTCGTCCGGAATGACGATCCAATAGTCCCCCAGTGCCCTCAACCTTCCAGAAAAATATTTATCAAAAACAGGTAAGCTGTTATAATTTTGAAGTATTTCCAAATCTTACCCTTCTCTTTGAGGGGACGGAGAGATACAAGATCCTATGGCAACCATTGTTAACTTGCAGGAATTGGAAACGTTTCTCCAGAGAGAGAAGAAAGGGACAATCGTTCTCGCAGGGGGATGCTTTGACATCCTACATATCGGTCATGTGAGGTTTCTTTCCGAAGCAAAGAAAATGGGAGACTATCTGGTCGTACTCTTAGAAAGCGACCAGAAAGTGAGAAAGCTAAAGGGAAAAAGTAGGCCTATCTTCACTCAAGAGATAAGGGCAGAAATGCTTTCTGCGCTTAATTGTGTAGATTTAGTTGTACTTCTGCCGACGATCGAAAATGACAGCGATTATATGAGTCTGGTGATGAAAATCAAACCGAATATTATCGCCATCACAGAAAATGATGCTCGCATCGAAAAGAAAAGGTGCCAGGCAGAAACCGTTGGAGGGGAGTTGAGGGTCATTCCAGTTATCAAAACGCTTTCTACCTCAGCACTGGCCAAAATAGTAGGAGTAGACTAATCCCCGATTTCCATTCTCTCCCTTTCTTCCTTTGAAATGGCTCACGTTTGGACTTATAATTTTTTAAGGAGGTTATCATGGCTCGTTATCTGGGCTCACGTTGTAAAGTATGCAGACAGTTAAACTTCTCCGTTTGCGGGTCTGACCGCTGCGCTCTTTTGAGGAGGAAAACTCCTCCGGGAATGCATCCTGAAATTCGCAGGAAGATGAGTGAGTTTAAGAAGCGCCTGGTAGAAAAGCAGAAGCTGAGGTTCTCTTACTGGGTTTCCGAAAAGCAGTTCAGAAATTACGTAAAAGAGGCCTTTAAAAAGCCGGGCATCCCAGGCGAAACACTCCTGAGCTTTCTTGAACGGAGGCTGGATAACGTTGTCTATCGTCTCGGGTTTGCTCCTACTCTTATAGCCGGGAGACAATTGGTCGTCCATGGTCATATCCTGGTCAACGGCCGAAAGGTCGATCGTCCTTCTTACGCCCTCAAGCCCGGTGAGGTAGTCGAGCTGAAGGAGAAGAGCAAAAAAATGGCCGTGGTGGAAGAGGGATTGGCTAGGAGTCCGGCACGACCGATATTTCCCTATCTTGAAGTGGACATGGAGCATCTTAAAGGGAAACTGCTCTCCATTCCTGAACGAGCACAAATTCCTTTGGACATCAATGAAGGCTTAGTCATGGAACATTACACAAGATATATCTGAGTCCTTCCTATCTTTCCTTTTTTCCTCAAAAACCTTTCCTCCTCTTTACCCTCCGGTCACGAGCCACAAAGAGGCTGACCCATTCTTCACGTATCCCGGCAATTCATCCCCTTCATTCTCTCAAGGTTTGACATTATTGGACTTACGTTTTCCCTGGTACTTTCCCTTTTCGTAGAGAGGGTGGAATGAGGACGAAAATTTTTTATTGACATCTTGGAGCATAATGGGCAATGTTAAACAAAAGGGTATTGTGGGAGGGTGTTTGCAATGAGAGTAGAGAACCAGGAAGACATAAAGAGGAACATCGAAGGCAACGGCCTGATCTGTGACTGCGGTGCCAAAGTTTATGAGCCAGGAAAAGGGGCCATCGAAAGTCAGCCAAATTACAACAAATATTTCGACTATCTTGAATGCCCTCGATGTAGAAAAACATATTTTTTATAATCTGCATACGATTCACGGGGATTGGGGAGGGAAATAAACCGAAAGGGGAAAAACATGAAGGTCCGAGTCGACAAGGAAACGTGTGTGGGGAATGAGACATGTGTAGAAGTTTGCCCTGAAGTCTTTGAAATGGAAGGGGATGTGGCGGTGGCCAAGACGGAGAATGTTCCTAAAGACCTCGAGGAAAAAGTTAAAGAGGCAGCGACTGCCTGTCCTGTGGAAGCAATTATTATCGAATAATGGATCTATTTGTTAAGGTATTAACCGCACCCCTTCACCTTTGTCCTCCCCGTGCAGTCGGGGGGAGGGTGAAGGGGGACGGCAATGGAAATAGTCCCCAGGGTTCTCTTTCAAGAAAATGAGGCCCTGCCTCAACCCTCAGAATTCCCATGGAAAAGAATAAGTTCAAAGAGGCCCTTCTTGAAAGGAAGGAATTTATCTACACCCTTGAACTGGTCCCTGGAAGGGGATCGCGTGGGAAGACGCAGGACGATGTTCTGAAAATGGCTGAGCAGGCAGCTAAGACAAAGCTTGTCAACGCTGTCACCGTGACCGATAACCCGGGAGGCCACCCTGCCCTTTCTCCCGATGTCATTGGTCTTGAAATCTCCCGCTTGGGCATCGATCCGATTATCCACTTCACCTGCAAGGATAAGAACCGCAACCAGATTGAATCGATCCTTTTTTCCCTGGACCGAATTGGCCTTTCAAACCTTCTCGTGATGACCGGCGACTTCCCGCTGTATGGATTTGAGGGGAAGGCAAAACCTGTTTTTGATCTCGATTCGATTCAGCTCCTTCACCTCATCCATCAGATGAATCAGGGTCTTGACCTTGACGGAAAGGCACCCGGTGGAGGCGTACGGCTCCCCCCTACCCATTTTTTCAAAGGCGCCACCATCTCCCCCTTTAAGAAATATGAATCGGAGGCGATGGCTCAATACAATAAACTTTTCAAGAAGGCGAGAAGGGGAGTAGACTTTCTCATCACACAGGTAGGGTTCGACGCCCGCAAATTTGATGAGCTGCTCCGCTTCATGCGCCTTCATGGCATTCGAGTCCCCATCCTCGGCAATGTCTATGTTTTGAACCCGGCAGTAGCCAGCGTCATGAACCGGGGAGGCGTCCCTGGATGTGTAGTCACCGATGAGCTTTACCGGATCTGTCAGGAAGAGTCGAAGGCACCGGATAAGGGGAAAAAGGCTCGACTCACAAGGGCTGCCAAATTGATTGGAGTGCTAAAGGGGATGGGCTACAATGGGATTCATATGGGAGGGCCAAGCTTAAGGTATGAAGAGGTGGAGTGGATCGTGGAGAAATCAAAAGAATTCTCTTCCAACTGGGAGGAATGGGCCTGTGAATTCTCCTTTCCCCAGAGAAATGGCTTTTATCTTTTTGAGAAGGATCCGAAGACAGGTCTGAACACAGATGTTCTCGTTCGTGAGCGAAGCAAGCCCCGAAAGACTTATGGTTATGGGTTCATGCGTTTCCTACACCGTCTCGCCTTTACGCCCCAGGCTCTTCTTTACAGGCTGGCTCGATGGTTCTGCGAAAAGATCGATGGGACCCGGATGGAAGGGCCTATGACAGAGATCGAATACTGGATCAAGTTCATCAGCTCCCGCTGCCGCCGCTGCGGAGACTGCACGCTTCTTGAGGTGGCCTTTCTCTGTCCTCAATCGCAATGTCCAAAGTATCTGTTCAACGGCCAGTGCGGTGGCTCTTTCGAGGGATGGTGTGAAGTTTTCCCGGGCAAAAAGCAATGTATTTACGTCCGCGCCTACAATCGGTTGAAGGCTTACGGAGAAGAAGAATCCCTCAGGGAGGGTTATACGCCTCCCAGAAATTGGGCACTGGATCAAACCTCATCCTGGGCGAACTATTTCTTAGGCCGCGATCATCACAGCCGGACAATGGAATGATCTGGAACTTCCGGCGTTCCTCGTATCCCCCGACCCATTCAAAAAATACTACCTTTCGAAAATGAAAATGCGGGGTCCACTCTATTCCCTTTCCACTCCTTTTCAAATAAGGTGGTAGAGAAACAAGTCATGCCCCCTTAAGAAATCCGAATGGTATCGTAGGACCGCAATGAATTTCGTTTTGGTGAGAGCAGAACTCCGGAGAATGGGGAGGAAAAATCTCTTTAGAATGTTGATGAGCCAAAAAGAATCCAAATGCCTGTTGAATGGCTTATGTTCCCTCCATTTCGAGTATAAGGGATATACGTTCTGCCTTTCCGAGGTCTTAGGCGAAGGATGCGAATCGGAGAAGCTGAGGAAACTGGAAAAAGAAGCTTGTGAACGTGGAGAAGCGGAAGCCTCCCGGGAAGACGCCGAGATCCCGCTGTTTGACTGCATGAGAAGGTCGTCCTACAATTTAGTAGAAGAAAAGGATAACTGAAGGTTACTCGAGAGGATAAAAAACATAAATGAAAACAGTGACTTTTGAAAATCGGCGTGAGGCGGGCCGTCGGCTCGCCAGATCGCTCATGAAACGGAGTTACAGGGGTGAGAACACGCTGGTTCTTGGTATCCCGCGGGGTGGTCTTGTCGTAGCTGACGAAGTGGCAAAAGCTCTCTCCGCAACCCTGGACGTCGTCATTGCAAGGAAGCTTCGCGCCCCTTATCAGCCTGAGCTCGGTATTGGAGCGGTTGTGGATGGAAACCATATTCTTCTTAATGAAGAGCTCGTTCGCACTGTCGGCGCGAGTCAAGATTATCTAAGCCATGAGATTGCCTTCCAGAAGGAGGAGGTCGAGCGGTGGTCACGGTTTTATCGGGACGGCAGGCCCACTCCGGAGGTCGCCAGGAAGACGGTTATTATCGTGGACGATGGGATTGCCACAGGGTACACTTTCCGCGCTTCTCTGGAAAGCGTCCGTCAACGTCGGCCAGACCGTTTAGTGGCAGCGACACCTGTGGCCGTCCGGGATAGCGCAGAGATGCTGAAGGCTTTTGCAGATGAGATCGTTTGCCTTTCCATACCCGCATCCTTTTTGGCTGTCGGTGCCTGGTACCGAAACTTTAACCAGGTAGGCGACGAGGAAGCGGCAGCTATTTTACGCCGTAACTGGTCCCGTTGGCCTCTGGCTGCATGAGGGAATCGCCATAGCGAGGGATCTGATGAGACTTTTTCTCGCCGATTCAGCAAGGCACCTGGGCCAAAAAATTAAAAAATACGGCTTTAAGATCGGACGGCACGAATCTTATGCCTTCGCAGACGGGGAGCGCGGATATCGCTTGAGGGAGGCCGTGGGCGGAGAATCGGTTGTGCTGATCGCCTCTGTCCTTCCAAACCCAGAGTCTCTGTTCGAAATCTTAGCCTTCCATCGTCTTGCTCGTGAGAATGGTGCTCGGAATATTATCTTTTTTGTTCCCTACCTTGGCTACGCGCGGCAGGATAGACCGGTGCGACCGGGAGAGGGAAGCATCGGAAGAATGGTCATCGAATCACTCCAGTGGATGAATCCGTCAAAAATCATCCTCTTCGATGTTCATGGTGATTTAATACGCAAAACCTTTCGGCCCTTTGTGACAGAGTTATCAGCGTTGCCTCTAATCTCTAATCACCTCTCCAAACATCCTCCGGATGTGATCGTCTCGCCCGACGCTGGTTTTGTTTCGCGGGCGGTGATGCTTCAAAAACTGTTGAAACCAAAGCCCGAGCCTGGCGGTGATCGAAAAGGTGCGTCCTAAACCGAATGTGGCCATTGCGAAACAACTCCACGGAGAGGTTCGAGGAAAGGATGTTCTCATAGTGGATGACATGATCGATACGGGTGGAACCCTCTCCGAGGCCGTCAAGCTCGTCTCCCGGAATGCGGCCCATCGCATCCGTCTGGCCGCGACTCATGGAATCTTTTCAGGAGATGCGAGAGAGCGTCTTTCACGACTGCCTATCGAAGAGGTCTTGATCACCAATACGTTACCCCAAATCAGGCATAAGAAGATTCATATTCTCGATATCACGCCACTTGTCGTCACCGCATTAGGGCGAACTTAAATTCCTTTTCTTTCCAAAGCAGCACCCCTCTTCCTCCTCCTGGATACCTCGAAGGCGCTAAGCCCCTTCGATGTTCCGCAGCGAAGCAGTAGGTTGCGTCGCCAAGGGGATTGTGGTATAGACACATTATTTCGTATGCTTGGCGCGGGATGATCACGCTCATGGCAGCGCCAAAAAGAGATGGCTGTGACCCTTCTGGTGAGAAATAACTCATGAGTCAGTGCTGAAAGAAAATGGGGCCGAAAGTTTTTTACCCCGGGGAGGTAAGAATGGCATTTAAGGAAATTCTTTACAATATCGTAAGTCCAGTGGCGACGATTACCCTCAACAGGCCCGAAAGGATGAATGCCCTGACGATGGTGACTCATCAAGAGTTAGAGCAGGCCATCACCGATGCCGACCAGGATGACAAAGTAAGGGTGATTGTCATCACAGGGGCCGGAAAAGGATTTTGCTCCGGGGACGATGTGCAGAACATATTTTTGGACCCCGAAGATAACCTCAGGCGAGAAAAACAAGCCCGGCTTCAAATCGTGCAAAGGAAGAGGCATTCGATGGGCGGAGCGCACCGCCTGATGGAAATCAACAAACCTTCCATAGCAGCGGTCAACGGCGCAGCCGTTGGTTACGGGTGCGATATGAGCCTCATGTGTCACATGCGGATCGCCTCGGAGAAGGCCCGTTTCGGGGAGGTGTTTCTCCGGGTGGGGTTGATTCCGGACGCCGCCATGATTCTTCTTCCCCGGTTGGTGGGGACCGCGAAGGCGTATGAGATGATCCTGACAACGGACATCATCGACGCGAAAGAGGCGGAGCGAATCGGTCTGGTCAACAAAGTGGTGCCCCATGAGCAGTTAATGGACGCAACGATGGAATTGGCCAATAGAATAGCCTCAAAACCGCCCATCTCCGTCCGGCTCGCGATCGAGGGGATTCGCAGAGGGGTGAATTTGCCTTTGCCCGAATACATGGAGTGGCACGCCCAGGCGTTCATGGTTTGTGCGGAAACAGAAGATCATATTGAAGGTTCTAAGGCCTTCATTGAGAAGCGACAGCCTGTATTCAAAGGAAGATAGAAGTGGATTCTTCCATCGTTCCGCCGTGTCATTCCCGCGAAGGCGGGAATCCAGCCTAGAAAAACTGGATTCCCCCGTATCGAGTACGGGGCAAGCTTGGTCAAGCCCGGAATGACAATCCTATCAGGAGAATTCGATAAGTACACCAACAACTTACCAAAGGAGGGGCATATGATAAAGACGAGATTCACACAGATGTTGGGGATAAAACACCCCATTATGCTGGCGGGAATGAACTGGATTACAACGCCCAAGCTGGTCGCGGCCGTTTGTAATGCAGGGGGTCTGGGTATCTTCGCGACGGCTGCCTCCACTCCCGAAGAAACCCGGAAAAATATCCGGGAGATTCGAAACCTCACTAACAAGCCTTTCGGGATAAACCAGATCCTGATTGGTCCCGGAGCGAAGGATAACATCGCCATCGCCATTGAGGAGAAAGTCCCCATCATCAATTACTCTTTGGGAAAACCTTGGTTCATTGATCAGGTCCACGCCTATGGAGGAAAAGTGATGGGAACCATCGCGATTGCGAGACACGCCGTCCGGGCTGCTCAGTTGGGCTGCGACATGCTCGTCGTCACCGGCCACGAGGCCGCCGCACACGGCGATGTCGCAACGTCCATGGTCTTGATCCCCTTGGTGGCGAGTCAGACAAAAATCCCTCTGATCGCGGCGGGGGGCTTTTTTGATGGAAGGGGGCTGGCCGCAGCACTGGTCCTGGGAGCGGATGCGATTTCGATGGGCACTCGGTTTATCGTAACCCAGGAGAGTCATGTGCACGATAATTTCAAGAAGCTCGTCATAGAAGCCACGGAGCAGGACACCCTGTACGCTGATGTCTTCGACGGGTTACCGGGCAGAGTGTTGAAAAGCCCAGGAGCGGAGGCCATGATGAAGAGAGGGTTTCCGCTGTTTCAATCGGTGGGGAGCGCTCTGGAGGTCAAGCGGATTCTGAAACTCTCTTTCCCCAAATTCATTGGCCTGAGCTGGGCTATGATGAAATCTGAAGAGGGAAAGAACCTTTTGATCCAGGCTCGCTCTGCTCATGGGGCAATCCATCATCTGAAAGCGATCAATGAGGGTGACCAAAAGGAGGGATTTCTATTTGCCGGACAGTCTGTCGGCGGGATCAATGATATCCCCACATCCAAGGAGGTTATCGAGCGGATCGTCCTGGAGGCTGAGAAGAGGTTAGAGGCGGTAGGAATTAATATTCATGCCTGAGCCTATTTCATCCGCAACGGTATTGGACACCAAAACCGCTTTGGGGATAGGTCCATCGAATCGAGCC
Source organism: Thermodesulfobacteriota bacterium (assembly GCA_047519465.1). GTDB lineage: Bacteria > Desulfobacterota > BSN033 > BSN033 > UBA1163 > UBA1163. The sequence goes on along the minus strand of JAPVTA010000206.1, from coordinate 10,764 downwards.
GTAGATGCATGCGATCATGCAGGTGCCGCATTCTAGACAGCCGGCAAACTCGACTACCATCTCCCCCTTTTCGTTGAGAGAATAGAGGTTTGCCGGACAAGCATAGATGCAAAACCGTTCTTTGCAGCTTTGACAGATCTTCTGGTCGAGGCGGATATGCGACTCTTTGTTGTTCTTGAAAGCGTCGAGGGCTAGCTTATCCGTAATCCTCATGGAACCATCCTTCTTGCGACCGGCCCATCCATCATGAGTCTATATTCTCCTGAATTGCAGCCAGTCCTTAAACGTTTCATAACTGAGGAAATCCTTTTTTAATCCTTGCCAGATCGTCTTGTAAAGACCCTCTTTCGGACCTCCATCCACGGTCATCACTTTCTCAAAGAGGTTGGAAATCGCCTGCGGGTATTTGGAAAAGAGTCTTTCGTTCTCGAGTAGATCGAGGCTGCTCCGGAAAGCCTCCATCTCTTTGAGGATAAAACTGGCTTTTAGGAGTTCCTCATAATAAGCTAAAGAAGAAGCGGAGAAATCGTTCTTCTCTTTTGCCCTCTTGATTGCCCGACCTGCGAGGACACCCGAAGCCACGGCATACTCCATCCCTCTCACTGTGACCAGCATGTTGAGGCCGAACCCGGCGGCATCACCGACGAGCAGAATCCCTTCTCCGTAAAGCTTCGGCATGATGCGAATTCCGCCTTCGCTGATCAGGTGGGCGGAATATTCGATAGGATTGCCACCCTTGATTAAATTTTTTACCTCTGGGCGTTCCTTAAAATCATCCAGAAGCTTGTAAACTTCCTCGCGGGGCTCCTTGCGATTGAGGGAATGGATTCCGACGACAATACCCAAAGAAAGACTTTCACGGTTGGTATAGAGAAACCCCCCGCCCATCATCCCTTTGGTGAGGGATCCGACAAAAAGCTGAGCAGCTCCTTCTCCTTCTCCCAGACCAAATCGGTCTTCGATGGTCTTCGGGTCGAGTTCGATCACCTCTTTGAAGCCCACGGCGAAATGTTCGGGCCGAAAAGGCTGCCGGAGCCCGGCCTTCTCAGCGACGAAAGAAAGGACCCCGTCCGCCCCGACCACACAATCTGCTCCGAATTCCTCATCCCCGCTCTTGATGCCGACAACTTTCGTTCCCTCCCGGATGAGGTCATCGACTTTCTTTTCCGGAATGACATAGATCCCCTTTTCCGAAACGACGTCGGCGAGCCAGCGGTCAAATTTGGCTCTGAGAATGGTATAGCTGGGATAGGGGTCATGATTAAACCGGTCGCTGTAAAGTCCCACGGTGGTTGAATTGGTTTCACCCAGCAAGGTGAGTATCTCTTTTGTGACGTGCCTTTCCAGAGGAGCATCTTTCCAGAGATCCGGAAGATAGCCTTGCAGCGGACTGAGGTAGATCCTTCCTCCCGTAACATTCTTGCTCCCTGAGAAATCGCCTCTCTCCAGGACAACCACCGTCATTCCTGAATCGGCCAATTCATAGGCGCAAGAAAGACCGGCTAACCCACCGCCCACAATGATGACATCTACTTTTTCCATCCGGGTGCCCTGTTTCTCTATGTCATTCCAGCCCCGTATCAAGTCCGGGGTAAACTCCTGCAGGAATCCAGTGTCTTAAGAACGAATCAGAATCGTTCTATTTATGTATAAATTACTTTCGGTGGGGGATCAATACGCCCCCGCTGCTCAGGCGCTCTTCAATTTTTCAGCGAGCATGGGGACCACGTCATACAGATTTCCAACGATGCCGTAATCCGACATGGCAAAAATGGGGGCTTGCTTGTCTTTATTGATGGCGACCGCAATCCGAGCGCCCCGAATGCCGACGGTATACTGAATCTGGCCCGATATGCCGACGGAGATCGCGAGCCGAGGGCTCGTCTTCTTACCCGAGAGTCCGACCAGTCGATCTTCTGAAAGCCACTGGTAATCGGTGCAAAGAGATTTGGTACATCCGATCTCTGCACCCAGGGCTTTTGCCAGCTGCTCGACGATCCGCAAGTCTTCCTTCTTCTCCAGACCCCTGCCGATGCAGACCAAGATTTCTGCCGCCTCTAGGTCCACCTTCTCTCCGACCTTCTCCTGTCGCTCAACGATTCGGACCCGCGGGGCTTTCAAGTTCAGATCCGCCTTGACCACTTCTCCTTTTTTCTCTTCCTTCGGCCCCAGCTCAAACGTCTTGGGCATCACCGTGATCACCTTATGCCCGGTCTTGATCACCTCTCCGGCAACGGTATTTCCACCCAGAGCATAACGACTGATCAAGAGATCCCCATCCTTCAGCTCGACGGCCGTGGCATCGGTAACGCAGCCCGCCCCGAGTTTTTGGGCCACCCGGGGGGCCAACTCCTTACCCCTCTTCGTCGAAGGGATCAACAAAATTTTTGCGTCGTTCTTTTGTGCAATCTGATATAACGCCTCTGCATATGATTCGGCATTGAACCCGGCTAATGCGGGATTCTCCCCGATGTAAACCCGGTTGGCGCCATACGCAAAATAGTCGTCAGCCCCCGCGCCCGCTTTTTCGCCCAGGAGTGCGGCGGCCAATCCCATTTTCAATGCACCAGCAAACTCCCGGCCTTTTGAAACGAGCTCAAAGGCCAGGTCATTCTTTTCGGAAAATATCAGCAGTTCTGCCATAATTACCTCCCAAGCGCCCCTTCTTTTGTAAGGGCGTTGAACAAATTCTCAACAACGTCCTTTAACTCGCCTTCGAAAACCACCTGCTTCCTCGCTTGTTCCGGTGCAAGATTGCTGACGATCTCCCTTGCCAACCCCTTCGCCCCGACCTGATCAGCCGAAAGCCCCACGTCTGCGACCTTCCAGTCCTGAATGGGTTTTTTGCCTGCCTTTAGGATATCCTTGAGCAAGGCGAGTCGTGGCTGGTTAATCTCGTTCGCAACAGTTACCAGGGCTGGCATGTCAACCTCAACCACCTCGAAGCTCTCTTCCATGTTACGAACGGCTCTCAGCTTCTTTCCGTGGACCTCCAGCTTCCGGACATAGGTGACTTGGGGAATATTCAGGATCTCGGCCAACCTCGGCCCAACCTGGCAGGAAAAGTTATCCGTTGACCCTTCGCCGGCAAGGATAAGATCGTATCCCCCGATCTTCTCGACGGCCTTGCCAAGCGCCCTGGCCGTAGCTGCGCTGTCCGAATTGGTGAAAAGAGGATCCGTCAACAGGACCCCCTCATCTGCACCAATGGCTAAGGCCGCCTTGATTGTCTCCTTCAATTTCGCCCCGCCCAAGGCTAAGGCAATCACCTTTGTTCCTTCGACCTTCTCTTTGATCCTGATCGCCTCCTCGAGAGCGTTTCTGTCCATATCTCCGAAGATCAAAGGTGCCCCTTCCAGAAGAGGCTTCCGATCCTTGATCCGGATATACTTCAGATCGGAGATCTGTTTCATGCATACAATGATGTTCACGCTTAACCTCCTTTCCAGTCACTTAAGAAACACGAGTATCCACGGATCGTCCATGCAAACTTCATAGAAGATCCGACGCATCCTCGCCGCTCAGGACAGCCACACCCCTCACCCTCCCCTCTCCCCCAGGGGAGAGGGATGGGGTGAGGGGCTCCGAATCTCAAGCATTGAATGCGTCTGCATTAGTGGCCTGCCTGTGTACCGCGATACGGCACTCCTTCGTCGCCGATGTAGTCCCGGGCGATAATAATTTTCTGAACGTGATAACCGCCCTCAGCACCGACCACATAGGACATTGCACCTCTCAGAGCCATCTCAAGCGGTGTGTCCTTGGTATAGCCGAAACCGCCATGGTACATCATGCCATGCTTTGCGATATCTACGGCGAGCATCGGCGCATTGGCCTTGCACATCGAGATCGTCCGGTTGATCTCCTCCTTGGTAAAGCTGGACCGATCTTCATAGAATCGGTCGATCATCCAGGCGCCCTTCTGAAGCATCAGCTTCAGCATCTCCAACTTCGAATAGTCATCGGCGATCTCGAAGGAGATCCCCTCAAAGCTCGACAGGGGCCGGCCGAAGATAATCCTTTGCTTGGTATAATCCCTGGCGATTTCCAGGCACTTCTCAGCTCCTCCCAGGCAAGCGGCCGACACCAATACTCTGGCGGCATTGAAGCCTTCCATGTTGATATAGAACCCTTTGCCTTCTTCACCAAGAATGTATTTTTTCGGGATCTCAACGTTTTTGTAAACAAACCCGCCGGTGGAAAGCCCCATACGCCCCATGTCTTTATAAACGGTAAAAGTCGTTCCCGGAGCTTTGGCCGGAAAATAGGCAAAGGTGGATCCCTTATAACCCTTTGAAGGATCGGACTTGAAAAGGGTCAGATGACCGCCACCCCACTCATTCGATTCCCTGACACCGCTGATATAGGCCTTCTCACCGTTGACGATGAACTTGGTTTTTTCGCTCTTGGCCCAGGTCTTAATGTTGGCAAGGTCCGAGCCTCCGCCGGGCTCGGTCGTATTGATCCCTAAGAACCAATCCCCTGTTGCCACTTTAGGTAAAATCTCTTCCTTCGCCTCTTTGGTCCCGTACTGAGAAAGCATAAATGCCCATCCGATGCACAGCAATGTGTAGACAGGCACAGACATGCTCAACTCGCCGCGAGCTATCTCATGAATGGTAATCATGGCATACTGCATTGCCTCTCCGGGCACAGCTGCTCCGCCGTACTCTTCGGGAACGGTCACTCCGAAGATGCCAAGGTCGGCCATTTTCTTGACCACTTCCTTGGGAATCCTCTCCCACTCCTCATCGATTTTTCGCGCAATCGGCTCCAACTCTGTCTGCGCGAATTCTCTCACCGTGTTTTTCCACAACTCTTGCTCCGTGCTCATCCTAAATTCCATTGTAATCTTCCTCCTTTCTTAAGTTTGACGAAGTCCGAGCGTTGAGAATTATTCAAACCAAACTCTGCCAGACATGACGAATAATTCGACAGCATTTGTGTATGAGCAAGGAGCGTGCCATCTGCTGTATCAAATGTAACTATTTAATATTTAAGGGATTATGTATGAACTAAACGGAAAGAGATTCTCTAAAACCAGAAAAATGTCCTTAAATCAGGACATTTTGATAGGAAAAATAAGATAACTATTTGATTACATTATGTCATTTATATATGTCCAGTAAATAAGACATGTCTGATTTATTGGACATTGTGGTGTTTCATTTTCTCGTAAAGTGAAGACCTGTGAATTCCAAGAATTTTCGCTGCCTTCTTCCTGTTTCCCCCAACCGACTGAAGGGCATCCAGGATGATCTGCCTTTCCATGTCCGCCAGCGTATCTCGCAACGACCCGTCTGGGCGAATGAAACTCTCGTTCATTCTATCGGGCCCGGCGATTCGCCCCGGAAGATGCTCGGGTTTGATCTGTCCACCTCTTGCTGTGATCAGTCCCCTCTCCAGAACATTCTTCAACTCCCGGACGTTCCCCGGCCATTGATATTTCTTGAGCATTTTCATCGCCTCGTCAGATATGTCCGTCGGGTAAGATCCAACCTCCTGATTTAGGAGAGACATCAGATGGTGGGCGATGGCTGGAATATCTTCCGGTATGTACCGAAGGCTTGGTGCAGCGATGTGGAAGGAACTGATGCGGTAATAAAGATCCTCCCGAAACGTTCCTTTTTCCATCATTTCCTGAAGGTCTTTGTTCGTAGAGGTGATCAGCCGGTAGTCAAGACGAATCGTTGTGGTGCCGCCGATGTGTTCCAACTCCTGGTCCTGAAGGACTCTCAGAAGCTTCGCTTGCATGGTCAGAGGCATATCCCCGATCTCATCAAGGAGAATCGTTCCGTTGTTTGCAAGCTCGAATTTTCCGGGCTTCCCCTGGGCTCTGGCTCCTGTAAACGCCCCGCCCTCGTAGCCGAAAAGCTCACTCTCGATCAACTCCGGAGGAATGGCTGCGCAATTGACTCTGATGAAAGGGCCGTCGGCTCGCTTGCTGTTTTTATGGATATAGTAGGCGATGGTCTCTTTACCGGTTCCCGATTCTCCGGTGATCAGAACTGGAAAATCGCTGCCGCTGACCTGTAACGCTAACTTTTTCACCCTTTGAATCGGGTCGGACTGGCCGATCAGGACTCTGGGTCCCTTGAGGCTCTGAATCTCATCCTTATAATACTTAAGCTTGCTGTTGAGCACGTCGAGGCGTCTCTGGATTTGCATCACCTTCGACTCGTGATGAAGCATGGCCTTGCCGACAGCGCCAATAATTTTCCCATCCCGATTTCTCAGCGGAATTCTCGAGATAATTTGTAGCCTTCCGCCGATGAAGAGGGTTTCCCCGATCTTGGCCCGGCCCGTTTCCACAACCTCGTGCAGGTTCGTTTCCTTGATGACCTCCTTAACATGCCGGCCTATCGCGGTAGCCGGATCGACCCCAATCAGATCCTTGCTATAGTGGCTGATGAAGCGGATAATCCCTTTGGTATCGATAATCACAGGGCACTCGTAAGGATTATCAACGATCGCTTCAAGAAGGTCTTTATCCAGTTGGTCCAGCGTGTGATCGGTGGGTTTCGGGGTCATCGAAGTCTTTGCTCGGGATAGTAATCTGCTTACCGTTTATAAGATCACCCATTCAAGATACCCTGTCAAGGGGCGAGCCCCCTCCGTCTCCCTGCTGATGGAAGAAGCACGTGTCCTATGAGTTCCAGACCGGGGTGGGTCCCCGAGGAGGTTTCATCGGCCCAACCGCTTTATGCTTAGCTACCAAAGTTTCAAGGGGAAACTGCGATGGGAAGCCCTTTCGGGGCTTCGTCCTGTTTGCCCTTAGCGTGGGCCTTATGAAACCCCGGAGGGGACCTACCCCGGTCGTGGACACTTTCATTCCCTCTATCTTTGGCGTGCGTCTGAATGATGAGGCTGAGGGCCTCTCACCGCCTCTTTGCGACGAAACGGACAGACAAGCCTGTTAATAAAATAGGGACAATTCCGGCATTCGGGATTTCTCTTATGGCCTTTCTCTTTATCTGAAATATTTTTTCTCTTCACATCCATTTCCCTCTTTTTCATAGGGGAATGTAATAGATTGCCGCGTCAATTTGCAAGTTCTATTGGTCTAATCAAGGGACTCAAAATAGTCTATGCATTGACCTGAACGGTAGCACTTACTAGGATGGGTACCCCTTAACTCCCTCCATCCCCCTCTTAGCTTAAGAGGGAGTGTATCCCTCCCCTTGAGAGGCCGCGTCGTAATTGTAGGGGCTTGATTTATCAAGCCCACCAATAGGGCTCAATGAATTGAGCCCCTACAACATATTGGGTGTATCTATTCGGTAAATCATATTGCGACACAGTCTCTTGAGGTAAGGCGAGGAGAGGTGGGGTTATTTCATCTTATTGGCCCAACGGATGGTTACAGATTGATCAAATGGAAGCCGGCGGGTGGAAGGCCCCCCTTCGAGTTCTGTCGAACAATCCGGTGGAGGTGAGCCTGGTACGTTGGGTGCTAAAGCGTTTTCTCCGTCTCCTCGAGTAGCCGTCGGGCGATGATGAGCCTCATGATCTGAGCTGTCCCCTCGTAGATCTGAATCACTTTGGCATCTCTCATTAATTTCTCTACCGGATGCCATTTCGTGTATCCCATCCCGCCGTAGATTTGAACCGCATCCGTTGTCACCCGCATCGCCATATCCGCGGCAAAGGCCTTTGAGATGGCTGCCTCTTTCGAATTCCGAATTCCCTGATCTGCCAGCCAGGCAGCTTTCCAGACCAGAAGCCTTGCCGCCTCGATATCTTTCGCCATATCCGCTAACATGAATTGAACCGCCTGGTGCTGGGCGATGGGAACCCCAAATTGAATTCTTCTCTTGGCGTACTGAGCGGCCAGTTCCAAGGCCGTTCGTGCAAGCCCGACGGACCCGATGGCAACCACGGGCCGGGTGATATCGAGAGCGGCCATCGCCTTTTTAAACCCATTTCCCCCTGCGCCCAGGAGATTTTCCCCGGGAACCCTCACATTCTTGAAGGTCAAAGAAGTGGTATTAGAAGCCCTCTGACCCATCTTATCGATCGGCTCCCCGAAGCTCAGACCTTCTAAGTTAGAGGGGACGATCAGGCTGATGATCCCTCTATGTTTTTTTGCAGGGTCGGTGGTCGCAAAGACAACATAAAAATCGGCATATCCTCCGTTGGTGACCCACATCTTGGCCCCGTTGACCAGGTAATGATCCCCGTCGAGGACGGCAGTGGTTCGCATGGAAGCAGGGTCAGATCCTCCCGTCACTTCACTCAAGCAATAAGAGGCCATGCTGAACTTTGAGCAGAAAGGCTTGAGGAATCGCTCCTTCTGGTCCTCCGTCCCGAATTTGATGATAGGATAGAGCGCCAGCGTGCTCACAAAAATGGAGACATATATCCCCATACACCCTGCTGCAAGTTCTTCTGAGATGATGCAGGTATCCAGCAGGCTTAAGCCCTGCCCGCCGTATTCTTTGGGAACCAGTGGGGTGAAGTATCCCTCCTGGTGAGCTTTCTCCATGACATCGAGAGGGAAGGTTCCATCCCGATCATGTTGAGCTGCCACAGGGAGGATCACCTCTTTAGAAAATCGTCTTGCCTTCTCCTGAAGACTTTTCTGCTCCGGTGATAAGTCGAATCCGATCATCGCTTTCCTCCTTTAAATCAACCTCGATCCACCCTTCCCGCTTTGGTGTTATGAATTTAGCACTCTTTTGTAATGCAGTTTGTGATTCCCGCGAAAGCTCGCCTCGGCGCTCGCGTCAGCGAAGCTTGGGCGGGAATCCAGGGTTCCCGATGAAAATCGGGATCTAAGGTGCAAAATGGTTTCCGGCTTTCGCCGGAACGACGTCTGGATTCCCCCGTGTCAAGCACGGGGGCAGGCTTATCGAGTCCGGAATGACGATCTCAGTAAACCAATTTATGAGATATCACTCTATATATCTTATTACGTGATATGAAATAGGTTTCGTCATTCCGTCATGAAAATACTGGTTTTCTAACCCGGAACTACTGGATTCACCCTATTCCCCCACGCGAACTAATACAAACGTGCCCCTCACCCTCCTCTCTCCCCACGGGGGAGAGGGGATCTCCATGTCAAAGGATTAATTGCCCTCGTATTAGTCGAAGGGTTGACAGGCATTCACGTGTATGTATAAACTGAATTGACGGCTCTACTGATACACGGCAGGTTAAGAATGAAAAGCAGCACATCTCAATTAATCCTGGCCGGAGATGTCGGCGGGACGAACACACGCCTTGGGTTTTTTGAACTCGCCCGGCAGCGCCTTCGCCTCCTTTCTGAGAAAACCTATCTAAGTAAAAAATACAAGGGACTGGAGAATATTCTTCTGAACTTCCTGAGAGAGCAAAGGGCAATCGCAGCAGCCTGTTTTGGCGTCGCTGGCCCAGTTACCGAGGAAGTCATCATCGCGACGAACCTGCCTTGGTGGATAGATATTCAATCTCTTCGGAAAGTAGCTCGTTTTGAAAAAATAGAAGTGATCAATGACCTCGTTGCCAATGCTTATGGAATTTCCCTTTTGAGAAAGGGCGATTTTGAAATTTTGAATGTTGGCGAGTCAAAGAAGGGAAATCAAGCGCTCATCTCTGCCGGAACAGGCCTTGGGGAGGCGATTCTCTTCTGGGACGGGAAACAGTACGTTCCCTCTCCTTCTGAAGGGGGCCATGCTGAATTCGGGCCCAGAAACCGTATAGAGATGGAGTTATTTAACTATCTTTCCGACCGCTTCGATCATATCAGCTATGAACGTGTCCTCTCAGGAGAGGGTCTTTTCCATATTTATCAATTCCTGAAGGATTCTAATAGATATGGCCGTGAGCCTTCGTGGCTGTCCGAGAAAATGAGGGAAGAAGACCCTGCGGAAGTGATCTCTGAAATGGCCCGACTCAGGAAAAACAGGTTGTCTGTGAAGGCCCTGGATCTCTTCACCTCCATCTACGGCGCGGCCGCCGGAAATCTTGCGCTCCAGGTCATGGCCGTTGGGGGAGTCTATATTGGAGGCGGGATCGCGCCCAGGATCATCTGGAAACTGAAAGACGGGACTTTCATGAAGGCCTTCAAAGACAAAGGAAGACTCTCTCGCATTGTGGCTCATATTCCGGTAAAGGTTATCATGAATGAAAGAACAGCCCTTCTCGGAGCGGCCTCATGCGCCGCAACTCTATTGAAGGCTTAGAAGGACCTCTGCAAATCAGGAGGTATGAGAGATAAAATGTAGCGTCGGCATTCCTGCCGGCAGGCAGGTATTGCCTACGAAAACTTTGCATTCGCCCCCAATAAATGGGGGCGCTACAATATTTTTAAGAATAACCTAAAATCAGGTGATATGGGGGAGCGACTGATGGAAAACATGAAACAATGGGAACGATATAAGAAGTATCTCAATTTCTACCCCGAGATCAGATTGATGGTGGATATCAGCAGAATGATGTTTCCGGAGGACTATTTCAACCGGATGAACGCTCCGATACAAAAAGCCTTTCAGGATATGGATGCTCTCGAGTCAGGGGCCATTGCGAACCCTGATGAAAACCGGATGGTGGGCCATTACTGGCTCCGTGCTCCGGAATTGGCGCCGGGAAGAAAAATCGCCCGTGACATTGAAAAAACTCTCAACGCCATCAAGGACTTTTCGAAAAAGGTTCACGCCGGAAAGATAAAATCGCAGAAGGGAAAACGCTTTTCCCACATGCTGATCATCGGCATCGGCGGATCTGCCCTGGGCCCTCAATTTGTATCCGAGGCGCTCAAGACCTCCAAAGACCCGGTCCGGC
>JAPVTA010000205.1:0-15685 GCA_047519465.1 Thermodesulfobacteriota bacterium | reverse complement strand
GAGAATTGTCCTTGCATTGATCTTTCTTTCTATTCTAAGAGTGAAATTTCAGATGACAAAATTTCAGGGTTTGAACTTTGACATTCCTTTGGCATTTGGGCTTTGACATTTGGCATTGTTTTTCTATATGGGATTCAGCATCTCTACAAACGCCTGAACCCGAATCTTGAGTTGGCCAATGGAATAGGATGGGTCTTCCACTTCGAGAAGAAGTGTCGGAACCCCCTTCGACTCAAGGGCCTGCTTTAAATCCGGGTAGTCGAAAAAATGGCTTTCACAGTATTTGTAAAGGAGGAAGATGACTCCTTTCGCCCCGGATTTCTCAACCTCCCTTGAAAGAGTTTCAATGTGGCCATAAACCCCTTTATACTGGGTAGGACAGAGAAAGGAGTTAAAGTACCTGCTGGTGATGCCGTCGATCGGATCGGTATCTTCCGGGACCATCAGGCGGAGAAATCGTGTTCCGCTGCAAAGATCGTCCTGGACCACAATGCCCCCAGCCTCTTCGATGAAAGAAAAATAGGAATCGGAATGAGTCATATTTCCCGCAAGGTAAACAGGAACCCGATTTTCGCTCTCCCCCGCTCCTACAGCCAACCCGGCGAGCAATTCGTCCAAAAGGTCAAGGTATCGCTGACGATCCATGAGATAGCCTGCTCGAATGATCCGGGCAAAGTCCCCTCCAGAAATTTGGGTGTACGATTTTGGCCTGCGGCAGTAAATCTCCTGAAGGTTTTGCCTTATGCGATTGAAAAGCTGGATGGAAGCCTTGAGGTTCTGGGGAGTGATCTTTCCCACGTTGGAATCCAGAAAATTCTTAAATCGCTCTAACTCCGCTTTCAAGTAGGGACGAGAGAGCTCGGAATCAACGTGTGAGGGTATCATCAGATTGAATTGAAGAGGAATGCGTTTCTGGAGGGCCCAGATTTCGGCAAGCCCCTGCATGGTGTCACAGGTATGACTGAAAACAATCCCCTTCAGAAAATCGAGTTCCCCTTGGAGTAAACTTTCAAGGGAAGATTTGACCAGATGGCAGCAATTGGGGGGAAGGTGTGCCTGGACATGGGACAGCTTGACGGGCGTGCCCATGAGACGAAAGGCAAAAGCGCCGGAAGCGTGGACGAGTTCTTCCGGAACATGGGGACAGAAAAACCCGATCGGAACACGGTCCTTGGGGAGAGAAGAGGGGATTTCTCGATATCCCTTAGAAGTGATTGTCTCGAATTCTTTTAGGACTTTTGATCCCAAGTTTTCCTTGTTCATAGGATTTGCTTTTAAATCTAACCCGGATGGTTGGCTATTTCAATGGAGGGGTCTCAACCTTTCAACTAAATCATTAGTGGAGGTCTACTATCAACCTGCTCCAAAAATCTCGAAAAGGAAATTTTATTTAGTAAGCTGTACTCCTCAAGCTGAAAGTTCACATCTAAATAAAAGATTTCAAATGATAATCCTGATAAAGTTTTCATAAGACTATTTTCCTATTGACAAGTCCAACATTTTTTGATACCAAAGTCACCGGGTGGAGTGCAGAGGCGGACATCGACGTGGATATGTATGACTATCTGACCGTTAAATACGATCCTGCCGAGAAGCATTCTTTTTGCTGCCGCGATGGTCTCTGACGCATGTGGGCTCAACCAAAACAATAGCTTGAAGGACACTAATTAACAGAAAAGGACGGAAAAACCATGGAAAAGATTTTAGCATTTTTGTTTACAGCGTTGTTGTGTTTGGGGTTAGCAGGAACGGCTTCGGCCGGGCCGCCGGTCTGTGCCCCGCCGGCTCCCGGCGCCCCCATCTTTGTGACCGAGGATTGCATCGACCCGGTGCTCAACACCCCCGTTGTCGATGTCGACGAGTGGCGGCAGACGCCGGTCCCCCATCGCTATGTCAACGGTCACTTCCAGGGTACCGGTACCCGGTTCTCGTTCTACTTCCCGCCGAAAGACCAGTATGAAGGCCGCTTCTTCCATTACACGCTCCCGGCCCCGAGCAGCGCGCCGGGCGCCGAGAATACCACGGAGGAAAACATCGCTTTCGGTCCCGCGAGCGGCGCCTATTTCGTGTAGACGAACGGGGGCGGGACGTTACCCGGGACGCCGGGCACCATCAACGGCTACCGGGCCGACGCCGCCGCAGCGAAGTTCTCGAGGGTGTTGGCGGCCGCTATGTACGGCAATCACCGTCCCTATGGCTATCGCTGGGGCGGGAGCGGCGGCTCATATAAGACGATTTCCGGCGCGGAAAATAGCAGCGGAGTCTGGGATGGCTCGTTGCCCTTCATCATGGGATCGCCGATGTCCCTGCCGAACATCTACAGCATCCGGGCGAACGCCCTACGGGTGCTCAGGAGAGGGAACAAGTGCCCCGGTCTGGTCGACGCGGTCGAGGTCGGCGGCAGCGGTGACATCTACGCCGGCCTGAACCAGGAGGAGCGACAGATGCTGACCGAGGCGACGCGCTTCGGATTCCCGCCGCGCTCCTGGTACAGCTGTGAGAAGATGAGCGTAGGGGCTCTGCCCCTGATCTTCCCCGGCGTCAAGGCTATAGATCCGACCTACTTCACCACCGACTTCTGGACGAAGCCAGGTTACCTCGGCACCGACCCCACCTCGTCGGTTACGCAGGATCGCGTCCAGTTCGAGACGGAGGTGGATGCGGTCATAACTGGGATTCCAGCTCCCGAGGGATCTGGATTATTCCAGGGAGCGGCGATTCGTCTGAAGAGCGCACCCACCTGGGGTGACCTGACGTCCTACTACCTGATCTTCTTGAGCGGCAACAACGTGGGCAAGACGCTGCTCATGGAGGGCCTGGCTGGCAACGTTGCCACCATCGAACCTTACACTTACATCGCCAACCCGGCATTCGTGGCGGCCATCCACCCTGGCGACAAGGTGAGGATCGACAACTCGGATTACCTCGCAATCCAGACCTATCACCGCCACCAGGTTCCGACGCCTGACCGCTACATCTGGGATCCGTCGCCTGGCTTCTACGTCTTTGACCAGTTCCTCAAACCCGATGGGACGCCGCTATACCCGCAGCGCCCCTTCCTCGTGGGACCGCTAATCACCGGGACAGGTACCGTCCAGAACGGCCGCATCAATGGCAAGATGATCGTGATGGAGAATTTGATGGATATCGACGCATTGCCCTGGCAGGCCGACTGGTACCGCACGAAGGTGGAGAAGTACCTTGGAAAGGACCTCGACAACCAGTACCGACTCTATTACATCGACAATGCCGATCATGGCTCCGAGGTGGGTACGAACCTCCCGGGGCAGATCCTCGACCCGGGTCGGCTCCCGACCCACATCGTCCGCTACCGGCCTGTGCTGGAGCAGTTGCTGCGCGACTTGAGCGCGTGGGTCGAGCGGGACGTGAAGCCTCCCGCCAGCACCCCCTACGAGGTGATCGACGGACTACCGGTGGTGCCCGCGAATGCTGGGGTACGCAAGGGCGTTCAGCCGGTGGTCGAGCTCAGGGTGAACGGCGCCGAGCGCGCCGAGGTTAAGGTTGGCGAGCCCGTCATCTTCTCCGCGCACATCCAGGTGCCGCCGGGCGCAGGCAAGGTGGTGGCCGCTGAATGGGACTTCAAGGGCGAGGGCGATAATTACGTCGCGGCGGAGATCGGTCATATCCGACCAGCGGTGCAGCTGAAGGCCACTTATACTTTCTCGGAGCCCGGCACCTATTTCCCTGTGCTTCACGCCACCTCACAGCGGGAGGGCGATCCCAACACTCCTTGGGCCCGGATCGAGAACCTCGACCGCGTGCGGGTCGTGGTTACACCATGACATTTTCACCACAGAGGACACAGAGAACACGGAGAATAAAAGCCTGGCGGACTGGCGAGGATGATATTGAAGGGTTGATCTGGAGGCCGCCCGCCACGTTAGTCCCTTAGTCAGCATGTTCTAATAAATTCCGCAGCTAAAAAAAGTAGGACCATAGAATATAGGCAGGGTCAGAAAGGGCGAGCCGATAGCTTAACGTGTTGAAGAAATTAGAAAAGGCCTTGAAACATAAAGGTTTCTGGCCTTTTCTTTTGAGAAAAAATCTTTGAAAGCTGAGTGACAGGTGGTCTGGCCGATTAATCAGCCACTATCAACGGTTCCAGACATTTTTGGTGCAGAGGTAAGTCTATTTTCAACACGTTAAGCGACCGGCTCATCAGAAAGGGCCCTGCCTTTTTTGTGCCTATTTCTACCCGTAATCCTCATCTCCAGATGTTATCCAAGAGTGAAGCTTTGTGGAAGCGATAAAACTGGCAGGAGGACGAAATGTTCTTCGAAAAGCGAGGACTCCTTCCTCGAAATCATTCTTTGACAGGTTCTAACAAAAAGTATAGACTTCGACTTCCTGGGGAATCAATAACTCCTTCGTGAAGTACCGCAAAGAACCGCCTCTTCTTCGATTTATTCAGTCCATATGACCATGCATAGCAACGGTTAGCCTTTGGATGTCCTTGGAGATCAGAGACCTGGACAACTCCTTGCCAGACCGTTTCGCCCTCAAAGACTTCTTTAACTGGGACAGATTCAACCCAAACGGATTCGCAGCCGTGAAGATCGTAGATTGACTTTGACAGGATCTTTTCTGGCACTTTTTGTAATGTGTTAATCTTTTTTCTTGTCATTTATTAGACCGAGATAATACTGGATGTGGAATGAACTCATGTCTATTATAGGACCAAGGACATTGATCAATCCAACTTGAGTATCAATTTCAGGATGTTGCGACGGTTGGGACGGAATAGTAATCACATCTGAATGAGACTTACCAGCACTGTCACGCACAGTGATTCGTATATACTTTCGTATTTCTCTAATCGTACGATCTCTTAAATCAAAAGCTGCCCAACCACCAACAGTTTGAAATGCATTTATTGATCTTTTTAATTCAGCTTCAAGTTTTGGGGATGGATCTAATAAAGCAGCATGAGTCAAATCCTTTTGGGTCATTGTTGTTCCCAGTCGATATACTCCTCTCGGAAAACCAATCGACTTGGTTTGAGTCTTACTTATACCTAAAGCATATAAACTAGTGCTTAATAGGGAAATTGGCATAAGATCCTGCCAAGGACCTTTCTCCGAATCACCCACCGCAACAGAATATGCTTCAATTGTACTGGCAGTATTTTGCAGGTTCGTAATAGAAATATTTATTAGATAGAATATAGGTGATGCAGTATTACCAAACCCAGATTTATATCCAACCATGAAGTATGTTAATTTCCAAGGATTGTCAGATATTATGGCACAACCGGCTCCGATCTTATAGGTGGGTGCATTGGTTCCAGCAGTCTGCCTATGTTCTCGTTCCATTACCCATATTACTGAGCCCACCCACAGAATACCCACGCTTCCGAAAATTATACCCGCAATAAAAAGGCGTGTAATCCAAGAAGCACTTTCAGACCGTTCAAATGCCAACCAGTAGCCTATGCGGCCTAATAAAATCGAAAACCCAAAAGTATAAAATATGCGGGCTAATGTATACTCATAAGGGAGGTTCACAATTGCCCCTCCCAGAGTAATTGCGACTCCAAAGGCAATGAGAGCGCCACATACTGGTCCCACGACATTCCAACTCGTAAAGACCGACCACATGCCCTCATTTTATAGGTTTCCTTTTTACTGTCAAGCAAATAAACATGCATCTACCCATCCTTAATTAAAATAAGAGATTCACTTTTCTTTCCAAGGGATAAGTTTCTTACTCACCTCCCAAAGTCATTTCCGTCCTAAAAGAGTATATTACGGGAAACCCTGATTGGAATAAGATTTGTACGTCATTCATTGAGACGCAGAATTTAACTGTCAGGATGCAAATGGGAAGGTTCACTCGTTTGACCAATGCCTTTAGTAAGAAACTTGAAAACCTGAAAGCGGCTGTTGCCCTTCATTTCACTCATTACAATTTTGTGAGGATTCATAGTACACTGAGGATAACGCCAGCAATGGCGGCGGGAGTGACAAATGAGTTATGGACTATCCGAAACCTGATTGAGAGGACGAACGACTAAACCGGTTTTGCGGAGGTGCAAAATGATTCCAGAAAAAAAACTTAATGCAATAAGATAGCATCTTAGATCTGAATTCCCTAAGCATGAGATTGTATATGATGAAGGTTTAGATGGTATTAAATTTCGTCTTACTTATCAAGGCAAAAGTCAGCTCATAAATTTTGAGGGTTCTTTTATTGATGATAATAACCCATCTCAGATTTCAAATTATCTTCAAAGAAACTCCTTTAGTTGGCTTTTACGTAGAGAGGACAGCGTTGAAGTTGTTGTTACAAATTCCGGTCAAAAGCTGAAAAAGGCAAATTAGGACACTACCTCAACTCAAATGCTGGTCAGGGCAAATTAGGACACTAGCCAATATTCAGATTGAAAATTGGAATTGAATCTGTTAGAAATAAAATCTCTTGCCATAATTTGTGCATAAACACGGAGGAGAGAGAGAAGATGATTCGTTTTCATAAAAGTGTATGGATGGCCATTCTCTTTTTAATTATCTTTGCAGTTACCTGCCCGAATCAAATCTTTTCCAGGACGGCCACAACCTCAAAGACCCATAAAGCCTCGCATAAGGCGAAAGCTCACGGCAAAGCCGAAAAGTCCCAGGCCAGCCAGACGACCTCGGGAGGCCTTCAATGTGATGCCAAGTCCGCTTTGCTGATGGACGCCCTCACGGGTCAGATTCTCTACGAACAGAAGCCGGATTTGAGAATTCCTCCTGCCAGCTTCGTTAAAGTCATGACGCTCTATGTTGTTCTTGATGCCATTCGGGCAGGACAAATGAAGCTGGATGATATGGTGACGGTGAGCGAAAAGGCCTGGAAAAGAACGTATAAAACCAATAGCTCATCGATGTTCCTCAAGGTCGGAGAGCGTGTCAAGGTCGATGACTTATTGAAGGGTGTCGCTATCGCTTCCGGAAATGATGCGTGCATCGCCCTGGCAGAACATCTGTCGGGATCGGAAGAGGCATTTGTTTCGAAGATGAATGAAAAGGCTAAGCTCCTGGGGCTAAAGGATTCTCAATTCAGGAACCCCGACGGAATGCCTGCGGTGGACCAATATACGACGGCCGTCGATATGGCCACATTGGCGAAACGGTATATCGAGGACCATCCGGAGGCGCTCGTCTACCATTCCACGGTCGAATTTGAATACAACGGGATTCATCAGGAAAATCGAAATACCCTTCTGCAGAAAAACATCGGAGTGGATGGATTAAAGACAGGCCATGTTCAGGAAGCGGGTTATCACCTGGCTGCCACAGCCAAGAGGGACGGACAAAGGATGATTGCTGTGGTGATGGGTTGCGACAAGATGAGGAAGAGAGGACCCGAGGCACAGAAACTGTTGGAATATGGCTTTAAGAATTTCTCTACCGTGGAAGCTGTCAAGAAGGGTGCGCCCTTCGGTCCTTTAAAGGTGAGGAGAGGAAAGTTGAATCAGGTCGCTCTTGTCGCTGCGGAGACGGGATGGGTGACAGTGGGGAAGGGCAAGGAAAATTCTGTCTCCGCCGTTCCTCAATTACCCGCCTTTGTTGTGGCTCCCATTCAAAAAGGGCAGTCCGTAGCAAAGGTTTTTGTCCAAAACGAAGGCAAAGTAGTGAAAGAAGTCAATCTCTTTGCCTCTTCGAATGTGGAGAAGAGCCTGATTCCTCCCTGGCCGATTTTGGTTGGGATCCTTTGCGTTCTTGTCATTATCGTTGGCTTTGGGTTGTGGTGGATTCGTCGACCCAAAACAAAGAAATATTTGTGATACTGCTCCCCCACCTGCCGAAGGAGAAGGAAGGGGGGGCTCAACCCGGGCGGCGTTCCTCTCCAGTTAACCATTAGGCTGGCCCGCGATCAATGGAGTTGGAACAAGGCCGGCCTCAGGTCGCAGATCATAAAGTTGCATGCTGTCCCTGGTACGGATTGTTCGCCACAAAGTTGGGTCTACAAGCTTTCCGTTCGCCCGAACCCAATCAGCAACCGGTTTGCCAGCTGTGCGGGCGCCCATCCTGAGACTGACGATCGCAACGTCACCAATCATCACAAAACGAACCTGTTTGGCGGCGACCATTTGCGCGAGCGTTTCCGGGGTTACAGCGGGATCAAGTCCATGGAAACCACCTCTTGCCATCACGGGCTGACCTGTGTCGATGATGATCGGTGCGGCAAGCTGGGCGGTCGAAGTCGCTATTAGATATCGTTCACCCTTACGATTGGCCTTCAGGAAGCCGACCAGTCTTGAAGTATCGGCGAACCGCCCAAATCTACTCCGCAAATCCGCATCGGCGCCGTGGAATGCTGCGACCACCCGGTATAGATCAGCCGAGGGAAGCAGGCCGTGAGTCGGTAACAGCACAGTACTCAATGTCCAAGCGGAGGGAACGACAAGCAGCGCGAGGAGTCCCAGCGTGAGAGAGCCTACGCTGATCACACGGGTCGCCTGATTCATGAAGGGTCGAAAAAGGATAAAGATCAGCCCTGCGGTAGCTGCGATGATCCCGCCGATAAGCGCGCCATGAAGCCAACTTTGCCAACTGGCTGGCTGCCCCGTGAAGGTGTCGAGTGACCAACCAAGGGCGCTCGCCTGGATATAGAGCTGCCAAACAGCCGTCACCAGCAGGGCCAACGGAAGAAGGCCGGTATATCGATTCCGTTGACGATAATTGGTCCACAAGCTGATAATACCAATACCGGCCAATGCCGCCAGAGCGGGCGCCATGGTTGCAAGATAATAAGAATGCATGATGCCCCCCAAATAACTATACACGCCGGCATAAGTGAAGATCCAGCAGCCCCAAAACAGCAGGGACAGATGTGTCGTGGTAAGCGGTCTGCGAAATTTGTTTTGACACGCACCCAGGACGAGTGCAATGGCCACGAAGGGAAATAGCCACCCGGCCTGTGCAGCGAGTTGACCATCAGCTAACCGTAGCGGGCCTGTCGGGGTGCGTACGAAGAGCCGCGACCATTCATTGAAAGTCCTGCTGTCTGTACGCAGTCCGAGAGGTGATTCTGTACTGGCGTTTGTCCCCCGGAGCGTTCCCTGTCCGTGTGCGTCGGCCCTTGAGTATTTCGCTGGCGATACGAATCGATTCATGGCGTTGTGGCCGACCACCAACTCCAGCATCGAGTTTCGATGACTACTGCCAACGAACGGTCTCCCCTTCGCCGGCGTGAATTCGTATGTGAGGACCCAAGGAAGAGACGTTGCGACCACAACGATCGTAGCCATCCCCAGGTGAATGAGCCGACGCTGCCAGTGCTGAGGCGCACCGAAAAAGTACACTATAAAGAAGGTTGGGAGCACGATGTAAGCAGCCAGCATCTTGACATTGAAAGCGAGGCCGATCAGCGCAGCGGACAAGAAAAGCAGTCGCGAGTTTCCCTCTTCAGCCGCCTTCAACAGAGCCCAAGCGGCTAGCAGGAGGACTAGGAGGAGGCAACTATCGGTATTGTTTGTTCGGTTGACCGCAACCCATACTGGCGTAATTGCCAGGAAAAGGGCCGACAAGAAGCCGGCTGACGATCCGAAACGCCTCCGCACCAAATGAAAGAGGAGTCCTACCGACCCAACGCCCTCAACAACCTGGGGCAGAAGGACGCTAAACGGACGGAAGCCGAGTAGCTTGACGCTGACAACCTGAAGCCATATCGCTACCGGGGGCTTGTCCACGGAGATGAAACCTGCTGGGTCGAAGGCGTTGTAAAGGAAGTTATGCCAGCTCATCGCCATGCTCCGTACCGCGGCGGTGTAATACTCCGCACCCCACCCATTCCGATCCAAGCCCCACAAGCGGAGCACCAGCGCGAGGACCAGTACGAGCACCAGCGTCACGCCTTCCGTGGAACGGCCTTTTTGCGCGATCCTGCTGGATTGTTCGCTTAGCAGGTCAGTGCTATGGACAATTGTCTTCACTGACGATGACATGACCGGATGTTATTTTTGGAATTAAATCAGGGCTGCGGCTGGGAGGTGCGACGCTCGGTTTCAATATTCGAATGGATTTCATCAATATCCTTGGGCGGAGGTTCCATTCCCGGCCTAGCCATCAGTGAGATCGCCTCCTGCGGGCAAGTGGAGACACATAATCCACAGCCGATACATTTCTCATCTTTGATCTCGGAGTGTCCGTCCCCTTGCTTGATTGCGTCCACTTGACACCGCTCGATACAGAGACCGCAGTCCGAACACAAATCCGGATCGATCTTGGCTTGGTAGTATGATGAAATGACATATTTAGACTTTGGGAGTAGCTTGGCGGCTTTGAGAGTAGGACAACAGCAGGAGCAGCAACAGCAGATGTATTTCAACTCCCGGGCATTCGTTGGGGAGAGCACCAAGGCGGACTCCTCCGCCAGGTCGAGGATCTTCATGGCTTCATCCGTGGTGATCAACCTCCCCATCTTATTGTCGATATAGAACCGGGCAAACTCCCCAAACCCAAGGCAGGTCTCTTTCGGACGTTTGCACTCGTTCCCTAAGAGCTTCTGCTCCTTACGGCAGATGCATTCCGCCACAGAAATCAAATCCTGCTGTCTGACCAGTTCCCTGATCTTATTGTAAGGGGCCACACCGGGAAGGGCCTTGACCGCCGACTCAACCGGAATCACACGGAGCTGCTTCGTCCTTATGGGTCCCAATGACATACCGAAATAGGGCAAGTACTCCTCAAACATTCTGGAAAATTCGCTGTCCAGGGTTTTCAACTGGAACTCATAGATCCCAATGATGAATTGGTAAGCCTGATATTTCACTTGTTCTCCTTGACGGACTCTGAAAATGAGCCCTTTTTGGGCCATATCCTCAAGCTTAACG
Source organism: Thermodesulfobacteriota bacterium (assembly GCA_047519465.1). GTDB lineage: Bacteria > Desulfobacterota > BSN033 > BSN033 > UBA1163 > UBA1163. The sequence continues at coordinate 4,848 of JAPVTA010000205.1, read as the reverse complement.
GCCAGTTCGGACTCCTTCCTTCCCAAACGGGCCACGATCTGCGAGAGCTCTTCCGGTTCTCTCTGAAGATTCATGGTTAGTTCAGCTTCTTCAGGAGTAAAGAGCTTCTTGAGAATCCTCAGCTCGACTCCGGTGGGCGTTGTCGGAAAGCCCGTCGGCAAGGTATCCAGGAAACTTCTAAGCTTTTCATAAATATCGTTGCCCATTTCCATCCTCCTTCAGGTTTATTGCGAATTATCTCATAAAAGTTCTTCTTAATCCAGTACCGTGCAATGTATCTCTAGCCTCAATGACCTCGGGGAACATAGCAAAAAGGTCCGCATCATCGACACTCGACGAGATCCAGGGCTTCAACTTCATGGGACCAATGACCTCTGTGTCCTGCTCGAAGGGTGCGGTTGAGAATGTGGCGCTTGTAACGTCAGCGTCTGGCTCGGCACTGTAGCTCACTTCGGCTTTTAGGCCAGGTTCACTGGTCGAAAGCGTCTTATGAGCAGCATCCAGATAGGCGGGCGTGGTGAGCTTTGGCCTGTCAGCTTAGAAGTTTGGATTAACGCTTCACGCTGTGGATTCGAAGAGAGCCCTGGGAAGGCATAAAAATGGTTCTGCTTGGGTAATATCCACCTGGCACGGCAACGCCTGAATAAACAACAGAGGAGGGTCCCATCAGAGTGCCAGGAGAAGTCACCGAATTGCATCCGGTTTCTGTATGGTCACCCAGGATTGCCCCTAGCTTACGCCGTCCTGTATCGAACCGCTTCTTGTCTGCGGTAACAATAATTGAACCGGCTATCATCTTCAAGTTAGCGAGCTTCGTTCCTGCGCCAAGGTTCACATCTTTACCCAAAATGCTATCGCCGACGTAAGCAAAGTGGGGCGCCTTTGCGCCGTTCAACATAACGGAACCCTTCATCTCAGTCGTGTGTCCGACAACACATTTGTTCCCCACAAGGCAATCCCCGCGAATATAAGCGCCCTGGCGAATTTCAGAGTGACTTCCAATAATCGCCGGTCCCTTAATAAATGCACCCGGCTCAATAATGGTCCCCGGCCCGATAATAATTTTATCATTGGAAAGGAAAGCTCCAGGCAAGATTACTGTAGCACCTTCTAATAATTCTCCTTTCATGTAGACCTGTATCGAACGATTTGGACCTGGCATCTTTATCTCAAGATCACTTCGGACTTCCTCCTGATAAATTACAAGGGGCTTGTCAATTTGCCCAGTTATGTTTGAAAGGGGCCACGATTTCTGGAAAAATGTGGCAAGATAGTCCTGCAAACGATCGAGTGCCGTCCAGACAGCTTGGTCTGTTGAGAAAATCTCTGGATGGTCAAAATCTTTTAAGTCAAAGAAATCCTGTGGTGACAGCATCGGAGCATCCTTTCTCAGCCCTCTTCCATGGTTGATGTGTCTCCCAAAGGCAGTCCGAGTTCCTTCGCCTTCAGCAGCCGCCGCATGATCTTTCCGCTCCTCGTCTTGGGCAGTGTGGAAATAAACTCAATCTCACGGGGTGCAGCAGCACTGGAAAGCCGCTTCATGACAAACTTTTGGATGTCATGCCGTAATGCTTCTGAGGGAGCATTGCCGTCTTTCAAGGAGACGAAGGCCTTGACCACCTCCATGGCGATTGGATCCGGCTTACCAATCACACCCGCTTCTGCAACAGCAGGGTGTTCGATGAGAACCGACTCCACCTCAAAGGGACCCACCAAGTGCCCGGCCGTATTGATGACGTCGTCCGTACGACCCACAAACCAGTAGTACCCCTCTTCATCTCTCCTTGCTCTATCGCCCGTGATGTACCACCCATTCTTGAACCGGGATTGATACAATTCATCCTTTTTCCAGTAGGTGCGAAACATCGAGGGCCACCCGGGCCTGAGTGCCAGGTTTCCTTCTTTACCGTGGGGGAGTTCATTGAAGGTGTCATCCACGATTCCAGCCTTGATCCCCGGAAAGGGTCTTCCCATGGAGCCGGGTTTGACGTCCTGAATCGGGTAATTGGCGATCATGATGGACCCGGTTTCGGTCTGCCACCAGTTATCGTGAAAAGCCTTCCCGAAGATCTCCTTTCCCCAAACGACCGCCTCAGGATTGAGAGGCTCCCCCACACTGTACATGTGACGCAAGGAATCAAAATGATGCTGCCGTGGGAGTTCGTTTCCGGCCTTCATGAGCATCCGGATGGCCGTAGGTGCTGTGTACCAAATCGTGACCTTCCTTCGTTCAAGAAAGCTGTACCAGTGCTTGGCGCTGAATCCTCCCTCGTAGACGACTTGGGTAGCCCCGTTCGACCAGGGCCCGAACATTCCATAGGAGGTCCCGGTGACCCAGCCTGGATCTGCTGTACACCAGTAGATGTCTTCCTCTTGAAGGTCCAAAACATACTTAGCGGTAGCATAATGACCCACGATGGCCCCATGGACATGTACAGCCCCCTTGGGTTTTCCGGTTGTGCCGGAGGTGTAATGCATGATGGCGTAATCTTCCTTGTGCGTCTTAAAGATATCAAAAGATTCAGAGGCCTCGGCCATGACCTCATCATACGACAAATCTTCGGGATCTGCCTTTCCTTCTCCTCGTTGGACCACAATGATATTCTTAAGGGCAGGGAGTTCAGGAATAATCTCCGTGATTTTCTTTTTGAGAGAGGGACTGGTTACTAATACTTTTGCCTCGCTATCCGCCAAACGGTCCTTGACCGCATCTGGTCCGAAGGCGGAGAAGAGCGGACCGATCACGCAGCCCGCTTTAAGTGATCCAAGAATGCCGATATAAATCTCCGGAACCCGTTCCAGAAAAAAGAAGACCCGGTCTCCTTTCTGGGTACCAAGTTTTTTGACGAGAACGTTGGCGAACTTGTTACTCAGTCGCGACAGGTCCTGGAAGGTATACTCCTCCTCCTCGCCTCTTTTGCTCTCCCATATAAGAGCCTTCTTATTCCTCCGGTTTGTTTTTAAGTGTGAGTCGATGGCCACATGCCCGATGTTGATATGCTCACTGTCGAACCAGTCTAACTCCGGGGAGACCTTATCCCAGCTAAATTCCTCGACCATCTTAGGATAATCCCGAAGATTAGGCTTGACTGGGTATTGGTCGAAAGGCTTCTTGGTTATTCTCGGATATTCCATGCTCGGCCTCCTTCCACAAGTATCCTCCCTCGCCCCTTGCCTACCGGCAGGCGCTGGGGAGAGGGGAGGGTGAGGGGAAATTTCAAATATTGGGGTTAAGACTTCAAAGCGATTTTCGACTCGACCAATTTTACAAGTTCACTCACATTCGGGATATCCACGAGGTCATCGCCTTGAAGCTCTAATCCGTATCGCGCGTCAATCGCTTCAGCCAAATTCAGAAGTCCCAGAGAGTCAGCGCCCAAATCGTCCTGCAAGTGGGCCTCTGGTACGACGACTTCTCTGTCCAAGGCCAATTCAGTCGTAATCATTTCCCTAATCTCATCGTAGAGAGTCATAGTGTGCCTTTCTTATTTGTTGGATGTGAGATCATGAAAGACCCATTCTCGTTGGAATTTTCTCAGCCTCATCGAATAACTCTATCTCGAAAACTTCTGCATATTTTGCCGAAGATCCAGCCGGAGTCGAAGTTTCAACGAGGTGCCTCCAACTCGAATGATTCATACCGAGAATCCGTTCGTCGAAGCCCATCCCGCGACTGTGAATATTTCTCTCCTGTTGAGAATCGTGAATCTTCAACAAGGCCCCTTTCCAGTCAGCCCCTTCTTCACCGAAAAGAACGAAAAGGTCTTTGCGAATCTCAATGGTTTTGGGGTCTTCGTTGTAGAGAGCAACAATGGGTTTTTTTGTTTTGAGTGTCAGCTCTTTAACGCATTTCTGAAAAGTCTGGTATATCCACGCATGTGTCCGGTTTGGATCTTTACCGATTGGCATCATCACCATGTCTGGCTCTACAGATTCCAGATGGTCCCTGATCCTGGCCAAGTTCTTAGGAGAATCGAGCTCCTTGTCTTCCTCTATACCAAGGAAGGCGAGTCTCTCCTGGGTCAACCCAAACCTTTCTGCTGATTGCGTCTGCTCTCTTTGGCGGATCTTGCCCTTTATGTCCTGTAAGGAAACGGAACTCGTATTTCGTGTTCTTCGGACATACTCATCCTGCACACCGGATGGGCTTAAACTCGCAATGGCATACCAAATATCACAACCTGATTGCATCAAGAGTCTACAAGTGATTGCCACGGTTTCGGGATCATCGGGATGGGGACCTAATACCAGAACCCTCCCGCATTGTGGTAACCGGACCTTCCTTAAAGAAACATCTTTACATTCACTCCATATAAACGGCCGATCCTTCCAATATTGCCTCAGGTCTGCAATAAAAGTCTTCACCGTCCTATATCCAACTCATTCACTACGACATTCTGCAGCTTCGCCTTGTTGGCTGATCAGCCACCCCCCCTTCTACCCCGTAAGTATCATTTAGATGCTTGAATTAAGCCGATTTGGCCAGAAGATTAAGTATTACTTATATGGATACCACAAGCAAATTTCGTTCCATTATACACTTAGATAAGAAATTTCATAGTATTTTACAGCTTTCCTAAACTTTTGGATTCTAACTATCTCCTTTATAAAGTGCAAGAACTTTTCACAAAAATCCCAAATTGCTTCACTTAAGAGTGAAAAACTTTTCCCACCCATTGTTTATTACGATTTGAAGTATTGCTATGTATGGCAAGATTTAAGAATCACGACTTCACTAAGGAGTCCTCAGAAAAACGGGGCCGTGGATAACACGTACAAAAGGGGAAAATCAGCCCAGACGAAGCGGTAGCGAGTTAAAAAAAAGACGCCCTGCCGGAGCAGGGCGTC
>JAPVTA010000204.1:0-17545 GCA_047519465.1 Thermodesulfobacteriota bacterium | reverse complement strand
TGATAGACTAATTCTTCTGTCAAACGGTGCGTTGAAGCATGGCTGAAGAAATGGAGTCGATTCAATTCGGGTAAGACTGGACCGATGGCCATAGCACATCCACTCGAATCTACACCGAACAGGAAATCAGCTCCCCAGTCCGTGACCAAGTATCTGGCATTCTTGACAGCAGTGGCAGGCTTTAACTCCTCGTCCATGAATTTCAATTCGAGTTTTCGACCTAAGATTCCACCCTTGGCATTGATCTCTTCAATGGCCATCGTAGATCCAGCCATCATCATCCAGCCATAATCCGCATGGGCTCCAGAGAGAGCCCCCTGTCCACCGATCTTAATTAGGCCTGCTGGTTTCTTGGCTTGACCATAGGTCAGCCGGTAACCGCCTAAACCGGTTCCGAGGGCCACACCACCGACGACTGCACTCTTCAAAAACTTTCTCCTTGTGATTTTTTTAGTCATAGCCCACCCTCCTTTCGAATTTTTACTGCTCGCGCGCCGGTTAAGAAACTGGATTGGACCCCAAATTGCTTACTTTGGAGCCCCCTTATGAGAAAGAAACGTGGATGCGTCATTCTTGCGTGTTGTAATCGGCGAGTCCGCCACAGAGGATTACGTCAAATTGAAACAGGAATTACCAGATTACAGAGTTTTTGTCAATTCAAAAAGTTAAAAACTCAAACATAAGGAGCACGGGAGAGGAGCCGGTCTTCAGGCTGGCCGGGACGAGAGAGTCGGGACGTATCGAAGCGGGGGGACAAAGGCGGCTCGACTTCCAAGCGCCTCTTCAATTCGGAGAAGTTGATTGTATTTAGCTACCCGATCCGTTCTGGAAGGAGCGCCGGTCTTGATCTGACCGGCATTCGTACCCACGGCCAAATCTGAAATGGTCGTATCTTCTGTCTCGCCGGAGCGATGGGAGATGACGGTCCGATAGCCAGCCTTTTTTGCGATCTCTACCACCTCAAGGGTCTCGGTCAGCGTCCCAATCTGGTTAGGTTTGATGAGGATGGCATTTCCTATGCCTTCTCGAATTCCCTTCATAAGTCGATCGGGGTTGGTAACAAAAAGGTCGTCTCCAACCAATTGGACCTTTTTCCCGAGGCGGGCCGTCATCGTCCTCCATCCTTCCCAATCGTCCTCGGCAAGGCCGTCTTCAACGGAAACGATGGGAAACTTCTTAATCAGGGCTTCGTAGTACGCAATCATTTCGGCGGCGGTCCGTTTCGACTTCTTTTCGGCTTTGAGGAAATAGGCCTTCTTCCGGTAGAATTCGGTCGCGGCAGCATCGATGCCAAGAGCGATCTCTTTTCCCGGTAGATAGCCTGATTTTCTGATGGCCTCCAGGATCAGAGAGAAGGCCTCCTCATTAGAGCGAAGGTCTGGCGCAAACCCTCCCTCATCCCCGACAGCGGTCTTGTAGCCTTTGGCTTTCAGAATCGACCTGAGATGGTGAAAAACCTCCGCTCCCATCCTGAGCGCTTGCTTAAAGCTTTTGGCTCCCACGGGAATAATCATGCATTCCTGAAGGTCTACATTATTGTCGGCGTGGACACCGCCGTTTAGAATATTCATCATGGGGAGGGGAAGCCGCGCGGCGGAAAGGCCTCCAAGGTGCCGATAGAGAGGAAGTCCCAGGTAGCTGGCAGCAGCCTTCGCACAGGCCAAGGAGACGGACAGAATCGCATTGGCGCCCAATCGGGTTTTATTAGGGGTTCCATCCCACCGGAGCATCGCTATATCGATGGCTTTTTGATCCAGGACATCCATTCCCAGGAGTTTAGGGGCCATCACACGATTAATGTTTCGAACTACTTTTTGCACTCCCTTGCCCAGATAGCGTTTGGGGTTGTTGTCCCTTAATTCGAGGGCCTCATGCTTTCCGGTCGAAGCTCCGGAAGGGACGGAGGCCCTCCCGCTAAAGCCGCTTTCCAAGAAGACCTCTGCTTCTACGGTCGGGTTTCCCCTGGAGTCGAGAATCTCTCTTCCGGTGACCTCAACGATGATCGCCATATCCATTTCTCCCTTCAGTGACGGACGCTTATTTCTTTTCATTCAGAATTCGCGTGGCAATGTAAATATACTGCGTTCCGGATAGAATGGTGATGATGGCGGTTCCATAAATGGCAAGAACGGAGAGTTGTTTAAAAGTCGGGAAGTACCACGCCATTAATACGCAAAGGATTGTGGCAATTTGAAACGTCGTGGTTGTTTTGCTCAAGAAACTGGGGTTGATCTCGGGATGGTAGCTAGTGAGGATCATCACCAGAATACCGACCAGGATGATGACATCCCGGGTGACGACGACGACCACCAGCCAACTGGGAATCATTTCAATGATGGCAAGGGAGATGAAAGCGGCGGAAATGAGGAGTTTGTCAGCGATGGGGTCGAGGTAAGCACCCAACTCAGTCCGCTGGTGAGTCAGGCGTGCAATGAGGCCGTCCAGGCCGTCTGTGATCCCTGCAACGGCAAAAGTAAGAAGGGCCCATTCGAAATACTTGTTGATGATGAAAATGACGAAGAGGGGAATCAAAAGGACTCTGGTTAATGTCAGGATATTAGGTAAGTTCATTTGGTTCTGAGTTCTCTTTAGTTGTCATTCCGGACTTGATCCGGAATCCAGTCTTTCAAGCTGGATTCCCGCCTGAGGTCACCCCGCACCTGATGCGAACGAGAATGATAGCCCCATTACCAGTGTAAAGAAGTGTCAGATTCACTACACTGACATTCCCTTGACATTTGCCTGCCTGCGCGAAGCCGCTTCGGCGAAGGCAGGGATTTTGATATTTGAACTTTCATTTATTAGGGGGCATGATTACTGGTAATTATTTTCAGCATCTCCCCTATAAAGGTCTTTAAAGGTCGTAAATTTATCCAGAAAAGCCAGGTCGATCTTTCCAATGGGACCGTTCCGCTGTTTTCCGATGATCACCTCTGCCTTGCCTCGGTTCGGGTTGTCTTCCGATCTGTTATACACTTCGTCACGATAGATGAAAAGGATCAGATCGGCGTCTTGCTCGATCGCGCCGGATTCCCGAAGGTCCGACAGCTGCGGCCTGTTGCCCGTTCGTTCCTCGGTCTTCCGGCTGAGCTGGGAGACAGCGATCACAGGGATAGTAAGTTCCTTGGCAAGCGCCTTTAACGACCGGGAGATTTCTGAGATCTCCTGCTGTCGGCTTTCGACTCTTGTCCTTCCTCTCATCAGTTGAAGGTAGTCGACAATGACCATGCCCAAACCATGTTCAGATTTAAGGCGACGGGCCTTGGCTCTCAATTCGAGAGCCGAGAGGGCTGCCGTGTCATCAATGAAGATGGGTGCATCCGATAGATTCCCTGCGGCAATAGTCAGCTTTGGCCAATCGCTCTCGTTGAGATAGCCTGTCCGGAGCCGAGTCCCCTCCACATTGGCTTGGGAACAGAGCATACGGATGACCAATTGTTCCTTTGACATCTCCAGCGAAAAAATGGCCACCGGAATTTTATTCCCGATGGCGGCATACTCGGCAACATCGAGGCAAAAGGCCGTCTTCCCCATGCTGGGCCTTCCGGCAATAATAATCAGGTCAGAGGGCTGAAAACCCGCTGTCATGCGATCCAGTTCCTTAAACCCTGAGGGAACGCCGGTGACGGCCTCCTTCTTTTTGAAGAGCTTTTCAATGGTCGTAAAACTCTCTTTGACGATTTCCCGGATGGAGTAAAAAGAAGGCCGCACTCTTTTTTCCGAAATCTCAAAGATGGCTCGCTCTGCCTCGTCAAGAAACCCTTCCACATCTCCTCGATCCTCGTAACCCTGCGTAATAATCTCGGTGGAGGTTTGAATCAACTTCCGAAGAATGGCTTTTTCTTTGACGATCTTGGCGTAGTATTCAATGTTCGCAGCGGTAGGGACCGAATCAATCAAGGAGGCCAGATAAGAGGCCCCCCCGATGGAATCGAGCTGGTCACTTTTTCGAAGTTCATTGGTCAGGGTGATCAGGTCAGCGGGCTCATCGCGTTCCGAAAGGTTGAGCAAGGCATTGTAAATCTTGCGATGGGCGTCCCGATAAAAGTCATCGGGGTCAAGAATCTCCGTCACTCGATTGACGGCTTCATTTTCGATGAGGATTCCCCCGAGCACGGATTGTTCCGCCTCAATATGCTGAGGAGGAAGTTTGTGGGAAGCGAAGTTCGCCTCGCTCATCGAAGATTACTCCTGGACCACCCACACCTTCAGATGGGTAGTTACCTCGGGATGGAGCTTAATCGGTACAGTAAACATCCCCAGATTCTTAATGGGCTCCTCCAGGGCGATCTTTTTACGATCCACCTCAAGGCCGTTTTCTTTAAGAAAATTTTCAATATCCATAGAGGTCACGGAGCCAAAAAGTTTCCCGCTTTCTCCAACCGTCTTTGCAAAGGTGCAGGATAGATTTTGGATCTGTTGGCCCAACTTCTCCGCATCCTTTCTTGCCTTTTCCATCCGTTGTTGAACCAAACGCTTTTGATGTTCGATTACCTTGAGGCTTTTGTCTGTGGCGGGGATGGCTTTCTTCTGAGGGATAAGAAAATTTCTTCCGTATCCATCAGAGACCTTCACCAAGTCTCCGGCTTTTCCCAAAGAAGGGACATTCTCTAACAAAACAACCTTCATGGAACACCTCCAAGATACGATGAACGTTAAACGGTAATATTCTCTTTCTTGTTCATAGTTCATTGTTTATAGCTCGTTTTTAGTGAGACGCCGTCGTAAAGGGCAGAATGGCGATGTTGCGCGCCCTCTTGATCGCCACCGTCACCTGTCTCTGGTGCTTCGCACAGTTTCCTGAGATCCTTCGAGGAATGATTTTTCCCCGTTCTGTAATAAAATATCGAAGGATCTTTGGATTCTTATAATCGATGTCCAATTTTTTGTCCGTACAAAATCGGCAGACCTTTCGCCTCATGAAAGGTTTCTTCCTCCTGTCGGAGGCTGGCTTTTCCGTTGGTTTTCTCATTCTGTTCTCCTTATTCCTCTGTTCTGGATGGCTGGCCCTTCTCTTCAATCCTCCGGAGATCCGACGCGATGATCTCTGTGCGGGTTCGACTCGTTCCTTGCGGCGTTTGCCAGGATCGGAGATTGAGTTTGCCGGTAACCATCAGGGGTTGGCCGCTCTGGAGGAGGTCAAGATCAAACTCAGCCAATTTTCCAACAGCCACAATGGTGATTCGGTTCCGGGCCTTTTGTTTTATCCTATTGCGGTGTCGGGTTTGACCCGTCGGATCCTCCGAGTCATTTAACTCTAGCGGGAATTGGATCACGGGCAACCCGTCCGGACGATAATGGCGTCGAGGAGGAGTGGCCACTTTTCCCGTGAGGACCACGCGATTCAAAGTGGTCATGTCCTTGCCGCGGCCTCAGTTCCCTCCTCCGAGGCTTCCTCTAATATCGGGCCCTCCGAGGAGGCGGCTTGTCGCTCATCCAATCGAACGGATTGGAACTTGATGACAACATCCATGACCCGAAAATTTCTCTCTAATTCAGAGAGCAGAGCAGGCGATCCTAAAACGTGGGTGAGGATATAATGACCTTTGGCTTTCTTTTTGACTTCGTAGGCGAGCTTTCTTTTTCCCCAATCTTCAACCTTTAAGATTTCTCCGTTGGCCTGGGTGATAATCCCTTTGACTTTTTCAACCAACGACTGGGCCTGTTCTTCTTCGAGATCAGGATCCAAAATGAAGATGATTTCATATTTCCTCATGTTTTACCTCCTTGTGGATTATAGCCCTAAAACGAAGTTTAGAGCAAGGGGGTTGCCTGGAAAGGCAATCAGAAATTCCAAATTTCAAATCCCAAATTCCAAATAAATTCCAACCTCCCAATCCAAATGACAAAAACGAATTTGTTTTGGGTTTCGAATTTTCGTCATTGGGGTTTATTTGATATTTGGGGCTTGGGATTTGGTGCTTTTCAATTAATCTCCTTTCAATACGTCCTGTTTGACCACTCCGGCAATGTGGCCTCGGTTGACCTTCACTCTCACCTTGTCCGAGATTTCAACGGTGATTCTGTCATCTTTGATACCGGTCACTCGGCCGTAGATACCTCCGGCGGTTAAAACGTTATCGCCCACCTTGAGGTTTGCCAGCAGGTTCTGATGTTCTTTTTTCTGCTTCTGTTGAGGTCGAATGAGCAGAAAATAGAAGACGACAAAGATCAAAATAATGGGTAGAAAAGTCATGAGGGAAGAGCCTTGACCTCCACCCCCTCCCGGCTGTGTCCCCATTGCGTAAGCCAGATCTATTCCCATAAGTTCCTCCTTTTATATCACTTCAAGCGGTTTGAAATCCGCAAGCTGCTCAATACCGCACCGTATCAGGCAAGAGAATCATCTGACACAGAGATGGGGAGACACGGCGAAAAAATCCTTTTCACCGCATCTCCGGTTCATGGCGTCTCCGCGTCCTCGATTTCTGGCTTTCAATCCTTAGGAGGAGGCACGAGATTGACGGAAATCGAGGAGGCGTCCTTCTTTGATTGCCTCCTTCATCTTCACCAAAAGCGTTATATAATAATACAGATTGTGAATAGTATTCAACCTCGAAGACAAAATTTCTTTGGCCACGTAAAGATGGCGGAGATAGGCCCTGGAATAGTGGCGACAGGTGTAGCAGCCACACGTTTCATCTATGGGTCTTCCGTCCTCGGCGTACTGGGCTTGTTTGATCGATATTTTCCCCGAAGACGTAAAAAGTGTTCCGTTCCGCGCATTCCTTGTCGGAAGGACACAATCAAAGAAGTCTATTCCAAGCGTCACGGCATGGATCATATCCTCGGGCGTCCCCACGCCCATTAAATATCGGGGGGCGTCCTCGGGCAAGAGGGGAGTTGTCCACTTCAGGACATCCATCATCATTGATTTCGGTTCGCCCACACTCAGACCACCGATGGCGTATCCCTGAAATCCCATCTCCGTCAAAGCTTGAACGCTCTTTTCTCTCAAGTCCCGATAGATACCTCCCTGGACAACGGCGAAGAGTGCAGCGTCGGTTTCGCGCCTTGTTTGCAAGCATCTTCCTGCCCAGCGGCTCGTTCGCTCCGTCGAGGCCTTTACATATTCGTAAGGAGAAGGGTAGGGGACACATTCATCTAAGACCATGGCAATATCCGTGCCGAGAACCCTCTGTATCTCCACCACCTTCTCCGGCGTGAGAAAGTGAGAAGAGCCATCCAAGTGGGACTGAAAAGTCACGCCGTCTTCTGAGACCTTTCGAAGACTTCCAAGGCTGAATATCTGGAAACCGCCACTATCCGTTAGAATGGGTCTTTCCCAATGGATAAAAGCGTGAAGTCCTCCCAATCTTCCGACAGTCTCATGTCCCGGCCTGAGGTAGAGATGGTAAGTGTTGCCCAAAATCGCTTCAACACCCATTTCCACCAGTTCTTCAGGGGTAACGGATTTGACTGATCCTTGCGTTCCCACCGGGAGAAAGGCAGGGGTAGTGAAAGCGCCGTGGTCTGTCTCGACCCTCCCCAGGCGTGCCTGCGAAGAACTGTCCTTTTTGATAATCTCAAATCGAAAAGCCATCTTTTATAAACACGTGATTCGTGGTTCGTGATTCGTGACCGTGAAAAATTGGAATTTAACACCAATCACCATCACTATCACTATTCACAAATTATAGGATCAGCATCGCATCGCCATAGCTGTAGAACCGGTATTTTTTGCGGATGGCTTCCTGATACGCCTTCATCAATGAGTCTTTTCCCGCGAAGGCAGATGCCAGCATGACCAAAGTGGATTTAGGTAAATGGAAATTGGTGATAAGCCCGCCTACGACCCTAAAGCGATAGGGAGGATAGATGAATAAGGAAGCCATTCCTTTACCGGCTTTCACACCTCCGCTCCCGTTGGAGAAAGATTCAAGGGCCCGCGTCGTGGTCGTCCCAACGGCGATGACCTTCCCGCCCCGGGCCTTCGTATCCTCAATTTCTCTCGCCGAGTCTTCCGATATCTCGGTCCATTCCGCTTCCATCATATGGTCTTCGACGTCTCGGGTCTTTACCGGAGCAAAGGTTCCAATTCCAACATGGAGGGTGACTGTCGTGGTACGTACTCCGTTTTTTTTGAGCAATTGAAGCAAGGAATGGGTGAAATGGAGACCTGCTGTCGGTGCGGCAACGGACCCATCTCGCTCTGCAAAAACGGTCTGATAACGCTCCCTGTCCAATGGTTCATCCCCTCGTTTGATGTAAGGGGGGAGGGGGACGTGACCGATCTTCCGAAGGATATCCATGACCTCACTTTGACAGGAGAACCTAACCTTTCCTATTCCACCCTTCACCTCTCCTATTTCCCCCTCAAGCCCCTGCTCAAATCGGATTCGGGATCCCCTTTTCATCCTCCCACCACCCTTGATCAAGGCTTTCCATTCTCCTCCCATGCCATTCCACGAAGGGATGAGGAGCATTTCGACCCGCCCTCCGGTCTCTTTTTTCCCAATGAGCCGGGCCGGAAGAACGCGGGTGTTGTTCATCACAAGGAGGTCGGAGGGGTTCAGGTATTGGGCAATATCTCCGAAGGCCCGGTGCTCGATCGCCCCCGTCTGACGGTGAAGAACCATTAAAGAAGTCTCTCCCCTTTGAGGAGAAGGATATTGAGCGATTAGGGATGGCAGAAGGTGGTAATCGAATTCTTCAACTCTCATGTTCCGTTACCTGAAATACGACGAAAGCTTAATAGAAGAATTAACAAAGTCCGTTTAAATCTTCAAGGCGTCACCCTTTCAACCATCATTCAGCCGATCTTTTTTCGTTTTCTTCTAATGGCATAGCCGAAGTAAAGAAAATTGACGGCTCCGACGAGAGCCAAGAAGAAAAACATCATCGGATAATTAGTCCACTCAAGGATCATGCCCATGATCATCGGTCCGATCCCTGCGCCCAGGTCAGCCAGGGCCGTGAAGGTGCCCATCGCAGGACCTCGAGCAGATCCAGAATTCTCAACAGCGTAAACGACAAGGGAAGGATAGAGAAAAGCCCATCCCGTTCCAAAAATGATTGCCACCAGAATAAACATTGGAAGAGTGGTGGAAAAGGAAAGAACAACTACGGAAATAATAATAGCCATGAAACAAGGGATGATCACCTTTTCTCTCGCGTAAATATCCAATATTCTTCCACCCAAAGAACGGCCAAGAATAAGGGTGATGGCGACAAAAGCAAAGTAGATTCCAGGGTTGGAAACACCATGGCCCAGGGCATAAAGTGGGAAAAAGGCCCCCAGGCTTCCCCAGATGACGTTGAGCAAAAAGGCCATGATCGCCGACGGAAGCACTTCACGACTGAAAAGGGGTTGATTACGCATCGATTCGATTTCTATTGGAACACCCTGGATTTTCCTCAATTTGAGAGCGATGAGCAAAGTACATAAAGACAACGCGGTGCAGACCGAGAAGAGAACGGTGAAGCTGAACTGGTTAATGAGGACCATCCCAAAATAGGGGGCCAGAGCAAAGGCGAAATTGAATGACAGGAAGTAGTAGCTGATGGTCTGGCCGCGGCGGTTTTCAGAGGTAATGTTGGCGATTAATGCGACCGAGGCGGTTGAAAAGAAGGCCAATCCGACCCCCTGTAAGATTCTCACGATCAAAAAGGGCCAAAAAGGAGGGGCGAAGAGATAGGCGATTGATGAGAGGGTATAGAGCAACGCTCCGGCTATCATGAATTTTCTTTCGGGGATTCTTAGAAGGGCTCTCCCGACGAAGGGCCGGGGAATCAAGGAGAAGACGCTCAGAATCCCGACAAGGAGGCCGATTTCCCCTGCCTTCGCCTCGAATCTTGAAAGATAGACCGGAATGGTCGGAACGAGGATAAAGGAGACAAAGGAGAAAGCAAATTGAGCCAGGAAACTGAGAACGAAATCCCGGGTGAGTATTTTCTGCGTTGTCATCTATGCTTATGTATTTCAATTTTTCCGATTTGTAAAGGAGTGGAGTAGTTTTTAGATCTTTAATTTATTTCTTGGGGAACGAAAATCGCTCTTTCCGGGAGTGGTTTTAAGAAAGGGGAGATGTTACGCATAACACCTACAAGGAAACACGACAGGCTCTCTATATGCCTTGAGGATTTGCGATTGAAATCAACGTAACGAAGGAATCTATTCATCTGCGCGTCTTAATCTAAAGTTCACAAGATAGAGTTGGGAAAGTCTCCTCAAATTCAAATTGCCCACCCAGAAGCGACTTCAGTTTCAAACGATCCTCCTGCGATATCTGAATAAATTCTAATCCATACTGGTATCCTTCCCAGTACGGAACTCATTTCCAGTCCTCTCTCCGATAAGATTCTTTCCACATAATCTTCGCCACCACCTTCAAGTCAGCCAATTCAAATCCCTTCGGGAACAGGACAGTGACATTTAATTCCGTACCAACAAGGATGTCTCTAGGGGATTCGATGAGAAACCCTCCCTCGCTTGCATTGACAACAATCCCCCCACGTAGACACGATCCATCCATATCCCGATATTCAAGGGGCAAATCAATAATAACCCTGGGATATCTTCTTCTCTCTCTGTTACTGAATGATTCTTCCATTATCTCCATATAGCCTCAGGTTCTTCTATGAGTAAATTCGCATCTTATTTTATAGGGCGAGCGGTCGATAATGGACTACTTTTCTTCTCTCAATCGGAAATCTCAGAGCAATGAGAGTCTTCGATTTTTCCCGCTGGGTTTCTATCATCATCCCATGGTTTCTTTCAAGAATATCCTTCGCCAATCTCAATATTAAATCGGCCAACCCTGTACCCGGATCCCCTGTAGTTTCCGATAAATTCTCCAATTGGCCGATCGGTTTCCTATTACCTTTGAAGCCTATTATCACCTCAATATACCTCCGTTTATCCTCGGGCACAGTCTTCTCGACACCCGTTCCATTATCACTTAATTTCATCAAAAATCCGATGGCGTGTCCCGGAGGCGTTGAAAGGATGGCGTACTGAAGAACGGCATGTAATATGAACCTCACCTGTTCTGGCTGAATATAGGTGTCCGGGAGGTCCTTTTCATATTTTTTTTGGATCTTGATACCTTTCTGCCGAAACTGTTCCTCATCGGCCTCCAAAATTTCTTCAAAGATCACATACAGGGTGTTCGGATTTGCTCTGGGGGTATTGACGTTAATGAAATTTAAGAGACTATTCAGAACGGAATCGATCTTTTTGATCTCCTCTTTCACTTGAGTATGAGAACGTTTCCTAATTTCCGCATCATCATATTTGTCCATTGCCAACACTGTATCATTATAAATGGAGGCGAGAGCTTTCTTGATACTATCAACCAATTCAATTAAGAATGACCCCATGAAGGAAGGACCTTGCTCAGCTGAAAGGCCTTCCTTTTTGGATTCCTTTGGCTGCACCTCGTCTTTCTTCAGGGAGGAATCGATCGGATTGGCCTTCTTTTCTGATTCAATAGAGTCATTTTCTCGATGGTCAGATTTAGTTGAGTCGGGCTCGCCATTTCGCGAAAACCCCGGGGAGTCCTTTCTGTCTTCCTGCGTAAAAACACCTTCTCTTCCCGAAACAGACTCCGGCGGCCTCGAATCTAATTTGTTAAGAAACGACAAAAATGAGTTATTATTTATATCTACCTTTGGAAGCCTATTTCCTATTGGATAGGAAATCTGAGCATAATGGTCTCCGGTTTTATCCACGGGTTTCTACCTCCGTATTACGGTCTCTTTGAAGAATTTCCCTCGCTCTCCGAGAACCCTCTCCACCTTTGAGATAAATGAGCACACCCCCCATATCTTGACCTTCGCTAAAAATTCCTATACATCCCACCGACCAAATTGTTCTATCCACTGCCTCAGCTCTACATCAGTTAACATACTGCTCCATCCTCCCTAATAAGGGAACTTATTTTTCAGTCTGCTCATTAGGCCAAATATTCTTATCAATATTTTTAGGTATAACAACCTGAATGAAAACCAATTGACTCTAAGATGCGGTATCCGTAACGTTAATTCTTTACTGAATATCATGGTCGAAACCTCTCCCAAGCAAGGATGCTTATGAGAAGGATGATCCATTGAACCAACGCAACCGGTCATTTCCTCATAAGCAATGCTCTTTAAAACAAAAACCGGATACCATTTTCGGTGAAGCCACGGTAATCCGGTTCCTTTGAACTGATTTTGGCAACCCGGCTATCCCAGGGGGACCCGTGGCTTTCCGTCCCACGATTGCTCGTGGTTTGGCTTTGTCGTTAAATATGGCTTAGGATTTTTTCTATCGTCCTTAATATTAGCAATTTCAATGCCAAGAACAGTTAATTCATGTAACACTTTGATTTTTAATCGTTTTAATAGGAAGCAGTATTTCGAACCAATAGGATTAATGGCGTTTATTGACTGTTCAATACAATTAAAGGGTTAAGGAATGCCAAGTTACCCTAAGTATCCGCTTTCCTTTATACACCGTTTCCAGTCGCGTGCCCATTTGGGTTCACCCCCGCGTTCTCCATCCCCTGCCTTTCTAGGCCAGACAGAGAAGCAGAAGGATACTAATGATTATCAATTGGAGTCACGCATACCTGGTCAAAAAATAGGGTCGTTGACTTCAGCAAGCAACATTGCGTCATGGACCTGTTGTTTGCCTAAGAAATAAGCAGGCAGACACACCAGGGATCAACGGAGAATACCCAGAAGAGTAAAGATTTCGTTTGAAAGAATGTAAGGTGATCGCCGCTTCCTCCGTGTGGATGCCTCTCCTAGAAGAAACCTTGCGAACATTTCACCCCGCTATACGTAATACATTTCGTTTTCTATTATGATATTACAAAATTTGTTACACAGACAAGACTCCCAAGCAGGAAATAATTCTAAAGATACATTAATTTTCAACTCGTTATCGATCTTTTTAACTTCCTGGCATCATTCTTGCCGTATCATAATGGAGGAAAAACGAAGCCAACGAAGCTAAACGACTAATAATCGACGGCGTCCGCTGTGAGGGCTGTATCTGAGGGGACCAGGTTCGAGGTACATTGTGGAGCGAGGAAGTTTTCAAGGAATTGCGCTAGGCTTAGAACGGATCGTAGAGAATACCCTTATTGACCTTAGGGAGGCGATGGACCAATTTCAGGGGCTATGCTTGATGATTACCGCAGAGAGGAATGTCCCAATCGATATCATTAATGATACCCGTCAAACCTATAAAAAAATTCAGGATCACCTCACCAAGATCAGCGCAGCAAAGCAACTTCTCGAAGGAAAATACAGGCAGTATTATCGCCGTGACCATCAGCGCGAAAGAGAAATCACGGGAATTGCGTTTTTGACTAGGACCCTGTACATGAAATTCGCATATGTATTGCAGGAGAAGGAAGCCAGGAGCAAACTAAAAGGTAAGGAAGAATATTTTGAAAGGCACCGTCAGCAAATACCGTTCACATGGTTTCAATCTAATGAAAATCAGCTCATTCTTTTAAGAAATCTACGCAGTCTAAACCAGCTGGACTATCTAACCAAATTTAAACTGGGATTTGAGCGGAGAGGACAGATGATCCAGAGTGGGATGCGAAGCATCTCCCTCTTTGCCTTGTCAGGAGAGGTCACATTGATCGATACCCTCCAATCCCGTATGCGATTGCGAGAGTATGATATCATGGAACGATATGCCGAAGAGGAGTTACATGGGGCTTTAACCCATTTAAAGGAAGTACCTCTCTCAGAAGTGGAGAGGATCATGAGACGTTTCACGGACGGTAGTGAATTTTTAAAACTGAAATGCTTGCTTCTTAGGGTTCGATCTGAAAAAGATCTCGAAAAAGAGATAATGGCTTCAATAGACAACGTCTTGCACGTGATGGAAATGGGACAGGTAAGGACACTTTCAATTTGAAAGCCTGTTGATTTCGCTCCCAATCTTTATCAGGAGAGGGAATTTCTATTCCATTTGATAAACTTGGTAGACGAGAAACCTCAGAGGTCATAGGAAGGGATTCTTTCTTTTCCATTTTCGTTTGAACTGGCTGCGACTGCTTAGAGTCCTCAATTCGTGAAAGAGCCTTTATTGCCTGCTGGTCGCTGGGGCTGATTTGTAAGATCCTCTCATAACAACTCTTTGCATTTCCTAAAAAACCTTCTTCGACATATAGTGCCCCCATTCTATGGAGTGCCTCGATATGCTCCGGGTCAATCGAAACAACTTTCTTATAGATTGCGATGGCTTGAATATTCAAATCTTCTTCGGCGTGGAGCTCACCCGCTTTTAAATATTCATCGACTGCTCTCTCCTTTTCCCCATCTTTCAAGTAGAGATCTCCAAGTTTCAAATGCAGGCGTTTATTTTTTGGGGATGTCTCAATGTGTTTTAAGTACTCTTTGATTGCTTTATTAAGCTGATCCTTGAAGATTGGTCTCACTCCACCTTTCGTCTTTAATTCTTGACCTAGCCCCTCATTGTTCCGAAAAATTCCTCCCCAGTGAACATCATTTTCTCCACGGGCACTACGGAATTGTCGCTCAAGGTCACCTCAAGGGGTATAACAAAGATCGCCTGTTTGTCTCCCACCGTTTGGCCAAACATCGATCTTGCCCATTTCAAACCAGATTCAAATAAGCTTTGTCCCCTTAAATTCTTCCTCCTCTCTACTAATATGCCCATAAGCTCGCCTTTTCTAAGCTTATAATTCTTATAGAGAACTCTATATATTATCATCTTGCGAATGGCACACCCCACAATTCTTACCTAATCCTTTTGCTCTCTAAACCTGAGTCAATCCCTTTCTTAGTTTAGATTTTGTAGCGGCTCCCGTAAAAATGACCTCACCACTTCCCCTACAATCAATCTTCTTAGGTCGGTCCGTATCTCAGGTGTATCCTTCTAAGCCTATACAAAGAAAGTTTGAGACAAAACATTTTCCTGTCATCTGGTCTATTAATTCCGGAATGAAAAAATATTCTGGACTTCACCATTTAAAACATGGCCAGACTGACTAAAAAGACCCAATTCCGTTCAGAAATACGATTAACCCACTTGCTAATGCTGAATTATCCGTCATCTGAGTATACTCAAGTTCCATGCCACAATAACGATCCAATTAATTTTTTATATCCCTTTACAGCATCAGCACACCATTCGACACCTCTTAACAAAAACATTTAATGAAATTCTGGGGCACTTTAGAAGAAATGTGCCATATGGGCAAATGATTGAGCCAAAAGGTAAAGGAAGCTTAATAAGTGGCCGTAATACATTTCTTTTTTCTTAGACTAAAAAGGACGGTTCTTTTTTCATGTAACTACTCAATAACTAAAAAGTATGGGATCGATGAAAGGTCGTGAAACTGGCTTCCTTGACGTTGCAGCGAGTGGAAATGTTTTGAAATACTATGATCGGGAATCTTGATTGTTGGAGTAAAAATTGATCATGACTCGGTTTGAGCATCCCCGGTAAAGCAGCATTTAGTTTAAGCATCATGGAGGAAAGAACTCTTGGGCTGCCCTATCCCGGTTCTTAAGAATAGAGTTCTGGGTTTTGCCTGTAATCTCAGTTTGGCAGCGATTCCAATAAAAATCGAGATTGTCGAGGCGATTTCGGGAAGGGTCAGGTTGGTTTAATGAAAAGTTACATGATTATTTTGCCTTTGCAAATAATAAACGAATCAAATAGCTTTTTTTAAATTCGTGGAACGCGAAAGTTACAAAAAGAAAGGGTTTGGAAAAGGGGACGTTTGCTACACCTCCTATGTAGATTGTCAAACTTTAAGGGATGACGTCTTCTGGAAATTTAGAAATTGACCTAATTTCACCGCTTGGTATTCGTATGCTTCACCAAAAACCCAAAAGGGAGAGACAATTTTGTTATGGAGGTAGGTCTTACGAAGAAGAAATAATCTTTTGATCCGGTGGGTGAGAAGAGGAGATAGGCCTTGTTTGGAATTAGTAGTCCCGTCTATTACGGCCAATACGGTACGAGAAAGCAGTCTACCACATATGCCTTGGCCAAAATCCCCCTAAGTCTCCCTTTGCTTTGAAAAAAATGAATTTCAGCCGTCCCCCCGGTAAAAACCGGGGTCCAGTCGGCTCGTAATGCCATGAAAACAATGGATTCCGGATCAAGTCCGGAATGACATGAAAAAAAATCAAGAAGCGGACTCTTGCAACCTTACAACCCGAAATACGCCGACTTCACATCCGGGTTCTCCATCAATTCCTGGGAATTTCCTTCTAAGACCGCGCCTCCGTTTTCAAGGACGTAACCATGGTGAATGATCGGCAAAATGGGACGGGCATACTGTTCCGAGATAAGAACGGTAATTCCCGTCTGCAGATTGATATCGTGGACGGACCGGGCAAGCATGCCCTCCATAAGGGGGCTTAATCCAAGCAGAGGCTCGTCGAGGAGAAGTAATTTTGGCTGTGCCATCAAGGCCCTTCCGATAGCCAGCATTTGCTGCTCCCCTCCGCTGAGAAAGCCTCCCTCTCTCTTCTTTAGATTTCCTAAAGGGGGAAAAATGGTAAAAATATATTCCAAGGTTTTCTTGGCCTGAGCCTTTGTGGCTAGATAACCTCCTATTTTCAGATTCTCTAGTGTGCTGCTTTCTGCGAAAATCCTTCGTCTTTCAGGGCAGAGGATAATCCCTTTCCTGGCTCTCTCGCTTGGCTTCATAGATGTGATATCCATTCCTTCAAAAATGATATGGCCTAGGACGGTGATTCTCTCCCCCCCTTTCATTTCTTCCTTCTTCTTCACATCCAGTATGATTCCGGAGATGGTATACATCAGCGTGGACTTGCCTGCGCTGTTGGCACCGAAGATGCCCGTGACTTTTCCAGCCTGGCACTTCATGTTGATGTTATTGATGGCGATGGCATTTTCATAGAATACCATCAGGTTTTTGATCTCCAGCATTTTCTATCCTTGTCTTTTTTCTTTAGATATTTTTCTGCGTTCTTCTGCCCTGATTTCGCGTCTCAGGAGTTTTCCCACTTTTGACTTTGGAAGCATGTCCCGGAATTCAACGTATTGTGGAATTTTGTACGGAGCAAGTCTTTCCCGACACCATCGGATCAACTCTGAAGCGTCCACGCCTCGCGCATCTTCCTTCAGGACGACCATGGCTTTAATCCGTTCTCCTACCTTTGAGTCGGGAACACCCACGACACAGGCGCCGACGACCGTGGGATGATCTTGCAACACCGCCTCAATCTCAGACGCAGAAACGCGATAAGCTTTATACTTGATGATATCAGCGGATCTCTCGACGTAGTAGATCTCCCCTTTTTCATCCTGCTTAACGAAATCTCCCATCCGGTAATAAATCTTCCCATCGATCTCCACATAAGAGTGACTGGTCTCCTCAGGCTTATTCCAATAGTTCTTAACCGTGTAGTCGGAAGTCACCACGAGTTCTCCAATCTCTCCGGTGGGCACGGGTTCCAGACTATCCGGATCAACCACTTTACATTGCCTGGTCTTTAACGGGACTCCGATAGACATCAACTCCGGATCTCTGTCGAGCCGGGAATAGGTGACATGACCTGCTTCGGTTGACCCATAGACTTGATAGATGTTGAG
>JAPVTA010000203.1:0-1899 GCA_047519465.1 Thermodesulfobacteriota bacterium | reverse complement strand
CCTCCGTAGAATCTTTTCCCGAGGGGAAAATCATTTTCCGCCAGGGAGACGAGGCGAATCACCTCTACATCTTGATCGAAGGGATGGTCGATCTCTCTGTCAAAACCGGGGAAAAGGTTGACTTCTTAACCTCTAAGGTGGAAAAAGAAGGGTCCGCTTTCGGAATTCCTTCTCTCGTGGAGCCTTTCCGTTATAATGTGACGGCCACATGCTTGAAGCCCTCTAAAGTATTAGTCATCCATGCGGGTCGCATTAGAAAGGAAATGGAAAGGGATCCGAAGATGGGGATGGAGATTATGAAGAAACTCGCTTCTGTCTACTTTAATCGTCTAAATGAGATGCGCTCAGGGGTCTCTAACTTTCTCAAAGTCTTCAAATTGAAGACGTCATGAAATTGCGTTTTATGAATCGATTCCGCGTCCAAGTTCCGGATCAACGTTGGTTTGAAGAAAACATCGGCTGCGAAAATGCCTGTCCCGTCCATACCCGTGCTCCCGGATACATCTCAGCGATCCGGGAAGAGAATTATACCTTAGCCTTTGAGCTTAACCGAGAAGATAACCTCTTCCCGGCTATCCTGGGCCGGATCTGTGTTCACCCCTGTGAAGAGAAATGCCGAAGAGGTTTTTTGCTCGACCTTCCTATTTCCATCTGCTCATTAAAGAGGGCTTCTGCGGATTTCAAAACGCACGCCCGTCGAGAAGAAACAGCGATTATAATGAGGGACAAAAAGGTGGTGATCATTGGTGCGGGACCTTCCGGACTTTCAGCCGCCAATGATCTCGCCCGGCTCGGTTACTCCGTGGCGATCTATGAGTCCTTCCCCATTCCAGGCGGGATGCTTAATGTCGGAATTCCTCCTTACCGCCTTCCGAGAGAGGTCGTTCAGCAGGCAATTGAGGAGGTGAAACGGCTCGGAGTGGAAATTATCACAGACACCCCGATCGGAAAAGAGCTGAACCTCGAAAGTTTGAGGAAAAGGTACGATGCCGTATATATCGCCGCAGGGGCGCATAAGGCTGAAAAACTGGGAATCCCCGGGGAAGATCTTCAAGGCGTGATCCACGGCGTGACCTTTATGCGAATGGTTAATCTGGAAGAGAATCTGAAAATAGGAGGAAGCGTTGCGGTTGTCGGAGGCGGAAATACAGCTATGGATGCCGCCCGGTCTTCGTTACGATTGGGGGCCCAAGAGGTATTCATTCTCTACCGAAGAACCAGAGAGGAGATGCCAGTCGATCCCAGGGAATTAGAGCAGGTTGAGGAGGAAGGTATCAAAGTGAATTTTTTGACCCAACCCATACGGGTCCTCTCCAAGGATGGGACAAATGTTTCGGGTGTCCGATGTATTCGAAATCGACTGGGCGAGGCTGAAAAAGATGGCCGAAGAAGACCAATCCCCGTTGAAGGGACGGAATTTGACATCGGTATCGACCTTCTCATACCCGCAGTCAGTCAATCGCCGGATATCTCCTTCCTTCCGGAACAGATTGGCCTCGAAATCTCCAAATGGGATCGGTTAACCGTCAATCCAGAAACTTTTGAGACAAATGTGCGCGGGATCTTCGCCGGAGGAGACTTTATCACAGGCCCCAGGGACGTCATTAGGGTGATTGCCGATGGGAGGAAGGCAGCCCTCTCGATTCACACGTATCTGAGCGGAGAAACGTTCGAAAAAAAGCTCGCTTATTTCACCCCGGTTCCCGAGGTCCAAATCGATGCTAGCTTGGAGAAGATCCCTCGGCAGAGAATGGACACTCTTCCTGTTCAGGACAGAAAATCCCTGGACAAAGAAGTGGAATTGGGTTTTTCCAAAGAAGCGGCGGTCAGGGAGGCCGTCCGGTGTCTCCAGTGTCATATCTTCACCGTATTCGACCGGACAAAATGTATCCTTTGCGG
>JAPVTA010000202.1:0-2699 GCA_047519465.1 Thermodesulfobacteriota bacterium | reverse complement strand
TTAGCCGGGCGCGGCGTGGATTTTGGGTTTGAGACCACTCTCTCCGGGAGAACCTATTTGAAACTCCTGCAGGAGATGAAAAAAAGGGGGTATCTCATCCATATATTTTTCCTTTGGATTAGCGATGTCGAGTTGGCACTGGAACGTATCAGACTACGCGTGCGAAATGGAGGACATTCTATTCCAGACGCCACTGTCCGTCGTCGTTTCGGTAGAAGCCTGCCAAATTTTCTCCGTGTCTATAAACCTCTGGCAGACTCGTGGACAATCTTTGATAATTCAGGGGATGTTCCCGAGATGATTGCTATTGAAGAATCGGGAAAAATCGAAATACTTGATCCATATCTGTTTAGAATATTATTGAAGGTTAAGGGGAACCGATGAAAAAGAGTAAGAGAACGTCTTTCCTTTTGGCATACAAAGCTGAAGAAGCACTTCGTAAGGCTGTGGCCGAAGCGATCGCCGAACACCGGCGAAATGGAGTTCCGATTGCCATCTGGCGCAACGGGAAAGTGGTTCGCATCCCTGCTGATCAGATCGAGGTTCGGGAGCCTCAAGTTGAGTACAAGGTATCCCCAAGAAAGAAATGACCGAAAGGACTACACACAGGACTTTGGGGCCGGGCCTTGCAATCACACATTCAGAAAACAACAGGCGGCGTTGTACATAAAAAAGTTGGCCATGGTTTGGTCATTGAGTTATTGGGTCCATTGGGTCATTGAGTCACTCATCGGTTATTGAGTTATTAGGTTACTAAGTCATTGCTGAAGGCTCAAGCAAAGGCTAAGGCTCCTGACTTGCCGGTGGTAGGCGCTGTCGAGCGCGCGATATGAAACGATATTTACCCCGTTAGAAATATTGGCCCGCACGGTTTCGAGCCGCAACGACAGAAATTTCTAACGGGGTGAACCTCTCCGGGAAACACGAATTGAAGTGCTTCCATTTTTAAGTCAAGTGTTTTAATTGGGGCATGTTGAGGAACAAAATGGATGATTCTGTATTTGAAACGCTTCGCGGGATAAATCGAAAGCATTTCCATGAAATCTGGAAAAAGGCTCAGAATGGTGAGTTGCAGGGCTTAGACGAAGAGGAACAGCGTCTCGGTAAGATCATGCTGGAGCATTCCGACGAGTATTTCAACCAATTTGAGTTTGCTGATGCCATGGCTGACCACGAATATGATCCTGAAACCGAGGTGAACCCCTTTCTGCACGTCATCCTGCACGCCGTTGCAGAAAAGCAGCTTGAAGATCGCGATCCCATTGAGGCCTTTCAATTCTACAATGGAATGCTCCGGAAAAAGTGCAGTCGACATGAGGCCATTCATCTTCTCAGTTGCATCCTGGTGAAATTTATTTTCCAGATACTTAAGGAGAAGAAGCCTTTCCCTCTCGAAAGCTACCGCAAGATTTTGAAAGAATACAAATCTCGAAATCCGAAAAAGATCAATCAGCTTGTAGAAGACATCCAATTTGATGAAAGAATAGAATAAAGGTGAGGTTTCAACATTCAACAAGTCAAATTTGTAAGTGCACATCTCTGATGTCATCCATAAAAAAGCTGGCCCTGCAAACAAAAGATCGCAAAGAGCATGGCGCCCGCCTACAACGGACATTTTCGGCGGGCAGGCATGGAGCATAGCGTAAAGCTCAAAACTGGAAGCCTAAGGCCGGTGAGCAAATGCTTGTGTCGTTCTTGAAGCGTGGAATAGGCTTTACAATTTAACAAAAATAGATGTATTATAATATGGCGCTAAACAAATGGGAGGTTAAGACATGAAAGGTAAGATGAAGAGGAAAACTCCTGAGATTGTTCTGAAAGAGGGTAAACCCTCTGCGGTCATTCTTGATATCGATGAGTATCGACAAATGTTAGAGCGTCTGGAGGACCTTGAGGATTTGAATTTGCTCAAAGAGATGAGGAAGAGACCTCTTAAGTTTAGAAAGCTCGAGGACTTTTTGAAGGAGTATCATCCAGGTGTATGAAGTCTACATTGAGAAAGCCGCGGAAAATGATCTCAAGCGTCTACCCACAACCACCTTCCAACGGATTATTCCCCAGATTAGGGCGTTAGCTGAAAACCCAAGACCTTCTGGTTGTCGCAAGCTTACCGGCTCAAAGAACGATTGGCGAATTAGAGTTGGAGACTACCGTGTCCTTTACGAGATTGATGAGAAGACAAGGGCCGTGAGGATCATGCGAGTGCGACATCGTCGTGAAGTATACCGGAGATAACATCGATACCCTTTCGAGAGGCAGAGCATGCGGTGTCATCCATAAAAAAGTGGGACGGCTATTCGGGCGTTGAGTCAATAAGCTATTGACTGATCAGGCAAGTGGTAAAGTCGAGAGTCATTAAGGATCAACTGACTGGGTTATATAGCCCAAGGGTCCAAAGTCTCTGATTGGCCGGCAACGTGCGCTGTCAAGCGCACAATTTCAAACGATATTTACCCCGTTAGAAATATTGCCCCGCTGGGTTTCGAATCGTAACGACTAGAATTTTTGACGGGGGGAAGCACCGTTTCGGGTGCTTGCATTTTTCAGTAAAAATATTTTCCTGCGTTGGATTAGATATTAAAGTCGCTAAGCCGCATCGCACCCAAGGCGCCAAAGAAGTTGATAAGATTTTCACCTTTTGATAAACTTTTATAAGAAATTAGATTAAAAGAATAATATGCTATCCAGAGGGGTTCACG
>JAPVTA010000201.1:0-3902 GCA_047519465.1 Thermodesulfobacteriota bacterium | reverse complement strand
TTGCGAACAAGACGGCGAAGCGTCTTAGAGGCATTTCGACCAACATCATTCCGGCAGAACCGACCGTAGAAGGGTTAGAGCAAGCCATAGTGACGGCGGTAAAGAAGATTGATGATTATGATGTTCGAATAAAGGGTGCCAATGTTTATTGGAGCCAGAATTGGGAATCCACTTTTAATGATGGAGTAATCCCAAAAATCAAAATCTTTATTGATGATATAAAAGATAACCAGCCAAAACACGACGGCGT
Organism: Thermodesulfobacteriota bacterium; assembly: GCA_047519465.1. Taxonomy (GTDB): domain Bacteria; phylum Desulfobacterota; class BSN033; order BSN033; family UBA1163; genus UBA1163. Next base: position 3,652 of record JAPVTA010000201.1, on the reverse strand, counting down.
ATCGTGGGATGAACCCTGAGCGTTGATTGATTTTGGAGAATCATCGCCTCGATGATTCGTGGAAATATAAATGCCAAGCGTTAGTGTCATTATTATCAACTATAATGGACGGCAATTTGTAATCGACTGTCTGATGAAGTCAGAACGACAGAGTTTTAAAGACTTTGAGGTTGTAATCGTAGATAATGGCTCGTCAGATGGTTCGGTATTTGAAATCCAGAGGTTCTTAAAGAAGAACCCTATTGCTTTACGAGTGGAATTGATCCCCCTTAAAAAAAATCTGGGTTTCGCAGGGAGCAGTCTTGTAGGGTTAAGGCACACAAATGGCGAGTATGTAGCTCTTTTAAACAACGATACAGAGCCTGATGAAAGGTGGCTTGAGGAGCTTGTTACAGCAATGGGCAGCAATCCTAACTTTGGGATATGTACCTCCAAACTTATCGCCCATGGAACGAACCTCATAGATAGCGCGGGGGATGGAATTTCTACAGCTCTAAGAGGGTTTAAAAGAGGGGAAGGGGAGAAAGCGTACTTGTATGACAAGAGGGAATATGTCTTCGGTGCTTGCGCAGGGGCAGCGCTCTTTAGACGAAAGATGATAGAAGAGATTGGCTTCTTAGATGAAGACTTCTTCTTGATCCATGAAGACACTGATTTGAACCTAAGGGCTCAACTTCATGGTTGGAAGGTTATGTACGTACCAACGGCTGTTGTTTATCACAGAGTGCGGTCTTCGATCGGCCAAATGAGTAACATGGCCGTTTATTACACATTGAGGAATAGTGAGCTAGTGAGGTTCAAGAATGTTCCCCTCGGGGTCTTCATAAGCTGTTTTCCTGAATTCCTGATGGGGGCGCTAACAGAATTTATTTATTTTGCCATAAAGCACGGACGTTTAAGGTTATACCTCAAAGCTAAGATGGATGCGGTAAGGATGCTTCCAAAAATGTTAAAGAAGAGAGAAGGCATATTGAAAGATAGAAAAGTTACCAATAGGTATCTGCTAAATATAATGACCTCTGCATGGCAAATCGATTTCTTGATGACAAAGATTAAGAAGTTTTTGTACGCATAGACTCAACATTTGACTCGAGAGGACGGGAGACGTTTTAAGAATGAAAATCTCGGTTATTGTCCCGACACGGAACGGTGGGAAGTACCTTGGGCAGCTCTTTAAGACATTAGAAGAGCAGACATTCAGGCCGGTCCAGATTTTAGTCGTTGATTCCTCCTCTGACGATGATACCTCAAATATTTGCAAAGCCTCTGGTGCCGACCTCATTCAGATAGACGTCAAAGCCTTTGACCATGGAGGGACGCGGAATCTTGCAGTGGCCAAGGCCGCAGGCGAGATTCTCGTTTTTTTGACACAGGATGCCTTATTTAAAGACACCGAGTGTCTCAAGAATCTGATCAGACCCCTGGAAGATCCGACGATTGCAGCATCCTATGGTAGACAGATACCGAAAAAAGATGCTAATCCTGTAGAAATCTATGTGAGGTCTTTCAATTACCCTTCTGTGGAAGTGATTAAGGGGATTGAAGATGTGCCGAAACTTGGAGTAAAGACCTTCTTTTTTTCAAATGCCTGCTCAGCAATAAAGAAAAGAGCGTACGAGGAAGTTGGTGGATTTCCCGAAAGAACAATCATGAATGAAGATATGTTTCTGGCGGCAAAGCTCATTATGAAGGGTTACAAGATCGCCTACCAACCCCGTGCCATCGTCTACCATTCCCACAACAATTCTTTAACAACACAGTTTAAAAGGTATTTTGATATAGGAGTCTTTTTTCATAGAAACCAATGGATTAAGGGTATGGCGAGACCAGAAAGGGAAGGGATCAGATATCTGGATGAGGAAATTCGATTTTTGTCTGTCAATGGGCGGAAAGGGTGGATTCCCTATGCGTTAGCCGATACCGCCGTTCGATTCGTTGGATACAGGATGGGGCTCTTGGAAGAGAGCTTGCCCTTATCTATTAAAAAAAGGGTAAGTTCCAATAAAAATTTTTGGGATCGTGGTACCTCATCTGATTCTTAAAGAAGAAAACGGCCACCATCAAATTCAAACATCTCATTAAAATCCGGAAACATGGATAAAGGTTAAGGAAGGAGATGAAAATTCGCGACCACTTACACCGTTAAATTCTCAAGCCCAAGCCGAAGTATCAATCCCTGTCAGCTGTTTTCTTATTTGTCAGCTTCAAACTTTTCCTAATTTTAAGTTATAACGTTTGGTATCACAATTGCTTCTTGATCCACTGGTAAGGTGACGCTTGTCGCGTCCTGCCTACGCTAATACCTGCCGTCTTGTATTGCAGAAGTTGACATCAAAATGAATCTTGTGTGAAATCATGGAAGAATTCACCAAGCCCAATTATGGGACCGTTAATTTTCAAAGGAGAAAGCATCCAAGGCTCAATGTTGACTTACCAGTAGAATATTGCCCAGTCGATTCAGCTACTCGGCATAATGGTCGGGCCATTAATGCGAGCGAAAGCGGGTTATTAATCTACTTCTCTGAACCTGTTAAACTTGGTCAGCATTTGAAGATGAAACTCTTCTTTTCATCTGGCTCCACAATAGACATCATCAAAATGGTGGTTGAGGTAGTGTGGAAGGACATCCATTTGGATACGGGGTGGGGAGATTATCGATGTGGAGTAAAATTCGTTGATATTTCTCTGGACGATGCCAACAAGTTGAAGAATTTTTTAACAACCGTTCTCGGGTGAATTCCACAAGATGTATTTTATCAACTTCTTATACCAAAAAGGGTTTCCTATGAAGAAAAGGATGTTAGGCATTATTTGGGTCGGGCTTATACTTCTGTTCTGCACCGGCTATTCTTCTGAGGCCTCAGCCGAGGTGAATATCAATAAGTTTTTCTCCATCATTACAAAAAAATCATAATACTTTAGCGCTTCGAAACAAAGCTTTTTGACGATTTGTTTTTGGCGTCATTCCAGAGAAATCCGGAATCCAGGGCCAAAGAGAGAAAACTGGATTCCTGCTTCCGCAGGAATGACGAGCTTTTCTGACCTTACTTCCTAACCATTTTCAAAACGCTAAATTGACACGAAATATCTTTATTTAGATCTTCTGCAAAATCCCAGTGTCTCTCGGTCATCTATTCAATTTACCTCCTCTAAGATTTGTAGATTTGTCCCGCTCCGGCCGTCGCTCAATACTTTTTTTATTGAATCGGAAGTGAGACATAACTATTTTCAACTCAGCCTTTACAAATTTGTTACAGCGCAAAACAAAAACGTTCAAATAAAATCTTTTTAAAGAAAACATTTGAATTTGAGGTTCCACCATTTTTAGTTGACTTATTTCAAGTTCATCCGAGTTATATCAGCGAAGGCTGCATTGGATTCGGCATAAAAATTGGATGAATTCCGTTTAAGCCCCGTCTAAGAGTTCTGAAAAAAATCCCAGGGAAAGAAAGTGGCAACAAGATCTTAATTCAGTAGTTTCACGAAAAAGGAGGTGAAAGGAAATGAAAAAACTGTTGGAGTCATTGAAAAAGCTGAGGAGCAAGAAAGGAGCCACTGCGGTTGAATATGCGCTTATGGTATCGCTAATCGCAGTCGCTATCATGGGTGCTGTGTACCTATTAGGCGATCATGTCAGGGCAACTTTCCAACA
>JAPVTA010000200.1:0-17212 GCA_047519465.1 Thermodesulfobacteriota bacterium | reverse complement strand
GCTGACAACATGAGCACCGATTGGCTGGGCCCACGTATCTACCGGCCAAGCCTCGAGGAAGTGTTGCGTGGAGCGCTCTCATCGTCATCTCCAAACGTGCACTACATCACACACTTCCGCTATCCAAGCAAGGGCGGATTTGTATCCTATTTGAAGAAATTCGTTCCACTGGGAAATCTGAAACTCAATCACGAGCTGGTATCCCTCGATCCCCGCACACGAATGCTCACTTTCTCGAACGGCATCGAGGATCACTACGACGCGCTAATCTCTTCGGTACCCCTGCCAGACCTCATTAGCGTGATACGTGGTGCACCGAAAGACGTCCTCGATGCTTCCCGACGCCTGGCTTGCTCGACCTGTGTACTCGTGAACATTGGTGTGGACCGTGCGGACATCTCCCAGGCCCAACTGACTTATTTCTACGACGAGGATATTTGTTTCACACGCCTCAGCTTTCCACACATGTTTTCCGTCTGGAACGCTCCCCTGGGCACAGGAAGTATCCAGGCAGAAGTCTACTTCTCTGACAAGTACAAGCCATTGACCGGGTCACCTGATGACTGGATTAAGCCGGTCATCACGGACCTCCTCCGCTGTGGCCTTTTGCGCGAGGACGACCGCATCTTGTTCAGCACGGCGATGTTGGTACGATACGCCAACATCATCTTTGACCTCGAACGGAAGGCCGCACTGGAGACGGTCCATGGCTACCTCGATGATCTCGGTATCGCCTACTGTGGACGGTATGGAGATTGGGGATACCTCTGGACTGATGAATCGTTCAGGAGTGGCGAGAATGCAGCCCAGAAAGTCTTAGAAAGAATGAACTCATGAGTTTGGTATAGGGGGTGAAGTCGAATGAAAGTAGTGCTTTTCTGCGGAGGGTTAGGAACGAGGTTAGGCGGAAACTCTAATAATGTTCCGAAGCCAATGGTCAAGATCGGTTACCGGCCGATATTGTGGCATATAATGAAATACTACGCGCACTATGGCCACAAGGATTTTATTTTATGCTTAGGCTATAAGGCGGATGTGATAAAAGATTATTTTCTAAATTATAATGAGTACATTTCTGATGATTTTAAGATGTCTAATGGCGGAAAACAGCTTATTCATAAGCGCAGTGACATAGCGGACTGGACAATAAACTTCATTGATACGGGTTTAAAGTGCAATATCGGACAACGACTCAAAGCTGTCCAACCCTACCTTGAAGGCGAAGAAGTTTTCTTAGCTAACTACGCAGATGTGTTAACCAATTTACACCTGCCGGACATGATTAAAAATTTCATTGAAAGCAAGAAAATAGGAAGCTTTCTGTGCGTGAAGCCATCCATGAGCTTTCATGTTGTATCTATGCGAGATGGAAATCTTATAGAAAGGGTAAACCACGTTAGAGATACTGATATTACTATAAATGGGGGATATTTTGTTTTTAAGAAAGAAATATTTCAGTATATCAAAGATGGCGAGGAACTCGTTGTGGAGCCCTTCGAGCGATTGATCAACGAGAACCAATTGATCGGTTATAAATATGATAAATTCTGGTATTGCATGGATACATTCAAGGAACAACAGGAATTAAGCGACATGTTTGAACGAGGTGACGCGCCCTGGGAAGTGTGGAAGAATGATAGTTAGGGCAGGGTTCGAGTGGTCAAGGATTCGAGTGGCTTCACTTGAATCCTCTCTATATAATGAAATGCTTGAATTCCAATTCGCGATAGAAAAAGGTAAACCCCTGAAAGTCCTATGCTTGGGTGCGCACAGTGACGACATCGAAATCGGCTGCGGCGGTACGATCTTGAAGCTGATAGAACAGTACAGAACCCTTAGGTTCTATTGGGTTGTGTTCGGAGCAGAGAAGAAAAGAAGGGGGGAGGCTCGGCAAAGTGCTGAAGTTTTTCTGGCTGGCGTGAAAGATAAAACGATAATCATTAGGGAATTTAGGGACGGGTTCTTTCCCTACGCAGGGGGAATAATCAAGGAATACTTCGAGAAATTGAAGCTAAGAGTCGATCCCGACCTAATTTTTACGCATCACCGGAATGACCTACACCAGGACCATCGGTTGGTTTCGGAATTGACTTGGAACACCTATCGAGATCATACGATACTTGAATATGAAATCCCCAAATATGACGGTGACTTAGGCTCCCCCAATTTTTTTGTCCACTTAGACGATTCCCTTTGTAATAGAAAGGTAAAACACATCCTTGATACTTTCAAAACTCAGAGCGAAAACCACTGGTTCACAAAAGATACCTTCCTATCACTCTTAAGGCTCAGGGGCATCGAATCAAATGCTCCGGAGAGTTATGCGGAAGGTTTTTATTGTCGAAAAATACTTTTAGGTTAATTACCCACAAATACTCAAATCATACGCCGAAAAAATGAATATTCTATATCTCGCTCACCGAATTCCCTATCCCCCCAATAAAGGCGATAAGATTCGATCGTTCCATCAAATAGAATATCTCTCAAAAAGACACACAGTTCATCTTGCATGCATGATCGATGACCCAGAAGATCTACAGCATATTAAGACGCTTGAAAAATATTGCGCTTCTGTGGAGGCTGTTTATCGAAATCAAAATGTCAGTAAATTCTTGTCCCTATCAGGTTTTTTTGTGCAAAAGCCGCTTTCAGTTTCCTCTTTTTATTCCAAAGAATTAAGAACAAAAATTGAAAAGAAGCTTCAATCGGCCAAGATTGATCAAACGATTGTTTTTTCGTCCGTCATGGCCGAATATGTGAGGCATATTGATGAGATACCTAAGATCATGGATTTTGTTGATGTAGATTCAGACAAATGGCAGTTATACGCAGGTGCTTATCATTTTCCCATGTCGTGGGTATACCGTCTTGAAGCGAAACGCTTAGCCCTATATGAGGAAGAGATTGCGAGGACTTTTGATCATTCCATCTTCGTCACAGAGAAGGAGGCTGAACTATTCAAACGAAGGGTCAACGATCGACCTATCTCAGTGATTCCTAACGGCGTTGATCTCGAATACTTCTCACCGGAATCTTGTCAAGGGTCGTATATTTCCACTCGACACTCAATACTTAGGTGCGACGTACCAGTCCTTAGCCCTCAGTCCTCAGTCCTCCAATCTAAATCCTCCAACCTCCGACCTTCATCGCCTATCATTGTATTTACCGGGGCCATGGATTACTTCCCTAATGTGGATGCTGTTTTGTACTTTAGCAAGGAGATATTCCCTCTAATGAGAAAACAAATCCCGAAAATACAGTTTACAATTGTGGGTCGAAAGCCAACGCGAGATGTAAGGGAATTAGGAAGCCAGCGTAATGTTGTTGTGACAGGATCAGTCGACGATATTCGCCCGTATCTATCTCAAGCAGAAGTCGCCGTCGCTCCCTTTCGCATCTCAAGAGGGATTCCAAACAAGATTCTTGAGGCCATGGCGATGGGACTGCCTGTGGTGGGGACATCGACTGCGTTCCAGGGGATCCAAGCCAAGGAGACGGATGGAATCCGTATAGGCGATGATCCCGACAAATTTGCAATGGAACTGTGCAGGCTGCTTCAAGACTCGGAGCTAAGATGCCAGTGTTCGGCCGATGCAAGACGTTATGTGGAAAGATGCCATCGGTGGGAGGTTCATGGAGCACAACTCGAATCCATCATGCAAGAAATCAAGAGCTAAATAAGTAGAATCGGCCTCAATAAGAACAGCCACATATGAACCTGTTTCGCTTGAATAAATTCGGAAAAACTGGGAAAAAAATAGTGAAGCAATTGAACATTCCACAGGATAATTTGGATAAAAGCCTCCATATCAAAACAGCGGCACAATGGCTCTGCAGGGCACAAGATTCAGGATCAGATGACGGGGTCAGCTGGGGAATTCGTTCTGAATCCTTTTTACCATCCTATCCTGAAACCACGGGATATATTATTCCAACATTTATAAAGCTATCGAGATATTTGAATGATAAGTCCTATCTGGACAGAGCTATTCGGATGGGAAATTGGCTGTTAGATATCCAATTAGAATGTGGGGCAATAAGAGGAGGGGTGGAGGATGGGTCCACCCCAAAGCCTGTCGTTTTTAATACAGGACAAGTCGTGTTAGGCCTTTGTGAACTGTATTCTGCCACCAAAGATGAAAAATTTTTGATAGGGGCCCGACGGGGCGCTGACTGGATGCTGAAAAACCAATCAGAAGATGGCGCCTGGAGAAATGGGCTATCGGATTTTTGTCTCAAAATTGTAAATGTCTATAATGTAAATTGCACGGTGGGATTCATACACTTGACAGAATCCACGTGTGATTCCAGATACTTAGAAGCTGCCATCAAAAGTGCACGGTTTGCTCTCAGTCACCAGAATGATCGTGGGTGGTTCTCGAAATGTTGCCTTGACGATCCTGAGAATCCTCTGCTTCATACCATTGCATACACCCTAGCAGGCATTCTCGATATTGGACGGTACGTTCACAGTGAAGAGATCATATCGAGGGCTAAACTATCGGCGGACCGTATTCTGGACAAGCTCGATCAAGAGGGTTATCTTCCGGGATGCTTTCGGTCCAATTGGAGCCATACAGTCAATTGGTGCTGCCTCACCGGAAGTGCGCAAATTTCGGTGATATGGTCCCAACTATACCATTTAGTGGGAGAAGAAAAATATAGGGACGCGGTTAAAAGAGTCAATGAATATTTGATGAGGCACCATGATCTATCATCGGAAAAAGACATTCTCCGTGGGGGAATCACTGGATCTTTCCCTGTTGACGGTGAATACCTCCCCTTTTGCATGCTGAACTGGGCGACCAAATATTTTATTGACGCCCTACTTGAAGCCGAGTCTTTATAATATTGTGAAATCACAACCTGGAAGATTGAGAAAATAGGAACGTGAATGTGTTCAGAAGAAGGCTACCAAACATTACAAGAAGGGTATTTTTAAACATAGTTCTTGGCACTGTGCCGGACGCAATACCATTCAGTAATAGAGGAAATTAGGAAGGTGGCATGGGAGTGGAGCAAGATACCACAATAGAGAGAAAAGCAGCGAAGGGGGGTTTATGGCTTGCCGGATTCAAATTTTCGACGCAAATATTCTCCTGGGCCATCACCGTTATGATTGCAAGGATACTCGCCCCTGAGGATTACGGTCTGATGGAGATGGCAACTATCCTTACGGGATATGTGGCGATCTTTAACGATCTGGGACTGGGTTCAGCCATCATTCAGCGAAAGGACATTCAAGACCAAGAACTTTCAAGCTTGTTCTATATCGCAATATTTTGGGGGTGTCTTCTCGCGGTCATTTGCCTTGCTCTGGCTTATCCTACGGTTGCCATCTTCAATGACGCAAGAATGTTAAGAATAACCCAGACAGTGTCTTTATTGTATATAATCGGTTCGTTCTCAATCGTTTCGATTCATATTTTACATCGGGAACTTAGATTCAAGGTCTTGGGACTTATTGAAGCATTGTCCGTAATATGTGCGAGCATAACCATGTTGTTCATAGCCAAAGCCGGAGGAGGAGTCTGGACCTTAGTCTTGGGAATGATCGCACGCGAATCCGCGAGGACTGTCCTGGTTTTTTGTTTTGTCCATTGGAGACCCCGTATTTATTTTAATTTCAAAGAGGTCAAACCTTATCTAAAATTTGGGCTGAATATCGTTGGGGCACATTCATTATACTATCTGTACACGAAATCGGACAGTTTTTTTGGGGGGAGGATTTTACGTGCGAATGCGCTCGGATATTATACGATGGCACTTCAATTGTCAGCAATACCGCTTGACAAAGTGATTTCGTTGATCAACAGCGTTTCCTTTCCAGTGTTTTCAAGATACCAGAGCCAACAGAATGATTTTAATGATTTCTTTTTAAAACTGGTGAAAATAATTGGTTCAATCACCATTCCAGTGTTCGTCGCGGGGTTTTTGTTAGGCGATCAATTGATTTCTCTCGTTTTGGGCGAGAAGTGGATGAGACTGATACCTATGTTCAAAATACTGTGTATAGGGCAGATATTTGTTTCAATAACAATTCCATCAGGAACAGCAAACATAGCACAGGGCAGAGTGGGTTGGACATTGTACATGAGTATGGTTAACCTTTTTTTGTTTCCTATATCATTTTATCTTGCTGCCAAACACGGTTTAGAAGCAATGGCTATCCCATGGATTACAATCATTCCGATATCCAGATTCGTTTTCACTCTAATAACATTAAGAAAATTAGGGATATCATTCATTCGGTACTGCAATTCTCTATTGCACCCCTTGTTAGCGACGGGATGCATGATTCTTGCTATTTTGTTTTTGAAGGGTGTCATTCATTCTAATTTCACAATCATATATCCCAAAATAGACCTCGCGATCACGATGGCTGTTTCTGCATGTGCTTATATGGTTTATTGCGTTATTTTCCAGCGTCCGTTCGTTATTTCTATCCTAAGCCTTATGAAATCAGGCCAGTAGGAATCATATTCTGCGAATCTTATGCAAGCGCCCCTGGTGGCTCATATCATTCACAAGCTTTCCGTAGGCGGGTTAGAGAATGGTTTGGTTAATTTGATCAACCACATGCCCGAGGAACGCTACCGCCACGCCATCATATGCCTGACCGACTTTACTGACTTCCGCAATCGCATTGAGCGGAAGAATGTGTCTATGTTCGAGTTGGGAAAAAGTGAAGGAAATGATCTTAGCGTACATAACCGTTTATGGAAGGTTTTGAAAGAATTACGTCCGGATATTGTTCACACCCGGAATCTCGCCACCTTGGAATATTTAATTCCTGCGACCTTCAGTGGGGTGCCAGGCCGAATCCACGGGGAGCATGGCCGTGATATGTACGATCTCGATGGTACTAGGGCTAAATACAAGCTGCTCCGCAGAGCCATAAGGCCGTTTGTAAACCGCTATATAACGGTAAGCACAGACCTTGCTAACTGGCTGGTACAAAGGGTGGGTGTCAGGCCGGAGAGGGTGACACAAATTTACAACGGTGTCGATCTGGAACGGTTCCATCCACGTGTGGAACCCCGTCCTTCATTGTGGGCGGAGGGCTCTGTCCCTCCAGGCGGAATGATCGTGGGCACTGTGGGCCGTTTGGAAGAGGTGAAAGATCAATTGACACTGGTGCGGGCATTCCTTCACTTGCTCGATACGGAATCGAGTGCGCGCAGCCGCCTGCGACTCGTGATCATCGGTGACGGCTTGTTGAGGAAAGAAGCGATGAGGTTATTAAAGTCGGCGAGTGCCGAACATCTGGCGTGGCTCCCTGGGGAAAGAAGTGATATTCCCGAAGTGATGCGCGCCTTGGACTTATTTGTCTTACCTTCCCTTCGTGAGGGAATTTCCAATACGATCCTCGAAGCCATGGCCAGTGGGCTCCCAGTCGTGGCTACAAAAGTTGGAGGTAATCCGGAGTTGGTGATGGAAGGGGAAACTGGCTCACTTGTTGCTGCCTCGGACCCGGCCGCTATGGCCGAAGCCATTCTTTCATACTTTAAAGACCCTGCGAAGGTGAAACGCCACGGTGATGCTGGTCGCAAAAGGGCAGAACTGCACTTCGGTATGGAAAAGATGGTCACGGGTTACCTTGCTGTCTACGACTCGGTGCTGAACCGAAAGAGAGGAAGTGAAAGGTTCAAAGGCTGAGGACTGAGTGAAAAGGAAGCAACGAATAGATAGCTTCACCTTCACTCAGTCCTCGATGCTCAATCCTCAGCACTAATAAGCGAGATAGATCATGTGCGGTATTTGTGGCATTTATAATTTCGGAACCCAAGAACCGGTTAGTTTGGGTCACCTGAAGGCCATGAACGATACCCTTATTCATCGAGGGCCGGATGAAGAAGGTTTTTATGTCTCCGGACCAGTAGGACTCGGTCACCGAAGGCTCTCCATCATAGACCTTAAGGGAGGGAAGCAACCCATGACGAATGAGGACCAGAGCGTTTGGGTGGTCTTCAATGGTGAGATATACAATTTCCCTGAGTTGCACGATTATCTGGTCAAGAAAGGTCACATTTTTGAAACAAGGTCCGATACGGAAGTCATCATCCATATGTATGAAGAAGTTGGAGAAAGGTGTTTCGAATCTTTTCGGGGGATGTTTGCCATAGCTTTATGGGACGAAAAGAAGAGAAGAGTTCTTCTCGCCCGTGATCGAATAGGCAAGAAGCCACTGTTCTATTTATATGATGGTGTACGCCTCGTTTTCGGGTCCGAAATGAAAGCAATATTGCAGGGACCCGAAATCCCGAAGGAAATCGATCTCGAAGCTCTTTCTGACTATTTCTCCTTCCTGTACGTACCCGCGCCTAAGTCCATCTACAAACATATTCGTAAAATCCGTCCAGGGCATTATGCGGTGATAGAAGTTGGTGGATTTCGAGAAGTGGAATATTGGGACATCAGTTTTGCGGAGACCGATGAATCATCAGAAAAGGAGTGGTGTGAAAAGATTGTTGATGCTTACGGTGAAGCTGTTCGAATTCGGCTGATCAGCGATGTTCCGCTCGGGGCCTTTCTTTCGGGAGGGATCGACTCGTCTTCTGTCGTAGCCCTGATGAGCCAGTTGAAAGGAGAACCAGTTATCACGTCTTCCATCGGATTTGACGAGCAGGATTTCAACGAAATCGATTACGCAAGGCAGATTGCATCCAGATTCAAAACAGATCATCATGAAAAGATAGTACGGCCTGATGCCGTTAGTATTATAGAGAAGCTCGCCTGGCATTACGATGAGCCTTTTGCAGACTCCTCAGCCGTACCGACCTACTACGTCTCAAAGGTGGCACGCGAGAATGTTATTGTGGCCCTCTCGGGAGACGGGGGCGATGAGAACTTTGCAGGATACCGCCGTTACTACTTCGACGGAAAAGAAAATAGGCTCCGTTCTTTTTTGCCTCACTCCTTCCGACGTCCTGTCTTCGGCGCTTTAGCATCACTTTACCCAAAAGCAGACTGGGCCCCCCGTGTTTTCCGTGGCAAAGCTACTTTCGAAGCTCTATCCTGCTCTCCGGTCGAAGGGTACTTTCGATCCATGTCAGCATTTCGTCCCGATCTGAAAAAGAGATTACTCCACGCGGACGTCAAGCGATCCTTGTCCGGTTACGACTCCCTGGACGTGTTCAGATACTACTACGAGAGAAGTGATACGGACGATCCGCTTTCTAAGATACAGTATCTGGATATAAAGACTTACCTCCCTGACGACATCCTCGTGAAGGTCGACCGTGCAAGCATGGCAAATTCCTTAGAGGTTCGGGCGCCAATATTAGACCACAAATTCATGGGGCTTATTGGCACAATTCCATCTTCACTTAAGCTTCAAGGAAGGAATGGCAAGTATATTTTCAAGAAAGCCCTTGAGAAAATTCTCCCCAAGGAAATTTTGTATCGAAAAAAAATGGGATTCGGCGTCCCATTAGCACGATGGTTCAGAAATGAACTGAAAGATATGGCGTACGATACCATTTTCGTTAACCACAATGAGCCATTGTTTCAGAAATCTACGGTTGAGCAAATCTGGAACCAGCATCAAAAAGGATTCCGTGATCGTTCAACCGAGCTTTGGACGCTTCTTATGTTCCGGCTGTGGGAAAAACAATTTGCCAAGAGGATAGAATAGAGCTATAGTGCTCAATACCAAAGAAGTGAAGCCTGATCATTCAATAGATCCTTTCTCCAAGCTCTTCGCGCTATGCACTCAGCCCTCTGCGCTTTGCGATTAATTGTCTAACGTGATGAAAGTCTTGACATTTACCACCCTCTATCCCAATAATGTTTGGCCTCACCATGGCGTTTTTATTCAGGAACGAATGACTAATTTCGCCAAGTTAAATGGTTGTGAATGCAAAGTAATTGCGCCTATTCCGTATTTTCCACCAATTAACATAAGCTGGAGACGAAAATATTCTGAAATAATAAGGCGGGAGGTAAGGGAGGGGCTTGACGTATACCATCCACGATATTTCATGACTCCAAAAGTCGGTATGTCCTTGTACGGTTTGAAAATATTTTTGTCTGTTCTCCCGACAGTCAAGAAGATGCAAAAAACCTTCAATTTCGATATCGTCGATGCACATTACGTCTATCCCGACGGGTTGGCTGCAGTGCTCCTTGGCCATTATTTCAAAAAGCCAGTAGTCGTATCTGCAAGGGGAAGCGACATTAATCAATATATGATGTTTCCGATTATTAAGAGTTTACTCAATTACACTTTAAAGCACTCGGAAAGGGTGATTGCAGTATGTCAGGCATTGAAGGAGGTGATTGTTAACTTAGGGGCTCCTTCAGAGAAAATAGCGGTGATTCCGAATGGCGTAGATACAGATAAATTTTTTCCATATTCCAAGGAAGAAGCCCGAAGAAGGTTGAATCTTTCTCCAGATAAGAAAATCCTTCTCTCTGTGGGGGGACTTATTCCGAGAAAAGGTTTTGATCTGTTGATGAAAGCGTTTAAAATTCTTTTTGAGGAATACAAAAGGAAAGATCTTGACTTGGTAATTATAGGGGAAGGCCCTCTACGCAACGAACTTGAGGAAATGATCTATTCACTGAATCTAAGTAAAAACACTTATTTGGTGGGTTCCGTTCCCCACCGGAATTTATATTTATGGTTTAATTCTGCTGATATATTCTGCCTCACGAGTCACCGAGAAGGATGGCCAAATGTGATCATGGAATCGATTGCCTGTGGGACCCCTGTCGTTGCAACGAGTGTTTGGGGGACTCCTGAGATAATTTCAAACGGAATCGGGGTTTTGGCAGAGAAAAATGAGCATGATATTGCTCGGCGTATTTCCATGGCTCTTGAAAACGAATGGGATCGCGAAGAAATAGTGAATTATGCGAGAAACCATACTTGGGATAAAGTAGCCCAATCCGTTTACGAAGTCTTCCGTTCTGTATTGAATAATAGACCCTCAATGGATTAATTGATTGATCCTTTAACGCAATAACACAATAACCCAACTGCCTAGATCACCCATTATTCCAGTATTCCGATATGAAAATTCTGCTGGTAGCCGGTGCCCGGCCCAACTTCATGAAAATCGCCTCCGTCATTGAGGCCATTCATAAGTATAATGACTTAATTGAGAACTCAAAACTCAAAATTCAACATTGCCTAGTTCACACTGGCCAACATTACGATGATTCAATGTCGGATGCCTTTTTTAGAGATCTTGAATTACCCAAGCCAGATATTCATTTAGACGTTGGTTCTGCCTCCCATGCGGTTCAAACGTCAGAAATCATGAGGCGCTTCGAACCCGTTCTGTTGGAACACAGGCCGGATGTCGTTATGGTGGTTGGAGACGTGAATTCGACAATTGCCTGCACACTTGTCGCCTCCAAGATTGACTATCATACTCCGAAGTTGCGGCGTAAACCGCTCATCGCTCATGTCGAAGCTGGTCTGAGGAGCTTTGACCGATCTATGCCCGAAGAGACCAATCGCATTCTGACGGATCAGCTTTCGGATTTCCTTTTTGTCTCCGAACAAAGCGGTCTCGATAATCTCAAAAACGAAGGCTTCAAGAATTTTCTTTTTGAAGGGGATATATTGCAAATAAGTGACGCCTCGCACCTTGCGCCTCACGACTTACCTGTGGTGTCTTTCGTTGGCAACACCATGATCGATACTCTGCTCAAGCATCGAAAGCTTGCCCAGAATTCAAATATCCTGGAGAGGTTAAATCTGAAGCAACCAGGACTGAAGACTGAGGACCCAGAAGTCAGCCGCTACGCGATCTTAACTCTTCATAGGCCTTCAAACGTTGATGATCGAAAAACATTTTTGGGCATTCTCGAGGCATTATCAGTCGTTTCAAAAGGGTTGCCAATCATATTTCCTGTTCATCCTCGGACCTTGAACCGCGTTAAGGAATTCGGTTTCGAAAAATATTTTAATTTTCCATATCACAATACAAGGGCTCAAAACTTAACAATTAACGTTAAAAACTCTTATCATTACCACTTAACACTTAAAGCTCAACACTTGGATTTGACTTCTCAGTCCTCCGTCCTCAGCCCCCATCAGGGTTCCCTTTGTTGTATTGAACCTCTTGGTTATCTCGATTTTCTCTGCTTGATGTCCAACGCCAAACTCGTTTTAACCGATTCCGGTGGCATACAGGAAGAGGCCACGGTATTGGATATCCCTTGTGTCACGCTCAGAGAAAATACGGAGCGTCCCATAACCATCACCCACGGCACCAATATGCTTGCTGGAATTGAAAAAGAACAAATTGTCAAGTCAGCTTTCCTACAATTAGGGGAATATAATAGAGAAACATCCTCTACTCCTCAGTCCTTAAGCCTCCGTCGTCGAGCATCTGCGCCTCCCCTCTGGGATGGCCATGCAGGAGAACGGATCATCAAAATATTGGCAAGCCGAATTGCATGAACAACGTGAATTTAAAGATCCTGCACATTCTTGACCACAGCCTTCCTTTGCAGAGTGGGTACACCTTTCGGAGCCAAAATATCTTTCGCACCCAACGGAAAAGAGGCTGGGAACCGATCGCCCTCACTTCCCCTAAGCATGAAGAAAGCTGGAAGGGGCAAAGGCGCGAATTCGAAACCATTGACGGATATCGGTACTACAGAACAGGCTCCGTTTCCCGGGCCAGGGTCCCGCTTGAAGCAGAAATTCGACTGATGGCCGCCCTGGGTAGGCGTATCCGAGAAATTGTAGATTTGGAAAAACCGGATATATTGCATGCTCATTCTCCCATCCTGAATGCTATCCCTGCTCTCTGGGCGGGGCGGGAGCGTGGGACCCCAATCGTCTATGAAATAAGGGCCTTCTGGGAAGATGCGGCCGTCGACCATGGTACCTACAGTCAGGGCTCTTGGAAATACAGACTTGTGAAAGCTATCGAAACCTGGGTATGTCGGAAGGCTTATGGAGTGGCGGTTCTTTGCCATGGACTAAAAGACGATCTTATAAAGAGGGGTATTCCTTCTAATAAACTTGCTGTGGTTTCAAACGGAATCAACGTTGAGGATTTTCATCCATGCAAACCTGATCAAAATTACAATGAAACCTGGGGACTCATCGGGAAGAGGGTTATTGGCTTTATCGGTTCTTTTTACCGGTACGAGGGATTGAATCTGCTTGTTGAGGCATTCGGTCATCTTGCCACTTATAGAAAGGATATAGCACTCCTGTTAGTGGGCGGGGGAGAGATGGAAAGAGAATTAAAAGCTCAGATAGAGGCACTTCACTTACATGATAAAGTAATAGTGCCGGGTCGTATTCCCCATGAACGGATACCAGGGGTTTACGCAATGGTCGATATTCTGGTGTATCCCCGGTATTCAAGGCGCCTCACGGAACTAGTGACACCTCTAAAGCCTCTTGAATCTATGGCTATGGGTAAGGCATTGGTGGCAAGTGACGTTGGGGGGCATCGAGAGCTAATCCAGAACGGGAAGACCGGGCTGCTTTTTCCTGCAGGCAATGTTTCTGCTCTCATAAAAGCACTTGAACAGATTTTAGATGATAATAATTTTCACCAAAGCTTAGGAAAACAAGCGGCCTGCTGGGTAAATCAGGAGCACCCATGGGAAAAGACTACAGCGATCTATTCTGATATTTACTTACGTGCTTTAAAAAGGATGAATGGATCTGGTGTCCGAAAGGTTTTGACGGAAGGTCAGGGATTAGGTCTTGGGTAATTTCCTCGTCATTCTGTCTGCAAAGGATTTTCAAGATGAAGCCAATGGGCTGTTTCGTTATGGCCTTGAGAGCGCTCGCAAGACAAAATCTCAAGTGCCAAAGAGAATTGTAGAGACTGATTGGGTGCATGCTGCGTCGTTCCCGCGAATGAATGGTTCAGGCGCTGCGACAGCCGTTGATCCTCATACAGAAAGTTGGTTGCTTGCCATAGGGACCTGGTTTCACAGCGAAGGCTACAGCGTTGGAGCAGAACCCAAACTGTTAAGCCGTTACTTGGAGGTGGGACGGATTAGGCTTGCTCAGGAATTAGAGGGGTTCTTTGTCATAGTCATTGGTGACTCAAGGACTCGTGAAACGATTGTATTGACAGACCTGGTAGGAAGCTGTCACTGCTTTGCTCGGTCCTTGAAGCACACTATCGCATTATCAGGTTCTTCGCTACTTTTGGCGAGCCTTGGTGATTTCAGCTTGGATCCAGTCGGCTGCCAGGAATATCTGTACACTGGTATCATCTATGAGGAAAGGACCATCTACCGTGAGGTACGCAAGCTTGGGCCTGCAACCATTTTTCGGTTTGCGAACGGTGCTCTGAAATCCGAGCAACGTTACTGGCAGATGACCGATATCCCGCCAGAATCGCTGGACGGTAAACCTGCAGTAAAAGCTCTGGCTGAAACACTCGTTCACGCCGCGGAGAGAGTGGGACACGTCTTCGAGTATCCTGTTTGTGACTTGACCGGAGGCTACGATTCCAGAGTGATAGTTGCTGCTTTCAAAATGGCAGATGTGCAGATTGCCACTACTGTATCGGGCCCTACAGAAAGCCCTGACGTAATTGTGTCCGGAATGCTGGCTCAGTCTTTAGGCTTACCAAATTTGCATCTTATGTGGCAAGCAAATGTGTCGTTTGAAAGGGCTAAAAAGGCCCTACCATTAACCGATGGAGAATACGACATCGTCGAATATTCCCGTGTTTTAGAAATCCACCGAATTCTGTCCGAACGCTTTGATATAAGCATCAACGGCTCGTTTGGTGAGATCGCACGCGGCTATTGGTGGGAACTGCTCTTTCCGGGTGCCGGAAGATATCGTAGACTGGACGCGGAGAAGATAGCGAGAAACCGATATGCCGCTCAAAGGTTCAATCCATTATTTCCTGCAGAAACAAGGTTAGATCTTGTTCTGCATTTCGCCAATATGATTGAACGGACCAATATGGGACTTGATAAGCTCCCAAACACCCTACAGATGGATCATGCATATCTGATGATGCGAATGCAGCGTTGGCAAGGAAGAATTGCGAGTAGTACGAATCAGATCTGGCCATGTCTGTCGCCGTTCCTTTTCCGCTCAGTTTTAGAGACAGTGCTCCGGATAAATACAAAACTCCGACGCCGCAATTTATTGATCAGAAAGATGTTATTTGAATTTCAGCCCAAATTAGCAGAGTTTCCGCTTGAATACGGCTATCCCGCGCTCCCACTCACATGTAGAAACTTTTACCGCTTTTGGCCTGTCCCAGTATCCTTGGTAAGGAAGATACTGCCCAAGGTGGTTCGAATTGTGATTAGGCGTGAAACGCCCTCTACTCCCCGGTCTGATCATTTTCCAGAACGATTGCAACTCTGGGGTGAGGAAGAAGTGCGGGAACTCTTAGATCCGGCAACAATGAGGCTGGTCTGTCTGGTCGACTCCAACGCATTAAGTGAGTTTCTCAAGAGTTCACAGCAAAAGAGTTTTCCTTTCAACGACCAATGGGCGAGGTTGCTGAGTATTGAATACACTTTGCAGGTGTTAGAAAATGCCAAAAAAGAGCTGGTAGCCTGCGGCCTTAGAAGGTGAAGGAGGAATACTATGACAAATATTAAGCGTGAAAGCCTTCCTGGGATAGTTTCCATTCTTATTATCTTCTTCAGCTTTTCCCTTTACCTGCCGGTAGAGGCAGGGACCGGCAATGATTACTTTACAACACCTCGAGACAGCGAGTTGCTTTATAATGTCGAAAAATATCACTTAAGTGACGAGAATTTCATGGCAAAATATAAATCAGGACGGTATTATTATGCACTTCAAGACCTTAAATTTGTATTGAATTATTTCCCCAATCATCCCAATGCATTGATGTTCATGGGTTCTGTTGCTCAACTGACTAAGGATTCATCATTGGGTATAACTTATTATGAAAAAGCAATTCGTTTATACCCTCAATATGCTTTAACTCATGCCCAATACGGGGAGTATTTAGCAAATATTGGCCTAGTTAAGGAAGGGATAGAGAGATTGAAGAAGGCGATCGAAATAGATCCAAAGTTGGCCATAGCTTATAAGTGGCTCTCGAAAGCCTATACTAAAAATGGCGACCTCGAAATGGCACTACAGGCCGCTGAAAGGGCAAAAGAACTTGGAATCAATATTAGAGAAGGACGTAAGCGGGAAAGGACTGAGGATTGAGATAAAGAGGTGAAAAGGTTGCTATGCTCTTTGCGCTAAGCGCTATGCTATTGGATGTGACGAAATGAGCGGCATCTGCGGCATTATTCTTAACGACAGAAATCGGCAAGTAACCGGAGCTGAGTTGTCGCCCATGGTTAAGGCTTTAAACTTCCGTGGAAACGATGATGGGCATTCATTCAGTTTCGGCCATGTGGCAATAGGAGCTCAAAAATTTCCTGGGCGATTAGCAGGGGTGGCCCATTTAAGCATAAATGGACGACCTGTAGCAATGGCTTTCCACGGCAGCGTTTACAACCTCAAGGAATTATTCCCAAACAGTGGGAAGAATTTTGACTCGGTTGTAGGGTTGCTTGATCTTTATTTGAATGAAGGAATAGAGTTTTTGAAACAACTTCGGGGTGAGTTTGTTCTTGCCATCTGGGACAACAGGGAAGAGACGCTTTATCTAGCTACCGATCGTTTTCGGGTTCATCAATTGTTTTATTACCAGGATGAGGAAAAACTGGTTTTCTCATCACGAATGAAGGGATTCCTTGCCATCCCATTCCAGGTGAACCGAACCATCAACCCCGAAGCTATCATTCATGTCGTTGCATCATCTATCATACCGGCTCCTAATACAATTTTTGAGGAGGTGAAGAAAATTCCACAGGGCCACTTCCTTTCATTGAAAAAAGGGAAGATTGAATTAAAACCTTATTGGGAAGCTACATTTCTTCATCCGAGCAACGAAACAGAATCAATGCTGGCCCAGAAGTTCAGGGATCTTTTCTCAGAATCTATTTCTGTCCGTTTAGGGATGAATGAAGATTCAAGCCGAATAGGGACTTTTTTAAGTGGAGGTGTGGACAGCAGCACCGTTACAGGAGTGATCACCCAGCTCGTTAAACATCCCGTCAAGAGCTTCTCTATCGGATTTAATGAAGAGAGATTCAATGAGATTAACTATGCCAGAGTTGCAGCTCAGGCCTTTGGAGCGGAACATTATGAGTATTATGTTTCACCGAAAGATACTTACGATGTTTTCCCTATTTTTTTAGGGGCGACCGACGAACCTTTTGC
>JAPVTA010000199.1:0-5835 GCA_047519465.1 Thermodesulfobacteriota bacterium | reverse complement strand
GTATCTTACTGGATCCTGAACGGATTCCCCCACCAAACAATTTGCTGCAAAGTGCATCACGGCATCAACGGAATTAACTCGAAAGGTCTCTGCAAGTTTTTCTTGATCAGAAAGGTCCCCTTCTATGAAGAGGGCATTCTTGACGGCTTTTCGATGACCGGTTTGGAGATTGTCGAGGATGATGAGCTTATATTCCTGATGCAGAAGTTCCTTGACAACATGACTCCCGATATATCCCGCCCCCCCTGTGACAAGGATCGTTGACATCTCGTCTTTTTATAAGGGATTTCAGGCACATTTGTCAATGAGCCGATCTGTTCTGTTCATATCTCTTTCAGGCGGACGTTTGAAGGTGATTTCTCGACGGTTTCCGAAATTTCTTGAAAATACTTTGAAATTTTGTCGGTTTCTTCGGACTGATAGTCGGGGATCTTTGTAATTCCGTACTTCTCATACTCGTCGAGAGCGGTTTTGACTGTGATGTTTTCAATCGTTCGTCCCGGTTGAAAGGCAATCTCGCTCTTGATTCCTCTTACGGTCTCAACCACCAGGCCCACGTCGGTTAATTCATGGAGGATCTGACGCACAAGTCGAACCGGGATCTCCAATACGGAGGCAATCTGGATGGCACTCAAGGGTTTTTCTCCCAGAGAAAACTTCTTGGTGACAAGGTGAAAGACCCTAAGCATGAGAAGTTTTTTCGATGAAACACTCATCCGGGAATAGTCTGGATGAAAGCCGAAAGTCTCATAATGCTCATTGGCATAAGCGATCTCTGCACCGAAAAGAACGATCATCCAACTCATTTGAAGCATTCCTAAGAAAAGGGGCAGGGCCGCGAAACTCCCGTATATGGCGCTATAGCTTGCTACCCCAATCTGGAATTTAATATAAATCCATTGAACAATTTGGGCAATCGTCCCTGCAACGATTCCTCCCAAAATGGCTGACCTAACCGGAATCCTGGTGTTTGGCATGATCAGGTAGAGCATCGTTAGGAGCGTCCAGATGGATACATAGGGCAGTAGATTCAATAGGAGAAGAATCACCTTTCCGAAAACTCCCAGGAAGGCGATTTTGTTGACGATGACTTTCACTTGACTTGCCACAAGGACGGTCGCACTGCTGGAAATGATAAGAAGAAAGGGGCCTAAGACCATCATTGTAATATAATCGCTAAATTTTCTTATCAGTGTCCTTGATTTCTTTATTTCCCAGATTTCGTTAAGAGATTCCTCGATTTTTCCCATGATGGATATGACTGTCCAGAACAGCAATACTATTCCGACACCAGCAATTAAACCGCCCTTTGCCTGCTCAAGGAGTTTGTGAGAAAAGGAAATAATCTGTGTGGTGATATCCCCTTGCCAATTTGCCTTCTCTGCCATTTGGAGGATCTGCTTTTCGATGAGTTTCTCAAGACCGAAACCTTTAGCCATCGCAAAGGCTACGGCCACAACGGGAACCAAATTGAGTAGAGAATAATAGGTCAAAACCGAAGCCGTCTTCTGGCATTGATCTCTCATAAATCCTCTTGACGCCAAAAGAATAATGCGCAGGTACTTAATGAAGAAGGCTTCCACAGGCGGCAGATCCTTGAATCGGATTTCCCAGATACCGGTCTTAAAGAAGTGGAGGATGCGTGATACCATAGGAACTCTCCCTTTCAATTTTGGCAAGCTCTGCTTCCGCGGGTATGACCAAAAGGCCGGAAATGATTTCTTCGGAAACCTGTTAGACCACCCTTCAACCTGCCTTCAACTCAGAAGTGCAGTTCGGACAGCGCGTCGCCTGAATCGGGATCTTTGAAAAACAGTAAGTACACTCTTTCGTATTTGGGACAGAAGGCGGACCTTCCTCCTGCCGTCTCATTTTATTAATAGTCCGAACAAGCAGAAACACCGCGAAGGCGACAATGAGGAAGCTAATGATGGTGTTAATAAAAACACCATAGTTCATGGTCACCGCGCCAGCCGCTTTCGCTGCGGCAACAGATGCATAAGGTGCAGGCAGCTTACCTTCCTTAAGCACCGCGAAGAAGTTGGAGAAATCAATATTCCCCAGAAGCAGGCCAATGGGTGGCATGATCACATCCTGGACAAGCGAGTTGATGATGGTGACAAAGGCTGCACCAATGATGATTCCAACGGCCATGTCAACAACATTCCCCCGAATTGCAAATTCTTTAAATTCCTTTAACATGGATGCTTTCTCCTTTTCGCAGTAAAATTTCGACCGAAACGTGCCCCGCAAGCCCCGCCTTGTAGGCGGGGTCAAGGGGCACAATATTAACGAAACTTCCTCTTCGGGAAGCCCCGCCCTGTGGGCGACGAGCTTCACAAAACGGTTCCACGTTACTTGAGCTTAAAGTCAACCCGGCTTTCTTTGAGTTTTTCCTTTTTCTCGGGCGCCAGAGACTTAGGTTCGAGTATAAATATTCTCCCCGGTTCAACCTGCCCGGGTTTTAGGATGGCATCTTTCACTGTCATCGCCCGTTGTTGAGCCAGGTTTCTCAAATCCCCCTCCTTGACCTCAATATGGGTCAACATCAATTTTTCCATCTCCGGAGCAGGGAGGTCTTTAGCCATCCCAAGGATATTTCTTGGCTTTGGGAATTTTTCCTCTTTATAGGCCATCTTCAGGTACTTCTCATATTCAGGAGGTTCGACTTTAACCTCATCCACGGGAATAGGCGGTTGCCCTTTCTTCACCATCTCGTTCAATTTCTGGACCTTTATTTTCTTGTTGAACAGATACTGTATCAATCCATCCCTGTCTTTCTCGAGATCCACATGGCCCTCAATATCGAGCTTGAGTGAAGGCCGATCATGGAGGGCCTTCACCAGTGTATCGATCTTTTTGATATTCTGTTCTGCGATCGCTGTGCTCCCATAGTCAAATTCCACGTAGCTCAGCTCTTCTCCGCCTCCAAAGAGAGCACCCAGGAGCGCAAAAGGTGCAGTCGCGGCCTTCGAGATGAGATTCATGAGTACCTTCAGGATGATGCCCCAAATGCTGAACTTAGGATCATCCAAACTTCCTGTGACAGGGATGTCCAACTTAATCTCTCCCTTTCTGTCCTTGAGAAGAGCAATGGCAAGTTTGACGGGCAACTTCGTCGCCTTTGGGCTTTCCACCCGATCGCCGAGGGTGAATTGATCGAGGAAAATATAATTCTGAGAATCGAGTTTTCTCTTGTTGATGAGATATTTCAGGTCAAACGAGAGCTTCCCCTTTTCGATGGTGTATCCGACAAATTTTCCGGAATAAGGCGTCAACGGGCTGAGGTCCATATCTGTAAACTTGGCTCTTAAGTCCACATAGAGGTCTTCTTTCAAGGGATTGATCTTGCCCGTAATTTCAAGAGGGGCATAATCGTTGAGCTTCCCTCGGAGGTCGACATCTGCCAACGTCGTTTCTTCCGAAGAGAGTCCGGATACTCTTCCTCCTATTTCAGTCAGTGCGGCAGAATACTCCGGGTTTACCGACCTGTCAGAGACGTCGATCTTCCCCCCTTGGAGAGTCACCGTTTCTATCTTTATCTTGTTCGGCGATCCTTTAACCTGTTGTTGGGTTTCAGGAATCTTTTCTTGCGCCTGAGCTGGCGGAGAAGCTTCCTGTCCCTGTTCCTTTTTTTCCATGATTTCTTGGAGATTGAGCGTTCCTTGAGGATTGATGATCACCCGAGAATAGAAATCGGTCAGCGCGATCCCTTTGATATCGACCGAAAGAGGAGAATACCCGACGTTGAGACCGCTGAAAGAGAGAGAATTCCATTTCAGGAAGTCCTCGGCGTTAGCCTTGTCAATCGTAGAAAAACCGGATAAATTGGCATTGCCTCTATAGGCGACCTTAAGCCCCTTACTATCCGTCATGCCCACCGAAAGGTTACCTGCCGTCGAAAAGGCGCCGCCTGTTATGGTGATCTTTACTTTATCGGTAAAATAAGACTGGAAAGCGCCGATCTCAATACCTTTCATGTCCATTTTTAGCTCCGCGGCCATCGGATCGATGCCAACGAGTCCGGTCGTCGAGATCCGTCCTTTTTTGTTCAAAAGGAGAGAAAGTGAGAATTTGCTCTTACTATTTTTAGCCGTTGAAATGTTTTCTCCTTTCAGTTCCAGGTCTTTTGCAACGATCGTGACAGGTCCGGAAGGGGTGACGTCCGAAAAAGTGACTTTGCCTCCCGTCATTTGCATCTCGTCGATGTTTAGAGTGAAAGGTGCAGAATCCGTGGTTTTTACGGGGACAGGTTTTGTCTCCTTCGTCTCGGGCAAAAGAGATAAGACATTGATATTCCCTTTTTCATCGCGCCGTATTTCCAATTCGGGGGATTGGATTGAAATTTTTGAAAGGTGAACGATCTGAGAGAGAGGTTCGGACGGAGCGATGGAAATATCAAAGAGCGGAAGCCTCAATAAGGATTTTTTCTGCGCATCTTCCACGGCTATTTTTTTCAATGAGACATTTCCTGAGACAGTGACGGAAGGCTTCTTATCCTTGGTCTCAATAAAAGAGATTTTTACCTGCGTATCCAGGAGCGCCGAGACAATCTTAAAGTTCATTTTCGTGGGGGCGTAGGCAAGATAATAAGGGATGTCAAGGTCGTGAATTGTGATATCAAAAGAACTTTCACGGGAATCAGCAAAAGGCTTTGTCTCTCCCTGAATGGTATAGGGGGTACCGTTAATGTTGGCCGAAAAATGCGGCTGGACGTATCTTTCGATATAATAAGGGAAGTTCGACAAAAAGGGGATGCCAATGTTCAACTCTCTCACCGTATGGCTTATGTGTTCGGGTTCGTCCGATAAATCAATACTTCCGTTTTCTATCCTGACGTTATTCAGGGAAAACCTTAAGGGTTTTGACTTCTCCTTCTCCGGAGGTTTAGACTCTCCCTTTTCCATCAAATCAGAAAAATTGTAGGACTTGTCCAAACGGCGGACGATTTTGATATAGGGGTTCGTTAAGCGAACCTCCTTGAGGACAAGAGCCATCTTAGGAATAGAAACGCTCTGAAGATCTATGAAAAACTCGTCAAAAGATACAAATGTTTCAGAGCTACCCTTGTCCTTTATCGTCAGGCCTCTCACCGCTACCGAAAGCGTGTACGGATTAATCTTGATCTGGTTGATTGTTACCGAGCGGTGAAGATTCTCAGAAAGCTTCTTGGTCAAGATAGATTTGAGGATCGGAGGCAGGACAAAAAAGCCAACGAGCGTGAAAACGGCAAAGAAGATGATGATTCCGATAAAGATCTTCTTCAGACGCGGCCTTACCTTGTTTCTATAAAACCCCAGTAGTTTTTTGGCCATAATTCCCCCCCCGGCAAGGTTAATGAAGAGTTGTTGCCTTTACGACCATTCTACCAAATGTGCTTGGATAATCAATAAAATTCTATCGGTCACCCTCCTTCGTCCCAAATCTTTCTTTTAGCATCCTTAATGCTTTTTCTCTGTCTTTGATCTCCCCTTCCACTTGCATATGGCGGATAAAGCTCAGGATTTGTCCTACCCTAGGTCCGGAGGAGTATCCCAGGGCCATCACATCGTGCCCCGTGATCAACGGCGGGGGATGGACGATATCCTTTTCCCTGAATAGTTCTAGGATCCGAAGGCAGTGTTTTTCCACCACTTCATCATTTTGAACCGATAGGATCCCCCGGCTCGCCTCCTTATCCGCAAGGGAGAGAAGGACGAGTAGAAGCGTTTCGTCTCCTATCTGATTGACCAATCTCCTGAGGGCTGTTTCTTTCGTTTCCGCGGATAGATTAAGGACCCTCATGTGATTCTTGACCAGGTGCAGAATCCTATTTTTCATGAAGTTGGAGAAACG
>JAPVTA010000198.1:0-48172 GCA_047519465.1 Thermodesulfobacteriota bacterium | reverse complement strand
GAGGGAGGAAAGCTTTAAACTCCAAATTCAAGACCCGACGCATTGTAGTTTCAAAATAATACATGTCGACATAAGTCCTGCTTTGCTTGTCATTCCGGGCTTGACTAAGCCTGCCCCGTGCTTGACACGGGGGAATCCAGTGTTTTTCTGGATTCCTGCTGGAGTTTGCCCCGTACTTGATACGGGGCAGGAATGACTTTTTTGCTGCGGTTAATGTCGCTATTTGTAAAAATAGAGGAAGATTCAAGATGGAGGGACGCGTAGGGATGGACCCGTTTGTCTTTAGCCCTTATTTCTTCGAAAAAGTATGTGAAGACGTTTGAAAGATTTGACTTTTTGATGAGAAAAAAGGTAATTTAATGTAACGCTCTTTTAGAGGGGATAGGTGATGGAAAGGAGAAGAGATGAAGCGAGGTGAACCAACTCACATTCGAAACATAGGAACCTTCGGCCACGGCGGCGAAGGGAAGACCTCTCTGGTCGAGGCCATTCTCTTTGACACGGGCGAGAATACTCGACTTGGCCGTGTCGATGACGGTTCCTCTGTGATGGATTTTGAACCGGAGGAGATCAATCGAAAGATTAGCATCAGCGCCTCTCTTTGTCATTTTGAATGGGATAAGCATTTGTTTCATCTGATCGATACGCCGGGGTATGCCAATTTTATCGCCGAGGCGAAAGCCTCCATGAGGGTGGTGGACGGGGCCATCATCGTCGTCAGCGGAAATTCGGGAGTCAAGGTGCAAACAGAAACAGTGTGGGGATACGCCAATGAATTTGAAGTTCCACGAATTTTGTATGTCAGCAAAATGGATACGGAGCGGGCCAATTTTCTCAAAGTGGTGGATGAGGTGAAAAAGACCTTCCTTTCTCAACCCGCAGTTCCTGTTCAACTTCCTATTGGAGGAAACGGAAGTTTCAGGGGCGTGGTGGATTTGATTCAGAGGAAAGCCTATTTCTACCGTGAAGACGGGAGCGGCCAATTCCAACTCAAGGACGTCCCTCCAGAACTGAAAGAGGAAGTGGAGCGACTTCGCGAGAAGCTGGTCGAGACTGTAGTGGAAATGGACGATCAGCTAATGGAAAAATATTTAGAGTCGGGAGAGGTTTCCATGGAGGAGATGGTTCGGTGTCTTCGAAAGGGAACGATGGAACGAAAATTGGTTCCTGCTGTTTGCGGTTCTTCCGGCCGAAACATAGGGATTCAACCTCTTCTGGATCTGGCGGTCTCCTGCTTTCCCTCACCGTTAGAGAGGGGGCCGGTTCGCGGAAAGAATCCAAGGACGGGAGAGCCTGAGACCCGCGACCCCAAAGAAGATTCGCCCTTCTCCGCCTTTGTCTTTAAGACGATCGCCGATCCCTTTGCCGGGAAACTGAGTCTCTTCAGGGTTTATTCCGGAACGGCGAATGCAGATTCTATCCTCTACAATTCCAAAAAGGATGTGAGGGAAAGAATCGCCCAGATTTTTTTGTTGGAAGGGAAGAAGCAGAAGCCGGTAGGCTTCGCCGGCGTGGGGGATATCGTGGCGGTTGCGAAGTTGAAAGAAACGACGACGGGCGACACCTTCTCCGACGAGAAAAAGCCCATTGTATTCGAAGAAACCAAACTCCCGCTTCCGGCCATCTCCTACGCGCTGACCCCAAAGAGCAAAGGGGATGAGGACAAGATCACCGCTTCGCTGGCGCGCATCCACGAAGAGGATCCGACGATGATGTTGGGTCGGGATGAACAAACCGGCGAGATCATTCTCTCCGGTGTGGGGCAGACCCATGTGGAGGTCATCGTTGAAAAATTAAAAAGGAAATTCGGAGTGGAGGTCAACCTCAGCGTCCCGAAGGTTCCGTATAAAGAGACCATCCGTGGATCGAAGACCGGGGTGATCTATCGTCATAAGAAACAGACCGGGGGGAGGGGCCAGTTTGCTGAAGTTCATTTCGATGTATCCTCCCTTCCACGGGGGTCGGGTTTCGAATTTGAAAACGCCCTCACAGGGATGAACGTTCCGAGGAATTTTGTCCCGGCGGTTGAGAAAGGAATTGCGGAAGCGATGCAAAGCGGCGTCCTGGCTGGCTATCCCGTCGTGGACGTAAAAGTCCGATTCTATGATGGGAAATCTCATGAGGTCGACTCCTCGGAAATGGCATTCAAGATCGCCGCCATTATGGCTTTTAAGAAGGGGGTTCAGGAAGCCAATCCGGTGCTTCTTGAGCCCATCATGAAGGTGGTGGTGACGGCACCGGATGAGAACATCGGTGATGTGATCGGCGACCTCAACAGCCGGCGGGGAAGGGTCTTAAGAGTCGATTCCAAAGGAAACTGTCAAGTGATCGAAGCCAATGTTCCCATGTCGGAGATGTTGAAATATGCCCCGGACCTCAATTCCAAAACGGGAGGTCGAGGGACCTTTACCATGGAATTCTCCCACTATGAGGAAGTCCCCGCCCAACTGGCCGATAAGGTGATTGCCCAGGCGAAGAAGGAGAAAGAGAAAGAAGACTAATCTGCAAGAAGGTCAAATTTCAAATGTCAAAGCCAAAATAGCAAAAGAATGCCAGAATGTCTTAATGCAAAAATGTTCTTTCGACCTTTGGATTTTGAACTTTATTTGAACCTTGAACTTTGACATTTGGAATTTTGGGTTTAACATGAGGGCTGTGATCCAAAGGGTAAAATCTGCCCAGGTTTGTGTGGATGGCCGAGTATCTGGGAAGATTGGAAGAGGCCTTCTGGTCCTCCTCGGTGTGGGAAAGGGAGACGGGGAGAGTGATCTCTCTTTTCTGGCCTCCAAGATACCTGAACTCAGAATCTTCGAAGACAACTCCGGGAAGTTTAATCTCTCCTTAAAAGAGATAGGAGGAGAGATATTGGTCGTCTCGCAGTTTACCCTTTTCGGCGATTGCCGGAAAGGGAGGAGACCTTCTTTCACAGAGGCAGAAGGGCCTCCGGCGGCGAAGCACTTCTATGAACGATTCGTTTTGAAATTGAAGGAGCAAGGCATTCCAGTCCAGACAGGGGAGTTTCAGGCGAAGATGGAGGTTCATCTTATTAACGACGGACCGGTAACGCTTCTCTTGGACAGCAGAGCAGGGACGGGGACATAAATGATGAGAAGACATATTTACTTCACTTTTCTCATCAGTTTTTTCCTCCTCATGGGCTCAACCGCGATTGCCCAGACTTCTATGAAAAGCAAGGAGGCGGGGATGAAAGAGATCAGGGAGTCGGCTGTCGCAGGGGCATTTTATCCTGATAATCCGGATGTCCTTTCACGTGACGTGAAGCGTTATCTTGAAAATGCAAAGAAGGAGAAGTTGGAAGGCGAAATTGTTGCTCTGGTTTCACCCCACGCCGGATATATGTATTCTGGCCAGGTGGCAGCCTATGCCTATAGGCTTATAGAGGGAAAGACGTTTGATTGTGTCGTCGTGGTCGCGCCAAGCCACCGGGCTCTTTTCAAAGGAGCCTCCGTTTATGATCGGGGAGGCTTCCGAACCCCCCTCGGGACGGTTCCTGTTGACGTAGACCTCTCTAAGAAGATGATAGGGCAACGGAAAGAGATTCAATTTCTTCCCGAGGCTCATTCCCAGGAGCATTCTTTGGAAGTTCAAATTCCTTTCTTACAAGTCGTTCTAAAATCATTTAAACTTGTTCCCATTGTGATGGAGCCCTACTGGAAATGGGAGACCTGCCAATATCTTGCGTCGGCTATTGCCGAGGCGGTGAGGGGGAAAAAGGTCTTACTGATTGCCAGCTCGGACCTCTCCCATTTTCATTCTTATGATGAGGCGGTTCGTCTTGACAGGATCGTTTTGGGCTATATCGATCGATTCGATCCGGAAGGATTGAATCGAGACCTGAAGAGCGAGCGTTGTGAAGCCTGTGGCGGAGGGCCGGTGATTGCGATCATGTTGGCAGCAAAAATGCTCGGAGCCAATCGTGGAAAGGTCTTAAAATATGCGAATTCCGGAGATGTGACCGGGGACCGGAGTCGCGTCGTAGGGTATGGGGCTGGAGTCTTTTATAAGGCAGCCGGGGGAAAAGAGAAGATGAAAAATGAAAAGAAGGTCGGCGTCGATTTGGGGTTAAGTCAGGAGGAGAAGAAAACCCTCCATCATATTGCCAGAGCAGTGGTCGAAAATAAGGCCAGGGGGAAGGCTGTCCCGGAATTCCTTGTTGAATCGCCTATTCTTAAGGAAAACAGGGGAGCCTTCGTCACGATTCACAAGCGAGGACAACTGAGGGGTTGTATTGGATACATTGAGGGGCATGGGCCGCTTCACAAGACCATTGAAGATATGGCCGAAGCTGCGGCATTTCGTGACCCTCGATTCAGCCCTGTAAAGGAGAATGAACTTCCAGAGTTGGAGTTTGAGATATCTGTTTTGACCCCCCTCAAAAGGATTAAGGATGTGGATGAGGTTCAGGTTGGGAAGCACGGGATCTATATTAAGAAGGGATGGTTTTCGGGGCTGCTCCTGCCCCAGGTGGCAACGGAGTACGGCTGGGACCGCCAGACCTTTTTAGAGCACACCTGCCAGAAGGCAGGCCTTCCTCCCAATGCATGGAAAGAGAAAGATACCGAAATCTATATTTTCTCGGCAGATGTCTTTTGATGCTTCGGGCGCCTACCCCCCTGTCCCTTAGAGACTGTGTCACAATGTGATTTATCGAATAGACGCACACGAAATATTTTGTAGGGGCTCAATTCATTGAGCCCTATTGGTGGGCTTGATAAATCAAGCCCCTACCATTGCGACACAGGCTCTTAGGGAGAGGAGAAAGGCGCCGTTATTTTAAATTTTCTTGTTTTTTTAAGGGGGTAGTATAATTTTGAAGTTTCATACTCATGTTTACGCAAGAAGCGATTCTTCACAAATGGAGAATGATTGGTTTTGATTGCAAGTCGCAGTGCACCGAAGTTAACAGGGCATGAATGATGTTAGCTCTCTAAGCGGAGATTGAATAATGGACAAAGAACTGATCCTGGACGACGAATATATGGCCATACGGTATTATCCTCACAAAAAAACATCCAACATGAATTTCATAAATTTACGTACGGGAAGACGTTGCGGGAGGGATTAAGTGCAGGAGCTGCATTGTTAGAGGAGAAGGGGGCTCAAAAATGGTTGTCCGATGACAGGAAGAATACCGGTCTCGGAAAAGATGACATGAATTGGACAGCGACCGTCTGGAGGCCTCGAGTCGTAAAAGCAGGCTGGAAATATTGGGCGCTTGTCCTGTCTTACGGTGGACAATGATTAGGGAGGCGGCAAAGATTGTTGCAGGAACGGCCAGCAAGCCTATAATTAGTCCTAATTGGTGTCCCTTCTGAACGAGGGTTAATTGTATGGAGATCAAGCCGAGGGCCATCAGGAAGATGATAGATACACTGTAAGAATACCAGAAAAATTTTCTGGTCTTCATAACGCACCCCTTGTCCCAAATCGTCACTCGCCATTTTAAGAAGGAGCCGATGACCGGCAATCGCCCACTCCGCCTTCATAGATTTCGACGCGATTACGGCCGTTGGCCTTGGCCCGCTGCAGGGCTTTGTCAGCACAGGCGACCAGGCGCTCGGCCATTTCGATGCCCTGTGAGGGAATCGCCGAAACTCCTAAACTCACCGTGATGTGCAGCTTGCCGCAAGAAGGGCTTTCCCAGGAGTGCTGTTCAACCTCTCCACGGAGCCGTTCCGCCACAGCGGCTGCTCCGTCAATATCGATCATGGGCAGCAGAATGACGAGTTCCTCTTTCCCGTAGCGCGCGATCATGTCGACTTCCCGCACGTTTTGCTTCATCAGGCTTGCGAGACCTTGCAGCATCCAGTCTCCTGCGGGTTCGCCATAGCGCGTAGTAAAATCGCAAAAGGAGTCAATGCCCATCATAATGAAACCCAGAGGATTGTGGTAGCGCCGGGCGAGGGCAAATTGTCTGTGAAGATCCTCGACGAAATAATGTTGATTGTAAAGGCCGGTCAACCGGTCGGTTAGCGCTGGCTGCCTCAATGTTTGATAAGATTGTTCCCCATTTTCCAAACGGTTGTATATATCCTCGATCACCTGCCCGATGCGCAACAAAGATGCTACACGGGCGAGCAATTCTCGATCCTCAGATGATTTACTCAAGTAATCGTCCGCGCCAGCCGTCAGACCACCCACTTTATCTTCCATGTCCGTGCGCTTCTCAGTAAGCATTAGCACGGGGACGTAAAGTCGTGATCGTTGCCGGATCCGATGGCAGACGCTGAACCCGTCCAGATCCGGAAGCACCACATCGAGGAGGACCGCGTCGGGTTGCGTCGTCTCGACGAATTCAATACCTTTCTGACCGGTATCAGCCAATGTGACCCGATAGCCTACATCCTCTAAGAGCAAGCGCATATACTGCGCTTGTGTAGGGCTGTCTTCGATCAGCAAGACATGTTTCTTACCCTGCTCTTCGGTCACTGAATGCATCCTTCTGTTCAGGAATTCTTTCCATCAGATTCCTCAACCGAGTGGCGATCTGGTTGAGACCGAGAACCTCCTTCACGGCGTTGAGTTCAATGGCGGCTTTGGGCATGCTGAAGACCAGACTGGTGGCTTCATCCTGTGCAATCGTATAAGCGCCGGCTTCATACATAGCTTTGAGCCCCTGTGCGCCGTCCCTTCCCATTCCGGTGAGCACGAGGCCGATCGCCCTCGCACCGAAATTTTTGGCCACAGATTCAAATAGGACGGTGGCCGATGGACGATGGCCGTCGACTGGCTCAGAACTATCATGCCATAGGTTGCTGGTACCTTTGAAGGTCAGATGCGTATTGTCCGGGGCTAAGTAAACGGTGCCGGGTTTAATCGTTTCGCCAAGCTCCCCCACCTTGCATCGGAAAGGGGTCACGTTACTAAGCCAACCTGCCAAGCCGAACATAAAGCCCTGGCTGATGTGCTGGACAACTACGATGGGCAAGGGAAAACTTGGGGGCAGGCCGCTCAGGACTGTCTGCAAAGCCGGAGGGCCGCCTGTGGATAAACCGATGGCCACCAACTCGGCTGGCTTCTGAGGCTTGAATGAAACAGAGTCCGTTAACGAAACAGCCGGTTGGGGGACGCCTTTGTCCAGCATCGCTGGCGACGATTCCGTCCGGAGCGACCGCCTTATCACCTTGACCCCCGCCATGATTTTGATCTGTTGAATGAGGCTTTTTGCCTCAGCATCGTCGGGGGAGAATCCTTT
Organism: Thermodesulfobacteriota bacterium; assembly: GCA_047519465.1. Classification (GTDB taxonomy): domain Bacteria; phylum Desulfobacterota; class BSN033; order BSN033; family UBA1163; genus UBA1163. The sequence goes on along the minus strand of JAPVTA010000198.1, from coordinate 40,956 downwards.
TAGTTTTGGCAGGACCGTCAGTGCACCCAGAGCCAGGGCCTTGAAGCTCACATCCATCAAATGTTGGGATTCGATGCCCGTAATGACGACAATCGGACAGGGTGTCTCGCTCATGATCTGACGGATGGCTTCGTAGCCACCCATGCCCGGCATGTTGATGTCCATGGTGATGATATCTGGCCGTGATTTCCGGCAGAAGGCCACGGCCTCTTCGCCGCTTCCCACTGCCCCCGCTACGGTCAGTTCGGGGTCACTCTCCAGGATGAAGCGAAGCGCCATTCGAATGGTGGCCATGTCATCGACGATGAGTACGCGAATCATTGTATTCCCTCCGAGTCTGCCTCAATGCCGCATAGAGAACCAGCGGCTGAGGGGCTATGGTTCTTTTGAGTCATAGACTCCTTAATCTTGTCATTTGATCAGCCGTTCTATGGTTTCAAGCAATTCGTGTTGATCAAAAGTACTCTTAACGATGTAGGCATCCGCCCCTGCTTCCATACCGTGTAATCTGTCCTGGGGCGACTCCAAGGATGTAACCAGGACAACGGGCATACGGGCGTAAGCGCTGTCGCCCTTGATGGATTGGGTAAGGACGAATCCGTCCATTCGAGGCATATTGATATCCGAAACCACCAAATCGGGTAATCCTTTCTCGTTACTGGAAATCAATTCCCACGCTTCCTGGCCGTCGGCGGCGGTAAGCACCTCATAGCCCGCATTCTCAAGGATATGTTTTTCAAGTGTCCGGGTGGTGATGGAGTCGTCGGCTAATAGCACGCGCCATCGTCGGGCTTCTTTGGTGACGATAGGCGGTCCTAAAGAGGTCACTGATTTACCTTGGAGGGACTTCATCAGGTCAGAGACGTTCAGGATGGTTATGAGCTGCCCATCGCCCAGGATGGCTGCTCCGGCGACGTTTCGTACCCTGCGTAACTGGCCTCCTAATGATTTCATGACGACTTGCTGCGTCGACAGGAAACCACCCACGCGCAGGGCAATACGCTTTTCAGCCACCGACAGAATGACCACCGGAATTTTGGCATCGGGCGGGAACGATTGTTCTACTTCAGGCAGTTTAAGAAGGTTTGCTAAACTGACTAAAGGCAGAGGACGGCCCTCGGCGTAGATAGCAGAATGTCCGTCGAGGCTCCCCACTTTTACCACATTCACGTGAAGAATCCGTTCGACATTGACCATCGGCAGGGCTACCGTTTCTCCGGCTACACGGACTAGCAGCACCTGGCTGGTGGTCAGCGTGAGGGGCAGCATCAGGACGAAGGAGGTGCCCACCCCAAACCTCGTTTCCACCTGGATCAACCCATGTATCTGTTCAAGATTCTTCCGAACTACATCCATGCCGACACCGCGTCCAGAAAGGTCGGTAGTCTGTTCGGCCGTTGACAATCCTGAGTAGAAAATCATCTCAACGACCTCACGTTCGCTCAAGTCTGCGATTTTCTCCGGGGGGAATAGCCCCCGTTCTACAGCCGCCCGACGTACCGCATCCAGGTTGATGCCCCGGCCGTCGTCGGAGACGGTCAACACCAGGTTGTTACCCCGCTGCTCCGCACAGAGTCGAATAGTGCCGTGGCGGGGTTTTCCCGCCGCCAGGCGCTCCTCAGGCATTTCGATGCCGTGGTCCACAGCGTTGCGGAAGAGGTGGGTCAGGGGGTCCTTTATCAGTTCCAGCGCCTGACGATCCACTTCTACTTCTTGTCCTTGTACTTCCAGGACAATATCTTTGCCTTGGCTGTGGGCGAGGTCGCGCACCATGCGTGGGAAAAGGTCAAACAACGTGCTGATGGGGAGCATCCGGACGCTACGGATTCCATTTTGCAGATCGTCCGTGATGATCTGCAGATAGTTGCAGTCATTTGTTAAATGGTCCAGTAGCGTGTTGTGGTTGGTGCCAAGGGCTTTGAGCTCTTGTTCATTGCTCTCCAGAAAGTCAAACAGTGGGGTAAGGTCCTTTTTGTCCGCCTTCAGGCAGTTCCGCCGCAAACGGCTGCAGTGAGGTCGAGCCTTGCGCCAGTCCTTCTGCCAAAGAAGGGTGCGTTCTTGCACGGCTTTCATCTGGGCCAGGAGCTTCTCTATTCGCATTTTCATCACCAGCAGCTCGCCAAGGCCGTCCATCAGCGCGTCGAGCTTGGTGGTTCGGACACGGATGGTATCATCTACCCGTATCGGCCGTGTGCTAACCTGTGGCTGGTCTTTCGCCTCGCCGTCAGAAACCCCCTCTGCTTTAATTGGTGGGACGGATGTGCCGGCATGTTGCTGATTTGCCTGGGGCTTGACGGAGGATGCTAGCTCACGAAGGCATAATGTGCGTTGCTCCCCCTGAATGCTGAGGCCCTCATCAACGGGCGAGCACAGACTTTGCCCGTGGGACTCGGCAGTTGCACCACACTCCGCCAGGCCTCTTACGGTATCGTCAAGACGGGCAAGGACTTTCGCCATGTCATCGCTGGGCGTTTGCTCACCGCGGAGATGGGCGGCCATAGCGTTGCCAATGGCGTCTACGGCTGTCAGAAGAACATCAAAAAGAGGTGGCTTGAGGGAGAGTTCCCCTTGCCGAATTCTTACCAAGACGTCCTCGATTCGGTGAGAAAGGGTTTCAATGTCTTTCAGGTTAACGGTTCGCGCAGCTCCCTTGATGCTGTGAGCGGCCCGGAAAACATTCGTGAGCAGGATTGTGCGCTCATCGGAGGTTGGGTTTCGCTCCAGAGAGAGAAGATCCTTGGTCAACACGCTGAGATGCTCTTGAAGTTCTGTCTGAAACGTAGCCATCAATTCTCTTAACATTTTATCTGATAGGGGCATGGTCGTCTTCCATAGGTCGCAGATTCTTATAGACTCATCTAATCTTGTATTGTTCGACAATGCTGGTCAATTGCCTGGCCAGGTCATTGAGGTTTTGAGCTGTCTGATCCACTTGTTGCATACCTTTCTGCGTTTGGGTCGCTCCTTGATTGATGCTCTCCATCGCCCGTGTGATCTGATCCATTCCAGCCAACTGCTGCCGCGCGCTGGCCGCGATCTGCTGAGCAGCCGCCACCACCTGTTGCGTATGCTCCCGGATGACACGGATCGAATCGGCAGTCGATTGGGCTAACTCCACACCGGCCTCCGCACTCTTTGTGCCCTTCTCAGTGACCATGACGGCTGTATTAGCAGCTTTCTGGATTTCGCTCAAGATGCTGCTTACTTGAGCTGTTGCTTGACGGGACTGCTCGGCGAGGTTTCGCACCTCTCCTGCCACGACGGAGAAACCCCTTCCCGCTTCGCCGGCGCGAGCCGCTTCCATGGCAGCGTTGAGGGCGAGAAGGTTGGATTGGTCGGCAATGTCGTTGACCGTGGCGATGATCTCACCGATCTGCAGGGTCTGCTCGCTGAGGCTGAGGATGGTTTCAGCAATGTGACGCACCTGGTCCTTGAGGCTCAGCATGCCCTCCTCAGTCCTTTTGACGGCGTCCAGTCCGTTTTCCGCCAGCTTGAGGGTGTTGGAAGCCATTTCGGAGACGAGCTGTGCGCGCTCGACAGATTGTTCGGCCGTCTGACGGACCTCTTCCACCGTCGTGGAGGTCTCTGCTACGGAAGAGGCCTGCTCGGTGACGGTGGCGGCTTGCTCAGCGGTGGCGGCGGAGATATTGGTATTGGCCTTGCTGATATTCTCCGTGGCCTCCTGCATCTGACTGGCGAGTTGGTGCAGATTGGCGAGCATCTGTGTAAAAGCATTGCCCACGGCGTCCTTCTCTGAGCGTGGTGTCACTTTGATGGTCAGGTCGCCCTTGGCAACCTGATTGACCGCCTCGGCCATCTCAGTTAAAAGGTCGATCATGTGGTTGAGGTTGTTCTTGATTTCATTAAAATCACCGTTGTACGAAGCGGCGATTTTGGGTGGGAGGTCTCCTACGCTGATACGTTCGATATATTCGGCTGCGATACGCAGGGGCCCCGTGACCGCATCGAGGGTGTCATTGATGCCCTGGATGATCTTGCGAAAATCACCCCGGTGTCTGGAGGCATCTGCTCGAGTGGCAAGGTTGCCCTCTATGGTGGCTTGGACCAGCATGCTGACGTCTGCAATCTGAGACTTGACGGTCTCTCCCATCTTGGCATAAGTGCCCCCAGTCTCTTGCAGCTGGACAATCATCTGGTTGAAGTCATGGGCCAGATTGCCGAACTCGTCTTTCGTTTTGATCTCCAACGGTTGGGTTTGGATCTGAGCGGTCTGAGACAGGTCGCCGTTTGCCAAGCTGGTGGCCACCTGCGTGAGCTGCGAAAGATCCAGAGCCACATGATGGGTAGCATTCTGCAACCCTTGAATGGGCTTGTTGACCTTACGGTTGATAGTGATCAAGGAGAGGACAACGCTCGCCGAGAGGAGGATCAGAAGGCCTATACTCAAGTTTAAATATAATTTGCCGCGTTTCGTGTACATCTCAACAGCCGCTTTCGTTCGTTGATCTTGCATGACATAGAGTTCGTCAATGGGGGCCATAACCTTTGCCTTTTCGTTATGATAAGCGTCGTCATGCAACAACCGGATGGCCTTGGCTTGGTCTGGCTTGCCCTGTATTAGGAAAGTGCCAGCGCCGTTGTCATACCGGCCCTTCATCGCATAAAAAGCACTGGTTTCAGTTTTTACGAGAGCGTCTGCCTTGCTCATGGCTTCCTGGAACTTAGCCATCTCTTCATCGGTGAACCCCGCCTTTTTAATGATCTCGAATAACGGGATGGTTTCTTGAAGATCGGGCCGTGGCTTCTCTCGGTTTGCAACCAGAAAGTCCCAATAGATCCTCTCATAGTGGTCTGGGCGGGGGAATAGGCCTGCGCGGATCCCGGCCACACGTGAGTAAAAGTCTTCGTATTTGGGATCGCCGGTGGCTACGTAAGTGCGCGCAAAGCGGGTCAGGTCCTCAACGCTCTGTCGGAACTCATAGGCGAGAAGGTAGGATTGATAGCGGATCTCTTGGCTTCGCTTTACATCCTCTTGATTGCGGTTCAATAGCCAAGACATCAGCCCGAGGGCAATCAAAAAGATGAAAAATGCACCGTACAATAGCCAGAAAAATCTCTTGATCGTCATCATCGACTCCTTTCAACTGTTATTGGCTGTTCGCGTTATTTGGCCGGCGAAGGACAGTGGTATCGACATCATTCTCCCTCGCAAACGATGATGTTCGGGTCGGAAAGAAGGGATTCCAGGTCAAGAACCATCATCATATCGGCGGTGATGCCTCTCACATGGGCCTGTACCTTGGGCGAGACTGTGGGAGGCGTTGGGTTCAAGTCATCCAGTCGAAGCCGGCACACCTTGTCCAGGTCATCGGTGAGTAGGGTTAACTCGATTTCATGACGGCTGCTGCCGTGGCCGCTCCGCACCAGAAGAATATGAGCTTTTTCAGAGAGGGGATGGGGTGGAAGCCCCCAAAAAACCGTCAGATCCATGATGGAGTAAATCCGGCTGCGCAGGTTTACGATACCCACAATGAAGTCTGGCGTACAAGGGACGCATGACCAGTAATGGGCACTCAGAGGCTGAATCTCATGCACCCCCTCCGTCGGGATTCCTATATACTCCGTTCCCAGGTGGAACGTCAGCACCTCAAGGGTTTCTCCACTGTCGGCTTTCTTTTCCGGCAGCCTGGCCAGTAACCGGGCGCGCTCTTCAAGAATACCTTGCACATCCCGTAGTTTTGTAAGGGGGGCCTTTTGGGGGGTGGGTTGCCTTTGCTGCATCATGACTTACCTCTCCACATTGCCGTTGGGTGTGTAGTACTTTTGTATGCGGCCCGGTTGTTCGGGACAGGCTGGGCCATGGTCAACAGCTGCCCTGCCGTCAAATCATCCGAGCCCGGTAACACCGTATCAGATGAAAGTTTGGAAGCTAAGTGAACAGCCAGCGTGCGATGCCGTTCGGCTTGGATCGGGTTGCCCGTTCGCTGGTAGAGATGATACAGTCCGAAATGGGCCAAAACAAAATCGTGGTCTAGATAGATCACTTTCTTGAGCCGGCTGATGGCTTCCTGTAACTCCCCTTGGACCTCGTGAATGAGGGCTAACGTATAGTGCACTTCGCTCCGCAACGGATCGTGATCGAGTGCCTGCCGGGCCCATTTTCGAGCTTCATCGAGCCGGCCTGCATTGGCCTCCAGCCGGGCCATGCGGCGCCTCACCGTAATTGAGCTAGGCTCTTTTTCCAAGGAGGTGAGAAAGCATTGACGGGCTTCATCGTAACGGTGCTGCTTCATGAGTGCTTCGCCCTGCTGACAGAGGTCGGCCCATTCTGGGGATTCATGCCCCGCCTCCAAAGGTGGTCTTTGGTGTCCTTCCGGCTCAACTTCGGGCTTTGTTTTCGAAGTCTCAGAGTCCGTGGGTTCGATGGCCTCAATGTCATCAGTGGAACGATGAAACGATGGCGCAAAGGGTTTGCTGTCAAGTGAAGGTTGCACAATTATGGCAGAGGAGACACCACTTGGTGAAGCACCCGTCAGCACCCTTGCGTGGTTAGACGGAGCTGATTCCGGCTGGTGACAGGCCACGCTTCGGTCAATCTGCTGAGGGACCCCGGCCTGCAAACTGGGGGATGGCAGGATGCTGGGGACCTTTTGGTAAACGATAGCTCCGTGAAAATTGAGCATCTCAAACTGTCTATAAATCTCAAGATGGGTTTCGCTCGGCCCAACGATCAGCCAGCCACCGTTCGACAGACATCGGTAAAATCGATTTGCAATATTGTGAATGAGAGGCAACGGAAGGTAAATGGTCACATTTCGACAAAGGATCAGGTCGAGATTGCTTGTCTGATTGGTGGGTGAAGGGTAGTTATCCTCGGACAGGTTGAGATAGAAGAAGGTCACCATCTCCCGCACAGCGGGTTCCAACGTGAGCGCGTCACCCTCGGCGGTAAAGTAGCGGGAACGAATGGCCAAGTCGGTTTCGCGAAAGGACCAGGCACGGTAGCGGGCAGTAGCGGCATGAGAAAGGGCCTGACGGTTGATGTCCGTGGCCAGGATCAGGATTTTCCACTGATCGAAATCGGAGAGGATCTGGCGGAGCAGGATGGCGAGAGTATAAGGTTCCTCCCCGGTAGCGCAACCGGCGCTCCACAGGCGCAAGGTGCGGTCGGTCCAGTGACGAGCCACCAGATCCGGTAGGATGTTGTTGCGAAGTGCCTCGATACAATCCGAATCCCGGAAAAAATAGGTCTCTCCAATCGTCACTTTTTTGATCACTTCATTCCAGATCTCGCTGTCCGTCCGGGCATCCCGCAGGCATGAAAAAAATTGATCCAAGTCTTCGCATTCTAAAGATTTGGCGCTTTCCTTCAAGGCGTGGGCCAGAATGTCACGCCGGTTTTCCCCGACCCGAATTCCTGTGCGTGTCTGAATCAGCTCGCAGAACCGCAGATAGTTTTTGTCATCAAGGGAGTGCTTTTTCATTATCGAGTAAACTCCGTTTCCTCCCCATCTCGTTGTCATTGCTGGGTAATAAACGGGAGGCATCAAGGACTAATATCAGGGTATCTTCCTGCTGGACGGCGGCCGCCAGGAAGCGGGATTGCGACACCGTGGCTGAAGGAGACTGAAGTTGCATTGGTCTGAATTCCAGAACGTTCAACACCTCGTCCACAATGATGGCCGCCGTCTGGCGGTGTATGTGAAGGACCAAGAGGACGTCCTGTAATTCAGGATCCTTGTCCGTTTGCCCGAAAAGCCGTCTCAAGTCGATCACTGGCAACATCTGTCCAGCCATGTTGATGATGCCTAATACCGAATGGGGCAAATCGGGTACGGGGGTGACCGCGACCATACGCACGGTTCGAATCACGTGATCCAGTGGCAAGGCATAGTGTTGCCGGTTAACCCTGAAAACCACATAGCGGTACGACTTAGGCTCTGCTTGGGATGGTTGCGTTGCTTTCTGCAGCGATAAAGCGATGGGATCCATCATCGGTTTACCCCGTTAGAAAGCCCGCATTTTATGTGCGGGGATGACCTGGGTTCGTATTTCGTTCTTCATAGAAAGCTCGCAGCAAAAGCCCCGTGATTTCTGACGGCGTTTACTCCTCACCCGTCCGGAGGGGCAACTTGAAAAAGAAGGTAGAGCCTTTTCCCACTTCACTTTCGACCCCGATGAACCCTCGATGCCCTTCGACGATCTTCTTTACAATGGCCAGCCCGAGACCGGTACTTTTTTCACATGCCGTTGGTTTCGTACTCGCTTTTTGAAAGGGCTTAAAAACATGGGGCAGTTCATTTCCGGGAATGCCTTGCCCCTGGTCAATCACTTTGGTGACCACAAAGTCCTGTTGCCCTAGCACTTCGACACAAATCGTTGTATTGGGGTGAGAATACTTGATGGCATTGCTGATTAAGTTGTTCAATACTTGTTCTATCTTGTTCTTATCAAAATCCACCAAGGGGATGTCATCCGAAAAGATCGAATCGATTGAGATACCTTTCTCCGTCGCAAAGAACCTGTTGAATTCGAGATTTTTTCTTACAAAGTCTGGATAGTTATTCTTCGTTAGCTCCAGCTCCAATTTTCCCGATTCAATCTTTGATATGTCTAACAGGCTATTGAGAAGCTCGAGCATAAATTTGCTTGTATCGTAAATCTTTGCCAGAAAATCCTTTTGTTTTTCGGATAGATTCTCGCTTGTATATCTTGAAAGGATGAGCGAAGAATTCTGAATGACGGCAATTGGATTTCGTAGGTCATGGGCTGCCATTCCTAAAAATTCATTCTTCTGGCTGTTCAGCTCTCGCAACTGTTCATTGGACTGTTGCAATGCTTTCTCAGCCTGCTTGCGCTCGGTGATGTCGTGGATAATAGAGTACAACAATTGTTTGCCGTCCATGAATAGCGGGCCACTGTAGACTTCGACGTCCCGGATCTGACCATTCGCGAGACGATGCCGATAGTAAAAATGGTTCTGCTGCTCGGCCAAGACGCGCTGCATCTCGGTCTTGACCTCCTCTGCAGGGGAGGCGTTGATGTCGGTCATCTTAAGCTTGAGCATCTTTTCATAGGGGTAACCGTAGAAGACGCAGGCACCTAAGTTGGCATCCACAATGGCAGCTGTTTCTGGATCGACCATCAGCATGGCCGCCTGATTCTTCTTAAACATGCAGTGGTAGCATGCCTCGCTTTCCTGCAACTCTTTCTCGGTTCGGCGGTGCGTGGTGATATCCTGCATCATGCCGGTCATACGCACTGTTTTTCCCGGTCCATCGGTCGCGAAATTTCCCCTGTCGTGGATCCAGCGATAGGCGCCGTTCTTGTGGCGCAAGCGGTATTGGGCGTCAAAGGGGGTTTGGTATTTGTGCGCAATCTTCAACATTCGAAGGACCTTTTCCCGATCCTCCGGATGCATCATCTCCTCCCACTGGGCGATTCCTCCCCGCATCTCATCAGGGGAATATCCCAATACCTGCTCGAGGCAGTCGCTCCACCTGATGTCACCCGTGCTGACATCATACTCGCGCACGATCTGTCCAGAGACTGCGATCACCCGTTCATAGCGGTTCTTCCAGAGGACGATTTCCTCTTCGGCTTTCTTGAGGTCTGGATTGTCAGCCGCCGTACAGAGTTCCACACAATTTGATGCGCTTTGATTCATGGATTTATTATTTTTTTTATTACCTTTCAGTTACCTTCAGAAATCGGTACAACTCGGATTGGTGTACCCTCCAGCCGTTCCCGGCTTTAACGGCCCTGATCCTTCCCAGACGAATATATTTCAGGTAAGTGGGTTTGGAAATCTTGAGATATTGGATAGCCTCGTTGGTTGTAAGAACGATGTCTTTATCAGTTAAAGGCATTATTTTGACTCGGCTTTTCCGTGTTTTATGCGGTTTAACTGCAAAATAAATGCCAAGGCATAAGATGGTGCATTTGGATTTAATAAGCGATGGATTTCTAAGGTTAATTCAATTATGGCAAAGGTCTGTGACCGGAATAATTGGACTGGCGAGAGCTAATTCTTGTCAAAACTGGCAAAATTTTGTAGATGGATGGTTTTCGTTTACATCCGCTTGTCCCGCCGATGTAGCCCTAGATATCGGCTAGAAAACGCCCTCTAAATCTCCCTTCCTAGCAGCCGGCAGGCAGGTACAAAGCGAGACTTTCAGTTTTCCCGCTTTGGAAAAAGGAAGGTGCGAAAAAATCCCAAAAATCACACCTATCAATTTTCTTACGCCTTCTGAACCAACACGCGCGACAATGAAGCGTTCCCACCACGGTGAATGCTCGTACCACATTATGTCTTCTAAGAAAGGGACGATTTCCCCCGGGGCTTGCTTAGGAAGGTAGAATCGAGTCGCCGTTTTGACAGCCTGACTCACAGGTTCTGGATTCAGGTAAGGGATTGTAAGCATTCCAACTGGGAAGTTACGCACGAACGCCCAGTTCAATAAGTCGAAGTCCCAAGTCCCCATGCCGTACAAGATGACCGCATCATAGGTCCAAGACATCATCTTCTCGACCGCCTCTTGATAGGTGGTAGCAGCTTCAAACCTGCATCCTGGGCAGGATTCTAAAATTTCTTTTCGCAGGACGGCCAAGACATCTGGTTTGTCGTCTACAACCAGGATCCTCTTGCCTGTCAGAATAGACTCTTTCATAACTTCCCCCTTGTTTGATCCGGAACCCAAAGCCAAAAGCGCTAATACCCGCTATTGCGAATAACTTGAATTCTGTGTCGCTTTTTCAAAGAGTAACTGCATAGACCATACCAAATGCTAAATTCCGAGTAAGAATCAAGAATGCTTAATCTAAAATCCAGAAAGAATATTAATAAGTTACGATTAAAGAGGACGATGAATTGATAAATAGGAAAAATGTAAACCTGGTTTCCGAAACATCCAAAATTTGTCAAGAGCCGTAATGGTTTCACTGCACTCTTAAGAATTCTCGAAAATCCCCGGCTCCACAGGTCCCCCGTATCGAGTATGGGGTTGACGGTGCCGGGAAAGTGAAATCTTCATCCCCGGTAACACCGGCCTTGGGCAGGGGACAACCCGGAATCCAGACGTCCTCCCGTAGTTCAACCGAGGACCCATTTTATGCCCCGAATCCCGATTTTCATCGGGAACCCTGGATTCTCGTGTTGGAGTTTACCCGACATGTGATATGGGGCAGAAATAACGCGTAGCGGTCACTCGAAAATGGTTGACAAGGATCCGTAGTTTTAATATATTTTTTCATACTGGCCGAATAGAAATAAGTGGGGGAACCGATCTTTTGGGGTGAATTCCAAGTTTGTTGGAAAGGATAACCCTTAATCCTAACCCGGCAGCTAACTCCGCAGGCGACTAAGGGAGAGAATCGAGGGTAGGGGATCTTCCTCTACTTTTTTTTTAGGGGTAGGAATGTGGCGAATGAGGTGTTAACAGAACTTTCTTGCCCGGTTGAGAAAGTCGAGCTCCGCCGAGATGTGACGGTATGGGGTTCGTATATGTGGGGATATGCCGATGTGGGGGCGGACATCTATGCGGCCCTGGGCTTAGTGATGGGGGCTGCTCATGGCGGCGCGGGCCTTGCCTTTTTTGTGGCCGGACTCATCTATATTATGATTGGACTTTCCTATACGGAAATGGCATCGACCTATCCGGTTGCCGGAGGGGGACATTACTATGCGTTGAGAGGCCTTGGAGATTTCTGGGGTTATGCAGCAGGCGTAGCACTTCTCCTTGACTATACCATCGACATCGCCCTTTTTGCCACGGCTTCCGCTGGGTATATGAATTTTTTTATGCCCTTTGTCATTGGCGTTCCCCCAGAATATTTTGCCGTGGATATCTGGATTTTCAAGAAAGTCAATCCGGTGTGGGCTGTTGAGACACTCATCCTGATCGCCTTCCTCATCTGGCTCAACATCCGGGGGGTTAGGGAATCCTCCCTCTTCAACGAAGTCATCGGCGCCATTGATATCATCACGGAATCCTCTATCATCGTTCTTGGATTTCTCCTGGCGTGGAAACCCGAACTCTTCGTCTTCCAATGGAAAACCCAGTTCCCAAGCTTGAAGGAATTCATGTACGGTTCTTCTTTGGCCATCATCTCCTTTGTCGGGTTAGAATCCATTTCCCAAGCAGCTCAGGAGACCAAGAGACCTGCTACGATCATTCCTCGAACATCGATCACTCTGATTTTCACCGTCTTCATTTTTGCTTTGGCCTTTTCCACCATGGGCCTCGGCGTCCTCCCATGGCAGGAGTTTCCACAGGGGGATCCCGTGGCTAAGCTTGCCCATGCGATTCCCGTTTTTGGCGTGATGGCAGGGCCTTTTGCAGCAATCCTGGGCGCCACCATCCTCCTGATCTCTTCCAATACGGGTGTGATGGGTGCATCGAGACTTACCTATTCGATGAGCGAACTTCATCTGATCACCCCATGGTTTGACAAAGTCCATGCCAAATATCGCACTCCGGTTCGGACCATCGTCTTTTTCTCTCTTATCGGAATGCTGGAGGCCGTTCTCGCATTCTTAACACCCAGCGCCATGGATACACTGGGGAACATGTATGCTTTTGGGGCAGCGAGCGGCTATCTTCTCGTTTTTATCTCCATGATTAAACTTCGTTTCTCGGATCCTTATTCCCCCAGGCCGTACAAGATGCCGTTGAACCTCAGGTGGAAGCACAAAGGGAAGACAGTGGATATTCCGGTGCTTGGATTCATTGGGATGATCGGCGTCAGTTTCATTCTGTTTGAGGTCATCCTGACCCATGAGATTGGCCGCATTGCGGGCCCGGGATGGGTACTGGCCTGTTTGATCTACTATTTCTGGTTTCGGAAGAAGAAAAGGTTCCCGCTGCTGGGCAGTGTCAAACACAACTGGGAGGAAGAGCAGAAGAGCATACTGACCTCGGCGGAGGAATTTGATCTTCTCGAACAGTACAATATCGCCTTGGCGGAAAGAGACAAGCAGGACAAGAGGAAGACAGTTGAGAAAGGCACCCGACCTACCTGAGCGGCTGGCATGGCGCGATTATTTTCAAATCTTCACAACGGGCCTGATAGTCATCCTCGGGGTTTACATTCTGTGGCAAACCATTTTCGCAACCTGGGCCTTTCCTTCCCTAATCCTTGGGGCCGCTTTTTTGCTCTTCGGTCTGTTTCGAATCAGGATGATCTGGTCATACTTTCGGAAGCGAGGCAGATGAGATGGGGTCTGAGATTCAGATCACCTTTGTCGGGGCTTTACTAGCGTTCTTCTTCGCAGCTTCCATGGGGATTTTGCTCTGGTGGATGCTCCATGTTCCGAGGGCTATTCCCTTGGCGGCGGCCAAGGCCAGAAGAGCTGTAGGCGCTATTAAGAGGATCTTGGTTCCAACGTCGGGAACCATCTATTCCGAACGGGGAATTGAATTGGCCTGCCGCTTGGGAGAAGAGCAGAAGGCGGAAATCCACTTAGTCAATGTGATTGAAGTTCCGAGGACACTGCCTTTGGATGCGCCCCTGCTTGAGGCGGAGATCAAGGCCGGGGATGTCATCAAGAGAGGAGAGGAGATCGTGACTCTGCGAGGACTTCCCGTCAAAGCGGAGGTGAGGCGCGGCAGGGTGGCGGGGGAAGAAATCATCAGAACGGCCAGGGAAAGCGAAGCGGATCTGATCGTGATGGGGATTCGGTCAGAGATTCGAATGGCGCAAGAGATTCTGGGACGGACCTCCGATCTGATACTGCGCCGTGCGCCCTGCGAGGTGATTGTGGACAAGCTTTCCGCAGAAACGTAACGGGAGGAATCGGATGAAGGTGATGATTATCGGTTGTGGCAGAGTCGGGGCCGTATTGGCGAACCGTTTAGATGAGGCGGGACATCAGGTGGTGGTTCTCGACAGAAATCAGCAGGCCTTTCGGAGGCTCTCCGAAAAATTTTCCGGTAGGCGGATCGTGGGCAATGGTTTGGTGGAAGAGTATGTGCGTCCAACGCTGCAAGAAGAGGCCGATATCCTTTTCGCTATGACGGATAAGGATAATGTTAATCTGATGATTGTCCAGAGAGTAAAACGAAATTTCAAGTTAGAAAGGGTGGTTGCCGTGGTTCACGACTCCATTCTGGCAGGACTCTACAAGGAGCTGGGCGTGGAGACGGTCTGTCCCACCGACCTGGTTATAAAAGATTTAATACAAACGATCCAAGAAAAATAACGGGGGAAGTTATGTATATCATTATTGTGGGTGCTGGAAAGGTCGGATATCATCTCGGAAGTTTGTTGATGGCCGGAGGGCATGAGGTGATGCTGATTGAGGAAGACCGTTCCAAGGTGGAACTCCTTTCTTTGGAGTTTCACGATGCGATCATGCAAGGAAACGGTTCAACCGTCGAGGTTTTAAAAGAGGCAGGGGCCAACAGGGCCGATGTGGTTGTTGCAACGACGGGCAATGATGAGGACAATCTGGTGATCTGTCAAGTTGTAAAATTGATGTTCCTTCGCCCCCGGACCATCGCAAGGGTTAACAATCCCCGAAACGAAGAGCTTTTCGCTGGCCTTGGAGTGGATGCCTCCGTCAGCGCAACGAAGATCATCAATGCCGTTATTCAGGAACAGGTTAAAGCCGGAGATATGATGATCCCGCTCCTCACATTGAAAGCCGGAGATATTGAGATCGTGGAGGTTCAATTGACCCGGTCTTCCCATATCGTGAGAAAGAAAATCAAAGATCTAACCCTTCCGGCAGGTTCCATCTTTATTGCTGTGATTCGGGGAGAGGAAGTGGTCATCCCCTATGGAGAAACAGAATTCCGGCCGGAAGACAAGGTTCTCGCCCTCGTCAAACGCGAAAGCGAACAAGCTCTCCGGCAGATGTTGTGAGGAGAAAGTTGCAAAATTCGGTGTTTTTTATCAGACTGTCTAAAATCAAACAAAACAATTCTTCAAATGAGCATTCAGGGTACATTCTCCAAAATCGAAATATTCTCTAACCATTTAATTATCCTGAAGAAACAAAATAATCTCTATCGCTTTTTCAACTGGTATAAGGATTGCTCTACAAAAGAGTAATTCTGTTGACAATAGGAAAGAATTATCATTTAATACATAATAAAGGCCGAATTCAAATGAGCGGGGGAACCAGTTTTTAGGGGTGAATTCTGGGTGTCTAGAAAGGATATCCCTTAATCCTAACCCGTCAGCTAACTCCGCAGGCGACTAAGGGAGAGAATCTAAGGTAGGGGGTCTTCCTCTACTTTTTTTTTGGGAAAATAACGATGAGGAATGAAGTGTTAACCGGAACCCCGCTGCCTCCAATGTGTTTGGGGTCCGTACATTGGAGTAGAGAGCTAAAGCTTGAAAGGAGGAAGGTGAATGATTGGGCTTCGACAGAAATTGTCCATTGGGTTTGGTGGATTGCTGCTGATCATCCTCATCATAGGCATTCAAAGCATCATTCAACTCACCCAACTGGGAGAATCCATCGACGTCATTCTCCGTGAGAACTACCGGAGTGTCGTTGCGTGTCAACAAATGAAAGAAGCCCTGGAGCGGATGGACAGCGGGATACTTTTCGAACTTCTCGGATATACCGAAAAGGGGAACGAGCTTATCCGCAAGAATGAGCTGGCTTTTGAAATGGCGCTTGAAGTTGAGTTGCATAACATCACGCTTCCAGGGGAAGGGGAAAAAGCAAATCATCTCAAGAATCTTTTCGGTCAATATAAAACGGTGCTTAGGAGGACAGAGAATTCGAAGACGCCGATTACCGTTCGGCGCGAAGCCTATTTTACTGACCTTTTCCCGTTATTCCTGCAGATTAAGGACACGGCCGGGGAGATCCTCCGGATGAATCAACAGAATATGAGTGATGCGAACGATGTGGCCCGAAATAGGGCAGCGGCAGCCCGAGAGCAAACGTATATTCTTTTAATTGCCGGAATGGTAATTGGATTGGGTTTCATCTTCTTTGCCGGCAGGTGGATTCTCCGCCCGCCCGTTTAAGGATGAAGGGATAGATGTAGTGATCGGGCTACTCGAAATAGATGATGGGAGTTTTTGGTTTGGAGGTGCCCAATGAATCCGGCCTTTCAAAATTGTCCTGATGTGTTTAAGCGCAAAAAAGGGTCAGCCGACTTTCCAATCCGTGGACAAGTTGCGATCTTTCTTAGGACAGTCATTGCCTTTATAATAGCTCTAAGCCTTATATGTGGGTGTACCAGAGAGAGCGAAGATCTTGCCAAGCTTCGGGAGGAAAATAGAGCCTTGCAGGAAAAGATAGCATCGCTTGAGAATAAAATAAAACCTGGAGTGGGCTCGAAATTGGAGGTCAACGAAGAGTTTCTTGCCTTGGCGAGGAAATTGAAAGCGTCACCGAATGATTTTCTGGGTCAGCAAATAAAATTGCATTGCCGGTTTGGCGGTTTTGAAAACAAATTTCTGAATGACACGCATGGTCCCAAATTTCTTTCCACTTATTATGTTGGATTCATTGCCCAGAGCGGAAAAGAAATAGACGAACCTCTGTTTGATCATCTTTTCATAAGCAAAAAGGAAGCGAGGGAACAAGGTGTTTATCGCTTAGGGGTAAATGATCTGATTACCGTTTACGGAATGGTAAACAGTGCATTCAATAAAGAGCCCTGGGTTGAGGTGTACGTTGTCAAAAAGGGCTGGGAATAAGCCAGGGGACGCTCATTTTCGTTGACTTGACCGAAACCGAATACGTATAATTTTAAGAAGAGGTAATCACATGCTCGATCTCATCATGATCATATTGATCCTGGTCTTTTTTGGATTTTCATTCTGGTATGTCCGTGCCTGTGATCGACTCTAACGGGGGGAAGGGCAATGAACTGGGAATACTTGATCAGCGGAGTCATTGGTTTTGGTCTGCTCATCTATCTGACATATGCCCTCGTTAGGCCTGAGAAGTTTTGAGCCGTATGGGCAGTATTGAGGTCTCTTAAGGAGGGAAGAAGATGACCTTCAACGGTTTTTTGCAGCTTGGAATATATTTTCTGGTTTTGCTTGCCGTGACCAAGCCACTCGGGGTTTACATGGCCGATGTATTTTCTGGGAGGCGGGTATTCCTTGAAAAAGTCCTCAGCCCATTAGAACGATTGATTTATCGGATATGCCACATTGATCAGCACGAGGAGCAGCACTGGACAACATATACCGCGGCCATGCTGATGTTCAGCCTCGCAGGGTTACTTGTCCTTTATGGGCTTCAGCGGCTTCAGTATTACCTTCCCCTCAATCCAGAAAGATTTCCTGGCGTCACGCCGGATTTGGCCTTCAACACGGCTTCTAGTTTCACTACCAATACCAACTGGCAGGCTTACTCCGGTGAGTCCACCATGAGCTACCTCGTTCAAATGGCAGGACTGGCTTTTCACAATTTCGTATCTGCGGCCACGGGCATTGCGCTTGCAGTAGCTTTCATCCGGGGTGTTGCCCGGCGTGAAACAAAGACCCTGGGCAATTTCTGGGTTGATCTTACCCGGACCACACTTTATGTGTTGCTTCCCTTTTGCGTCATCGGCGCGCTCTTACTCGTCTCTCAGGGAGTAGTGCAGAACTTTAACCCATACACAAAGGCGACCCTGGTCGAGCCGCAGCGTGTGGAAAAAAAGGATTATCGCGGCCATAAGACTATTGAGACAGTGACAGTTCAGACGATCGCTCAAGGCCCCGTCGCGTCCCAAGAAATCATTAAAGAATTGGGAACGAACGGCGGGGGCTTCTTCAACGCCAACTCCGCGCATCCCTTTGAAAACCCGACGCCGTTTTCGAATTTCCTAGAGATGATGGCGATCTTCGCGATTCCGTCGGGTCTTACCTATACGCTTGGCCGGATTACAGGCAATCAGAAGCACGGCTGGGCAGTCTTTTCTGCGATGGCGATACTTTTCCTGGCAGGGTTCTTCACTACGTATTACTTTGAGGCTCGGGGTAATCCAATCTTCAACCAGCATGGAGTGACGCAAGCTGCAATTGAAGGAGATAGCCAACAGCAAGCGGGCGGGAACATGGAAGGGAAAGAAGTGCGCTTCGGTATCATGAATTCCTCGCTTTGGGCAACGATCACAACGGACGCTTCATGCGGTGCGGTCAACTCCATGCACGATTCATTTACCCCCATAGGCGGTATGATACCGCTCCTGAACATTATGCTTGGTGAGATCATTTTCGGCGGGGTTGGTGCCGGATTGTACGGCATGCTCGTGATGATTGTATTGGCGGTCTTTATCGCAGGGCTTATGGTTGGAAGAACGCCGGAGTACCTGGGTAAGAAGATCGAAGCAAAGGATGTCAAGATGGCGATGCTGTACGTTCTCATCTTTGCCTTTTCGATTCTGGTTCTTTCGGCCTGGTCAAGCGTTGCAACTTACGGTGCCTCGAAGGTCAACAACGCCGGGCCTCATGGACTTTCGGAGATCGTCTATGCCTTTGTATCAGGAACAGGAAACAATGGGTCTGCTTTTGCGGGGCTCAACGCAAATACACTCTGGTACAACACAACGATGGGGATCGCAATGCTCATCGGGCGTTTTCTAATGATCATTCCAATGATAGCCATCGCGGGCAATCTGGCAACCAAAAAAATCGTCCCTCCATCATCGGGCACCTTCCCGGTCCATACGCCTCTGTTTGTGGTGTTGCTGATCGGAGTCATATTGATTGTCGGCGCGCTTACTTTTTTCCCGATGCTGTCGCTTGGTCCAATCGTGGAGCATTTCTTGATGGAGATGGGAACATTGTTTTGATTTAGAGCATCTGTTCCCTACGATACGAAAAGAATATGGCGAGAAAGACACAGAAAAGACCTCTTTTTGATCCTCTAATCGTGAGGCGGGCTATTAAAGATGCCTTCATAAAGTTGGACCCACAGCGAGTGGCAGCCAACCCCGTTATGTTCGTCGTTGAGATCGGCAGTATGCTGACAACGCTGCTCATTCTGCGGGACATTTGGGTTGGCCATACGGGGGACTTGCTTTTTACTGTCCAGGTGACGCTGTGGCTGTGGTTCACGGTGCTTTTTGCCAATTTTGCGGAGGCCGTGGCTGAAGGTCGGGGAAAGGCGCAAGCCGATACGCTTCGCAAAGCAAAGACGGAAACGATGGCCAATCTAATTGTTGGGGATATTGGCAAGGGGATAGACCGGGTTAAGACCGACCGGGTTCCCGGAACGAAACTGCGAAAAGGTGATGTCGTATTGGTCCGGGCTGGAGAAATCATCCCCGGTGATGGAGAGGTCATCGAGGGGGTTGCGTCGGTAGACGAATCAGCCATCACCGGCGAAAGCGCGCCGGTCATTCGCGAGGCAGGGGGAGATCGCTCGGCAGTTACAGGCGGAACGACGGTAATTTCGGATTGGATTAAGGTACGAATACGATCGAATCCCGGAGACACCTTCCTGGATCGTATGATCGCACTGGTCGAGGGCGCGGAACGGCAAAAGACACCCAACGAGGTCGCCTTGAACATCTTGCTTGCCGGACTGACGGTCATTTTCCTCCTCGCCGTCGCGACGCTACTGCCGTACGCCATTTACAGCATTCGAGCCTCAAATGCAGTAGGTAGCTTTGTCCAGGCTGTGCCGCCTTCGATTACGGTGCTGGTGGCACTGCTCGTTTGTTTGATTCCGACTACGATCGGCGGACTGCTTTCAGCCATCGGCATCGCGGGGATGGACCGACTGATTCAGCATAACGTGCTTGCCATGTCAGGCCGGGCGGTTGAGGCAGCGGGCGATGTAAACACCCTGCTTCTCGACAAGACGGGCACAATTACCCTTGGAAACCGTCAAGCCACCGAATTCATCGCGCTTCCTGGAGTGAGCGAGGAAGAAATGGCAGACGCCACACAGCTGGCAAGCTTGTCGGATGAAACTCCAGAAGGACGCTCGATCGTGGTATTGGCGAAAACAAAGTATGGGCTGCGAGGACGGGAGCTGTCATCGCAGGAAGCGCAGTTTATCCCTTTCTCTGCACATACTCGGATGTCGGGGGTTGACATAGGTGGACGCTCTATCAGGAAGGGGGCCCCCGATGCTATTATTTCTTTCATCAGTTCTCAAGGAGGTGCCGAACCCGCTGAACTGAGAGGAATTATTAGAGGTATTTCCAAATCCGGCGGGACACCTCTGATTGTTGCCAATCACAGTCGCGTGCTTGGCGTCATTCATCTCAAGGACGTCGTCAAGGGAGGAATGCGGGAACGGTTTGTGCAACTTAGAAAAATGGGGATAAAGACGGTCATGATTACAGGGGATAATCCGCTCACCGCGGCAGCCATTGCCAGTGAAGCGGGGGTAGATGATTTTCTTGCAGAGGCAAAACCGAAAGACAAGATGGACCTGATCCGCCACGAGCAGGCTCAGGGCAAGCTCGTGGCTATGACCGGCGATGGCACCAACGATGCTCCGGCTCTCGCTCAGGCCGATGTGGGTGTCGCGATGAACACAGGAACGATGGCGGCTAAAGAGGCGGGAAACATGGTTGATCTTGATTCAAACCCCACCAAGCTCATCGAGATCGTTGAGATTGGCAAGCAGCTCCTGATGACGCGGGGTGCTCTCACGACCTTCTCAATTGCCAATGACGTATCGAAATACTTTGCTATCATCCCGGCCATGTTTTCCACGTTGTACATGGCGCTGGGTGCGAAGAGCGGCCCCCTCTCCGCACTCAACATCATGCACTTAGCTACACCGGAGTCGGCGATTCTGTCAGCGGTGATCTTCAACGCGCTGATCATTGTTGCACTGATTCCTCTGGCGTTGCGAGGCATCAGATATCGTCCGTTAGGAGCGGCGGTGGTGCTGCGGCGCAACCTTTTCATCTACGGGTTTGGAGGGATCATCATCCCCTTCATCGGGATCAAGCTGATCGATATGATCATCGCGTTCTTTGGCCTTGTCTAGTGGAGGAACTGGATATGAACCTGTCCAAACATATCTATCCCGCGGTTGTGTTGACGATCGTTCTCACGATCCTCGTCGGAGTCATCTATCCGTTCATAATGACTGGCTTGTCAACGGTATTATTTAGGGACAAAGCCACGGGAAGCCTAGTTGAGAGAGGAGGCAAGGTGATCGGCTCCCATTTAATCGGACAGCCCTTCAGCGGCGCGGGTTATTTTCACACGCGGCCTTCGGCAGCGGGCTCGGGTTATGATGGTACCGCCTCGGGTGGCACCAACCTTGGTCCTACGAGCAAAACACTTTTCGAAGAACAGATCAAAGGGCGGGCAAAAGAGTTGAAGAGCGAGAATCCTAAGATGGAAATCCCGGTAGACCTGGTCACTTCTTCAGGATCGGGCCTAGATCCCCACATCAGCCCGGCAGCGGCTGAGTTTCAGGTTCCACGCGTTGCCCGCGAACGCCGGATGAGCGAGGATGAGGTGAGACGACTTGTGGGTGACCACACCGAGGGGAGGCAATTTGGCGTCTTGGGTGAGCCGCGCGTCAATGTCCTCGAACTCAACCTGGCAATGGATGAAGCAACAGAGAGAAGCAAATAAAGATGGTTTAAACACTAAACTCTAAGCAAATCCAAAATCCAAAACCCAAAGGATTATATGGTTTTGAGTTTTGTGGTTTGATATTTGAGTTTGTTTAGAGTTTAGCCTGGCTGTGCGAAGTCGCTCCGGCGAAGGCAGGGGTCTCGGGTTTAGAGTTTAACACGCTTGCTTCGGATTCGTGCAGGGCTAAGAAGAGGAAGGCGGTCCTAAGAGATGGTAACGGAAAATAGTCTTAGAGATAATTCAAGACCTGACCCTGAGGCCCTCCTGCAGGAAGTTCAGCGTGAGGAGGAAAAACGGGGAAGGCTAAAAATATTTCTTGGGTATGCGCCGGGTGTGGGAAAGACGTATGCCATGCTTAACGAGGCACGGGTATTGAAGAAGCGCGGTGAGGATGCCGTGGTGGGGATTGTGGAGACTCATGGACGCCTCGAAACGGAGGAATTACTAAAAGGGCTGGAAATGATTCCGAGACGGCGTCTCGAATATCAAGGGATTGTCCTCGAAGAATTGGATCTTGATGCCATACTCGCGCGACGGCCCGCAGTTGTTCTGGTGGATGAACTTGCGCACAGCAATGCCCCGGGCAGCCGCCATCCGAAGCGATACCAGGATATTGAAGAATTGCTCGACAGCGGTATGGATGTTTACACAACGGTGAATGTGCAGCATTTCGAAAGCCTAAACGATGTTTTAGAAAAGATTACGGGAATTCGGATGCAGGAGACCTTGCCCGACACTTTTCTAGATCGAGCCGACGAGGTACAGGTGATTGATATCCCATTGGAGGAGCTCTTTGAGAGGCTCAAAGAAGGAAAGGTATACATTCCCAAGCAGGCCGAACGGGCCATGCAAAATTTTTTTCAGCGGGGCAATCTTGTTGCCCTGCGCGAACTCATGCTCACCCACGCAGCCCACAAAATGGATGCGGAGCTTCTAAATTACATGAGGGCAAAGGCGATTTCCGGCCCCTGGCCTGCGGGGGAGAGATTGATGGTCTGCATCGCCCCCAGCCCCTATGCGAAACAACTGCTGCGTAAAGGTTACCAGATTGCAAAGGATGCGCATGCCGAGTGGTATGCCGTCCATGTTTCTACACCTGCCCTGAAGGAAATGTCCGATCAGGATAAGGCTTATATCGCCGAGGCATTGAATCTCGGAGAAGAATTGGGAGCAAAAATTGCAACCCTTTCCGGAACGGATGTCGCGAATGAAATCGTGCGTTTCGCCCGCGAATACAATATAAACCATATCGTTATCGGAAAGCCTCTTCACTCCATGTTGTTTGGGTTCTTCAAAGGCTCACCCGCCTCCCGCCTGCTGCACACTCCGAGCGAGTTTGAGCTGCATCTCATCACGCCGACCGTTGAAAAGAGGGAGATCGAAGTAAGGCCAACGCCCGGGGGGCTTACGTTCAATCCCAAAGAGTACATCCTGACCGCCCTTATGGTTGCAGCGGTGACCTTATTGAACTTTTTCCTTGAGGGGTTCGTGAATCGCATCGCCCTGGTTTACCTCTACTTGATTG
Source organism: Thermodesulfobacteriota bacterium (assembly GCA_047519465.1). Taxonomy (GTDB): domain Bacteria; phylum Desulfobacterota; class BSN033; order BSN033; family UBA1163; genus UBA1163. The sequence goes on along the minus strand of JAPVTA010000198.1, from coordinate 17,954 downwards.
TGACGATTGCGAGCGCCCTTCGTTTCGGTACGGGCCCTTCGGTATTTGCTTCGATCGTCAGCCTGCTCACGTTCGATTTTTTCTTTACGGAACCGAAGTACAGCTTCACCATGTACCATCCGCATGACGTCATTAATGTCTTAGTCTTCTTCTTTACCTCAATCATCGTCGGCCAGCTCGCCAAGATAACGAAAAGACAAAATCTTCTTTTACAGCTTCGCGTCAGGCGAGTGACCCTCATTGAGGAGATGAGCAAAGAGTTCTTGATGCTTCCTCCCGTTGAACAACTTGTGGGAGGGATGGTTCAGAATTCAAAAGAATGGGAGAACGTTTTGTCGCTGTTTCGTACGACGGTTCTTGATCACATCAGTCATATCGCGATCAAGTACCTGTCGAAAATTACGGATGCGCCTTGCTTTGTGCTTTTCAGCGGGAAGGACAAAAGACTCCAAATCTGGGCTCGAAGCAAACCGGATATTGACCTTACTCCAAATGAAATGGGGGTGGCTGAGTGGACCTATGCGCACGGCGAGCCCGCCGGAGCAGGGACGCAGACGCTTCCGAGCGTTAAGTTCTTCTTCATCCCTATGAAAACACTTGAGGAAACCATTGGTGTCATCGGAGTTCAGTACGATTTCAAAAATCTTCTGCTCGATCAACGCCGTCTTCTGGGCGTCATCTCCAATCTCTCAGCCCTTACAGCTTCAAGGTGGGTGAAGACCTGGACGGTCACGTAGGTTGGTTGAACGGCAGGCCCCGTCAGCCTTGCCTTTTCTTCCCAAGGAGGATAATCGATGAGTGATTTCTTTCAGTCAGGAGTGATTAGCACGCTCCATCGAATAAAGAAGGTCAATTTGGAACGCATGGAAATGGAACTGGAGTTTCATTCACGATACAATCCGATAGCGCTGATACTTCCCTCCCTCTATTCAGAGTTGAAGGAAAACGCTCTCAAGATAATCGTCTCAGAGATTCAAAAGGTCAAATACATCAATGAGGTGATTGTCACCTTAGGGAGAGCAGATGAAAAAGATTTTGCCTCTGCTAAGGAATTTTTTTCTGTACTTCCACAGCGGACGACCGTCCTCTGGAATGATGGGCCAAGGATTCGTTCCCTTTACGATATCCTCACCAAGAATGATATTTCAGCAGGAGAAGATGGAAAAGGTCGCTCCACCTGGATGGCCTTTGGTTATGTTTTGGCAAACGAAAAGAGCAACGTCATCGTGCTTCACGATTGTGACATCCTAAGTTACGATCGGGAGTTTTTAGCCCGTCTGTGCTACCCTGTGGTGAATCCGAATTTAGGATACGAGTTCTGCAAGGGATATTACGCTCGAGTGACCAATAAGATGCATGGGAGGGTCACCCGGCTCTTTGTGACCCCTCTCATCCGATCTCTGGAGCGACTTTTAGGATACCTTCCTTTCTTGGTTTATCTTGACAGTTTTCGATACCCCTTAGCAGGGGAATTTTCAATGATCACGGATTTGGCCCGAATCAACCGCATTCCCTGGGATTGGGGACTGGAGGTTGGAGTTCTATCAGAGGTCTTTCGGAACTGTTCCTTAAGAAGAATCTGTCAGGTTGATTTGGCGGACAACTATGAGCATAAACACCAGGAACTTTCTCCTGAAGATCCCAATAAGGGCCTTCTAAAAATGTCCATCGATATTGCAAAAAATCTTTTCCGAAACTTAGCCAGTGAAGGAATTGATCTTTCCGAAAGCCTGCTGAAAACATTAAAGGCTACTTATTTAAAAACGGCACAAGAGACGATTACAAAATATCATGACGATGCTGCCATCAATGGCCTCGATTTCGATCGTCATGAAGAAGGGGTGGCTGTAGAAACCTTTACCAAGGGGATTGAACTGGCAAGTAAGGCTTTCGTGGAAGACCCGCTTCGCATTCCCCTCATCTCCGCTTGGAACCGGGTTACCTCCGCGATCCCAGACTTTCTGGAGAGGTTGAAGAATGCTGCCGACGACGACAACGCGTAAACTTGTCATCTTTACAGATCTGGATGGCACTTTACTCGATCGGAATACCTATTCATTTGAACCCGCCTTGCCTGCCCTTAATCTCATTAAGCAGAAGGGTGTTCCCTTAATTCTTTCGAGCAGCAAGACCAGGGCTGAGATTGAAGTTTACCGAGAAAAATTGGACAACGATGATCCTTTTATCCCTGAAAACGGAGGGGCCGTGTTCATTCCTGTGGGTTACTTTTCTTTCGCCCATCCGTACGATAGGGAATTGGAGGGATATTTTGTTCTTGAGTTAGGTACCTTCCATCCTCGGATTGTTGAGGTTTTGGAATCCATCAAGAAAGAGACGGGAATTCCGATCAGAGGATTCTCTGATCTTACCGAAGAAGAAATCTGCTTCCTTTCTGGCTTGAGCCTTAAAGAGGCAGGATTGGCCAAAAGAAGAGAGTACGATGAACCTTTCTCGGTCGACGGTGGAGAAAAAGAAATCGAGATTCTAAAAGGAAAGATCGAGGAGAAGGGGATGAATTATACCCGGGGAGGAAAGTTTCACCATATCCTGGGAAAGAATGATAAAGGAAAGGCCGTTGAGATTTTGAAAGAACTGTACGAGATTCAATTTTTCTCAATTTTTACAGTCGGGATTGGAGATAGCCTGAACGACCTGCCCATGTTGTCAGCAGTCGATTATCCAGTCTTTCTTAAGGAAAAGGATTTCCGGGAAGAAACCCTATTGCCGATTCAGAATGTCAGGGTCGTCGATGGAGGAGGCTCCGAGGCCTGGAACGAGGTCATTCTGAACGTCGTCAACGAGTTAGAAATTTGAATATGAGGCTAAATCCATGGGCTTCTTTTATTGGTTCATCCTTCTGATGGCCATCGCAATATTCATCTTGGCCCTCCAAAATTCAACGGGTCCTGCTGTTACGGTGAAATTTCTGATATGGAGATTACAGGCCCGCCTGATCTACACCCTTTTAGGATCGATCGGAGCGGGGATTCTTGTGGCCTTTATCTTCTGGATTCCGAGGGCGATCAAGGCTTCCATTCGATTGAAGAAGTTAAAGAAGCAGATAAAAAATCTTGAAAAAGTCTTATACGGACCTACCGCCCCCGAAGAGGTACAAGCCCAGAAAGCCATGAAAAAAGCGATCATTATTCCAGTCTATCTCAGATTCAATCAACCGGAGGAATTACCTCATTTAGAGGGGCTGAGGCTGGCGAAGAGGGCAATCGAGAGCTTGAAGATATTGGAAGACCAGGATTTCACCGTCATCCTTCTCGTATGTTTTGATTTGACTGGTGGAGAAGAAGAGGTTTCCTTGCTGGAGATGGACAGATTCGTCAGGCAGGAGGTTCATCATCTGTGGGGAGGGAAGACCATCCTTTTCTCATCCCATCATCTGAAGATGTTAAGGAGAAATTTAGATCAAAGAGATTTCAGAAAATTCTCCTCCCTCACGGACTTGAAGGGATTTTCAAAGATTCGTAACATTGGCCTCCTACTTGCTCAAGCACTCTCGATGGATGTGGCTATCTTCATCGATTATGATGAAGTCTTGGAAGCCCCGCACTATTTAAAAGTCGCCTGTGAGTATTTAAACCAGAGCTGGAATGGTAAGGTAGTGGCCGGGAAAGGGGGATTTTATGTCAATCCGGATGGGACGATTCTTCTTCCTCCAAGACGGCTTTGGTGGAATTTTCTCTGGGATAAGACGAAATGGATGAATCGAGTTTGGGAGAGCATCCTCTCGTCTCAAGACCGGCTCGTTTTTTCGCCGATCCTTTTGGGCGGGAACCTCGTCCTCCATTGTGACCTTTTTCGAAGCATCCCTTTTGACCCCTATATCCCGAGGGGAGAGGATACCGATTATCTCATCAATGCCAGCCAGTTTGGACGATCTCTTTTATTTGACCGAGAGCTCCAGATCAAACACCTTCACCCCGAAAGATCGCAAACTTTCTTTCAGGAGGAGCTGCGGGGCGATATCGAACGCTTTCTCTATGAGCGAGAAAAGGTGAAGGGAGGACTGTGTGTCGATCTCAACCCTTATCCAGGATATTTTTTGAGATGGACCCTCTACCCCAGAGCGATTCTCACCTCTCTCTTTCTCACTTTCAATTATCTGGGAAGAGGAGAATTGAAGACGGCAAAGGAATGTCTCACCCACCTGAGCCTCCTTTTTCAGAAGAAGGACGGAGGCGGGTTAAGCTATTCAATTTTTAGAGCAGATTGGGAAAGGGTGATGAAGGAAGTCCAAGGAAATTGGATGGTGGAAATATTGAAGAGTTGTTGGGTATAGATTCTGAGAGGGTAGATGGAAGACTCGTTTCGAAGTCAGTTAGAAGAAACTCAAAAAGCCGATATCTTAATTGGGATTCCGAGTTACAATAACGCCCGAACGATCGGTCATGTGGTGAGGGCGGTGATGGCCGGTCTTGCCAAATATTTTCCAAATGTCAAGGCAGTTATGGTCAACTCGGACGGCGGCTCAACCGATGGGACTCAAGATGAGGTCAGAAGGGTTCAGATCGAAGATTTTAAGACCATTCTTACCTCCCACCCGGTCTATCCACTTCAGAAGATTGTTACTCCCTATCATGGAATCCCGGGGAAAGGAAGCGCCTTCCGTATCATTTTTGAGGCTGCCCAATTCGTCAAGGCAAAGGCCTGCGCGGTGGTCGATTCGGATCTGAGATCGATCACTCCGGAATGGATGGAACTCCTTCTCAGACCCATTTATGAAGAGGGGTTTGATTATGTTACCCCTCTTTATGCCCGGCACAAATTCGACGGCACGATCACGAATAGTATCGTCTATCCCTTGACGCGGGCCCTTTACGGAAAGAGGGTTCGTCAGCCGATTGGCGGAGATTTTGGTTTCTCCGGGAGGCTGGCGAGTTTCTATTTGACCAAGAATGTGTGGGAGTCCGACGTGGCCCGTTTTGGAATTGATATCTGGATGACGACCCTCGCCATCGCCGAGGGATACAAGGTATGCCAATCCTATCTGGGGGCCAAAATCCACGATGCCAAAGACCCCGGGAGTGATTTAGGGCCGATGTTCACACAGGTCGTCTCTTCAGTTTTCGGTTTGATGGGAGAATACGAAAGTCTCTGGAAGGAGATTAGAGAATCGCAACCTGTTTCCACGTTCGGGTTCCGCTATGAAGTCGGACTGGAGCCGGTCTCCGTCAACGTGGAGCGAATGATAGGAAATTTTCGATTGGGCATCAAGGATCTGATGGAGATCTGGAGAAAAGTGCTATTTCCCGAGACAGCCCTCTGGCTCGAATCCGTCGCAGGGCTATCGGACGATGCATTCTCTTTCCCCCGAGACCTGTGGGTTCGTATCATTTACGATTTCGCCATCGCCTATCATATAGGGCCGGTTCATCGGGAGCATCTCTTAAAATCGATGATTCCTCTTTATTTAGGCCGAGTGGCTTCATTTGTTAAAGAAAATCAGAAAAGCGGTGTGAAGGAGGTCGAAGACAATATAGAATCTCTTTGCCGGGTTTTTGAAGAGATGAAGCACTATCTGATCGAGCGTTGGGGCGGTAAGGAATAGGAGGTGAACAAAATGGGAGAAGTTTGGAAGACAGCGATCGTAGACTCTTTTAACAAATTTTTGGTAAAGGTCTTAGATTTTTTGCCCAATCTGCTGGCAATGGTAACGATTCTCATCATCGGCTTTCTCGTCGCCTGGGCAGTTAAGGTGCTTCTGCTGCGCTTTTTAAAAGCAATCCAGTTCGACAGGGTGAGCGGGCAATGGGGTTTGTCTGATGTCTTATCCAAAGGGGGGGTGAGCTACTCTGCTACCAATCTCCTGAGTCGTTTCTTCTATTGGGTCATCGTTCTTGTTACACTCATTCTTGGGATAAATGCGCTTGAGGTACCGGCCACCCGAAACCTCATCACCCAATTCTTTAATTATCTTCCGCATCTTTTTGCTGCGGTCGTCATTTTAGTCATCGGCTATCTGATCGCCATCTTTTTGAGCCAGGCCACTTTGATTGCGGCGGTCAATGCCCAGATGGAATCCGCGAAACTTCTTGCTCGGGTGGTTCGGTGGTTCATTATCGTCCTTTCCCTGACCATGGCTCTGTATCAACTGGGCATTGCGGAAAAGGTGATCATGGCAGCTTTCTCCATTATCTTCGGCGGCATTGTTCTTGCTTTGGCCATTGCTTTTGGATGGGGAGGGCGAGAATTAGCCAAGGATTTTCTTGACCGACTTTATAAGAAAGGAGAAAAGGGAAGCGAAGGACAAGACCATATTTCCCATATCTGAGAAATGCACGGTTAAAACTTGCCATGCTGCTGACTGAAATCATTTCCCATTTTCCAACCGCTATGCCGGAGAGAGTCTGAGGAAGATAGATGAGAGCGCTTCATGAATGGGGAATCCCTGCCATTGCTTTTTTGGTCTGGACGACACTGATCTTCACTCTAATACCTCCCATCATGCGGCGCCTTAGGCGGAAAGCGGAGCAGACCCGGCACATCTTCGATGATATTCTCACGTCTGTCTTAGGAACCCCCTTGATCTTCTTCTTTCTTGGGTTAGGGCTAAGCTTTTTCATTGAAGCGGTTCCTATTCCGACAAAGTGGCTAAAATACTCCGACGCGCTTCTCATCATTCTCTTCGTCCTGGCCGGCTATCTCTTTTTGGATCGGATGATGACGGAGGTCCTACGGCGTTACAGCAAAAAAACGGATATCCTTGAGGCTTCAGCCGGGGTAGTGAAAACCCTTTACCGGGCGATCATCCTGGGATTTATTTTTCTCATCGTGCTCGACCGCCTCAAGATCACCATCACCCCATTCCTTGCCTCTTTAGGCATCGGAGGTTTAGTAGTGGCCCTTGCCCTTCAGGATACTCTGGCCAACTTTTTTTCCGGAATATATATCTTGTTTGACAAGCCCATTCGGATCGGGGATTACATCAAGCTGGATTCGGGGCAGGAGGGCTATGTGACCCAAATCGGATGGCGTAGCACCCGAATTCGAATGCTTTCCGATAACGTCCTGATCGTCCCCAATGCCAAGCTGGTTAACAGTCAGATCACCAATTTCTATTTTCCGGGAGAGGAACTGGCTGTCGTCGTCCAGGTCGGAGTGAGCTATGAGAGCGATCTGGAGAAGGTGAAAAGGGTAACGAAGGAAGTGGCCAAGGAAGTCCTTGAGGAGGTCGATGGAGGGGTGAAAGGATTTGAGCCTTTTGTTCGCTATCAAGCATTCGGTGACTTCAGCATCAAATTCACTGTGATTCTTCGGACAAAAGAATATACGAGTCAATATCTCATCATCCATGAATTCGTAAAACGGCTTCACCGACGGTATCGGTCAGAGAATATCCAAATACCATTTCCGATTAGAACGGTGTATATGAAGAACGGCATTTCTAAAAGTTAAGAAGATTTCGGCAGGTCAAATCAGTCTCAACAAACTGCGTCTCCTCCGGGATGCCTTAAATAAGTTCGATAACGACCATGGTTTCTTTCTATCCTCAGGGGTCACCTTTAACCTCCTAATCTGTTTAGTTCCTCTCATATTATTGTTTCTGTCTTTGGTCGGTATCTACCTTTACGGCGACCGAGAAGTCCTGAATCATATTCGTAGCCACTTTGAAAATGCGGTCCAACGTTAAATCCGAGGATAATGAGGAACATTTTTAGGAATATACGGGACCGGAAAATCGTTGGGATGCTTGGCGTCGGAGGGTTAATCTGGGGCTCTACATGGGTTTTCGGCTCACTGAGGATTTCTCTGAACATAGTCTTTCGGGTGGAAAAGGGAAGAGGAGCCCTTCGAGGAAAGGAGATCGATCTCTTGATGATATTTTTGGTAGTAGGTTTGTTATTGATGAGCATGAGTATCACCTCAGTCGTTGCCTTCATCCAAAAGTACCGTTTCGGTTTTTTTATCGATTTGGGACTGATTGCTCGCTTTATCGTCAGATATCTGATTCCATTTCTCTTTACTTATTGGACGTTCTTTTTAATTTATGAAATCATACCCAACAAAAAAGTACCAGTTAAACCCGCATTTCAAGCAGCTCTCTTCAGCAGTCTTTTCTGGGAGGTAGCAAAACAGTTGTTCGGTTGGTATGTACTGCATCTTGGGAGATTTTCTATGGTCTATGGGTCTTTGAGCATCCTGGCTATTTTTTTCTTGTGGATTTATTACTCATCAGCCATCCTCCTCCTTGGAGGAGAGGTCTGCTGTTTACTAGAAAAGAATAGAAGCGAAATAGACAATCGTTGAGAAAGCATCTTGGGGTTAGGTGTGGAAAAGGCCAAGAAGGGTGAGAGACTTACTAAACCCTCCAAAAAGAAAATTTATATAGTGAAGAAATTTATCCAGAAGGGTAACTGGGTAGTCTTGAAAGAGGAGAACGGAGACCATCAGATTTTGGCGTCTCAGGAAAGTCTAAGAACATGGAAAAGATGTAAGAAAGATAATGGACGATAATTCTCAACTCGCAGATAGCTTAATAGCCATTTTGCGAAGATTCTTGTTTCTCACACTCTGATAGGTGTTTCCGTTATAAATGGAAAAGAAGGTCCTTGACATTTTAAAACTAATTCACTATTAATGTTTTTAATCAGGTAGAAAGGTTTTGGGTCCAGAAGTATCTAATATTTCTGGAGGTTAAAAAACTGGATAGTCGGGCCGCTATCTGCAACTTGGATAGCGGCCTTTTTTTATTGGAGTTCAGGATAGTGAAAGAGTGAGCTTACAAAATTCCAAGGGTGAAAGAAATCTACAGGAAGGAGAGACTGATGAGAAATAAAGTTATTCCATTATTCTTAGCGGCTAGCTTTCTAATTTTTGTAAGTTGTTCATCTGAGCCTTTGCCGGACAAGGGGATCACCATTTTGAGCCCGAAGGCACATGACGTCTTTAAGGCAGGAGACTTTTACCAAATCCTATGGAAAGCGGAACCAGTGGAATCCGAGTTTGGTACCATGGTGACTGTTGAGTTCTCAAGAGATGGAGGCAAATCGTGGGAGAAAATGGAAGAAAATGTAGCTAACGGTGGGAGGCATTTATGGAAGGTTCCGAAAGTGGATTCGGCACAATGTAGGGTCCGGATCTTTTCCCAGCGGAGACCCGAATACCGGGGGACTTCAGCAATGTTTTCTGTGAAGTAAGGGAATAAATAGAAAGCCGCCTATTGGACGGGGCATTTTGATTCTACTTGAATTTGCCAATTCAGATGAAGAAATATGATAAAGTAGATAAATGAAATTGAAGCCCTTTATCTTGCCTGTGACGTATGACACAAAATTCCAAGGTGAATGATAAATCAAACTCAGATCTACGAGAAATTAAAGTGTAAACTGTGGAGGAGATAAGTTCTTAAACTGAAGGGGTGAACGGGATGATATTCGTTTTATTAAGAGGTGACCAGGGATGGATCCGGAAGAGCGATTGAGGAAATTGGTAAGAGATACGGGTGAAGTGGCACCGGTATACGGCGGGTTCGAGATCAGGGTTTTAAAGCCGGATCTGTTTCCATGGTACAAAGCGGTTAAGTTATTGATCGAAATCGGCCAGGAAATATGGGTTAACGAGAAAGAAGGTAAGATCTGTATTATCTCCGAACCAAAAGTCCAATAATTTTCTGCGGAGAGGATAACACTGATGATCTCGAGGAGAATTGTCTACATATCAATCATTCTGGGGGTGAGCTTCCTTTCATCCCTGGTCGGATTTTCGCCGACGCAGGTGCTATCCCTCGCTATTTTCTTCATGGTCATCTTTGGAACGATCCTTTTCTGGCCGTTTCGGCTCCCTTTTGCATTGATCGGGATTTCGCTGCTTTTGGTCTTTGGACTTCTGGATATTTCTCATCTCGTTGAATTTGCCGGACTGGACATCATTCTCTTTTTGATCGGGATGATGATTTTTGTCGGGTATCTTGAGGAAAACCGGTTCTTCGAATCTCTGGTCAATGCCCTTATCCGAACCGTGGGGCCGAAGCCCATGCTTCTGGTGGTGATACTGATGGTGGCGGGCGCAGTATCGGCCGCGTTAGTCGACGAGGTCACCTCCATTCTTTTCATGGCAGCGACGATGATTCACCTGACCTCACAGTTCGGTATTAACCCGATCCCCTTTGTGATCATGCAAGTCTTCGCCACCAACATCGGGTCGAGCGCTACGGTCGTTGGCAATCCCATCGGTGTTATGATCGCTATGAGAGCGGGTTTCACCTTCCAGGATTTCTTACGCTGGGCCTCTCCTATTTCGTTGTGTGCGCTCTTAGCAACAATCCCAGTCTGTCTGCTTTATTACTCAAGAGAAATTTGGAATTGGAAACAGAAAATGAAGGGGAAAGATCTAGAAAGAGAAGAAGTCTCATCGAGAAAGAAACCACGCCAGTTGATGATCTCATTCGTTCTTTTTATCGGGACGATAGGGGGACTGATTCTTCACGCCTCTTTGGAAAAGGCATTAGGACTGGAAAAGAATACGCTCCTGATCGGGACAGCCCTCCTATCCGCCGCGATTAGCCTTCTTCTCGATAGGGGCCGAGCCAGGGAATTGGTCGAGAAGAGGGTGGATTGGTGGACCCTTAGCTTTTTTATGATGCTTTTTGCTTCGGTAGGAACGCTCAAGTATGTGGGCACAACCGGGGTGTTGGCGAAATCTCTTACTTCATGGGCAGGTGGCAATCCAAAGGTCCTTTTCTTCATACTTACCTGGACGATTGGGATTCTGACAGGATTTATGGATAATGTTTTAGCGGTGGCGACATTTATTCCGATTATCCAGGATATTGTGAAGACGGGAATAGATGTCACACCTTATTGGTGGGGGATACTTTTTGGCGGGACATTGTTTGGGAATCTAACCATGATTGGAAGTACTGCCAACATCGTGGCCATTGGGATCGTCGAGCGCCAGAAGATCGGGCATGTTACCTTTGGTCAGTGGATCAAACCAGGCGTCCTTGTTTCGGTTCTAACGTTGGGCATTGCCACCCTTATCCTCTACCTTCAATTCTACGGCTGAACAGAAAAGAAAAGGGTTCTGTGACGGATAGGGACGTTCAGGTCAGCGAAGTTACATAAAGGAGGAGACTCAAATGGGACAAGATGAAAAGGTGAGAGAGGCTCAAGAATCGATAGACTGGGCGATCGAGCATTTAAACGGGACTATTCGGTGTAAAGTCGTCGATCATAAATACGAAAACTACCGGGTTCAATTCTTTACGAAGGAGAATAAATTGATCATGCCGGTTGTGATTTCCGAAGACTGGGTTAAGGAGAGTAACCCGAAAGAAAACCGTGTCCACGATAAGCTAAAAACCTTGTTAAGAAACTTAGAAAATTATTAGTACAAACGCAGTAATTCTTCTTCAGCTATTGCTTCGAGCATCATTTTCTGAACCAAGGCAATTCCATCGTGAGGCAAGCATCTCCAATTCCGTGACGGGGGAATGCCGGCCTGCCCGCTTTGTGGGGCTAATTTGGTCGGGGAAAAAAGATGCTTACCATCGCGAGAGTGGGGTTTCATTTTGAAATGATTTCATGTAATATAGTAAAACTAATTTGACCCAGAGGAGCACGTTGTGACCGAACAGCAGTGGATCGCTTTGGGAATCTTTGTTGTCTCGTACGGACTGATCATTTCTGAGAAGGTGAGCAGGACGATTGCCTCGATCTTCGGCGCTATTCTGGCTTTCCTGTTTATCCTAACGCCTCAAGATCTCCTGCATTATGAAAACTGGGAGACCCTCCTCTTTGTCTTCGGTATGATGACGGTGATCGAGACCATGAGCGAGTCGGGGTTCTTCCGTTGGTTGGGTCTCCACAGCGCCCGATGGGTGAAGCTCGATCCCTTGAAGCTCTTTATCCTCTTTCCTTTTATTGCTGGATTTCTTTCGTCCTTTGTGGACAGCATCACGGTGATGCTCTTCATGTCCACCTTAACTGTTGAAGTGGCAGGTATCATTGGGATCAATCCGCTTCCGCTTATCTTTTCGGAGATTTGTGCGGCCAACATTGGCGGGGCTTCGACCATGGTTGGGGATCCTCCGAATGTCATCCTTGGAACCTATTTCCAGCTTTCTTTTATGGATTTTGTAAGAAATACCGGCCTCATTGCCTGGATAGGCTTCGCGGTCAATACGCCCTTTTTCATCTGGTTCTACAGGGATGAAATCTTCTCGGCAAGAGAAAGGCTCCGGAAAGATCCACAATGGCTTCAACAGCAGGTTGATTCCCTGAACCCGAAAGAGGCCGTTAAGGACAAGTGGCTTTTTGCGGTGGGCCTGATTGCTTTCTTTTATGTGGTGGCGGTGCTGGTGACACATCATATCACACATCTTTCGGTAGCGACCTGTGCCTTGACGGGCGCCTTGGTTGCAATGCTTCTCGGCGGCCACAAAATGAGCAGGGTTCTAATGAATATCGATTACCCTACGATCATTTTCTTCGCCGGGCTCTTTATCATCGTCGGCGCGATGGACCATGTAGGACTTCTCAAAATGGCGGCAGCCGTTGTCAAGCAAACTTCAGGAGGAAACTTTTTCATCGCTCTCTCAATTATCCTTTGGATCTGTGCCCTTGGATCCTCGATTGTCGATAATGTTCCTTTTGCAGCAACGATGGCTCCGATCCTCAAGCACATGAGCGGTACATTCGGTTTTCCGCTTCTGCCTTTAGTCTGGTCGACCTCCTTGGGGACGGATATCGGAGGGAACGGAACACCCATTGGAGCATCGGCGAATGTCATGGCCGTGGCGACTTACGAAAGAATGACCGACAAGAAAATTGGCTGGGGGTATTATTGTAAGGCATGCTACCCTGCCATGATGGTGGTCGTGGCTGTCTGCAATATTCTGCTGTACCTCTTCTATATCTGATTTTTTGTCGTCGAAGGTCCTCGCTCTGGCACGGGTGGCTCCGAAAATCCTATAAAATGGGTGGGTTCGAAATGTTTCGTGGCATGGTTGGAGCAGTTTTCTTGCGTGTTTTTCCGGCGATGACGAGGGTGATCTCGCCCTTTAGCCGTCGCTCTCCGACCTGATCCCTAATTTCGCTGACTCTTCCCCTGAGAACCTCTTCATAGATCTTTGTCAACTCGCGGGTGAGGACGATCTCTCGGTCTCCTAGGACCTCGTAGATATCCTTTAGTGTTTCGGAAATGCGATGGGGAGATTCGTAAAAGATGAGGGTTTCTCTTACGTCTGCCAATTCCTTAAGAAGGTCTCTCCGTTTCTTCATTTTATGAGGAAGGAATCCTTTGAAAAGGAAGGCATCCGTTGGAAGTCCAGAGACGCTCAAAGCGACAATCACTGCCGACGGACCGGGGACGGGGACGATGGGGATCCGATTTTCGGTGGCTGTTCGAATAAGGCGGAACCCTGGGTCGGAGATGCCAGGCGTGCCGGCATCTGAGACGAGGGCGACTCGCTCGCCCTGCATCAGTTTCGAGAGGATGAATTCCTTTTTTCTTGATTCGTTTCCTTCAAAATAACTGGTGAGAGGGGTCGTAATCCCGAAGTGCCTGAGGAGGAGGCCGGTATGCCGAGTGTCCTCGGCAGCGATCAAATCCACCTCCTTTAGGACACGGAGGGCCCTCAGAGTGATATCCTCTCGGTTTCCGATGGGAGTGGAAACGACATAGAGCGTGCCTTTTGTCGGGGCGGAAGAACGCAACGGCATAATTCTCCAAAATCATTAACTATTCCTCAAAATATCATTTAATAAAGAATTGAGCAAGAGGGGAGAAGGCAAAAAATTTATTGACAAATGGTGTCAAAATCCATAAAGATATGGGCATCCCAGAAAGTTGCACGCGAGGGTCCTGCGCCGCAGCACCGACGGTTAACACCTCAACTGCGGAACCCAACGAAAGGAATTTATGCCCGAAGAGGTTTCGGCGGATAAAAAGGCTCTTGATCTCAGCGCTGAGATGCCACTGATTGAGGGAGTGGAAAGCGACGAGGAGTTCATCGTCGCCAGAGATTTGACCGGTGCCTTCATCAAGACGATCAAGGCCTTTCGTTTTTACCCACCTGACAACCCAGCCCTAAAAGGATTTCGAGATCAAGTTCTTAAGAAATTCCAGTTCTTCCTGAACAAGTATCAATCCTTTGTGATTCAGGTAGGAGAATATGACCTGTCGTTTAAAGGGAGGATTTTGTACGAGAATAAAGATGTAAAGACAAGTCTCGCCTTTCTCCTGCACAAAGACGGGTTGAAGGAAATCCGTTTTGTGAAGGGGCTGGAAGAATGGGAAGTTCAGGGAATTATTGATATCATCAAGCAGAGTGACAATATCAATCAATTGGAGGATGACATCGTTACCTTGATGTGGGAAAAGGATTTCGAACACATCAGCCATTTGGCAACGGACGAATTTCTGGAGGAGACACCCGTTGTCGTCCCGGACAATATTGAAAAGTTCAGGAAGAATCTGCTCTTTAAACCCCTTGCGCACCATGTGGAGGCGGACCTCGAAGACGAAGGTTCAGAAGGGGGCGATTTGGATGAGCTCCTATCCAGGGGGACTGAGGAACCCGCTCCGTTTGTTTCAGATCGAAGCGTCTACTTCCTTACCTCAGACGAAGTCGACGGGTTAAGAAAGGACGTTGAGGGAGAGATCGATCCGACCTTTATTTTCAGTATCCTGGATATCCTGTTTGAAATTTTGGCATTGGAGAAAGAGCCCGAGCCCTATCAAGATGCCGTCAGTGTCTTGATCAAGGCACTGGACGCCTTTTTGACCCTCGGCGAGTTTACCAAGGCGACGGACCTTTTGAACCGGGTGAATATCATCCTTAAGACCTATGACTTGAAGGATTGGCAGATCGAGAGCATCCGGAGAATCATCATGGAGGCCGGCGACGAGGTGCGGATCAACCGGATCGGAAAGGTGTCGGAGAGGGAGAATATTCGTCTGGAAGATGTCAACGCCTATATTTTGCTCCTTCAAAAAAACGCCATCATCCCCCTTATCAAGGTCTTGGGGGAACTTAAGAACTCAAAGGCGAGAAGAGTGTTTTGTGACGCCCTCTCTGAAATCGGAAAGAACTCCGTTGAGCTGGTCACTCCCTTTATTGATGACCGACGATGGTTCTTGGTTCGAAATATCACCTATATCCTAGGCCGAATCGGAAAGGAACAAGCCCTTCCATACATCCTAAAGGCATTCAATCACGAAGAAAATCGGGTGAGGAGAGAAGCGGTGCAGGCGCTGGGGCTCATCGGCGGATCAAAGGCTGTCGGAGTATTAGTCAAGGCGCTTACGGACAATGATGTTCGAATCCGTTGTATGGCAGCGATTAACTTGGGAAAGGTAGGCAAAGAAGCGGGCCTGATTCCTCTCTTAGAAGTGGTGGAATCTAAAGAGTTTTACAAAAGAGAGCCGGTGGAGATCAAAGCCTTCTTTAACGCCATCGGGATGGCTGGCTCCAACGAAGCGGTTCCTATACTGGAGCAACTCTTAGAGCGAAAGAGTTGGTTCGGTCGAGGTCCCACGGATGAAATCCGGTTGGGAGCAGCGAGAGCCATGGCCATGATTGGAACCCCGGAGGCAAAGGCCGTCCTGGAGGAAGGGAAAAGCTCAAAGGACGATTCCATCCGGGATGCCTGCTTGCAGGCATTGAGGAGCCAATCCTCCTGAGAGTCGATCGTCCGATGCCAGAAGAGAAACCCACCCTTGATCATGAACATCTGCCGACGAAATTCGGAACAGAGGTTGTCACAAAATTCAACCGGCTCCTAAAAGGAGCGACCATCTACGATCAGAAGAATGTCAACATCGATCGTCTCACGCGCGAATGTGCCCAGGCGATCAACGGTATCATCCGGTCTCAAGGGAATCTCTTCTTGAAAATCGTTCGGGATAATTTCTACTTCAACAATACCCGGATTGTTGTGAGAGCGGACAAGTTCGCCATCTTCAAAGCGTTTTGGCAGGAGATGAAAAAACGGTGGATCGGGGAGATAGGGTTTTTAGAAGAGGTGAAGGAAGAGCACCTGAGGGAATTTGTCTTTCTTCTCTCGGGGCTGGAGGAAAATAACGAGAGCAATTATCTCTATGTTAAGAAGCAATTAGAATACCGAAACATCCCATCCATCGAAGTCGAGAAGTTGGAGTTTTTTAGAGACGAGGAGATCTATGTCGATTCGGAGGATCAGAAGAAGCGTTCGAAGGAGGTCTATTTTAAGTCCATCAGCTTGGTCAAGGAAGTGGTGGAAAACATCAATCAACAAAAAGCACTCAATATCCGAAAAGCCAAGCGGCTGATGCAAAGCGCTGTCAACGCCATCCTTCAAGATGATTCCACTCTGCTGGGATTGGCGAATATCAAGAACTATGACGAATACACTTTCAACCATTCCGTGAATGTGGCCATCTATGCCATTGCCTTGGGTCAGAGGATCGGAATTCCCAAAAAGCACCTATCTCATCTGGGCATGGCGGGTTTATTCCATGACATAGGAAAGACGAGAATTCCGAAGGAGATTCTTAACAAAACGGGGAAGCTGTCCCCTGAAGAATGGTCGGTCATGCGTTCTCATCCCGTCGTCGGGACGGAGCTCATCATGAGGATGAAAGAATGGGGAGAACTGTCCACCCGGATGATCGAAGGTGCTTTTGAACACCACCTTCGATACGATTTGACTGGGTATCCGAGGCTCACCCGAAAAAGAAAGATTAGCCTATTTGGCAGGATTGTAGCCATTGCCGATTTTTACGATGCCTTGGTGAGACCGCGGGTCTATAATCGATTTCCGTATGTGTCCGAAAAGATTCTTGGAATCATGCTGGAGCGAAGTGGAAAAGACTTCGATCCTGCTGTCGTCAAGGTCTTCATCAACATGATCGGCATCTTTCCTCTCGGAACCCTGGTTTTATTAAACACCAATGAAATGGGAATTGTCACCCAGATCCAAGAGGATACAGAACTGATCGACCGGCCGAAGGTCTGCCTTGTTTATTACGGTGAGGGAGAATATCGGAAAGGGAAAATGGTGGATTTGAAAGAGAGGGACGACGCGAGCAGGGATTTCAAGAGGAGTATCGTGAAGACTCTCGACCCGAATGAATATAACATCAATGTGGCCGAATTTCTTATGTAACCTACCTGAAAACTAACCAAAGATATTTGAAATCTTGGCATTACTTTCTCGTCATTCCTGCGGAAGCCCTGAACCAGGCTCGGCTCAGGGCGGAAGCAGGACTCCAGGATTCTCTTTGTGAGAACTTTTCTGGATTCCCGCCTTCACGGGGATGACACCTGTTAGTTACCGACGCAACTTGCAACTCATCTTTTCCTTTTTGATTCTTCCCATAATCGGTCCATTTCGATGAGTGTAGACTGGGAGAAGGATTTTCCTTCCTTGTGAAGGGAAGTCTCAATATAATGAAAACGAGACACAAATTTGGCTAAAGCCTTTTTCAGTGCCTTCTCTGGATGGATGCGGAGAACCCGCGAAACGTTTGCCATGACAAAAAGGAGATCCCCGATTTCTTCGCGAATCCTTCTTCTGTTCCGAAGAGAAAGGGCTTCTTTAAACTCTCCCAATTCTTCTTCCAACTTATTCAACACCCCTTCGATATTTGGCCAGTCAAATCCTACCCGGGAAGCCTTTTGCGTCAGTTGGTAGGCTTGGGAAAGGGATGAGGAATCTGGGGATGGTCCTTCTAAAATAGATCTCCATTCTTTTTTAGAGGTTCTGCTCTTCAACCGACGAGGAACAACTCCCTCTCTCTTTTTCTTCATTTTCTTAAAAGCCTCCAAGTTCCATATTTCGTAATCAAAACTCAAGACCTCAGGGATGCCTTTGTCATACTGAAATTTTTCTCGCATCTCTCATTCTCGATAACCCATGATCCTTAACCAGATTCGGAAGGGTGACGATTACGGATTATGGCCAATTCAATGTGAGATTGCTAAGTTCGCGTTTCTATGTTATTTTTATTTTTTTAAAAAT
>JAPVTA010000197.1:0-6387 GCA_047519465.1 Thermodesulfobacteriota bacterium | reverse complement strand
TCATAGATTCGTTTAACCATTGGAGCCATCTTCTTCGTCAATGTTCCCGCAACAATCATCACATCAGACTGCCGGGGAGATGGTCTGAAGGCCTCCGAGCCAAAGCGGCCAATGTCCAAAACAATGTGAGTCACCATCATCTCCAGGGCACAGCAGGCCAAACCAAAGGTCACGGGCCAGATCGAATACTTACGTCCCCAGTTGACGAGCCAATCCAAGGCAGGCATAAAAGGTGTTTTCTCAAGGTAAGTTTCTATTCCCATTCCAAAGCTCCTTTTTTCCAGACGTAGACATACGCGATCACCAAAATTCCGATGAAGACGGCCATCGAGAGGAATCCAAATATCTTGAACTCCTTAAAGACCACTGCCCAGGGATAGAGAAAAGCCACCTCGATGTCAAAGAGGAGAAAAAGCATGGCGATGATGTAGTACTTAATGGGTATTCTTCGGAAGCTTGATCCGAAGGTCGTCATCCCGCATTCATAGGGTGCCTGCTTGAGGGCTGTAGGTTTTCTCTGGCCTAAGAGAGCTGAGGCGACGATGGCAAAGAGGGCAAAAACAACTGCGATGGCAATATAGATCAGAATGGCAAGATATTCAGTAAGCATGATTAGCCCCCTTCACCCCATAGAAAAGATACTCTTACTGCAGAGGCCGGGATGTTGCTGTACCCTGCCCTTGAATTAGATTTAATGTTCGAATACTTGTTTTCGAGATTTGAACCTGTGAAATTATTCTTATTCCGAACAAAACTAAAAGATTGCTCGGTTTTTGTCAAGAGAAATCTTGTCACCTATAAGCTATCTTTCCCTTCGCAACAATCATGAAAATAACCCATCCATTTTCCTTCTCCCGGAGGAGAAAGACAGAAGACGAATGAAGCCATTTACCATTGAGAGTATGCTTCCCTTCCCCCATTCCCCCCCACAATACCGCTATCCTCTAAAAAAGGTCCTCAACTAAAATTAAAAAATGTTGTAAAAACATTGCGTTAATGTGATATGCCTGCCATAAGACACTGGCTTTTTGCGTATTGCCAACACCTCACCCTCCACACAGGAGAAAAAGATTTGTCACTTGAAAAAAAATTTCTTATGCAGTATATTTACGCTGGTGGTACTTGTGAACATTTTAACAAAGTTATTAACACCAAAATAACGAGAGGAGGTAGATAAAAGTGAAACGAAAGCAAAAGGAACCTACGTCAGAAGAGAAGCTGGTTTATGAACCGTCGGATACGGTTCAAATGAAGGCTTCGATTAAGCGGATGGAGGATTATAAGGAATTGTATCAGAAGTCTATTAAAGATCCAGAAAAATTCTGGGCGGAACTTTCAGAGCAACTCGACTGGAGCAAGAAATGGGATAAGGTATTGGAGTGGGATTTTAATAAACCCGAAGTGAAGTGGTTCGTCGGAGGGAAGCTCAATGCGAGTTACAACTGCCTCGACAGGCACCTCAACACCTGGAGGAGTAACAAGGTTGCCTTGATATGGCAGGGGGAGCCCCTGGAAGAGAACAGGTTTTTCACGTATCAGCAGCTTCACTACCATGTGTGCAAGTTTGCAAACGTCCTGAAGAAGCTTGGAGTGAAGAAAGGGGAACGGGTGTCTATTTATTTACCGATGATTCCGGAGCTTCCCATCGCCATGCTCGCTTGCGCAAGAATTGGGGCGATTCACAGTGTGGTATTCGGAGGGTTTAGCTCGGAGGCGCTCCGGGACAGGATAAACGACTGCGGTTCGCGGGTCCTCATCACTGCCGATGGATATTACAGAAACGGCAGGATTGTTCAGAACAAGATTAATGCCGACGAGGCGCTAAAAGATTGCCCCGGCGTAGAAAGGGTGATCGTCGTCAAGAGACTGGGGATCGATGTCCCTTTTACCAAAGAAAGAGACGTATGGTGGAACGAGGAGATGGCAAGAGAGGACATCAAACCCTCCTGTGAGCCCGCGTTAGTGGACGCAGAAGATGTTCTTTTCATCCTTTACACCAGTGGAAGCACTGGCAAACCGAAGGGGGTGATTCATACCACAGGAGGATATCTCCTCTTTGTATATCAGACCCTGAAGTGGGTTTTCGATATTAAGGAGGAAGACGTCTTCTTTTGCACGGCCGATATCGGGTGGGTAACAGGCCACAGCTATGTCGTATACGGCCCCTTGGCGCTCGGCGGGACGACCCTGATGTTCGAAGGTGTTCCAACGTATCCCAACCCCGACAGATTCTGGGAGATCGTAGAGAGGTATAAGGTCAGCATCTTTTACACGGCACCCACGGCCATTCGGGCATTGATGCGGGAAGGGGAGGCATGGGTAAAACGAAGAGGCATCTCCAGCCTGAGGCTTCTCGGCTCAGTGGGTGAGCCCATCAATCCAGAAGCGTGGAAGTGGTATTACACCCATGTGGGTCAGGAGAGGTGCCCCATTATGGATACCTGGTGGCAGACAGAAACAGGCGGGTTCCTCATCAGTCCTTTGCCGATCACTCCGTTGAAACCCGGCTCGGCCACCTTCCCTTTTCCCGGAGTGGCTCCGAAGATCATCCGAGAGGACGGAAGTGAGTGCGACGCGGAGGAAGGGGGCTCCCTGGTTATTGCGAAACCATGGCCGGGTATGTTACGAGGGTTCTGGAACGACCCCGAGCGGAAAAGGTTTAAGGAGACCTATTTCACTATCTTTCCCGGTTACTATTTTACGGGCGATGGGGCAAAGAAGGACAAAGATGGTTACTACTGGCTCATGGGCAGGATTGACGATGTCATCAACGTCTCAGGCCACCGGATCGGAACAGCGGAAGTGGAAAGTGCCCTCGTATCTCACCGTTCCGTGGCGGAGGCGGCCGTGATCGGCATCTCCCACGAGGTAAAAGGCCAGGGGATCTATGCTTTTGTCACCCTGAAGGCCGGCCTGAAGGGGAGTGAGGACTTACGGAAAGAGCTTCTGGCTCATGTGAGAAAGGTAATCGGCCCGATCGCGACGCCGGACAAGCTCCAATTTGCTGATGCGCTGCCCAAGACCCGGAGCGGAAAGATCATGAGGAGGATATTAAGGAAGATAGCAGAGGGCAAGATTGAGGAGTTGGGCGACACCTCCACCCTTACCGATCCCAGTGTCGTGATCCAGCTTGCCGGAGAGAGATTGTAAATAGGAAGTTGTTTCTGCGATCAGATGGTTCATTGGCCTGCTCTCGGTAAAACAAGGTCGAGGGCAGGCTATCCTTCCAAACGATTCCGAACAATCAGGCGATGACTTTCTCGATAGCGAAGCTCAACCGACTTCCTAAAGAGGAGCGGAATTCGATTTATCTCCGCCTTGTTCCCCAAGCTGTATTCGACATGTTTCAAATTGACCGCCGGACGCTCACCAATCCGTTCGGGGAAAGAGTCGTCACGGGGGTCTTTCCTCCTGACGAAAACTTTGCGTGCATCGAAGTGAGATACAGGCCGGATGACAAAGATTGTATCTTCTCGTGCCAGGTTTCCCTGGAGGCCTTCATGCAAAGCCTTTATCTTGATTTTCTGATCATCAACAACCCTTTTTCGGAGAGGTTTAACGTCGATATCGACGAATCGGGGAGGGATACCTTACTCGGCACGCGGTCGAGGAACATCCCTGAAGAGGTTCGAGCCATGGAGGCCGGACTCGCCCCTGGAATGGTCAGACATGGGTTACGGTTAGTGAAAGAATTTGTGAAATGTCTGGAAGCCTTCATGGTTCCGTTGGGGCTGAAGACCATCACCATGGGAGCTTTTTTTTATCACAATGCCATCCTGTGGGAGAGGCATGGATTTACCTACTTCAGAGGCGGCAAGATGATGGAAAGGATCCACAAAGAATTTCAGCCCGGAGGGCTGCTTCACGAGAAACTCGACGATTCCACTCCCTTTCGAAAAAAAGGAATGGAGAAAACGGTCCGGGGAAGGAGTTGGGCCATCTACGATGGCATTTTCGCCGAGGCCTTTGATGAGGAATGGGAAAGCCCAAAAATGTATAAGATGCTGGACAAAGATTTTGGGGTCAACACCTTCCCGGGTCAGATCTATTAGATCATTTCCTGAACTTCTTTTTCGATTCTCTTCAAAGCCTTTGGATCGTATGGAACGATATTTCTCAACGAAGGGTCCAATGGGTCTTCTGGGTTGAAGTTCTGGAGGATGAATTTTGGGCCCGCCTTCAGATGATTCCCGACGGCCCGGATATCCTCTTCCCCGTGCAGTCCTGGCACAACCGTCATTCGAAATTCATATTCCACCTTTTGCTTCTTCAGGATTTCGATCGATTCCAAAACAGGTCTAAGGTTGACGGCAGAACCGGTGGAGCGTGAATAGGAAAACGGCCCCAAAGGCGCTTTCACATCCATGGAGACAAAATCGACCTCTCCTCTCTCAACGAAGTTTTCCAACATCGAAGGGTTCGACCCGTTCGTATCCAGCTTGACCAAAAATCCCTGTCTTTTTATTTCTCGGACCAAGACGGGAAGATCGGCATGGATCGTAGGCTCTCCACCCGTGAGGCAAACGCCATCGATCCAATTCCTCAAAGAATGAAGGCGGACGAGAATATCTTCCAGTGGAATGGTAGCATACTGCTCGGGATGGAAAACAAGGGGATGGTTGTGGCAATAAGGGCAGCGGAAATTACAGCGGGGAAGGAAAATCACCGAGCAGAGTTTCCCCCGCCAATCCGAGAAGGAGGTTTCCAAGAATCCCTTGATCTCGATCATGCTGAATTCTCGCGCCCCTCACCCTTCCCCTCTCCCCAGAGAAGGGGAGAGGGAGGGGGTGAGGGGGAACAAATGCTGCTTCACTTCCTGGAGGGTTGGAACAATTCCCCTCCAGCTGACGATCTCCCTTTCCTCCTCGTCCTCGATGACAATGGAAGGGGTGGAACGGATGCTGCAAAAGGAGGCCTCGGCCAGGCCGTCCACCGTATCCAAATCGTAATGCAAAACGGGCAGTCCCTCCTTTTTTAACTCTTTTCCAATCTCTTTCACAGCGGGGCATTTCGGGCATTGCGCTATCGTAAAAATTTTTATGAATCCCATTTCTTCCTCCTTTTCTCCCCCTCCAAGAGACTCGGTCGTAATTATAAAAACCTGTTTCAACCGAGACGGAAGAGACAGTCGGGTTTCAAAGCTTTAGAACCGGTCTTTTAGGGATGGCTAATCTGTGCTTGTGGAAAACGAAATCATCTCACAGATCCCACACGTCTGGATCTTGCGTCTAAAGGGCTGCCGCTCTAAAGCTTTTCCACCCGACCGTCTCTTCCGCCGATGCGTCGATTGCGACACAGTTTCCAAGAGGGGGGTGAGGGTGACATTGGTTTATACCTCTATCCGACTTCCGCGGCAATCCCCTCTTCTCTTTCCTTTAAGAAGGCCTGGTTACGATATCGGTCCCGAAGTTCTCCAAGCTTCCCTTTATTCCAGCTGGAAAGTTTAGTGAAATAACCGGTGATCCGCGTAATGCCGTCCACATCCTCAGCACCGCAATACGCACAGGATGAACGAAGGCCCCGGCTTGTCCGGTGGCAGCGATTGCAGGCGGTAAACTCCGGAGAAAAAGCGATCTGGTCATTCTGGGTCAGCTGAAACGTTTTGATCACAAAATTGGCCAGCGACAACTTTGAAGGTCTTGCCTCGCCCAGCCAGATATGGGTCAATGCGCCCGCCTCGATCAAGGGATGGAAAAGGCCTTCTTGCTTGACACGTTCAATCGGGTTTAAGACGGCAGAATTGTTCAAGTAGGTCGAATTTGTGTAATAAACCTCCCCTCTTGAGATATCGCCTTTTACAATATGTCCCGATCTCGGAGAATGAAATTTCAGGTCTAATTTAGCGAATCGGTAGGCTGTAGATTCTGCGGGGGTCTGTTCCAGAACAAAACGCATTCCATAGCGCTGGCTGAATTTGTCCACCAATAATTTCATATGGGCAATCACCCGAAGGCCGAACTTAAAGGCCTGCCTGGATTGGTGCATCTCCTGCCCGGTATGAATTTGGACCAGCTCATTGAGCCCCACCATCCCCACCAGGAAGCTGGCACGGTGCATCCTCAAATAGGGAGACCCATCCCGTTCCATGGCCAGCAACGCCAGGGGTCCCTTTTCCCCTAAGGACAGAAGCTTCTCAATGAAGCGCTTCTTCTCGAGATGGGCTTTTACGGCCATCTCGACAAACTCTGAAATTTTGGAAAAGAGTTTAACGTCTTCCCCTTTCGCCAGGTAAGCGATCCTCGGGAGATTGAGTGTCACGTTCTGGAGGGCACAGTATCGCATCTTCCAGGGGTGCTTGGCATCTTCGAGGTCTGTCTGGTCCAACTTAAAGCTGAGACGGCAGCATTCGGAGATCTTTGCCGTCTCTCCACGATCGAAGACGAAATA
>JAPVTA010000196.1:0-16154 GCA_047519465.1 Thermodesulfobacteriota bacterium | reverse complement strand
GCGGTCTGGATCTCTTCGCTATATTTCTTGCTCACGGTGTTGATCGCATCGGCATAAACGATTCCCGCCTTCATGAAGTTGATCCTCTCCCAGAATTCAATCCCCTCCGGGTTGTACGTTTCTGCGGGGAGGCCGGTGAGCCAGAATTTCTCCTTCTTGAACAATCCCTGATAGGCAATGTTGTGAACGGTGAACACCGTTGCTGTGCGGGAGAAGAGAGGATCGTTCTGATAGACCGATTTGAGATAGGACGGGAGCAACCCGGTCTGCCATTCGTGATGGTGGATGATGTCGGGGGAGAACGCGAAGTGCTGGCAAAGGAGGAGCACGGCCTTGGAGAAGAAGATGAAACGTTCCGCATTGTCGAAGTAATCGCCCCTGGCCGTACCGTAGAGGTGGGACCTGTCAAAGAACTCTTCCCGACCGATGAAATAAACCGGGATGTCCTGGTTCAGACGGCCCTGATAAATGTCTGCCTTGAGCTTCTCGTAACCGAGAGGGACTTCGATCTCCTCGGCCAGAGACTGATGGGGAAGGCCGGAGTCTTTGACCATCCGGTAATAAGGCATGATCAGCTTTATCTCGCATCCCAAGGCCCGGAGAGATTTTGGAAGGGCTCCGGCCACATCTGCCAGCCCTCCTGTCTTGGCAAAGGGGACAGCTTCCGGAGTCACGAAGAGAATGCGCAAGGAGTTATCCACGGGGCCTCGATCTTGGTTTACTGAAAATGTCAAAGATCAAATTCCAAAGTTCAAATGAATGCCAAATGTCAAAAGGTCAAGTCCAAGAATTACGTCGAAAATAATTATCCCCTCTCCCCCGGTGGGAGAGCCTGCCTGCCGATAGGCAGTGGCGGGGGAAAGGGGGAAACGCATGCTGTCCACCCTCACCTCGATCCTCCCCCATCAAGGGGGAGGATAATCATGGGTAATTTTGCCATTTGTCATTGATTTGAAATTTGAACTTCGGCATTTGACATTGAATCATCCTTTTGGCCTATTCGCCCTTTTCTGTTTTCCGGATGGCCTTTTCCAAACGGTCCAGCGCATCGGCCGTCTTCTCTCTCAGGGAATCGGTCATTGCCAGCAAGGCGTCTATCTGTTTCTTCAGATCGGGAGAAGAGGCGGCGCCTTCGATCTGACGCTTCAGCTCTGCGGTTCCCCCTGTGCGCTGAAAGGCAAGGATAGCGAGGATGAGTGCGACCACTGCGATCAGAAGCGTGATAGCCTCCATAGTTAAGACCCTCCTTCAATTTTTGGATTAAGATACTTCATCCCTCTAAAATTTTCAACCTATTCCTTATCAGATTTTGAAGGGGATAATGAAACCGAAAGGGCGTGAGGGGTGACGATCCCCACGGACATGATGGCCTTGATCGCCTCTTCGACGGTCAACTGGGCAGGGAGTGTCTTTTCTTTGGGCAGGAAAAGGAGGAAACCCTGGGGCGGGACAAAGGCGGTGGGGACGAACACGGTCACCTTTTTCTGGCGGTTGAGATCCGTTAACTCATTCGTCACAAACCCGAGCACGTAATTTCCTTCCTGCGGGAATTCGACAAAAACAGCCTGGCGGAAGGACCCCTTTCGCGTGGCCGAGAAGGCATCGGTCAGTTGCTTAGAGGAGGTGTAGATATTCTTGACAACCGGAATCGCCGCGAAGAGACGGTCCGCCCATCCGATCAATTTGCGACCGAGGACGTTGGTGGTTATCAAGCCGACGAGATAGAGCAGGAGCAGGAAGCTAATGAGCCCCACGTAAGGGAGATGGAAGGCGTGACGGAAAAGGAAGACATTGATGTCGGGAATCACAGGCCCGAGGATACTGTCCAGGCTGTTGAAGACAAACTTCAGGACGAGAAAAGTGATTCCGAGGGGAAGGATGACCAAAATTCCCGCAAACATCTTTGCTCGGAGATGTTTTAAAATTTTTTTTGTCATGCGCTGGCGGGAGGCAACTCAAGAATCTTTTTCAGATCCGCCTCCTCGACGACCTCTTTCTCAAGTAAGAGACGTGCAAGCTCTCCCAGCTTCTCTTTCTTCGCCGTCAGTATTTCTCTTACCCTTTGGTAGGTTTCATCCACGATCTTCTTCACTTCCTCATCAATCTGTTTGGCCGTGTCCTCGCTGTATTCCCTGGAGGGAAAAATCGAAGCGGACAGAAAAAGGGGCTTTTTTTCCTTTTCAAAGGTGACATAACCCAACTTTTCGCTCATCCCGAATTCTTTGACCATGCTCGTGGCGATGTCCGTTGCCCGCTGAAGATCGTTATGAGCACCGGTGGAGATCTCTCCGAAAACGATTTCCTCGGCAACCCTTCCGCCCAGCAGAACGGCCAGGCGGTCGAGGAGCTCCGTCTTGGTCATTAAATAACGATCCTCCGTAGGCAATTGAAGCGTATAGCCTAAGGCAGAGATCCCTCGCGGGATGATGGAGATGCGCCGAACCGGGTCGGCATTGGGCACCAGGGAGGCCACAATGGCATGGCCGGATTCGTGAAAAGCAACGATCTCTTTTTCCTTCTTTGACATCAACCGGTTCTTTTTCTCCAGGCCGGCGACCACCCGGTCGATGGCCTCCTCAATATCCGCCATTTCTACGGCCTCTTTGTTCTTGCGGGCGGCCAGGAGGGCAGCCTCATTCACAATGTTGGCAAGATCTGCCCCGACGAATCCGGGCGTTCTTGAAGCGATCACCTTCAAGTCGACGTCCGGAGATAATTTGACGTTGCGTGCATGAATCTTCAGAATCTCCTCCCGACCGATGATATCGGGTCGGTCGACCACGACATGACGATCGAACCTTCCGGGCCGGAGAAGGGCAGGGTCTAAAATTTCAGGCCGGTTGGTAGCGGCCATGATGATCACCCCCGTATTGGGGTCAAAGCCATCCATCTCCGCTAAAAGCTGGTTGAGGGTTTGCTCTTGTTCGTCGTGTCTGCCCATCGGATTGACTCCGCGAGCCTTTCCCAGGGCATCCAATTCATCGATGAAGATGATACAGGGGGCGTGGTTTTGGGCCTGACCGAAGAGATCCCTGACCCTTGCCGCTCCCACACCGACAAACATCTCCACAAAATCGGAGCCGCTGATGGAGAAAAAGGGAACGTTGGCCTCTCCGGCCACAGCCCGGGCAAGCAGCGTTTTTCCCGTTCCGGGCATTCCCACCAGGAGGACTCCTTTCGGGATCTTCCCGCCGAGGCGTTGAAATTTTCCAGGACTCTTGAGAAACTCCACCACCTCTTTCAATTCCTCTTTGGCCTCGTCAATACCCGCCACATCGGCGAAGGTGATCTTCTTCTCCTTCTCGGCGTAGATCTTCGCCCGGCTCTTTCCGAAGGACATCACGCTTGTTTCGGCTCCGATTCGGGAGAAGAGGATCCGCCATAGTATAAAGAAGAAAACGAGGGGAATAATCCACGAGACAATATTGGTCAACCACTTACTTTCGACTTTCCCTTCGTACTTGACGTGGCGGGCCTCCAATTCCTTCACCAGATCCGGGTCTTCCACCCGCACCGTCTGAAATTTTCTTAAACCCTTCTCCGTCTCCCTCCTCCCGGTGATCAATTCAGGAGTAATGGCCACGTCCTTGATTTTGTCGGCACGGAGGGATTGTTTGAATTCACTGTAACTGATGGCATCTTCGTCCCTTCTTGAGGTGATGTAATTCTGGATGAGCAGGATGATGAGAAAGGCGATGACAAAATACCAGATCGTAAAATGGGTTTTTTTGAAGATAGGTTTCTTCCCGCCTCGTTCTGAAGGCTCTTTGATTCGGAGAAGATCTCTCAGGTCGGGGGTAGGTTTTTGATCTTTCTTCATCTTAAGCCTCTCCAAATACCCTTCGGAAGATATTGTCGACGTGTTTCAGATGAGCCCGGACATCGAACAGAGCGTCCAATTCCGTCCCGGTTATGAGGCGCTTAATGGTTTCGTCCCGGGAAAGAAGGGTCTTGAAATCCTCATCCTTTTCCCAGACCCTCATCGCATTTCTCTGCACCGCCGTGTAGGCCTCTTCCCTCGAGAGGCCCTTTCGGGTTAGAGAGAGAAGGATTGATTCAGAAAAAATAAGACCCCCCATCTTCTCCAGATTGGCCTTCATGTTCTCCGGGTAGACGATGAGATTTTCGACAAGAGCGCTGAGGCGGTTGAGCATGTAGTCGATTAAGATTGTGGCATCGGGAGCGATCACCCTTTCTACGGAGGAGTGGCTGATATCACGCTCGTGCCAGAGGGGGATGTTTTCTAAAGCCGCCAGACTGTAAGATCGTACCAATCGTGCCAGGCCGGAGAGATTCTCTGAGGAGATGGGATTCCGTTTATGCGGCATGGCAGAGGACCCCTTCTGCCCCTTGGAAAAAAATTCCTCGGCTTCCAAGACCTCCGTACGCTGGAGGTGCCGAAGTTCTACAGAAAATTTTTCTATTGAGGAAGCGACGATGGCCAGGGTGGTGAAGAATTCGGCATGGTGATCCCTCTGGACGATCTGGGTCGAGATGGGTGAGGGTTTGAGTCCCAACCGGCCGCAGACAAACTCCTCCACAGAGGGCGTAATATGGGCAAATGTTCCCACCGCCCCTGAGATCTTTCCCACACTCACCGCCTCTTTGGCCCTCTCCATGCGGATGAGATTTCTTTTCATCTCGTCATACCAGAGGGTCATCTTGAGGCCGAAGGTGATGGGCTCGGCGTGGATGCCGTGGGACCGGCCGATCATCAGCGTTTCCTTATACTGGAAGGCCTTTTTCTTTAATACCTCTAAAAGCCGGTGAATGTCTTGCAGGATGAGTGCAGAGGCGTCCTTTAAAAGCATGGCCAGAGAGGTATCGAGGATATCGGAAGAAGTGAGACCGTAATGGAGATATCTCGAGAGGGGACCGATCGACTCCCCCACATTGGTCAGGAAGGCGAGGACATCGTGTTTCGTTATCTTTTCTATCTCATCGATACGGCCGATATCGAAGGAGGCTTTTCCTTTGATTTCCCGGAGAGCTTCTGCCGGGATCTCACCCAATTGGGAAAGCGCCTCGCAGACGAGGAGTTCAATCTGGAGCCAGGTTTCAAACTTCCTTTGGTCCGTCCAAATCTTCCCCATCTCCGACCGGGTATATCTCGGAATCATATCGGGCACCTCACAAAATCCATAAAACAATATTACCGAAAGTGGTTGAAAAGTCAATAAAAAACGGGTTGTTAAATATCGAGCCTTCGGTGGTACGAATCGCCACCATCGGGGGGATTCTCGGGGGTCGAGAGGTTGACAATTCTACGGTTCAAATGCATATTAGTGCTATGGTTATCATAAGATCCGAACGGGAGATCGAGCAACTGAAGAAATCCAATATCCTGGTGGCAGAGGTCTTTGAAAAATTGAAGGGTAAGATCGAACCCGGGATCACCACAAAGGAGTTGGATCAAGTGGCCGAAGAATACATCCTGTTGAGAGGGGCCCAGCCTGCCTTCAAGGGTTACAGGGGATTTCCTGCAACCCTTTGCATTTCCATCAACGATGAAGTCGTTCACGGCATTCCAGGCCGGCGCCGGTTGAAAGAGGGCGATATTGTGAGCCTGGATGTGGGGGTCAATTATCTTGGCTATTTTGGAGATGCAGCTGTCACGTTTCCCGTGGGGGAGGTAGATCCTGAAGCCAAGAGACTTCTCGACGTGACGGAGAAGGCACTCTACATCGGTATTGAGAAAGCGAAAGTAGGAAACCGACTTTTTGATATCTCCTATGCTATTCAGAGCTGGGTGGAATCTCATGGATTTTCTGTGGTCAGGGATTTTGTAGGACATGGGATTGGGAAAGAGCTCCATGAGGAACCACAGATTCCGAATTTTGGTATGCCCCACCAGGGACCGAGACTCGGGAAGGGCATGGTCTTCGCTTTGGAGCCCATGGTGAATGAAGGAACCTATGAGGTCAGGGTCCTCTCAGACGGCTGGACCGTCGTGACGGCGGACGGGAAACGCTCCGCCCATTTTGAGCATACCATTGCCATCACGGACGATGGAGCCGAGATACTGAGTATCCTCTAATAAACACGATGAACGATGAACGGTGAACGATGAACGATAGACGGTGGACAGTGTATTTTTTTGTCCATTGTTCATTGTCCATCGTTCATTGTTCTTTCGGTGAAGTAAATATTTTCGCGGAGGTACGAAAACTGTGATGTATCGCATTGGCAAGAACATGGTCGATTTAGTGGGAGATACGCCGCTGGTGAGGATCAATCACGTTGTTCCCAACAAGAAGGTAAAGGTCTATGCAAAGTTGGAGCGTTATAATCCGGCTGGCTCTGTGAAAGACCGGATCGCAAAATACATGATTGAATACGGGGAGAAGGAGGGCCTCCTGACGAAGGATAAGATCGTCATCGAGCCGACCAGCGGAAATACCGGTATTGCTCTTGCCATGGTCTGTGCGGTCAGAGGATATCGATTAGAACTGGTGATGCCGGAGACCATGAGCATGGAGAGAAGGAAGATCCTGACGGCCTTTGGAACAAAGATTATTTTGAGCGAAGGGTCGAAAGGAATGGACGGGGCCATTGACCTGGCCAAGGAGATGGCAAAAGATCCGAAATATTACATGCCTCTCCAGTTTGAGAATAAATATAATGTGCTTGCCCATTATGAGACGACGGGAGAGGAGATCTGGAGGGCCACCAGAGGAAAAGTCAATCTATTTGTCGGTGGGATAGGAACCACCGGGACGTTGATGGGTGTTTCCAAGCGACTCAAAGAATACAATCCTGAGATCAAGATTGTTGGCGTGGAACCCTTTCCCAACTCGAGTATCCAGGGGTTGAAGAACCTCAGCTCCCAGTATGTGCCGGAGATCTACGATCCGAGACGATTGGATGAAAAGATCAACGTCAAGGACGAGGATGCCTTTGAGATGGCCAGGGTCCTTACCATTCGGGAGGGAATCTTTTGTGGAATTAGTTCCGGGGCGGCCATGTGGGGAACCTTACAGAAAGCAACAGAGATGGATCGGGGTGTGATCGTCACCCTCTTTCCGGACGGCGGGGAGAAGTACGTGAGCACCCCTCTCTACGAACCGAGCAAATGTTTTGAATGCCTGCAGAAGCATCGGATCCCCACCTGCATGACAGCGGAATACATCACGGCCTTGGAGTGTTTGGTAAAAGACGGGAATTGATCTCGAGAAGACAGAGACCATAGCGCCCAACAGATGCTTAGTTGTTTCACGTCTCAAGGTGTGATAGAGTGTTCTCGGTCCGAAAAAGAAAGGAATAGAGCGTATAGAACAGATCAGTTTTCTACGAGGAGTTCCGGCAGAAGAGGCGTTGGAAGCAATTGCTGACGTTGTTGCAAAAGGCTATGCTGAGGTCTTACGCGTCTATGGCCCGAAACTTCTGCAATATCAGACTCCGGGCGTGGCTGATTTCAATGGATTTGTGCCCTTGAAAGAGACCCTGGGCCGGCGCTACGGGATCGTCGGTGATCCCAACAAATGCGTCATTTGCTCCAACGGGGGAATGGAGGTCTTTTCCCTTATCCTGAAGTCTTTTCCCCGGGGAAGCCTGGTCGCCATGGAGGCTATGACCTATGACCGCGCACTGGCGGATGCACGTCGGTATGAGCACGAAGTAATAGGGGTTCCTTTTGTAAAGGAGGGGATCGATCTGGATGCGCTGGAAAAAGCGCTTTCGAAGGGAGAGGTGAGGGTATTCTACAGAATCATCTATCACCAGAATCCCACCGGCTATGACTCGACTCAAGAAAATATCGAGGCTGCTGCGGAGTTGTGCGCGCGCTACAACACACTTTACGTTTGCGATATTGCCTATTATGAACTCCGCTATGACGGCCAGAAGAACCGGTTGCTTTCCCTCGCGAAATTCCCCAGCACCTGTCTTATCGGTTCTTTCACAAAAACATTGTCGCCTGGAACCAAGTGTGGATTCGGGATTTTTCCTGAAAAGGTTGTTGAACAGCTCACTCCTGTCATAGCGAATACCCGGCTCAATCCAAACTATCCGACCCAGGCCATGATCCACCACGTCATGTCTACCGGGGAATATGACAAGTACCTTGATTACCTCACGGAGTTGTATCGACCGAGAATGGACTCTCTCAACAAGTCTCTTTCACAGCATCTCCACGGCATAGAGGTGCCCTTCGTCACCGGCGGCTTTTTCATGGGGATTTGGTTGCCCGGTATCCGCGACGAAGTCGCTTTTATTAAGAGGGCCAAAGAAAAAGGGGTGGACCTCGCGAGCGCAAACGTCTATCCTTCGGGATGGAAGAAAAACTACGAAGAGAAGTTTGGCGGGCCGTTCTTCCGGCTCACCTTTCCCGCCCTTAAGCCAACTGACGTAGAGAAGGGGATCGAACGGATCGCTGAAACCTATAGGGAGTTAAAGTGATCCATATCCACCAACAGCATTGACGATTTTTATCTTGACGGCTCAAGGGCAGGATGTCGAACAAAGGCTATCAAAGAAGTAGCGTTTTGGAAAGTTGGCACGAGAGAGAAGGTCTTGGATTATTCTCGCAATAGATGTCGAATCGAATTCCTTCCTCGCTCGATACGCCCCTGAGAGAGACGTTGCTCTTGTAATAGACGGGTCCTTTGAACAATGCCATCAGAAAGAATCTGGATAGATCGAAATCCGAAAAGCAACTCAGGCTTTTTGATAGGATTAACAACGGTTGAGCAAAATCCCTTTTGAAACCATGTAGCCTCGCGTATGAACTGCTGTAGTGAATTCCGTTGGCATCTCCGGAGATCCTGGCGAAGCGAACCCCGATCCCGTTTGGAAGATACCAGGAGGCCAGATTCTTAGGGCCTGGAATAGGAAGGAGTTCCGGCTGGTCAGAATGGGAGAAATT
This sequence comes from Thermodesulfobacteriota bacterium, assembly GCA_047519465.1. Taxonomy (GTDB): domain Bacteria; phylum Desulfobacterota; class BSN033; order BSN033; family UBA1163; genus UBA1163. Next base: position 7,291 of record JAPVTA010000196.1, on the reverse strand, counting down.
CCCTTCTCCGAATTTTCCGCGATAGTAGAATGTATGCAGGGATTCCCACACGGTTTCGTGATTGGCCTGAACAACAGAAGTCAAATCCAATTCGAGCCCTTTTGGGACAAGCCGCGATGATCCGGTTTCAGAGATGATCCGGAGAGGTTCGTGCACTCCGATTCGACGATGAGAGGTGACCCGTAATCTCGTATTTAACATGCGAAATACGCTTAAAGGTGCCTTCTTATGACCGAGGACCCTGAGGACAAGTGGATAAATGAGCGTCAGGGGATATAGAGGATAACTAAACCCATTGTGGGGAGGGAGTCCGCACACTTCTCCGAAATCCTTAAGACGATCGGGGTCTAATTTCACATCTTCCCACACCGCCCTAATTTTCGGCACTCGGTCGCCCATCTTAAAATCTGTTGAAATTCCATAAAGGGCGAGTGCAATGCTAAGGAGGGCATTGGGGCGTCGGTGGAAATGTAAGACGATTCCATTCTTCGCCATCAGGATTTCTTCGCGACTCGCTACAGCTTATACTTAAACTTCCTCAACAGGTTTTTCCTCCACGCAATCCCGTCCTCTTTTTCAACGCCTTTTGGACAGGCGCCGTCGATCACACCCAAGACCCCTCTTCCCTGTTCGGATTGGGCGAGGATCACCTCCACTGGGTTTGCCGTGGCACAAAAAATCGTGCAGACCTCCTGGCACATCTTGACCGCGTTGAGGACATTGATCGGGAAGGCATCCTTTAAAACGATGACGAAGGTATGCCCTGCTCCCATCTTCAGAGCATTCTTCTTGGCGACTTCCTTCAAGCCTTCATCGTTTCCTTCCAGCCGGATGAGACAATCGCCCGAGGCCTCACAGAATCCGATTCCAAACTTGGCGCCTGGAACGGACCCTACCATAATCTCGTAAAGGTCTTCCACCGTCTTGATGAAATGGGTTTGGCCAAAAATGACGTTACATCCTTCCGGGATCTCCAACCGCTCAGTCTTCAGCTCCATGATTTACCTCCTTGGACTCCACGTACGCCTTGGGCACACTGGTTCATACTGTCTTCTTATTTGGTAGTTTATAATGACTATAAAGACTGTACGACTACGAGACTATAAAACCAACATATCGTTAGCCATGTAAATTGTCAATCCGGTCGTCGTGTTTGCTATTGGCTGGTTTTTTCCTTGCCCTACCGGGGTAGATCCTTAGGGACCCACCCCAGTCGGGCAATATTGGAACATTCCCATCCTCCATAGGCTCTATGGCGAAGTTTTTCTGTACTCTTCTTGTACAAGAGGGAAAAAATTTAGGGAGGTCAGGGGTCGAAATTTGAAAAAGAAGGACTTTAAGGTTAGGATGAAAGAACAAAAATAATAAAACGAAGGGGGGACAAGAAGAAGGAGGTTTTGTCGCATGAAATATTCCGTGGCTTGTAATTGGGACCCGAAACTTCTGGAACGGCTGAGCGGTGAATCTTCCCGTGTGGACACGCTCTTTGGCCAAATTACCGACGATCCTTTCGGTGGCGGCAGAGGTTCTTTTCTGGCACCAAAGGTCGCACGCGAGCCGGCGAAAGAATTCATCGCCGAAACTCGCAAGCGCGGCTTTCATTTCAACTATCTTCTGAACGGCGCCTGTCAAGACAACCTCGAGATGACCCGCGAGGGGAATCGTAATCTGTTCGACCATATCGAGTGGGTGGCCACAACGGGCGCCGATATGGTCACCGTCACGCTGCCCATTCTGCTTGTGTGGATCAAGAGACATTTCCCCAATTTTAAGGTGGTGGTCTCGAGTTGGGCACGCGTGGCCAACGTCAAACGGGGCAAATACTGGGAAGACCTTGGTGCCGACGGGATCATTCTGGCGGAGTCTGCCACCCGCGATTTCGCGGCGCTGCGTTCGATGCGACGGGCCCTTCGCTCCAAGCTCGAGGTCATCGCCAATCCATCCTGTCTCTACCTATGTTATCTTGACACAAACCATATCAACATGATGTCCCACTCGGCCCAGGGGGGCCACATCAGCGGGGGCTTTGTTCTCGATCATTGTCAGGTATACTGTCAGAGAATGAAATTGGCCAGGCCCGATGAACTCATCAAAGCTCGTTGGATCCGCCCCGAAGATGTGGGCGATTACGATGAGGTAGGGATCGATTCGCTGAAATTGCTCGAGCGATTCCGAAACACGGAGACCTTGATGCAGGTTGTCAGAGCCTATGAGCAGCGGCGCTTCGACGGAAACCTCGTTGAACTCCTGACACTGCCTCGGCAAAACGCCTATAACCCGCCCAATCTGGAGTATCTCATCCGGCCCGATCTCGTGAACATTGACCTGATGCTCGAGATGGCCGACATCTTCGGTTACTCCTTCTCGGACGTCATGCAAATAGACAACCGTGCTCTCGATGGTTTCGCCGAGCATTTCAAGTCCCACGACTGCTATCATAGCTCGTGTGACGAATGCGGTTACTGCAAGCGATGGACTGAGAGGGTGGTGCGAGTTGACCAAGAGAGGCATCGAGTGATTCTTGAGAAGTTTGACGCCTTCATCGAGGCCATCGTCAATCGTCAGACACTTACAGAGAACGTTTTACCGGATGTGAGCCACGTTCGCCTGAGTCCCGAAGCGGCTTCGGTCTTGGAGAGCCTGATGGCCTTTGTGCCACCCCCGTTGGCCCAAATCGCCCGGTTGAAGATCCTTCAGGGTGCCGCCCAAATCGCGGCACAGGATGAAACGGATAAATCCGGCACCAACGGGGGCGTGGGTACGAACGCGGTTGTCCTCGCCTTCTGGATGGGGACACCTGGACCGTCGCGGGAGCCTGTTCGCAAAGCACTTGAGCAGATGGGGCTGTGGGAGTATATAACAGCAGCAGGGTCGGTTTAAAGTTCAGAAGCCTTGTTCTACGCAGGATGTCTCTTCGGTCAGTATTCCGCAATCGGATTACGTTTCCATTCCGATTTCTTTCAGCTTCGCTACGATCCTCTCTTTTTCCATGACACCGACATTCCTGAAGGCTTCCTTCCCCTTCGAATCGAAGAATACAAGCGTTGGAAGCATCAACACTTTATAGTCTTGAGCAAGATTCTGGTTTTTGTAAACATCGATGACCAGAACCTTTGCCTTTTCCGAATACTCCTTGCTGACCTCCCTAAGGACAGGCCTCATCTGGCGACAGGGAATGCAAGAATTTGCTCCAAAATCCACCAGGACGGGCTTTCCGCTCGTGAGAGCCTTCTTCAGATCCTCCTCCGTATTCATTTCAGGCGGTTTGGCTGCCATCTTTTGTACCCGTGCCTGGTTGATGTCCACTTTGGCATTTTTTCGAAGGTCCACCAAATACTGGTCCAGCGCGTCTTGTCGCTTCGTTTCCCTGATATACTGTTCAATGGCCGGAGCCATTTCTTTCAAGGGTTTCCCGCGCATTTTATCCTTGTACATCTTGTAGAATCCTTCGATCTCCTCGCGTTTTACCTCCGGCGTGAATTTCTTGCTGATAAATTCATTGATGATCAATTCATCGGGTGTGAGAGGGTTCCTGGCCGCATCCTTGTAGGTTTGAACCGGAGCCGATATACCCTGCTTCTTTGCCTCTTGCAAGAAAAGAGTCTTTACGATCAATCCGTCGAGAACCTTACCGGGTTCTTCCCGAATCATGTCTTTTATAAAAGGGGAGTCATTTTTAGCGACTTCCTTGTATTGTTCGACCATTCTAGCAACCTCCCTGTCAAGTTGCTCGACCGTAATTTTTTCATCGTTCACCTTGGCAAGAACCAGGCGGCGTGGATTTTGGAGATAGAAAAAGTAAAAAAGGAAGGCCCCTCCCAGGATAACGATTGCAGCGGCCGCATAGATAATGGTTTTCCGATTCATCTTTCCTCTCTTAGGTTCAGCGGATTGTTCTTCAACCGTGTTATTCATCTAAGCCCACTCCTTTCAATATTTTGAGACGATTCACTTCAAACCGAACTCTCGATCGCCCGGATCTTCTGTGGTGAATCTTCCTGGGATCGGCCTGACAAGAAACATAAGGGTGATTGTTTGGAATTCGAATAACCATCTATATGACCTATCTCAAGCTTAAAATCAATATCCCTGCCAGGGCGAAAAAGAGGAGAGCCGTATAGAGCTTGATGGAGGACGCCCGTTTCTGAAGAAAGAAGGCCAACTGTTCCGAAGTCACACCCCAATAGACAATCCCAAAGATGATTAATAACGGGAGGATAAACATAAAATTATACAGAAGGAGATAGGAGATGGCGCTCGCCTTGAGCGATGGGATGTTTGTTACAAAGAGGATCGTGGGGAGATAGACCTGACCGGTGCAGGCGAACTCCACCAGGGAGACGATAAATCCGGCGGTGACGGCAGCAAGGAGATAACGCGGAGACCTGCTCCCTTCCCGGATGGTTCGGTGAATTCGCTTTCTTAGAAAGTCCGGAAGTTGGATCTTCATCTCGGAGGGCCGGCCTCGCTTCAATTGGATGTAGTCATAAATACTTAAGACTCCTAAAACAAGGGCAAAGGCGATCGTCAGGATGTAGATGATCCGCGAAAAGAGGGGAAGGAATGAGAGACGCTGGACGAAGCTCAGAATGCCAAAGCCTATCATTAAATAAGTGATAAACACCGCTCCTGAATAACCCATACCCACATAGAAAATCTCAGTCCTTTTCCGGCCGACAAAGGTGAGATAGGAGATGAAGAAGATTAAGGTAGCAAAGGCGCAGGGATTGATTCCGTCGAGCAAGCCTGCGGAAACGATCGTGATGATCCCGAGAGACTTGAATCGCTGTACGATCGACTCTTCAGCCTTCTTGGTCTCCTCCGGTGTTGGCGATCGAGACGGGGTCGGCAGGGTCAACGTAGTTTTACCTTCACCGGCACGCTTCTCTCCATACTTCTGGATCAGTGCCTCCACCTTGGATTCTGTGATCTCGCCCGGTGGAAGATAATCGTTTCCAATAAAAAGACTTGGCGCAAGGAGGCGTCTCTCCGCAGGGAGATTGAGCCGGTTGGAGAGGGTTTCGTTCAAGCGCTTCCCGTCCGGCGTATTCAGGTCGATCTCTTTGATATTCAATCGAGGATACTTCTTCAGCATATATTTAAGCAGGGCATTTGCGCGGTCACATTTTGAGCATCCCGTCTGGTAAAAATAGGCAAGGTCCACGGTGAAGTCTTTTGACGAGGGCTCGGCCATCGATGAGATTTCAATCGGGGGAGGAGAGACGCCCCCTTTGGCCTGAGCCTCCAGGAGGAGGGGATTCAATTTTTCCATAATCGCCATCTCTCCGGAGAGCATCTGATTTCCGATGAAGACCACGGGGAGCTCATTTCCTGTGGGGCCAAACCTTTTCTCAAGTTTGGTGAGCGCTTCATAATAGGCCGGCTGACTCACATCAAACGTCTTGACCTCCAGCGTCGGGACCATCGTCTTCAGTGCCGGAAGATAGCTCTGGAGAATGACCTGACAGGACTGACAATCCTCGGTATAGAAGAAATAGATTCGGATGGAAGAAGGGGGCTGTTGGGCCATCCCATCGAGAGGTCCCCAGAAGAGGGCGGTACAGAAAAGAAAAGCAAGTAGTCTTCGCATCCTTTACCTTTCGGGCATGTTGGAGCGCGATCCCTAAAAAATTCAGCGTTCCATCTCGGATCCTGACCCACTAGCCACTTTATCCAGATCTTAAGCGATCAGGTTTGGCCTTGGGATTTCAAATTCACAGGGAACACCCGTTTGACAGAGGCCACAGGAAGGGGGAGGGTTTTGCAACCCGTATTCCAGCCGCTTCGCTCGGAGAGACTCGGAGCGGATATATTCATAACATTTGTCTTTGTCATGTCCTTTTTCCGTAATGGCGCCCGCGGGACATCTTGGAATGCACTTTCCGCACTTTTCGTTTCGGAACTGAAGACAGTTTTCCCTGTGGTGGCGATATTTTTTCTCGCTCGGCGTCAACTTCAATAGGGTGACCACACTCCCGAATCGAACGGCCATCCCCTTTGGGGTGATAAGGCCGTCATTGAGGCTAAATGTTCCAAGGCCGCAGGCATAGGCAATATGGCGTTCCGACCAGGGTGAGGCCCAGCCTACCTTCTCATCCCTCACATACTGAAACGTCGAGGAAAGAGTGGGTGCCACGGCGACATGGTTTAAGTCCTCCAAAAACGTCACAACATGTTTCCTGAGGGAGTTATTGCAGGCTTCCCCAAAATCCCTGGTGTAAGCCCAGAGTTTAGAAGGAAATTGTTTCTCCTGGCGATTGCTTTGGCGAGTATCTTCGGATGCGGGGAGGACCCACGAGATCACGCTGAGCTGTTCGATTTCTGTGAAGAGAAGCCCTCTCCCCCTCTCTTTTAGGGCTGCCGAGATGATCTCTCTTGGAGTGAGATGGAAGGTGCCAATCAGTGCCTTATATTCAAGAAAAAGGGGGTCAATTCCCGAGGCAAAGCCCACCAGAGGTTCTTCCCAGTAAACTCCGTGGTCGATCTGGGTCCTTCGATTCGGCGGGGCCTCGTTAATGAAGTTCTTGATCAGTTGTTCCAGGACCGTGTTCGGGTTCTTGAGGAAAACGACCTTCTCTTCTTTTTTCATCATTATCTCTTAATCACAGATCACAGGATCGGCTTCACTCTTTCTCAGTCCGCCGGAATAGCAGACTGAAAGCACCAGGTTCCTTCCGTATCCTCGTGTCCCGGTATTCTTGGGGGCTATTCCTTCTCCATCTCCTTCGTATCAAACCCACCCCTTTCGTGAACCCCGGTTCGTTTGCAGCGGTACTCCTCGATGGCCAGTTTTAACGCATCGGTGGCCAAGGTGAAACAGGGAACTTTTTCTTTGGGCAACTGGGAGAGGACCTCCCTGGAAGTCTCTTCTGATATTTTCGTGGCCTCATCCAGGGTGACTCCCTTGATCCGTTCTGTGAGAATAGAACTCGTGGCAATCGCGGCGCCGCAGCCGAAGGTCTTGAACTTGGCGTCGATAATCCTATCCCCATTGACTTTGATAAAAATCTGCATGATGTCCCCACAGGAGGCATTCCCCACGGTTCCCACCCCATCCGGATTGGAAATCTCGCCCACATTTCGTGGATTCTGGAAATGTTCCATCAAAAATTTCGGATACTTTGCCATGTTTCGTACCAACCAAAGCTAATTGGGGTTTACCCGTTAGAAATAATGGCCCGCTATAACGGGGTTACATTTTGAATAATTCCGGCGGGGTCAATGCTCCGTTGGAATTTCTAACGGGGTAAACTCCAAACCTCAACCTCAACCTCAACCTCAACCTCAACCT
>JAPVTA010000195.1:0-3798 GCA_047519465.1 Thermodesulfobacteriota bacterium | reverse complement strand
GAGAAAATGGCCTCGAGCTGACGGAGAAGGTAAAAACGAAACATCCGGATATGATCGTCATCATTCTGACGAGCTATGACACCTTGGAATATCGGGAGGCAGCGGATCGGGCTAAAGCCAACTATTTTCTTTCAAAAGGCACATCGAGCAAAGAGACTATTTTGTCGTTAGTTGAATCTATTTTGGCAGGCCGCTGAAGTTCTTCCCTCCACGACGCAGGAGGTCTGGGCGAATTTCGGAAAAGAAATACTGTTCTTTTACGGACAAAATAGGGCCTTCACCTGATTCACTTTTTACACGGTCTTACGTCATAATGCTTCCAAGCCTTTTGGTATGATGAGGCATCCGAATGAGGGATTACGAAATCTTGTCAGTGGACGGGGATCTTCAAAGTCCTCGGGAAAAAGGCCGAAGCCCAGGTTCGACGTCCGGAGAGTCAGAATCCAGACCGAACGAGAACATGGTGAGCTTGCTCAAGACGATGTCGCATGAACTCCGAGAGCCCCTCGTATCAATGGTTTCGACCCTGAAACTGCTGAATCGCGGCTATTACGGAAAAATGGATGAGGAGGCAGCCAAGAAAATAAGGGAGGTCCTTTTAAGTGCCACGCGCCTGACCGGAATGGCGGAAGAATACTTAGGAAAGGCCTTCGCCGTGAGTGGAGAATTGGAGATCGAGGGCAAACCACTCTATTTATCCCGCGATAGGGTCAACCCGGTTCCGGGAGAATTGTCCCCGGAGTTGAAGGATCGCGGGAGAAAAATGGGGGTGCCTCAACGATGATGACAAAGGTCAGAATTCAGACAGTGAAATGGCAAATTCGGCTGCTCCGATTAAAACAGCAAAGGAAGGCTTGACAAGGCTTATGATCTTGCAACCCATTCATGGTCGGCTGAGCCCCATCAATTGCGCGATGATCCTGATGGATTATCAACCTTCCTTTGCCCTAGCCATCAACTCTACCGACGGAAATCTCCTTATCCGTAATGGAATCCACCTTGCAAAGATAGCCAAGACTTTCAGCATTCCCACGGTTCTGGCGACCATGGGCCAATCGAGCTTTGGTGGCCCTCTTTTTTCAAAACTTCAGGAAATCTTCCCCGACAAAGAGCCGATCGACCGCTGTCACCTCAGTGTTTTTGAAGACACCAGGGTTCTGACGGCCATGGAGAAGATAGGACGGAATAAGCTTGCCATCGCCGGATTGTGGACCGACTTCGGTGTCGCGGCCTCCATTCAACACGCACGACAGTTAGGTTACGAAGTTTTCATGGTCGTGGACGCCTGCGGCGATGTGACCCTAAGAGCTCACCAAATCGCCACCCAGCGCCTCTGCCGGGAAGGGACAGTACCGATGACGTGGCTCCAGATGCTATTGGCCTTATATCGCGACTGGGCTCCCTCAGAGGCCTATGACGTGTTGTTTAACATTGCAAAAAATCACGCAAGTGCTTATGGACTGGAAATACGGTACACCCAGAGGGGATTAGACAAAGGACAAACAAAGTTGGAAAACGACAAGCCAAAAGAAAGGAAGCCCCGACCGGAAAACAATTATTCCCTTGGATCACGGAAGGTGCTCGAGGAGGTTTAGAGGAAAGAGGAAGTTTCTATGAAGTGCCATCGATGTAGAAATCATATGGTTTACGAGAAATTCTACGGCCCTCACGAACATTTTTGGGGCTGGAGGTGCATCTTTTGCGGAGAGATCGTTGACCCGGTGATTTTGGAAAATCGAGAATCTCCGACGGAGCGAACCGTGGTCAATGGCCGAACCCGGAGAAGGTAGGCATCGTGATGACGAACCAGTCTCTAAGGAGAGAGAGACGTGGGTGATTTGGTAAATTTTAGATATCCCACGAGAATTGCCCCACCGAGAAGCATCCCCCCTAAAATAATGAACCCTGTCGAAAAAGATCTTACCTGCCCGATAGCACCGATCATGGCCGGGACTGCCCCGCCGCCGAGAAGAAAACTCACGGGCATGGTCAGAGAGACTGCAATGCTCTTGAATCTGGCATCTCCTATTCGAGAAAGCGCGGCAAAACCTGGCGGGAAGAAGGACGAAGCCAACATGGGCTGAAGAAAAATAAGAACGACCATCCACGATTCCGACACCAAACCAATAAACATGACAGCCAATGCGTTAGCCAGGAAGATCACCTTCAAGGCTCGCTTTGGCCCAAGACGATCCGTGATCCACCCGGATAAAATGGCTACTCCCACAGGACAGATCCGCGAGAGCCCAACCAGTGTGTTGGCCCAGGCCTGATCCATCCCTCTCTCCGATACCAAATAAAGCGGAAACATGGCAAACATTCCCAAGGTGCCGCCAATGCCCAGGCTAAAAAGCGCCATCATGATCCAGAAAGAAGGCTCCTGCACGATGACCCGAAGGGTGCTGACGTTGAGAGGCTCTCCGCAGAATTTACCTCCCCTGCCGAAGAAAGAAAAAAGAATGCCGCTGAGAATGGAAAAAATCCCGAATAATATAAAAATGCCCTGCCAGGAAAACCACCTTAAAAGCATCTCCGCCATCAGTGGGGCCACGACGAAACTTGAGTTAGGCGCTAATTCATGAATGGAAATAGCCTTTCCCCAATGCCTCGGGTTGACCAAGTCGGTGAGGGTTGCGATCCCCGAGGGAAGGTAGAGTCCTGCCGCCATTCCCAGGGCAAAGAGTCCCAACCGAACCATCCAAAGCTCGTAGCTAATACCCACAAATAGAAGAGCCCCGCCCAGGACGACCGTGGAGAGGATGATGGTTTTCCGATGACCGAGGCGGGAGGAGACGAAACTCGAACCCAGAAGCATGATACAATATCCAAACGATAGAACGAAAAAGAAGGACCCCGCCTCTTCGTGGCCTATCTTTAGATCCTTCTCAATGCTGGGCAACAGGGGTGACAGGATAATTCGAGAGATGAAGTTCAAGAAGAAGATCCCGACAAGAAAGAGAAGGGGCGCCATCTGGGGATAGAAGGAGGAGGGCTTTCCCTCTTTGTTTTCTGACTTCTCAACACCTCGCATTTCTATCCGCCTAATTTTTACCTTTTGACCCCACTGTCAATGGAGGAAAGGGATTCGAAGGATCAGAAAGAAGCCGTTGAGTGATGAGAGGGCCCCCAGGCAGGCACTAATAATGGCAAAATAATAAACTGGCCGGGATCCTGAAAGAATCGAAACAGAAGCCATGACGATAGCAATTTGAAGTAGAACCTCTCCATAGTCGAAGTAGGGGTCTTTACTCCGGTTCACATCCCTTTCGTGTTCGAGTTTTTTCGCCTCTTTCTCGATCTCTTTCTTCTCGGCATTGTACCGCGCTTCCTCTTCAGAAATCTTCTTAAGCAGCCCTTCAACCCGTTCTTTCACCTCGGCTCTCATGCCACTTCCTCTTTCGATCAGGTCTATCTCCAGGCGCAACTTCTGGCTACGGTAAAGATGCTCACGTAAGACTTTGGCCTGGTAGAAAGACCATTGGTCGGAGGACTGCTGCTGGGCAAGGAGCATCTCCTTCATGGCATTATTTCCGCCTAACGAGGTGATTGCCAGTGCGACCGCAAAGATCGCCGTCGTGAGTGCCACACGCTTCGTGAAGGCCTTTCCTTTGATTTCCTTAAGCTCTTCTGTATTCGGAATTTCTACTTCTGCCATAGCTGTTTTCCTCCTCTCTCCTCTATTAATCTTTCTGCCAGGGAATAGTGAAAGGGAGAGCATGACAAGAGTATGACTTAAGAGGTCGATTTGTGCAGGAGTTTATAAGAAATGCATTGGGAAGTCAACCCTTCACTCCCCCG
>JAPVTA010000194.1:0-32583 GCA_047519465.1 Thermodesulfobacteriota bacterium | reverse complement strand
TCCCGATATTCCAAGGTGTCATAGCTCGTCAGAATGATGACGATCATATCCGGATGTTTCGTTTTTACCTTCTCCGTCAGCTCGAGGCCATTTTCTCCGGGCAATTTGATGTCCATGAAGATGAGGTCGGGGGGCTGGGCATCGATTTTTTGAATGGCCTCTTCCCCATCTTCCGCCTCGATAATTTCCATGGACGGGAACCGAGAATGCAGCGTTTCTTTAAGTAATTTTCGGTAAAGGGCGCTATCTTCAACGATTAAAGTTTTGGACACAGAAGTTCATTCCCCCTTGAGTGAATTTCTTATTCGTTCTTTCCATTATCTTGCGCCGCAGGCACGGGTTGGCGCTGGTTTGGGCCGGAAGCCATGACCGGTTTCTCAACAGGATCCTTGCCGTTTGAATTACTCCTCTGAGTATCTTGATTGGTTAGAATGGAATTGACGATATTGAGGAAGGAATCCTTCGAAACGAAGTGATCCGCCCCGGATTGGTATGCGGCCTGACGGTATTCGGGAAAATCATAATTGGTCAGAATGACGACGATGATGTTGGGGTATTGGGCCTTTATTTTTTTGGTGAGTTCGAGGCCGTTTTCCCCGGGTAATCTGAGGTCCATCAAGATGGCCTCGGGCGAGAATTCCTCGATTTTCCGCATGGCCTCTCGTCCGTTTGCTGCTTCAAGAATATCTATCCAGGGGAATCGCAAGCACAAGGTCTCTTTAAGAAATTGGAGGAAGAAGGCATTATCCTCAACAATTAATATACGTTTCATGTTAGTTCTCAGTTGCTTTTCTACCATGATTATTAAACCCCACTTTACTAATGTTTATAAACATGGTAAATAAGGTATACACAGTAATTGGAGTGGATTTATACAGTATTTTTTCTTGGCGGTCGGGGACCCTAAGTGAAAGGAACATCTCCCCGTGGGGTCGGTAGACAAGGAGAGGAGGAATTCAAGCCATGAGTGAGAAAGTTCGTGTCGTCATCGCCGAAGACCATACCATCCTCAGGGAAGGGCTGCGATCACTTCTCTCCTCAAACGCACATTTCGAGATCGTAGCGGAAGCGGGAGACGGTCGAGAGGCCATCCGGCAGGCTAAAAAATACAAACCCGACCTCATCCTGACGGACCTCTCCATGCCGAGGATGAACGGTATGGAGGCCATTAAGGAGATCAAGAGGGAGTCACCCGCGACAAAGGTCCTGGTTTTGACCGTTCACAAGGCTGAGGAGTACATTCTTGCCACCTTCCGGGCCGGAGCCGACGGATATCTCCTAAAGGATTCCACCCACTCCGAGTTACTCATGGCGGTCAAGAAAGTCTTAGGCGGCGCGCATTACATCAGTCCTGAAATCTCGGAAAAGGTGATTGAAGGGTACATCGAGGGGAAGAAGAGTCTGAAATCCCGGACATCGTGGGAGACCCTGACCCAGCGGGAGCGAGAGATCCTAAAGCTGATTGCCGAAGGATACAGGAACAAAGAGATCGCCGAGGATCTTTGTATCAGTGTCAAAACGGTTGAAAAACATCGGGCCAACCTGATGGAAAAATTGGACCTCCATAGTATCCAAGCCCTGACCACCTTCGCCATCGAAAGGGGACTGGTAACGCGCGAGTAACTAAAATTTCAAATTGCAAATTTCAGATTTCGAATTGAAACGTCGATGGAATAAAGGCTGAATCTCAGGTTTAAAGATTGGGGTTTGAAACGCTTTTTTTACTTTCTTTGGCCGTATTGAGGCTCGAGACAAATATAGCGATAAGTTCTTTTGCTTCCTTTATCAAATCTGTGAGAAGTTTCGAATTTACGATTCGGGTTTCGTTTAGAATCTCCATCCAATAGAGCGATTCATCCGTTTCTTCTAGTACTATACTAAGCTTTGAGATGAGATCGGCCTTTGATCGTGCCCGGCAGGCAGCACGGTAGTTTGCTCCTACGGAGGTCCCCGAGCGAAAGAATTGGCCTCCGAGAAGCCGCCCCTCGCAGGTAGGAGGAAGCTGCCTACACAAAGAGATTACCTTTTTTGCGAAATCCCTCGTTCTGACCTTCATCTGTTCCTGATTCAATTTGCACTCCTTATGTATATCGCAAATTATAGATTTCAAATCGCAAATTGAAAAGACTCTTGGGCATTGTGGATACTTTTTTCAACTTGAAATTTGAAATATCTTCGGTCGGTTTCTAGTGTTTGGAGTGGTTGTCTTCAATTTGAAATTTACAATTTGAAATGGTCTTAGATCGGCCAATTTGCCCTGATCACCGTACCGGCTCCCGGAGCGGTTTCAAGCGCGAAAGTCCCGCCTGAAAGCTCGGTTCGTTCCCTCATGCTGTTAAGCCCCAGTCCTTTCTTGGGTTTCTCCGATGACAGAATTTCTTCCAAGCTGAATCCCGTCCCGTTGTCTTTAATGACTAATTCTATCGTGTCCTTCATCGTTTGCAGTGAGAGAAAGATGAGGTCAGCCTTGCTGTGTTTGGCAATATTATTCAGGGCCTCCTGAGTCAACCGGTAGATCGCCGTTTTAAGGGGAGCAGAGACTTCGCTCTCCTGGAGACCGATCTTTTTTTCAATGCGGATGTGGGAATAGATTTTTTGATATTCCCGGCAGAACCAGTCAAGGGTGGCCAGTACTCCGATGTCATCCAGCGTGGAAGGCCGCAGGTCCATCTGGATCCTTCTGGCTTCGTCGATCGTCTCTCGAACCAAGGGAATGAGGGCCTCCAGGGATTTCTTTTTATTTTTTTCCTGAAGGATACTTTCTATCTTGAATTTGATGGCTGTTAGCATCTGCCCAATACTGTCATGGAGTTCTACGGCAATCCTTTTTCTCTCGTTTTCCTGGACGGTGAGGAGTTGGGAAGAGAGATACCGGAGGCGCGTCTCCGAATCCCTCAATTCTTCCTCTAAGTTAAATCGGTTGATCGCTTCGCCGATCAAGGGCGCCACGGATTCAATAAATTCGACATCGCCTATGGGGAGCTTTCCCTCGCCTTCATCAGCAAGGTGGACTGCCCCGAGAATCTTGTCACGGTAACGAATGGGAACGATGGCAACCGACTTGAACCCGTTCTCGATGCAGACGCCTCTAAATCTTGCCTTCTCCTCTTCCGATAAGCTTCCGATAAATTCGACGGTATTCTCACAACGAAAGGAACCTGCCGGTGTCATCGCAGGTTTATCTTGTGGATCGGGGTTACCCGTCACAACCCGGATACACGCGCATTGATCATACTTAATTGAAATCAGATTCTCCGATTGCCAGAACTCCTGGCTGAACCCTACATAAGACTCGTAGGGGATATAATCCTTCTCATTTAATATTCGGATACCTATGCAACGGCAACCACTCCAGGGTTGAATCAGCTCAATGACTGCATCGAGGTATTCCTTCCGTGAACGCATTTTGACAAATAGATTTAAGAGGGCGTTGGTGGCTTCGATACGCCGTTGTAATTCCCTCCGTACGGTGATGTCCCGGGCAGCAGCGAAGACGCCCTGCGCAACCCCACTCTCATTCCCGAAAACAGTAGCGTGGTATAGCATATCGGTCACTTTGCCGGAGGTGTGTCGAATGGCGAGAGGATAATCTCGTACAATCCCCTCTTGAAATACTCGCTGATAGCCTTCTCTGGCTTTCTCTGGTTCCGTAAAATACTCCGAGAAGTCGCTTCCTATAAGCTCGTCGCGCGCCACGCCGGTCACAAGCTCCGTAGCCTCATTCACATCCATCACCTTACCGTCTGCGCTGATGGTGACAAGGGGGTCAAGACTTGCTTCGATAAGACTGCGGTTGTACCGTTGGGCGGCCTTCAACTGCTCCTCTGCCCGCTTGCGCTCGGTGACATCCTGAAGTGCAAAGACCAGAAATTCCACTTCACCTTTGTCATCTAATAACGGCGTCAGGTTCCAGTCCCAGTATGTGATTCCCCATTCAGGGTGATCGGGGAAGGTGAAGGGTCTCGCAATGGCCTGGTATGGGATTTTCGTCTCAACCACACGCTCGAATATCTCCTTCGCATCGGAGGGGTAGAATTCGAAATGGTTATGCCCCGGAAAATCTGAAATCTGACGCTGGCAGGCTTTGGCATAAGCCTCATTCACCCGGATGAAATTGAAATGCTGATCAAGAAATACCAATGGAGTAATGGTCGAAGCAAAGAAACCCTCCAAGATCCTCGATTGCTCTCGTAAGGCTTTTTCAGATTTCATGTGCCCGATCATTTCTCCGAGTTCTATGGCGATGGCGTTGATCAGGCCTCTTTCCTCCTTCGTGAAAGGGCCTTCGTCACACGTAGGTCTTTCTTCCAAGTAGTACACTTGTATGCTGCCGATGGTTTCTCCGTGGACGATAATGTCGCCGGTCTGTTCCCAGGCGGTCTCTTTGAAGTTGTCGGTTTTATATTCGGTGCCCTCAAGAATGATTCGTGCGCAGGCTACTTGCGGATATCGCCACCCGGAGGAAATGAGCTGGGCAATATTCTGGAGTTTTTCTTCCAGCTGGGTGTATCGTCTCTCGACATAATAACTAATGGAGTAAAGGAGGTTTATTTGCTTCACCCGCTCATTAAGATCATGGGTAAGTTTCCGCAGAGTTTCTTCAGTTCGTTTCCGCTCCCCAATTTCAGTCGTCAATGCTTCATTGGCCTTGGCCAGCTCTACGGTACGTTCCTGAACCCGCATTTCTAACTCATCCCGGGATTTGCGGAGTTCCTCCTCCATTTGCTTGCCCTCAGTGATATCCGTCAGGGTCACCACACAACCATGAATTTTTGCATGTCGGTCCGCAAGGGGCCGCGCACTGAGTAAAAAATAGAAAACTCCGGCCTCTCTTTTCAAAGTAACTTCTTCTTTTCTAAAAATCTTGCCTTTTAGGACTTCCGAGACAGAGAAGTCCTCGTTTCGGAGAGGACGTGACGAAGAAAAACGGAGCTTCAGGATGGCATCAAAGGGGGTTAACAAAAGCCTTCCTCCTATGTATCGATGGGTCACCTCACTGGCCCTGGTAATCTTCCCATCTTCATCGCAAACAATAATGATATCGGTAGCCTGGTTGAGAATGAGACGTGCCATGACCTCAGAAGATTGCTTTGGCGGTTCGGGAGTTGCAGAGAGCTTCTTCTCCGCTTCTTTGAGTTGCGCCCGGAGCCCATCGATCTCTTTCATCAGTTCTGGCTTTGTTCTGCTGCCAACTTTCATAAAAATATCCTCATCCGTTGGTTTTAATTCTTATGTTTCAGGTTTAAAGTTTTGACGTAGTTGGGAGTCTTGGACCTTTAAGCTCTTCGGATTATGAGTTTAAACTCAGGATATTGAGGTATACTTTTAAATTTTGACTTGAAACATGAAAGCTGAGCCCTCAGGCCGTCTCCACTTCTTCTGTCATCAGGATGGTCCCGTGGCGCTCTTTGCTCGCTCCGATAATGGGAGTGCAGGTCACGCGACATTTAATGGTTTTTCCCTTGCGATTGATCGCATCGACAATCACTTCCTCGTATTCAGACTCTGCAACGAGACAGGCCCGGATCGCCGTTTTAATCTTTTCGACGGGCAGGCCGATATCGAGGCTTACGAAAGACTGGCCCTGAACCTCATCGGCACGAAGTCCCCAGAGATCCTCTGCTCGTCGACTCCAGGAGATGATGTTCTGTTTCCTATCTAAGACTACGACTCCGCTATGAAGGCTCCCGAGAATCGATTCCAAAAAAGCGTTTGTCTGAGTGAGCTCATCGGTGCGCTGACGGAGCTCTTCGTTAATCGTCGAAAGTTCTTCATTCGTGGATTGGAGCTCTTCGTTCATGGTTTCCAGCTCTTCGTTAGAGGATTGGAGCTCCTCATTGGTTGTTTCCAATTCTTCATTGGTCGACTGGAGTTCCTCATTGGTCGTCTCGAGCTCTTCGTTGGCTGACTGAAGTTCTTCGTAGGCTGTTTCGAGCTCCTGCTGATTGCGCTGAAGCTCTTCCTGAAGCTTATAGTAGCGGGTTTGATCGTTAAAAATAATGCTCACCCCGATGCTGGCGCCGTTCTCAATAAGCGGGGTCAGCTGGATTTCGAGATACTGAGCTGTTCCATCCGGAAGAGAACGTTGAACATTCTCTGCCTTCACGATACGCCTCTCATTCTCACATTTGTCGATGAGGGATCTGAGGTCAATCGGCCGATACGACAATTCAAGGTCCTGGAAAGGACGTCCGACATCTCTCTGGCCCAGACCGAATAGAGTTCTTGCACGCTCGCTGGCCATGGCAAGGTTTCCATCGGCATCCACCACGATTTGTGCCGACGGAGACGACTCAAAGGCGACATCGCGGACACGCAACTGTCTGGCCAGATGATTTCCTACCTCCATGTTTCCTGCCTGGGCAAGGACCAGAAGGCGATCACGCATCTGCATTTTAGGGACCTTTGAGAAGATGCGGCATTTCAGCTCTATCGGGGTGAAGATGTTGGTATGGGTGAGGAGCATTTCAGCCCTGCCCAGGAAGAGGTAGCCTGGGTCGTTGAGGGCGAAATGAAAACGGGCCAGGATGCGACCTTGAATCTCTGCGTTGAAATACATGAGCGTGTTGCGGCACGTGAGAAGATCGAGGCGCGAGATCGGGGCATCCTGCACCAGGTCGTGACGACCGAAGATGACGGAGCGTCGGAGGTCATTGCGAAAGATGAGGCGGTTTGACCCATGCTCAAAATATTTCTCCCTCAGCTCCGGGGAGATGGGCTCCAGGTCCTTTTCACTGTAACTCGCGTGGCGCGCATGGCTGAGGGCCTCCTCATCCACATCCGTGGCATAGATCTTTACACGATCACGAAACGAGTCCGGTCCGAGGGCCTCTGCAAGCAAAATGGCAATGCTGTAGGCTTCTTCGCCAGAGGCACAGCCAGCGCTCCAGATGCGGATGGGATCGTTTGATCTCTTCGCCTCCAAGATTCTCGGAAGAATCTGCTGGCCTAAAAAGTCCCAAGCAGGTTGGTCCCGGAAAAAAGAGGTCACGTTAATCAGGATGGTGTCGAAGAGCTGGGCAAACTCCTCGGGGTGGACCTCTAGGTAGTCCATATAGTCCGAAAAGGAGTCTATTTTAATCATCTGCATGCGCTTGGTCACCCGACGCATCAGGCTGGGCCGCTTGTAGGCCGAGAAATCAAAACCGCGGGTTTGCTGCAGGTATTCAAGGAGCGCTTCAAATTCCTTGTTCGCCTGTACAGTGTTCATAAAGCGTCCCCTTTCATGATCAAGGTGGTCAACGCTGAGGGAATTTCATCCAGGGGAAGGATGAAATCGACGTTGCCAGTCTGGATGGCTGCGCTCGGCATACCAAAAAACTCCGACGTCTTCTCGTCCTGGGTGATGACCGTACCGCCCATCTTCTTGATCGCCTGGACTCCCATGACACCATCACTTCCGGTTCCGGTCAGCACAACAGCAATCGCACGATCCTTATAGATGGCTGCCACCGACTCAAATAACAAATCAGCAGAGGGCCGGACAAAGTGGACCAATTCCGACTGAGAAAGGGAGAGGGTACCATCAATGTTCACAAGGAGGTGCCGGTTCGGAGGAGCAATATAGACCGTTCCGGGGCTCAAGGTATCTCCTTCTCTGGCCTCCTGAGCTTTGAGGGGTGAGCGTCGACTGAGGATCTCAGCCATCAGGCTCCGGTGCCGCGGGTCAAGGTGCTGGACGACCAGAATGGCAGCCGGAAATTCGGCGGGCAGAGCAGTAAGAATCTGGCTCAGGGCAGTCAGCCCGCCGGCGGATGCGGCCATTGCCACCACATCAAAGGCTGCATTAGGAAAGTGAGTCAACTCTTTTTTCAAAACATAATCCCTTTTATAAAGAATTATACCACAAAAATAAGGACTTTGGCTCTGTGGATATCAGAGTCACTTGGCATCCTGTTGCTCTGATTTCCCGGGGGAAAACCGATCCTCCAGTTCTTTCAATAAGCGCTATCATTTGCCATTTAACTCCCTTATTTTCCCGATGTCAAGAAGAATGGGATGTATGCCTTTTTAATCCTCCTTGACGTAAAACTCCCTTTCTTGTATAGTCAACTCACCTCGCCCTCCCCCTCTCCCTACTGGGGAGAGGGCGGGATGAGGGGGGCCTCCGTATCAGCTGTTACTCTTGGAAAGGGGTGATGAGGGTGGACCTGTTTGACAAGGCGTATAACTATCATGATGCCGAAAAGATTATCAATCTCGGCCTCTACCCTTATTTTCGCGTCAACGAAGGAGCCGTAGATACGACGGTCATCATGAATGGCCGCAAGACGGTGATGATCGGCTCCAACAATTATCTGGGTCTGACCTCGCATCCGGAAGTGAAGGAGGCTGCCGTCAAAGCCGTTGAGAAATACGGGACCGGCTGCACGGGCTCCCGTTTCCTGAACGGGACGATCGATTTGCACGTGGAGCTGGAAAGGCGTCTGGCCCGGTTCATGAAGAAAGACGCGGCTTTAATATTCAGTACCGGATTTACGACCAATCTGGGCGTGATCTCCACGATCGTGGGAAAGAATGATATCGTCATCTCGGACCGTACCAACCACGCTTCTATCCTGGACGGGTGCAGGATGGCCCTGGGAAAAGTCTTGAAATTTCGGCATAACGACGTGGAAGACCTGGAGCGTATCCTGATTAATATTCAGGATAAGAAGGTGGGCAAACTCATTGTGGTCGATGGGGTATTTTCCATGGAAGGCGATTTAGCGGATCTGAAACATATTGTTCCTTTGGCCAAGAAATACGGATGCCGGCTCATGGTGGATGAGGCACACAGCCTGGGTGTTCTGGGCAAGGGTGGCCGGGGCACGTGCGAAGAAATGGGGGTGCTGGATAAGGTTGATCTGGTGATGGGTACTTTTTCGAAATCGTTTGCCAGCCTGGGCGGATTTATCGCCGGTGAGGAAAAGGTGATCTCGTTCCTAAAGCATAACGCCCGTACCTTCATATTCCAGGCTGCCCCTCCGCCCCCCGCCGTGGCGACCGCCTTGGCTGCCTTGAATATTCTGGAGCGCGAACCGGAACGCCGGCAAAAGCTCTGGGAAAATGTGCGCTACATGCTTGGAGAAATCCAACGCATGGGATTTAAGACAGCGGCGACGCAATCCGCCATCATTCCCATTCTTATAGGCGATGATTTGAAAACCTTCCAATTTGCCAAGATGCTTGAGCAGGAGGGTGTCTATGTCAATCCTGTGATTCCTCCGGCCGTTCCCCCCGGAATGGCTTGCCTACGGACTTCCTATACGGCCACGCATTCTCGCCAGGAACTGGACTATGCCCTGGAGAAGCTTAGGAAAATCGGGGCGGAGTTGGGTGTGATCGGGCCCACTGCTCCGGGCGCGCCCATCGACCTCCGTACGATCGGTGAGGAAAAAAGCGACCAAACGAATTTCTTGAAACTTCCCTGGAAAATCTACACCCGGGACCACAACTGGGTGCCGCCGATGATAACGGATGTGGAGACGATTTTTGATCGTAAGGAAAATATTTTCTATGCCCACGGCGAAGCGAGAGCTTTCTTGGCGTACCGAGGCAGCGAGGTTGCGGGCCGAATTGTCGCCGCCGTTGATGAGCGTGCCAACCGGTACCATAATGAGCGAGCGGGCTTCTTCGGTTTTTTCGAGGTGGACCGGGACTACCAGGCTGCCGCGGCGCTTTTGAATGCCACCAAACAATGGTTGTCAGACCGGGAGATGAGGGTCATGCGCGGGCCGATGGCTTTTTCTCAGCTGGACGGGATGGGTTGCCTCGTAGAAGGGTTCGATCATCCGCCGGCCATCATGATGCCATACAATCCTGCTTATTATCCAGAATTTCTGGAGAAATACGGTTTCGAGAAAGAGAAAGATTTCTACGCCTATTGGATGGATGCTCGTGGCCCTCTCCCCGAGGGTTTGGAGAAACTTTCCGAGCATGCCCAGAAAAAGGAGGGGATTGCCATCCGGCACCTGAATATGAGCCGGTTCCGGCAGGAGATGAATACTCTGATGGGGATATTGAACGATGCCAACAGTCAGGAGTTCGGTTTTACTCCTCTCAGCGCCAGTGACCTTCAGTATCTTATCGACAAGCTCCGGCCCGTGATTGAGAAAGAGCTGGTCAATTTTGTAGAAGTCAAGGGCAAGCCAGTGGCCTTTTCTATGATTTTGCCAGACTACAATGAAGTGCTCAAGCGCTTTGACGGCCGCGTGGGCATCGCCGACATGTTGAAATTTTATTTCTACTCCAAGCAGATCAAGACTCTGCGGTTCGCCTTATTGGCCGTGCGCAAGGCTTTCCAGCGTCGGGGATTGGAGACCCTCCTGTATCTCGAATCCTTCCGGGTGGCCAAAACACGGGGTTACACGGGCGGTGAGCTTTCATGGGTGCGGGAGGATAACAACCTGCTCAACAAGAGGATTGAGATGATGGGGGGCAAGCGCATCAAAACATACCGAGTCTATCAATTGAAACTGTAGCACAAAAAGAGGATTTCAGAAGTCGTCCGACCCAAAGAAGAGACCGCTTTTCCGAATTGATCCCCAGGCCTATAGCCTACCAAGCCTATTCATAAAGGCCTATTTTTTACTCCAAGCTACAAGAAATACCACATACAGAATGAAGTAGAATGCGACATAGACCGCGATAAAGGTGGGCACCCTGAAAATAAGATCTGGTGAACTCAAGGCGGGTGAAATCAGGGAAGTCGGGCTTTCCGGGGCCGAAGGGCCGTATCTGCCGGTGGGAATCAGAATTTACCCCGAAATAACGTTGACCGACCAAAGAGGCGACTCAGTGAAGGTGAGAACTCCGGAGGAACAGATAAACCGGACAGATTAGAAATCGTGGAAATTGATTAAAAGTACATAAATATCAAATAGTTAATCTCAGTCAAACCTTTTCTTATTTTTTTCTTGACAAGTCTTTCATTCCTCTTTATAATTATTTTGTAGCTATTTTATAGATGATAAGTAGTTACTTTCTCATTCTTGATTTTTTTTTGACAATTTTTTGACGCTCTATTGGATCGCAGTTGCCAAACAGTTAACTTACAATTATTAAACCTCTGAGGGATGGTATGGTACAAAGAAAAGAACCTGACCCTGACCTCCTGCCTCCTTTGATAAACGTACGCAATAAGTCAAAGTTCGAGGTTTATGGCGAGGAGATGATCGAGAAGGAAGTCAAGCAGAGTGGAAATAGTGGTCGGGTTTATCTTCCTCCGGAATGGGTGGGAAAACATGTCAAGATCATTCGGATCGAGTGAGAAGGGGATGGGGAGGCAGATCAAGATCCGGAGGGTCAGAGCCGGAGATGTCCCTGAGCTCGTTTCCATCCAGGAATCCATATTACAGAAAAAGGTGTCGAAAAAGTGGGTTCGGACGGTAGAGGATCATCTCAAAAAACGAGGAGGAGTAGGTTTTGTTGCATCAAAGGATGGTCAGTTGGTGGGGTTCCTCATCGGAGAGATCAAAGGGGAGGGCTTTGGTCTGGAACAAAGCGGTTGGATCGAAATGGTAGGGGTTCATCCTCGGCATATGGGAGCTGGAATTGGCCGAATCTTGGCTGAAAAACTTTTTGCATTTTTTAAGAAAGAGGGAATCCACGACATCCATACCTCTGTGCGCTGGGATGCCGGTGATATGCTTTCCTTTTTTAAGGCAATTGGTTTTGACCGTTCCCCATTTATCAATCTCAGGAAACATTTGGATTGAGGCGGTAGGGAACGCATACATGCGTTCCCTACATTCATGCCGCAACAAGCCTCTTGCCGCTAGGCAAGGGCGTTTTTCAACAACCTGATAGAGGTGCTGAAAAATGAGGTACGCAGAGACAGGGTATAATTTAGAAATTGATCTATCCCGGGGAAACATTGAGAGGGTAGAAACCGACTTAAGATTAACCGAACTTCATCTGGGGGGCCTGGGTACGAACGCGAAGATATTATGGGATAGGGTTCCCCCTGAATTTGAACCCTTTTCTCCCGATAATCTACTCATATTTAGCACGGGTCTTTTATGCGGCACACCAGCTGTCGGCTGTAATCGTACCATTGTTTCTACCATTTCTCCTCAGACACAGTTAATGGCGTATTCAATGATGGGGGGATTTTTTGCGCCAGAATTGAAGTATGCCGGTTATGACAAGGTGATCATTCGCGGCAAGTCCCCCAAACTGGTCTATTTGTGGATAAACAATGACAAAATAGAAATACGCGATGCTTCTCATTTACAGGGTAAGGGCGCTGTTGAAACGCAAGAACTGATTCGACAGGAGTTGAAGGAGCCGAAAGCCCACGTGGCTGCGATCGGCCTGGCGGGTGAAAACAGGGTCTTTTTTGCTTCCATCGAGCAGGGCAGGTCCAGTGCCAGCCGACTCGGAATAGGCGCGGTGATGGGAGACAAAGGGCTAAAGGCAATCGCTGTTCGTGGAACAAAGGACATCAATATTGCTCGGCCGGATGAATTTATGGGACTTTGCAACGATGTGCTGAAATATATTCAGTGGCGAAATGAAAATCCGATTAAGAATGTCGAGCCCATTTTCGCCGGGCTTGGATCACCGCAAGAGATGAAACTCAATGATGAGAAGTGGCACACCACCGGTTTCATGTGGGGAAATGCCCGCACTCGGAGAAAAGATTTTTGGACCAAGGAAGTCGAAGAGAAGTGGACGGCGAGTCTTGAAAATGCGCGGGAACGGTTTATCAGTTGCTATAACTGTCCGATGAAATGCGGGGGATTAATTTCCGTTCCAGGAATTTCAAGATACATGATGAAGTGCTACTCGAAACTGACGTATACCATGGCGGCCTTTTCAGACCTGGATTTTGGTTTTAAGATCGCTCAGCGTGCTACGGAGTATGGAGTGGACGGATTCTCAACCCCGCAAGTAATGGCCTTCGCCCTTGAGCTTAAAGAGGCCGGTATTTTGACTGACCAGGACATGCCAGGAATACCGTCCGATACCGAGGGGAGATTTTACTGGTTACTTGACAGAATTGTTCGGCGAGAAGGGATAGGAGATGTTTTGGCCAATGGCACTTATTGGGCGGCCCAGAAGATTGGTAAGGGCGCAGAAGTATACGCTCACAATAACATTAAGAAACATGAGCAGCTGCCCCTCAAGCTGGGAATGCTCAACCCCATTTATTTCCTTATGTATTCTACCGGTGAGAAGATCAACATTACCCAAATTGAAGGGCAGTTCCCCCAGGAGCCTTTTGCGACCCGAGAGCAGAGAGAAGAGTTTGTAAAGGATTGGATCCAGGTTCCTGATGAAAAGTTTAAGCAATATTTTCTGGACTGGGATCCACGCGGAGAACACTCCAATCCATATTACCCGACTGCTGAAGCAACCTGTGAAATTGTTGACTGGATGGAGAGGATGCACTACATTGACGACGCCCTCGGGGTGTGCGCCGGTTTGTCATCCTTTCCCCTGAAGCCTCCCTATCATATGCACAATTATCCGGCTTTTATCTCATCAGGGGCCGGGATCGAGATGGATGAAGCCAGACTCACGCAAACAGCCAGGCGGAACCGAACTTTAGTGAGAGCGGTCAATATAAGAAGAGGCATGCGGAGAGCGGATGAGAAACCGCCCGAAGACCATTGGAAGAAAAGATTTCCCGAGCTTGAAACGAAGCTCTTAGACGAGTATTACAAATTTAAGGGGTGGGACCATCAGGGTATTCCTACGAAAGAGTCCTTGCATGACTTAGGTATGGACTACGTTGCCGAAGACTTCGAACAGAGAGGGATCATAAAAGATGGGAAAGGTTAAGAAGAAAGTCAAGGTCATCAAAATCGATGTGGATAAATGCAATGGTTGCCGGGCCTGCGAGGTCATCTGCTCCGCATTTCACGCCAAACCGAAATACAGCAGCAATAATCCGGCGAGGTCTCGTATTCGGCTGATTCGTGAACCGATCCGAGACGTCTATCTTCCCGTTTACGCGGGTGAGTATGCGAAAGCCGAATGTGCTGGCAGAGACAAATACGTGATTGACGGAAAGGAATACGACGAGTGCGACTTCTGCAGGGCTTCCTGCCCCTCCAGGGACATTTTCAAAGAACCCGATTCCGGTCTCCCTCTTAAGTGTGATATGTGTGAGGACGACCCGCCACAAGAGAAGCCCTTGTGTGTTCAGTGGTGCATTAATGATGCCCTGACCTACGAAGAAAAGGAAGAGGAAGTCGAGGAAGAAGTGAAGATGGAGGACGTGGAGAGAGGATTGGAATCCATGGTAGACAAATATGGATTGCAGAAGGTTATGGATACCGTTGCCCGAATGTCAAAGAAGGAGTAAAAGATTTCTGAAAAAGTCGAGAAATCTCGATTACGGCGATTATGAAACGATTGCACCAAAATAGTCCCTCCCTTCCTCGCCCTAATTTAAGGGAGGTGGGGTGGGATTAATCATGTTGGAAAAGCTGCGGAAGAAAAATCGATGTAATCATTTTTTGGAATCTGTATAATCACGAAAGAAGAGGATCGAAAAGGATCATGGAGACTGTACCCCTCACCCCCTTCAAAGTGGTGATCGACGGCATCAAAGAGGCAGGTGGAGACGCCGATAAATTTTGCTATCAATGCGGGAAATGCGATACGTTGTGCCCTTGGAATCGTGTCAGAAAATTTTTTCTTCGCCGGATGATCAATCAGGCCAAATTCGGCGTGGTTCCTTTCGAATCCGAAGACCTATGGCTATGTACCACCTGCCGTAACTGCGTTCAGCGGTGCCCCAGAGGCGTCGAGATCATTGATGTGATGAGAGCGATGCGCAGGATATTGGTGCCAGACGGTGTCGTTCCTGCGAGCATCCCTAACCTTCGGGGTATCATGACAAGCCTTGCCAGTGTGGGTAATCCCTGGGGACAAGAACCCAAGGACCGGGCAAATTGGGCGAAAGACGTGGGGGTAAAGGAGTTTGACGAGAGCACGGAGGTACTCTATTTCCCCTGCTGTTATCCCAGCTATGACCCAAGATTAAGAAAGGTAGCTCAAGCCACAGCCAACCTCCTCAATAAGGCAGGGGTAGATTTTGGGATCCTGGGTTCCAAGGAGGTTTGCTGCGGGGAGAGTGTTCGCAAGGCGGGCAATGAGGCATTATTCAAACGCCTCGCAAAAGAAAACATCAAGACTTTTATCGAAAGCGGTGTAAAGAAAATCCTTCTTTCTTCCCCTCATTGCTACCACACCTTCAAGAACGAGTATCCCGAATTCAAGGTCAACTTTGAGGTGGTCCACGTCTCCCAATACTTATTCCAGCTGATTCACGAGGGAAGACTTAAACTCACGAAGGAGTACGGGAAGAAAGTCACTTATCACGACCCGTGTTACCTGGGTCGGCATAATGGGATCTATGATGAACCCCGAGAGGTCTTGAAGAGGATACCCGGTTTGGAACTGAATGAGATGGCCGAATCCCGGGAAGATAGTCTCTGTTGCGGAATGGGAGGAGGCAGGATTTGGATGGAGACTCGAAAGGGTGAACGATTCTCCGACCTCAGACTGGAACAAGCGATCCGGGTTGGGGCTGAAGTGCTGGCAACTTCTTGCCCGTATTGCATCAGCCAGTTCGAGGATAGCAAATTAACCCTGAAGGAGACTGAGGCGATACAGATTAAGGACATTACGGAGATCATCCAGGAAGTGGTATAGGAGATTCCAAATAACCCCTCCCTTCCTCCCCTTAATTTAGGGGGAGGCGAGGTGGGGTTAGTCATCTTAGAAAACTGTGGGAGAGAAATCTATGTAATCGTTTTTTGAAATCTGTCTAATCTCTCTTTAAGAAAGGTGATCGAAAGTGCAAAGTGAACTAGGAAAAATTGAAGACCAGATTCGGAAAAGTCTCGCAGACAGTATTCGCAAGAGTTTCGAAGACAGTCATTTTGGTGACGTGATGGTGGTCGGTGGAGGGATCAGCGGTGTTCAAGCCTCTCTCGATCTTGCCGCTGCGGGTTTTAAGGTTTATTTGGTCGACAAGGCACCTGCGATTGGCGGCCATATGGCCCAGCTGGATAAGACCTTTCCCACCAATGACTGCTCCATCTGAATACTCGCACCCAAACTGGTCGAGGTCGGCCGGCATCCCAACATAGAGGTCCTGACGTATACTGAAGTTGACGGTGTCGAAGGAGAAGCAGGAGACTTTAAGGTCACCCTGATTAAAAAGCCCAGATATATCGTAGAGACCAAATGCACGGGTTGTACGACGTGCGTAGAATACTGCCCGGTCAAATACCCTGATCAATTTAATCAAGAAATATCGAAGCACAAAGCCATCCATATCTATTTCGCTCAAGCCATTCCCCTGGTCACGTATATCGATGAAAGCTGTATCTACCTGAAAGAGAAGAAATGTCGTATTTGCGAAGGAGTCTGTAAGAATCAGGCCATCGATTTCAATCAGACGCCGGAGAAGGTAGAAGTAAAAGTAGCGGCGATCATTCTGTCTCCTGGCCTTGAACCATTTGATCCTAAGGTGGCGGATGGATATGGCTACGGAAAGATGCAGAACGTGGTCACCAGCATGGACTATGAACGGCTGATGTGCGCCACCGGGCCATACGAGGGTGAGATCCTGCGTGCTTCCGACAAGAAGCATCCCCATAAAATAGCCTGGATTCAATGCGTCGGTTCCAGACAGGTGAACCCTCCGGGGGGCAACAGCTATTGCTCGGGCGTATGCTGCACGTATACCCAGAAACAGGTCATCTTGACAAAAGATCATGACGCAGAGGCAGAGTGCACAATCTTCCATAATGATATTCGTTCCTATGGCAAAGATTTTGAGCGATTCTACCAAAGAGCAGAGAAACTTCCCGGGATTCGGTTTATCAGAAGCTACACGTCCATCGCAAGAGAGAACCCGGAAACCAAGAATGTCACCATACGATATTCCACACCGGAAGAGGGTGTCAAAGAGGAAGAATTCGATATGGTGGTGTTATCCGTTGGATTAAATCCTCCTGCAGATGTGAAGGGCCTGGCAAAAAAATTCGGCATACAACTCAATCATCACGATTTTTGTAAAACCAATCCTCTTAATCCTACGGAGACCACCCGCCCCGGGATCTTTGTCAGCGGGGCCTTCCAGGGTCCTATGGATATTCCCGAGTCGGTTTTTACCGCCAGCGGGGCGGGTTCCCAATGTGGTCAACTCTTGGACTACCGGCGGGGGAAGCTGGCCAAAGAAAGGGTCTATCCGCCGGAAAGGGATGTCTCCAAAGAGGAGCCAAGGATCGGAGTCTTTGTGTGCCATTGTGGCGCGAATATCGGAAGGGTCGTCAATGTTCCTTCCGCAGTGGAATATGCTTTAACCTTGCCCAATGTGGTCTACGCTCAGGAACAGCTCTTTTCATGTGCAACGAATTGTGCGAAAGAAATAACGGACATGACGAAGGAGAAAGGGCTCAATCGCGTCATCGTCGCTGCCTGCTCGCCCAGGACCCTTGAACCGCTGTTCCGGGACACCGTTCGGGAGGCGGGACTGAATCAATATTACTACGACATGGCGAATATTAGGGAGCATTGCTCCTGGGTCCACTCTAAAGAAAAGGAAGAAGCCACACGGAAGGCGAACGATATCATCCGGATGTCGGTAGCACGAGCCTGCCTTTTGGAGCCATTACAGGAAATCGATCTGCCCGTTAACAAGACGGCGTTGGTGGTGGGTGGAGGAATCTCCGGCATGACGTGTGCCCTCTCCATAGCCAACCAGGGACATGAGGTTTACCTGGCGGAAAAGGAAAAAGACTTAGGGGGGGTGGCAAGAAGGATCCATACCACCCTGGAAGGACTGGATGTTCAGGCCTATTTGCGTGATCTCGTGCGCAAGGTTTATCAACACCCCTTAATCCATGTCTATACGGATGCGACCATCACGGAGGCGACTGGTTACGTGGGGGATTTCGTAACAAAGGTGAAGTCTCCAGGAAGGGGAATCGGCGAGATAAAACATGGTGCAACCGTCATCGCGGTAGGTGCGGATGTCTATAAACCTGCCGAATACCTCTATGGGGAAGATGACAGGGTCATGACCCACCTTGAGCTGGAAGAGCAGATCAACCAAGGGGCAGAAAAGGTCATTCGCGCAGAAAGTCTCGTGATGATCCAATGCGTGGGCTGCAGAAACGAAGACAGAAATTACTGCAGCAGGATATGCTGCAGCGAGTCTGTAAAGAATGCGTTGAAACTTAAAGAGATAAACCCCAAGATGGATATTTACATTCTCTTTCGGGATATGAGAACGTATGGGTTTAGTGAGGATTATTACAGGAAAGCGGCGGATAAAGAGGTGAAGTTCATCCGCTATGAACCACAGGATAAACCAGAGGTGAAAGCGGGGGAGTCGGACGAGGGGCGACCCGTTCTAAAGGTGACCTTGCCAGATTATATTTTAGGGAGCAAGCTTGAAATAGATGCCGATATCCTTGCTCTAGCCGCTGCCGTTATTCCCTCCGCAGGAAGCAAAGAAATATCCCAGTTATTCAAGGTGCCTTTGGGCACGGATGGTTTCCTCCAGGAAGCCCATGTCAAATTAAGACCTGTTGAGTTTGCGGCAGACGGCGTTTATCTTTGTGGAATCGCTCACTATCCCAAGCTTATACCGGAAGCGATTAACCAAGCTTATGGAGCTGCAGGCAGGGTCTTAACGCTTCTCTCGCATGATACCGTCGTCGCCTCCGGCTCTGTTTGCGAGGTGGATGAGAGAGAATGTATCGGGTGCGGGGCATGTATCTCAGCCTGTACGTACAGTGCCATAGAGTTTCGTGAGACACGACAGGGCAAAAAGGCTGTCGTCAATCCCGTTCTCTGTAAAGGAGATGGTCTTTGTAACGCAAAGTGTCCCACAGGGGCTATTCAACTGAAGCACTATACCGATGAAGAGATCTTAGCCCAAATTGACGCGGCAGCGGAAGACACGTAGAAGTTTAACCCCCCTCTATTCCCCCCTTCGTCTAAGGGGGGATGAAGGGAAAAGAGGTGAGGACGAATGAGCACAGCACTTAAATTCAAGCCAAGGATCATCGGCTTCGTATGCCACTGGTGAGCATACGGCGCCGGTGACATGGCTGGAGTTTCCAGACTGCAATATACGACTGAAACAAGGCTGATACGCGTCATGTGTTCCGGTAGGGTCGACCTGGAATTTGTGCTCCGGGCTTTCTCAAACGGAATGGATGGGGTGTTTATCGGCGGTTGCCGTTTAAATGAATGTAATTATATTACTCACGGAAATTACCATGCACTCACCATGGTGCTTCTCTGTAGAAGGATAATGGAACACATCGGGCTGAACCCGGAAAGGTTAAGAATCGAGTTCATGTCCTCGGCTGAAGGAATCCTTTTTGCCGAAGTGATGAGTGAGTTTGGAAACAGGGTGAAAGAGTTAGGACCGCTTGGCGAGGTTGAAGGAATAGACCAAAATGAATTAAAGTCCAAACTTGCAGAAATTAGAAAGCTCGTCCCGTACATCAAGGTGATGAAAAATGGGAAACTGGCGTCACGTCTTGAGAACCCGGAAGAATATGACAAACTTTTCACCAAAGATGAAATCGACAAGTTATTGAGCGAAGTCATTTCGTATTATATCGACCCGGAAAAGTGCCAGGCCTGTACCACGTGTGCGAAGAGATGCCCTGTAGAGGCGATTGTAGGCGGCAAGAACCTGATTCACGTGATTGATCAAGAGAAATGTATAAAATGCGGGACTTGTTTTGAGGTTTGCCCCACCCGATTTAGCGCGGTGACGAAGATTTCTGGCCAGCCTGTTCCGCCTCCTCTTCCTGAAGAAAAAAGGACGATCGTCAGAAAGGGTAAACCCGGTTAGAAATGGTAGGGCTCTGGCCCCGCCCTCAGCAAGGAGTTGATGATCTCTATTTCCACCATTCCCAGCATAGGCGCTGGGGCTTTCTAACAGGGTAAACAAAAATAAGGGGCGTCTATCAGGTGACCAGGATATCAGGGTGCAGCGGGCCAGGATATTAGGAGACCAGACAAGAACTTCTTTTCCAGCCTGATATTCTGATATCCTGATGACCACTTACTGATAATCTGGTAGACTGATAGCCGTTTTACAAACAAAAGGGAGGATCGCTTTTGGCATCCCGAGAGGTATTCTGGAATATCTCGTACAGTTACGTGATGTACTTATTGGCGGCGATCGCTCTCGCTTTCTGGGTGTCCAGTCTCTACCGGCGCTATCAGCTATGGCACCTGGGGAAGCCGGATGACTGCTGGAAGAACATAGGCAAAAGAATACTTGTTTTTATCCGTACCACTATTGTGGATGTTTTAGCCCACCGGCGCTTTCTTCGTGATCCCTACCCCGGGATGATGCACCTCCTGATCTTCTGGGGTTTTGTCATACTCCTTCTGGCTTCGGCGATTGATTCTGTAACCTACTACAGCAAACGTCACATCACCGGCGCTCCCTACCTGTGGTTCAAACTCATCGTTAATATCGGCGGCCTCCTAGTTCTTATCGGGATCATCATGGCTGCCTACCGCCGTTACATCTGGAAACCCAAGAGGCTGAAGACCATACTCGATGACGGTGTTGTGCTGACGTCGCTGGCGGTGATCCTTATTACTGGCTATATGGTCGAGGGGCTGCGGCAGGCCGCTACCGAACTAACCCTTCACCCTGACTGGGCAGTATGGTGTCCAGGCGGCTTTGTCTTCGCCAAAGCTTTTGCCGGCATGAGCCAGAGCTCGCTTTTGTTCTGGCACAGGTTTTTATGGTGGTTCCATTCGGCGCTAACCATTGGCGCGATTATTTATTGCGCTCTGGTCTTTTCCAAATTCCAGCATTTTGTCGTATCTCCGTTGAATGTCTTTTTCCGCTCCCTGGGACCCCTCGGAGTCCCCGCCCCCATTAACATTGAGAACGCTGAGTCTGAGCCCCTTGGTGTTGGGGCCATCAAGGATTTCACCTGGAAGCAGCTCCTTGACCTGGATGCCTGCACCGACTGCGGTCGGTGCCAGGATGCCTGCCCGGCGTGGGCGACAGGCAAGCCCCTTTCGCCAAGGAAAGTCGTGCAGGACCTCAAAGTCCACATGCTCAAAGCAGCTAACAACCGTGCAAATCAAGCCGACAGCGCTCCGACGCTTGTTGGAGAAGCTCCAAGCGAAGCCGAAATCTGGGCATGTACCACCTGCGGTGCTTGCCAGGAGACATGCCCTGTCTATGTGGAACACATTGTTAAGATTATTGACCTCAGACGTAATCAGGTGTTGGTGCAAAGCAAAATGCCGGAAACTGCCCAGCTGATGCTCAGGAATTTGCAGTCAAGAGGGCACCCATGGGCCGGAATCCAATCGCTGAGATTGAGGGGCGATTGGACAAGTGGCCAGGAACTTAAGATATTGGCTGAGGGCGACAGTGTGAATTCCCTATTCTGGGTAGGTTGCACTGGGGCTCTTGTTGAGCGTAATGTCGCTGCGACTCTTTCCATGACCAGGGTGTTGAAAGCGGCCGGAGTCGATTTCGGGGTGTTGGGCGAAGCCGAGACCTGCTGCGGTGACCCGGCGCGAAGGGCAGGTTATGAGTTCCAGTTTCAGATCATGGCGGAGCAGAATATTGAAATTTTTAAAAGCCACAACATTAAAGAGATTATTACCTCCTGTCCCCACTGCTATCACACCATTAAAAATGAGTATCCCCGGTACGGCGGCGATTTCAAGGTGGTTCACTATACCCAGCTCATTGCCGATTTGATCAAGCAGGGTAAATTGAAACTTACCCGCGAGCTGAATTCTACACTCACCTATCATGACCCCTGCTATTTAGGCCGTTATAACAGCGTCTATCTGGAGCCGCGCCGGATATTGCAAGCGATCCCCAAGGCAGAGGTTGAGGAAATGGAGCGCTCGCGAAATACGGGCTTTTGCTGCGGGGGCGGCGGTGGACACATGTGGATAGAAGAGCAGCCCGGTACGACAAAGATTAATCAAATGCGTCTGGGAGACGTTCTCAAGACAGGGGCTGAGACGGTCGTGACCGCCTGCCCTTATTGTTTACAGATGTTCGAGGAGAGCATCGAACATAAAGAGATGAAGAACTCGTTGAAGGCAAGAGATCTTGTCGAAATCGTAGAAGAAGCAATGAAACAGTCCTAGTGAGGTCATTAGGTCAATAAGTCATTAGTCATTGAATGACTTAATTACCCAGTGACTTAATGACTGAGAGGCCTTTGGATATTGGGATTTGGTCCCGGCTGCGCCGGGAGAGGAGTAATGTATGAATACCATCGTCTGTGTGAAACAAGTGCTCGACCCCGAGATCCCACCGGCGAAATTCAAGATTGACCCCGGGACGAAACAGGTTATTCCTCCGGCCGGAGTGCCGCCTGTGATCAGTGTTTATGACGAACGGGCCGTTGAGGCAGCATGCCGGCTCAAGGATAAGCACGGGGGGAAGATAACCGTGATCAGCATGGGGTCGGAGAAAGCTTCTGACGTGGTCAAGCATGCCATCTCGATGGGGGCTGACGACGGATTCGTCCTTCAGGATTCGGCCTTCGAAAACCTGGATAGCTTTGGTACCGCGTATGTCTTGTCGAAAGCGATCCAGAAAATCGGCGGGTATGACCTGGTCCTGTGCGGCCGGCAGGCCGCTGACTGGGGCGCTGGTCAGGTTGGCTCTATTCTGGCCGAAATACTCGGCATCCCTGTCGTGACCCTCGCGTGCGATATCCAGGCAGTGGACAAGAACCTCAGGGTAAAGAGGATCGTGAACGATGGCTTTGAAGTACTGGAAGCTCCTATGCCAAGCCTGGTGACCGTCAGCAGTGAGATCGGTCTGCCCCGTCTTCCCGCTGGAGTGCGCCTGATGATGGTTCGCAAAAAACAGATTCCGGTCTGGAAGGTGCAGGATATCGGGGCTGAGTCCTCGCAGTTGGACAAGGCAAACGCCCATACCGAGATTACCGGTCTCTCTGTGCCGACCCGAAAGACCGAGTGTGAGATCGTTACCGGAAATACTCCTGGCGAGGCTGGCGTCAACCTAGCCTTAAAAATTGCTAAACTGATATGATTCACCGCTATCCCCTCTCCCTGGGGGGAGAGGGCGAGGGTGAGGGGAGATTAATGATTTTCACGGTTCGCGTGTGGTATAGCTTATAGACTGAACGGGAGGGTATCCAATGGCTAACCATAAAGGTGTTTTGGTTTGTGGTGAGATCGCTGAAGGGAAATTAGCGCCAATCACGATAGAGCTCCTTGGGGTCGGAAGAAAGCTGGCCAACGAACTGGGCGAGGACTTAAGTGCCCTATTGATGGGCAGCAAAACAGGTGGCCTGG
Source organism: Thermodesulfobacteriota bacterium (assembly GCA_047519465.1). Lineage (GTDB taxonomy): Bacteria > Desulfobacterota > BSN033 > BSN033 > UBA1163 > UBA1163. Next base: position 9,285 of record JAPVTA010000194.1, on the reverse strand, counting down.
GTCAGGAGGCAATCGCTTATGGGGCTGACAAAGTCTATGTTGCCGAAGACAGTCTCCTGGACAGCTATAACTCCGATGCCTACACACAGGTAGCGGCTACCCTTTGCCTAAAAGAGCTTCCTTCTATTATGCTTCTCGGCCATACGGATGTCGGTTGCGATTTGGCCCCGCGGCTCAATGGTCGCTTAAGGGGTGGGCTTTCTATGGACTGCCTAGCGTTATCCGTTGACCCGGCGACAAAGCTGCTGGTCTCAACCAGGCCAGTCTTTGGGGGCAACGCTCACGCCACAATGGTATCAAAGTCTGCCCGGCCTCAGATGGCGACTGTCAGACTGAAAACAATGCCGCCAGCAGAGCGCAATGATTCTCGGCAAGGTAAGGTGATTCCTGTAGAAGGCAAGATCGACCCTTCGGCGCTTAGAGTCAAGGTTGTCGAACGGATAAAAGAAGAGGTGGAAGGGGTGAAGCTGGAAGATGCTGAGGTCGTCGTCAGCGGTGGCCGCGGCATCGGTGGCGCTCAAAACTTCGGGATGCTCCGGGAGCTCGCCCGCGTTCTGGGTGGCGCTGTGGGTGCGACGAGGCCTGCCTGTGATGAGGGTTGGGCGCCGGCGAGGCTCCAGGTGGGCCAGAGCGGAAAGGTGGTCAGCCCTAAACTCTACATCGCCGTCGCTCTCTCCGGCGCCATGTCGCATATCGCCGGCTGTTTGGGATCAAAGGTCATTGTGGCTATTAATAAGGATAAAGAGGCGAATATCTTCAGCGTCGCCCGCTTCGGCATTGTCGGGGATTATAAAGAAGTCTTGCCCGCTCTGACCGCGAAATTAAAGGAGCTGCTATCAAAATAAGCCGCAGAAAGCTTCTCTATTCCTGCATAGCTAAAACTTTTGTGAAGGGACCTCGCAGTCTAAAGTGAGTAAGGTAGAAGGAGATATGAGATGGAGATTGAAAAAAAGGCGATGCGTCTTGGGGTGGTAGCAGTCGGAGTCTCCTCGGTCGGGAGTTTGCTAAAGGCCAATGCGATGGGTTTAGATGTCATGCCCTCAGCCAAAGCCGTTCTGGCTATCGCCTGTGCCCACAGCCGTGCAGCTTTAGATTCAAAAAACCTTCAGGTCAAACAGAACGACACCATGGCCACCTATGAAAAGGTAAGAGCCGTATCAAAAGAATTGGCCACGACCCTGGAGGGCCAAGGATATAGCGCTTTGCCCATCCCCCCTTTCCTCCCCATGGATATGTCTGAGGGAAAATATGGAATGGTAGGTTCCGTTGATCTGAGGAGGGCCGCCGTCGAGGCAGGGATCGGAAGTTACGGAAAGAGTGGACTCGTCCTTGTAAAAGGATTTGGTCCCCGGGTGAGATTAGGAGCCGTCATTACTTCCGCGCCCCTGAAACCAACGAAAAAGAGACTCAAATCTCTATGTCCCCCCAAATGTCAGACTTGCCTGTCGGGTTGTCCAGGCAAAGCCCTTCTCGGAAATGGAAAGGTGGACAAACGGGCGTGTGGAAGAGTGATCCTCCAGTATGGCCTTCGAGGAATGATCAAATTTGTTGGAGAGATGATGGAGGCTTCTGCCGAAAAGAAAGCTGAACTTCTCAAGAGTTATCCCTTCCGCGAGCTCTGGCAGACCCTGGCGAGCGGGAATTACTATTTCTGCTTTGAATGTCAAGCATTATGCCCCGTCGGGAAAAATGTCCGGACGCACGGACGAGTGTTGGAGGGGTTCGAGGCACGTTCGTGCTAAACGTGCCGCCTTAAAAGGCGGAGCTTTGCGCCGCCGAATGGGTGAGCAACAGGATCCATATTCGTATGTTTACTTGCCATGGCATTTCTCCTTTCTCATGGGCTAAAACCCATAAATTTTCTCATTAGAGAAATAATCCCTTTCTTACCCTTGCCAAGGAACGGAAACTGCCTGCTATTGTCGAAATCTTAGCGTCTCTTCAAGTGTCCATATGGGTGTGTCCGGATTTGCTATTTTTTCTTAATTTTGGTAGGGTACATCCAACACGCCTGGGAGTAAGGAGAATTCTACAAGAATTTTAGGATGGAGTGGAAGTCTATTCTCAAAAAGAATGGGCTTTTTTGCAAGAAGGAGTATGATTGATGAAACCGACTAACCAACTAGTAAATCCTATGTTGACTGATTTCTACCAGATCACCATGGCTTATGCTTATTGGAAAGCTGGGGTTCAGGAAGAGGAGGCTGTGTTCGACCTTTTCTTCCGTAAGAATCCTTTTCGCGGGGAGTTCGCCATTTACGCAGGACTCGAGGAGAAGCTCAGGCTATTTGAGAATTTTCATTTTACGGATGATCATATTTCCTATTTAAAGGAGCAGATGCCGCAATGTGAAAGAGGTTTTTTCGACTGGCTCAAGAGCGTGGACTGTTCGAAAATGAAAATCTACGCCTTCAAAGAAGGAACCGTCTCTTTTCCTCGTGAGCCTTTGATGAGAGTGGAAGGACCGATCGCGGTTGCTCAGTTGCTCGAAACTGCCACGCTGACGCTCACCAATTATGCGAGTCTCATGACAACCAATGCGGCGAAGTATCGCTTAGCGGTGGGGTTTGAAAAAGGGTTGATTGAATTCGGATTGCGAAGAGCGCAAGGCCCGGATGGAGGGCTTTCAGCATCCCGTTACAGCTACATCGGCGGTTTTGACGGGACCAGCAACGTTCTTGCGGGCTATCTTTTTGGCATACCTATACGGGGAACGCATGCCCACTCGTATGTTCAGTCTTTTATCGGTGTTGAGGATTTAAAAGATCGCACCCTTGCCGGAGCAGACGGAAAAATACACGATTTTGTCAAAGAGGTTTTAGAGATTCGGGCAGAACTGGGTTTCAACCACACCAACGAAGGAGAGCTTGCATCCTTTATTGCGTATGCCCAGGCTTTTCCAAGAGAGTTTATGGCTCTTGTGGATACCTACGATACCTTGAAGTCGGGCGTGCCCAACTTTCTTTGTGTGGCGGTCGGGCTTCTCAAATTGGGATACAAGCCGATAGGGATAAGATTGGATTCCGGGGACCTTTCCTACCTTTCAAAGGGAACAAGAAGAATGTTCAATGAAATGGCCGCCAGGACCGACCCCAGCCTTGCAAAATGTTTGATCATGGCCAGCAACGAGATTAATAAGAGCGTTCTGGTTTCTCTGAAGCAGCAGGGCCATGAAATCGACACATTTGGCATAGGCACTCATCTTGTGACGTGCGATGATCAGCCCGCGATGGGATGCATCTACAAACTGGTTGAGGTAAGGGGTATCCCGCGGATCAAGCTTTCCCAGGAATTGGGCAAGATGACCATACCTGGCAGGAAGGAGGCATACCGTCTTTTCGGCGAGGACGGTTACAGCTTGTTGGATCTGATGATAAAAGTAGGAGATAGGCCGCCGAACCCAGCGAACCATACCTTATGCCACCACCCCTTTGACCATATCAAGCGCGTTTATGTCACGCCCTCAAAAGTTATTCCCCTCCATCATTGCGTATGGGATGGGAAAAGGATCGCCCCAAGCGTTCCCTTAAGTGAGACCAGGGATTACGTTTTGAATCAACTACGGAACACGAGAGAGGACCATCTAAGAGACATCAACCCTACTCCCTACAAGGTGTCAGTGAGCGAAGAACTTTACAATTACGTTTACCACCTGTGGGCAGAGGAGTCTCCCGTCACGGAACTGAAATGATTAGGTTCTGAATTCCTTCTCAAAAAGCGCTGGCCCGTAGCCAGACCTTTGCTCATTCAGATCGGGTTTATAGAAAAAACTTATAGCCTCTCGTGGTCACGCATTTCATTACTATCGCTCAGCGCCACTCACCTACGGCCTTGTTGGCAATATCATTGCTTGGCCGGGCGAGTAACCCGGTGCTACTGACAGATACGGTATAGCTTGCGCCGTCAACCATCGGCATATAGGTGGCACTTCCGTAGACAGCATCCACCCAGGGAATCCAGCGCGCATACCTTCGGGCAGTCATCCATAGATCCAGGCCTTGCTCTTCGCTAAGACTGTGAACTGTGCGCAGCCCCGTTCTCTCCCGGCCGATGTCCCGATAGCGACCGCTCAAGCGATCGAGACGATATAGTGTGTCGAAACCGATGAGTACGGCCAATCCATGCCACTTTAGAACCCGGGCATCAATCTGCCACTCGTCGCCGCGTAGATCTAAAATCTTAGTGTTATCCTTGAACAACACAATGGCCCCAAAGTGTTGGGGCCCGATCTCCCGGAAGCTTATTTCAGCTATTTTCGATTCGTGCGTCAAACGGTCATAGGTGTACAGATTAATGGAGATTGCCGCCATTAACGCAGCAAGAGCAAGAAGCAGGAGACCCACGAGTCCCTCGAAACTGCCTGCCACTATCCTGCGCCGCCAAATGCGCTGGACTCCCAAGATGAATAGGATGAATCCAAGGGCAGCGAAAACAATAATCGCAACCTTTACCCAAATTATTTTATCCATAGCTAATAAACCATTTTATTGTCAAAATGTTTTCGACGTCAACAGAAAAAGAGGAAGAACATGAGGGTGAGACCATGGGGACCGATGTGGAGCGAGGGGCTGCGATTCTTGAATCTCACCCAAAATACAGGCTTTCGCTATAATCAATCGTCCTTATTTACCGAATCCTTTGAAAATACTTATTCCTTGATGCAAAAATACAGCATTAACCTCATTTGCCTGCTCGAATGCGACTGGTAAGCTTATAATATCCCGAGGCGCCCAATACAAATACCTTAAGGAGGTGCAACATGGCAAATCCGTTTGTTCACATCGAATTGCATACGCGAAACGTGGCCAAGTCAAAGAAGTTCTACGCAAGCATGTTCAATTGGAAAATGAAAGAACTTCCCGGCATGGACTACACGGTCATCGACGTCGGGGAGGGGACCGGCGGAGGAATAATGAAGAACCCTAAGCCAGGCGATCGGGACAACTGGCTTCCGTACATCCTGGTGGACGATGTTGCAGCATCGACAAAGAAAGCGGCCTCCCTCGGAGCTACCATTGCCGAGAATGTCACAGAGGTTCCGGACATGGGGTGGTTCAGTGTGATTGTGGATCCCACCGGTTCGGCGTTTGGGCTCTGGCAACCGAAAATGGGCAAGTGAAACGGGTAGGGGCCGTTTGAAGACTGTTGAGCGCGCGGGTGCGAAGGACGGGTGAGGGCGGATCAATGCTCGCGGACCCTTACCGACAACCCCAAATCTGAAGGAGGTCGTTCGATGCGATTCATGATGTTGATGATCCCAAAGGGATACGAAAGTGCTGCTCCGGGTACGATGCCCGATGCCAAGGCCGTGGAAGCGATGATGAAGTATAACCAATCACTGAAGGAGGCTGGAGTGCTCTTATCACTTGAGGGCCTCCATCCTCCCTCAGCGGGCGCCCGTGTCACATTCTCCAGGGGTAAGCCAATCGTAAGGTATGGTCCCTTTGCTGGCGTGAAGGAGACTCTTGGCGGCTTCTGGATGATCCAGGTGAATTCGAGAGATGAAGCGATCGAGTGGGCCACGCGCTGCCCCGCCTCAGACAATGAGATTATCGAAATCCGCCAGGTACAGGAATTCTCGGATTTCCCCGCTGATGTTCAGGCAGTTGCAGCCGGATTTACGGATTTACAGCATCATTCGAAGGACCGTCCAGGGGCTTAGTGTACTGATTCAGAAATGCCTTTTCTTTATTCGTCATTCTGGGCTTGACCCGGAATCTAGTGTTTTTGGGCTGGATTCCCGCCGGAGTTTACCCCGTACTAGATCGCAGAGATTAGGTGCAAGAAGGGACCATCGGAGACACACATTGGTGGCGAGGCCCGCGATAGTGAGTGTTTTCGATTACACGTTATTGAAGGAAGTATCGCGTGACAATCAATCTAAAACTGCTAACCGCAGAAGTCGTCGGTACGTTTGTGGTCTTCGGTCTGGCCCTGTTTCTTGCCGCGGGCACCGTCGTCTGGCTTTCGGGATGGGTCTTTCTGAGTCTGTTTTTTGGTTTCACCGTCACGCTGACCCGGTGGTTGCTCCGCCATAACCCTGGATTGTTGACGGAGCGTATGACGGGAATCGGCAAACCCAATCAACCCGCCTGGGACAGAGTGTTTTTCGTGGCGATGGAAGTCTTCTTTCTTGCCTGGCTGGTCTTAATGGCGCTCGATGCTGTCCGCTTCCGCTGGTCACAGATGCCGGGCTGGCTCAAGGTGGTAGGTGCAATTCTTCTGCTGTGTTCGTTCTACTTCTTTTTCGTGACATTTCGGGAAAACCCGTATCTGTCACCCGCCGTCCGCGTCCAAACCGAGCGCGGGCAAACGGTGATATCCACCGGGCCATACCGTTATGTACATCATCCCATGTATGCCGCTGTCATCCCCTTCGTGGTTGGCACAACCCTCTTGCTGGGGTCATTGTATGGGTTACTGGGACTGATCCTCGTCGTCGGGATAGCATTTCGGGCGGTGCAGGAGGAACGCGTGCTTCGAGCAGAACTAGCCGGATATGATGCGTATATGGCCCGGGTGAAATACCGCCTCATCCCGCATATCTGGTAGCAGCAGCCATGCCGCTCCAGATCCCAAAAACCAGCTGCCACCCACAACAACATATCGACTCAACCTGATCTATTAACCAAAATATGTTATTCTAAACAATACTCTTTTTCTCCCTTGCAGTTCTGAAGGGAGAAGGATTGGAGATCGGTTTACGAACTTTCTTACCCACCTGTTTCTCTCCGGCAATGCCCCGGGACTCCTTGTCGGAAATCTCATGGGTGATTTTGTCAAAGGGAGGCTTGACGGCCGTTTCCCTGCCGATATTAAACAAGGGATTTTACTTCATCGCAAGATCGATTCCTTCGCGGGACAGCATCGGAATTTCCTTCGCAGCAAGCGCAGGCTCGATCCATGCTTCGGTCATTACCGGGGAGTGTTGGTCGATCTTTTCTATGACCACTTTCTTGCCGCACACTGGGAGGATTGTGCGGACGTGCCATTCTCTTTCTTTATATCGGACACCTGGCGGGTCGTTCGCGAGCACAAGGAATTTCTCCCGGATAAGCTGCAGCGCATCATGCCGTTCTTGTTCAGGGATTGGCTGCCGTCATATAGCGACATTGGGGGAATTGCCGCGGTCCTGCACAGGATGTCTCGTTTCAGACTTAAGAGAGCAAACCGTCTTTGGGAAGGAGCTGAGGCGTTGAGCAAGCATTATGAGGGGCTTTACGGGGACTTCCAGGAGTTTTTGCCTGAATTGCTTGCCTTCTCAGAGATTCGGGGCACGCCTCGAGAATAACGACCGAAGAATGCGTTTCTGGTCATCCATTATTCGCAAAAAATATGCAAGGAAACGTGATGATGGAAAATACAAAACTTTACGAGACAATATTCAGGCGGAAATCAATCAGACAATACGATCTGACTCCTCTGGAAGAGCATACGCTCTCGGAGATTATGACACATACGAGTGCCTTAAAGCCCCTGTACGATGATATCAAAATCGAAATCAAACTTTTGTCGCAAGAAGATGTTAAAGGTTTATTTAAGGCGAAAGCACCCCACTATCTTGCGGTGTTTTCAGAAGCCAAAGGTGGATATCTAACGAATGTTGGTTTTACCCTACAGCAGATGGACTTGTTCTTTTCGGCTAATGGTATCGGGAGCTGTTGGCAAGGAATGCCGAAGCCGACAAAAGAAATATTCAATAGATCAAAGCTTGAGTTTGTCATTTTATTAGCTTTTGGTAAGCCAAAAGAAAGATTGCATAGAGAAAACGTTTCAGAATTCAAGAGAAAACCACTTGGAGAAATAACTGACATTAAGGGCGCAGATGAGTTATTGAAACCTGCTCGCCTTGCCCCGTCTGCAATGAATTGGCAGCAATGGTTCTTCACGGGTAGCGCCAGCACCATTCATGCCTATCGCGCTAAATCAAGCTTTCTAACAGCCTTTATGATTGAAAAGGTGAGCAAGGTTAGCATGGGTATTGCAATTTGCCACGTGTGGATCGCTGCAAAACACCTTGGCAAAGAAGCTGAATTCATCGATGATAAAGAGGCACAAAATAGACCTCCAGCAGGGCATGATTATGTTATCAGTATAAAAATAAAATAAATCCTGAACATTTGAACCGTCGCTTAGCCAAAACCACAATTCCCTGCGTTACTATTTACCGACGTCTCTCCCAACCGATGTTTTAGAACCAAAGCCCCATTCAGACGGAAAATATTGAAAAATAGAATGACACGAATTTCGTGTTACACTATAATAGTGTTATGAAGAATGTGACGATTACACTCGACGAAAGAGTGGCCCGATGGGCCAGGATCCGGGCCGCAGAGCAAAACACAAGCGTCTCCCGTTTCGTCGGAGAGTTGCTGCGTGAAAAGATGGTCGACGAGGAGGAATATCTTGTAGCCAAGGAACAATACCTGTCGCAACCCCCTCGCAAGCTCAAGAAGCCCGGCGCCAAATATCCTTCCCGCGAGGCGCTCCATGACCGATAAGGTTACGTCAGAGTGATCAATCCCTTCCACACTTCTCCCGAAACACTACAAAACAATGCGCGTGGGTCACTGTGAGGAGGTGAGGAAGCCAGCTAACAGCCTTTATGTTTGACTCGTCTCATTTTTCCTCCTTGTATTTTAATTTGGGTGCCTCGATCATAACCGTTGTTCCTGGCGGGACCGAGTGGGTCAACCAGACATTCCCTCCGATAACCGAGCCGGCACCAATCACCGTCTCCCCTCCTAAAATTGTGGCCCCGGCATAAATCGTTACATGATCCTCTATGGTCGGGTGGCGCTTCATCTTCCTAAGCTGATCACCTTTTTCTTCCATAGGGAGACTTAAGGCACCCAGAGTAACCCCTTGATAAATCCTGACGTAATCCCCTATAATACCGGTCTCTCCAATAACCACCCCCGTCCCATGGTCAATGAAAAAATGATGGCCGATGACCGCCCCCGGGTGAATATCGATACCGGTGACGCTATGAGCGTATTCAGTCATCATCCTTGGGATTAAAGGAACTTCCTGATCATGAAGCTCGTGGGCAATTCGGTAGATCGAGATGGCCAAAATGCTCGGGTAACTGAAAATAATCTCGTCGAAGCTTTTTGCCGCAGGATCTCCCTGGTAGGCTGCTCGAACGTCCTCGGCCAGGATTTTTCTAAGACCTTTTAATTTTTTCAATAGGGTAAGGGCTTCCTTTTGTCCCCTTTCAGAGCAAAAAGTGCAGATCAGCTGACGACGCCGGCATTCATGGCGGATGCTCAGGGTTATCTGCTT
>JAPVTA010000193.1:0-26992 GCA_047519465.1 Thermodesulfobacteriota bacterium | reverse complement strand
GAGTCATTCGGCATTAGGGTACAGAAGCCCGGAGCAGTACGAAAAGCTCCCTCATGAAACTTAATCATGTGTCCACTTTTTCGGGGAAAGGTCAGGTTGGAATATACAAATTTCATAAGGGTTGGTCAACTGAATCTTTCAGAAAGAAGGAGTCAAAGAAGGGGGCTGAGTGCACTTACAGATTTTAGCAAGCAATAAAAAGGGGTAGCTCCAATTCAGAGGCTACCCCTTTTCGTGCCATCCGGTAAACGGTAAGGCTACTTCTTTACGTGACACTGAGTGCAGCCAGTCGGTCCGGCAGGTTTGTTTGCCTCCTTGAGGTTTTTATGACAGCCCTGGCAATCCTTATGGAAAGCATCTTTTGCTGAAAGTGCTTTTCCCTCTGCCTTGTCCTTATGGCATTCTTCGCACAGCTTGCCGCTTGTCTCGCCCTTCTTCCAGGTGTGGTGACATTTTACGCAATCGTTGCTGGCCGCCTCAAGGTGCTTCTTGTGGTTGAAGGTCACGTTCCCATTGGAGGCCTTGAGCGTAATGACATCTGCGGCAAAGGAACCAGTAGCCATGAGGATCGAAAACAGAAAGCCGGCGATAATGCTGATGCCGATCAGACTCTTCTTCATTCTATTCTCACCTCCTTTCTCACGTTATTTGACTGGAATGGCTAACAAATACTCGTCCTGTTTTCAAATAGGAAACCCGGCCTTTTCACTATTAGAATTTAAAATGGAAACTTAATCGTCTTAATAGCAAAAGAGATGCCAAAGGAGGTCACAAGTAATAGTTTTTAAGTGCTTGAAATGGTTAAACTCTTTTTTTGGGATGGAAGTTTAGTGGGAAAGAAGTGTTGCAAACTTCAACACAATGGCAAGGGGCGCTGCAGAAATCTACACACTCTCTTTTTCAATACCAGATTTAATAAGAAGGGAAGTGAAACTCAATGAAAAAGGCAATTCTATTAGTGGTTCTAAGCAAGTAATTGACCTCGACTTTTTTTTGGCCGGAAAGTGCCCCGTCCCGCCAAAGCAGGATAGGCGGTGTCCCTGCCTACCGGCAGGCAGGAAGGGACACAATATGAACGAAATTTCCTTTGCTCGCATCCTGCTCGCCACTTTGTGCCCGGGAAGCCCCGCCGTGCCTCCTCGTCCTAACGGGGTGGGCGGGGAGCTTCACTTTGGCAGCACCTTTTGGCCAATCCATCCCTGCAACCCATCGGACGCCGCAACCCTCCCATAGTCACTGCTTCGTCTTCTTTAGCTTGTGACAGATCAGGCATTGTTCCTTGGGCGGGTGTTTTTTAGGTAAGGGAATAGCCTGAGCGCTGTGGCAGGTGACGCAGCCCCTCTCCACCTCAATCCTGTTCCGGCCCTTCTCCACGGCCTCATAAAAGGCTCGGTGTTTCTCGTCGGAGGGGACTCGCTTGGCCTTCTCATGGGCGGTACTCATAATGAGCACAACGAGTACGACTGCGACAGCTGCAATGGTCAACCACTCTCTCTTGGTGACCTTCATAAGATTGTCCGGATTTGTGGCACACGGGTATCTACAAATCCTCAAAATAATGTTAGTTGGAGAATTGCACCGTCACCTCTTTCATATTCCGATGTTTGACAGGGTAAGGCAAATGGAATTGACAATCCCCACGAGCTTAGGATGAGAACTCTCAAATCCTTCCACCGACGTAGAAAGCCCCTGTAAAGATATTTTTAAGAGTTGCGGGTTCTTTTTCTCGCGTATTGCCTCGTGAATCGAAGCTTCGGCAAAGCTGGTAATACTCTGAGTGTGTTCGGGGTGGGTCTTGGAGAATTCGGACACCTCGGTCTTCAAGGTGGAAAGGAGATTCAGTAATTCTTTCTTTTTCTCCTCATTTAAGGATTGGGCCTCCTTGACCCTCGCTTCAATTTTGGTAATTGTCTCCTGGATCATATTTCTATCCTTTCTCTTAGATACCTAAGAGTGCGTCCTTTGGGGGCGAAGCTTTATCTTCGATTTTGCTTATGCTTCACCAGTATCTCCTTGAGACACTAAGATGAAAGAGCAGCCGGCCTCAGCTTTGTCAAACGAAGAAATATCTGCACTGCCACCCTGTGGGTTGTTGATTGAAATATATCTATTTTGTGAAAATTGGTCAACCGAAACTTTCAGGAAGAGTCAAAGAAGTGGGTTGGTTGTAGAATCCCGTTGAACGAACCGGCTAAGTGCATGACACTCTGTTATGCATGTCATCAACAAGAACATAAAGAAACGAGGTAAGAAGGTGTAAAAGGCAAAGTATGCCAAACGGAGCATTTTTTATAAACTATGGTCAGAATATCTATTTCACGAAGTTTATGGCCTCTTGAATCTGTTGCCCAACGAGTCATCTGGATGAGTTTACCATAATTAAAATATAAAACCTCCCTAATATCACCTTGTAATTCATATTCCCATCGCTCATAAGCACCACGAATATCTTTTGATACAGGCTCCCCAAATAGCTCAATTACCTCCTGTTTAGACATTCCAATCTGGTACGTACCAGCAGCAAATGAATTCAGAGTCAAAAACACTACCATTACCATAGCCATAAGAATAATTAATCTCTTCATCTTCTACTCCCGTTTATAACCTTTTTCTTTCGCACAAGTATTTGCATCTTGCCGGTTTGACCGTCTACAGCAGGGGGATCACGCCCTACAGATTGGAACAAAATAAAAGTCATTTGTATTAATAAAGAAAGTCCTCGTAGATTTTAAATAATACAAGTTTTGTGCCCAAAATGATTTGTTGCACGAATTGACTCGATTTAATAGGAATCTATCCAAGGTCATTAGAGTCTTCCTATATGAAGGAAATATTTTTCTCTTTTTTCCTATTTCTTTTCCAAATCTTTTTTCGCGAAAAAGTAAAGCTCCCTGCCCACCCGGTTAGGACAGGGAGGTACGGCGGGGCTTCCCGGGCACGCCGGTGCCGAACCGAATGTGAGCAAAGGAGGTTTCCTATCGGCTTCGGAACCTTCCAAAAGCATACAACTTTTTGAATGGAAATCAGCCATCCTGCTTGATAGATACGGACATGAAGAGAATTGTAGGAAAAATTTTTTCTTGACAGAGAATACCACTTTGTGGTACATAGATTAGTCAAACGGTTGGTGGGTTTTAAGCCCAATTTTCAAGAGAGTTTCCAATGGATAGAGAGAGTTTTTCGAAAATTCGACATCATTTGGGAAAGACTCAAAAACAACTGGCCCAGCTACTGGGCACTTCTTCCAAGGCCATCCAGAGCTTCGAGCAGGGATGGAGGAACATCCCTGTACATGCTGAACGCCAGGTGTTATTTCTTGTCGCCCTGAAAAGGTTTCGGAACAAAAGAAACAAACCTTGTTGGGTAATACGAAAGTGCCCCACGGAGACCAAACAAAATTGTCCTGTATGGGAATTTGGAGCTGAGCGCGTTTGCTGGTTTATTAGTGGGACGATCTGCGAGGGGAAGGTGCAAAAAAGTTGGGAGCAGAAGATGAAACTGTGCCAAGAATGCGAAGTATTTCGATCCGTGGTGTTTTTTTGAAAGAATAGTGACTTCTTATCGAAACGTGAGCTAACTTAAGATTAGACCGGGAACTAACCTCAATCTTCTTGAGAGTGCTGCAAGCGTCATTTTTCGTGGGAAATGCGGTGCCGACTGAGAAAGGAATTGTCCAAGCGGCAATTCCGCAAATCCCCTTGAATTTAGATTCTATAGCAAGTGTGCAAGGATTGAGGAGCCAACATTTGTTTAGAAGCAGGTCCACCCCGGTCAAGGGAGAGCAGAAACAGACCACCGTCCTCTTTTTTGACTTCTCGGGATATATGGCCACGTGCAAGCGAAATAGGAGGTGCGCTTATGAGCAAAGGAAATGGTGCCACGCCTGTGGTTTTCTCGGTGCAGTCCCTTGAGCAAGTAGAAACAAACATTCAAGAAGCTCTCCGGCAAGGTATAACGCCTACCTTGGCAATCGTCTTTTGCTCCGTTGTCTACCCACTGGAAAAGGTCAGGAAATTATTCACTGGATACAACATCGATCTGTTTGGGGCTAGTTCGAGTGGTGAGATTGCCAATTGTAAGGCCTACGAGGGGTCTATTGCTGTCATGCTGCTCAATATAGACCCCAACGTTTACAAATTGAGCGTTTTTGACGCTCAGGGCATGACTTCTTATCGGGTAGGCCAAGACTTGGCAGATTGGGCCACAACCGTTTATGAGAAGCCTGCGCTTATGGTGACATCTGCCGGACTTCATGCCGACGGAGAGCAGATCGTCCGTGGGATTATCGACAAAGCGGGATACCAAGTCCCACTGTTCGGTGGACTTGCGGGCGATGACCTGAGAATGCATGAAACGTTCGTGTTTAGCACATCACAAGTCATCTCAAACGGTGTCGTGGCTTTGGCGGTTGATCGAAACGCGATTGAGTTGTATGGCACCGCGGTGAGTGGATGGAAAGGAATAGGCACCCCGAAGACCATTACAAAAGCCGAAGGAAATGTTGTGTACATGATTGATAATCAGCCTGCTCTGGACGTGTACAGAAAGTATCTGGGCGTTACTGGAAGTAGAAGCGATCATACGCTTGCTGCCGAGTATCCACTCCTCTTGAAACGGGACGATGGCTCATCTGTACTCAGGGCAGCAATGCTTGTCAACGGGGACAAATCAATGGTTTACGCAGGAACTATGCCGGAGGGGGCAAGGGTTCAGTTTAGCATGCCACCTGGATTCGAGATTGTCGAGTATGCCATTGAACAGTTGTCAGCATTCAATAAGCAATTTTCTGAGGCTGACGCCATGGTGCTATTTTCGTGCAAGGCACGACATCTTACCCTGGGGCCAGTCGTTGAAGATGAAATATCGGCTATTTGCAGAATGTGGAACGTGCCCCTCGTCGGGTTTTTCACGTATGGTGAGATTGGCCCTAATGCAACGGGTAGATGTGACTTCCACAATGACACCCTGTCGCTTGTGCTTATTCGAGGAAGGTAAATCAGTGTGAATACGGATCTTGAGAAATTGGAAGATATTATTCGGAAAGGAAATTTTGTCAGTGATGAAAGAAGGTTGGCATTGCAGCTTCTTGACAAAATTGAGAAGGAGCTCAAAATTCTAGAGTTTAAGGTGGAAAGAGCATTCCAAGAAAAAAATACGCTTTGTACATTGCTAACTCGCACATCGGAAGATCTGACCGAGGCCCTTAAACAGCAGACCGCCATCAGCGAACTCCTCAAGATGATCGGTGGTTCACCGTTTGATCTTCAGCCAGTTTTAGAAACCCTCCTTGAAAATGCTGCCAGACTCACTGGTGCCGAAAAGGGCTTCGTTTTCAGGTTGGATGGCGAAGCGTATCGACTTGCGGCCAATTACGGTGCCTCACCTGAGTTAAAGAATTTGATGGATCATAACCCAATCCCCCCCGGGCCAGAGACCCTTGCTGGACGAACGGCACTTGAGTGCCAGGCGATCCATATACCGGATGTGGCGGCTGACCATGAATATCAATGGTCTGAGGCCCAGAGACTCGGTAGCATCGGGACCATGATGGCAGTTCCGATTGTGAGGGAGGACGCGCCCGTAGGGGTGATTGAGCTGTGGAAAAAGGACGTGCAACCGTTCACCGAAAAGCAAATCGAATTGATGATGACCTTTGCGGACCAGGCCGGCATCGCCATCGAGAATGTACGGCTATTCCAGGAATTAAAAGCTCGGACATCGGAGCTGACTCGATCGGTTGAGGAAATGGAAGCCCTGGGTGAAGTCAGCCGTGCGGTTAGCTCCACTCTGGACCTCCAGACGGTATTAGCCGTGATCGTTGCCCACGCTACCAAACTTTCAGGGACCGAAGCTGGGGCGCTCTATGAATTCGACGAGACGAACCAAGAGTTCCAGCTACGCGCTACACACCAGTTGAGTGAGGAATTGATCCAAATAATTCGAGAGGCCAGAATCCGCCTTGGTAAGACTGTGGTGGGTCGGGCTGGGATGACCCGTGCACCATTCCAAGTGCCGGACATCTTAGACGAACCGAATTTTCCGCTGCTTGAGCCTATAAAACAAGCTCAATACCGGGCCTTGCTCGCCGTGCCTCTGCTCCGTGAAGACAAGTTAGTCGGTGCGCTCGTTGTTGGGCGTAAAGCGCCTGGTCAATTCCGTAAGGAAACGGTACACCTTCTTGAAAACTTAGCCGCCCATTCTGCCTTGGCGACCTACAACGCACAACTTTTCCGCGAAATCGAGGAAAAAGGGCGGCAACTCGAGATCGCCGGCAAGCATAAGTCCGAGTTCCTCGCCAACATGAGCCATGAACTAAGGACTCCACTAAACGCCATTCTGGGCTATACCCAGCTGATATTGGACAAAGTCTATGGTGAGGTGCCCGAGAGGATTAGGGAGGTTCTCGAGCGCTTGGAGAAAAATGGACTTCATTTGCTCGGCCTAATCAATGACGTTCTTGATCTTTCTAAGATTGAGGCGGGGCATCTTTCTCTATCTCTCAACGACTACTCGATGGAGGAGGTCGTTCAGACGGTCTTTACCGCGGTCGAGTCCCTGGCTGCCGAGAAAAATCTTGCTTTGAAGGTGACGGTCGCTCAAGGCTTGGCACCAGGCAGGGGCGATGGACAGCGCATCACCCAGGTGCTCTTAAATCTCGTCGGGAACGCAATCAAATTCACCGAGGAAGGAGAAGTCAAGGTAGAGGTGACAACTTCCGACGGCACGTTCTTGGTTTCCGTGTCTGACACGGGGCCTGGGCTTTCGGAAGCGGATCAGCAGAAGATCTTTGAAGAATTCAACCAAGCTGATAATTCCACTACTCGCAAGAAGGGAGGTACCGGCCTCGGACTCTCCATTGCCAAGCGCATCACTGAAATGCATGGGGGACACATCTGGGTAGAGTCCATCCTGGGGAAGGGCTCGACCTTCCGTTTCACAGTGCCGGTTCGTGTTGAAAGACAAGCGGCGCAGAGATGAACAAGCAAATTTTAGTGGTCGAAGATCATGAGGATAACCGGCGTATCTTGCGCGACCTCCTCACCAGTGCCGGTTGCGAGGTCATCGAGGCGGTAACGGGGGAGGATGGAATCACCTTGGCGGAGAGTCGCCGTCCTGCCCTGATCCTCATGGACCTCCGTCTCCCTGTCCTAGACGGTTACGAGGCCACACGCCGCATCAAAGCCAACCCGACCCTATCCAGGATACCGATCATAGCGGTTAGTTCGTATGCGCTCAGCGGTGACGATGTACAAGCGTTTGAGGCTGGCTGCGATGCGTTCATCTCGAAGCCGTTCAGCCCTCGTGAGCTCCTAGCAAAGATACGCGAGTATCTGCCATGGATCGCTTTCGGGGGGACATTGTGAGAACGCCGCCCCTGATCCTACTCGTGGACGATAACCCTACCAACCTAGACATTCTCCAGGCTCGTCTGGCCGTCCACAATTACGAGATAATTCGAGCGACGGATGGCGAGGAGGCACTTGCCATTGCCAGGGAGAAGCAGCCTGCCCTGATCTTGCTGGACATCATGATGCCTAAGATGGACGGCATCGAGGTTTGCCGACGCCTCAGAGCAGACCCCTCGTTGCCATTCATGCCGATCATTATGGTCACTTCCAAGGTGGATTCAAAAGACGTGGTGGCCGGTCTCGAAGCCGGCGCAGATGAATACTTGACCAAGCCTGTGGATCATGCCGCGCTGGTCGCCCGAGTCAAGTCGATGCTTCGAATCAAAGCCCTACACGACGAAGTCTTGGAGCAAAAGGCTCAGCTTACGGAGTGGAACCGGACACTGGAGCAAAGGGTTCAGGATCAGCTCTTGGAACTGGAGCGAGTCGGGCGGCTGAAGCGGTTCTTATCGCCGCAACTGGTCGATGCCCTCATCTCATCGGGCGGCGAGAGACTTCTGGAGAGTCACCGACGGGAGATTGTCGCGGTCTTCTGTGACCTGCGAGGTTTTACCGCTTTCTCAGAGGTTGTGGAACCAGAAGAGGTGATGAAAATCCTGAGAGAGTATCACGCCGCGGTAGGGTCTCTGCTCTTTCGCTTTGGGGGAACTCTGGAACATTTCGCCGGGGACGGATTAATGATATTTTTCAACGACCCTCTTCCCTGCCCAGACCCCGCAGCGCGGGCTGTCAGGATGGCGGTGGCAACGCGCCAGCAGATGAACGAGCTAAGCGGTAAGTGGCGAAAGCGCGGGCACCAATTAGGGTTCGGGATGGGAATTGCGCAGGGATACGCTACACTGGGAATGATCGGCTTCGAGGGTCGGATTGACTACGGAGCCATCGGCCCCGTGGCGAGCCTCGCCTCTCGACTATGCGATGAAGCAAGGTCTGCGCAAATCCTCATCAGTCAGCGGGTGTACTCGGCGGTGGAAGAGTTGGTGGAGGTTGAGCCGCTCGGAGAGTTGAATCTCAAGGGTTTCCATCGCCCTATAGCTACCTATCAGGTCACTGGCTTAAAAGAGTAGGGTGCGAAAGAACCTCTACTGCACCCACAAAATGGGTGACCCTGGCCCAGATTGCTTGAGGAGGCCGTGCCCTCATCTTTCATGTAGCTTCGTGGCACACTATATGCGAATTCTTGTCCCTCAATACAGGGTGGGTGAATGGAAAAGGACGATAGCCAAAGGTGGGGCCAGCAGCTCTCGCAGAGGAATATTCTTCTGCGAGTGACGAAAGCGATCAATTCCAACAGGGACCTTCCCGATCTCCTGAATTTCATCGTCAAGACTGGAGCCGAGATGCTGGATGCGGAAGCCGGTTCTCTTCTCCTTCGGGAAGAGGACATACTGCGTTTCGAAGTCGCCTATGGAGAAAAGAGAGGAGAGGTAAAGAAGTTTATCGTACCGCTAGGTTCAGGGATCGCAGGATCGGTTGCGGTGTCCGGTAGATCCACCGTTGTCAATGAGGCAGGAGAGGGGTCAGGCATATTCAAGGACATAGATAATAAGACCGGCTTCATTACGCGCAATCTCCTGTGCGTTCCTTTACAGGTCGACGAACGCATCGTCGGAGTTCTTGAAGTGCTCAATCGCAGGAATCGAGACGGCTTTGATGAAGAAGACGTTTCCCTCGTGGAGGGTTTTGCCAGCCAGGCGGCGGTTGCCATTGAAAGGGCGCAGCTCGTGGAGAGACGAATCCAAGCCGAGAGGCTTGAAGCCATTGGACGGACGGTGGCTGGCTTGTCTCACTGCATCAAGAATATCACGAACGCCCTCAAGGGAGGAGAGTACATTGTAGATAAAGGATTTAGGGACGGCAACATGGAGGCCGTCCTCAGGGGTTGGAGGATGACGAAGTCGGCATGCGAGCGTATCCAGGACCTCGTCCTCGATATGCTGACCCTTTCAAAAAAGCGCGAGCCGGAATATGAAGAGTGCGATCCGTGTCTGATCGCCGCAGAGGTTGCGCAACTTATCGAAACAAAGGCAAGGGGAAGAAATGTGAGGGTCCTAATCACATCAGATAAGGAAATTGGCATGGTGAGGGTCGATCGGAAAGGGATATTTCGATGCCTGATGAACTTGGTCTCAAATGCCATCGACGCATGCAATGACAGGGAAGGGATAGTTCGGATAGAAACCTTTCCGGTGGGAGAGGGGCGTTCCTTCGGCTTCCGGGTCACCGACAATGGCGAGGGGATCAAAGAAGAAAATCGAAAGAAGTTGTTTCATGAATTCTTCAGCACCAAAGGTTCCAAGGGAACAGGGCTGGGGTTGAGCGTGACACACTCAATCATCAGCGAACATGGCGGGAGTATTCGGTGCGATTCAGAGGTAGGCAAGGGGTCAACGTTCACCGTTGAACTTCCGACCGGATGGTGATTTTTTTGTGCCGAGACGATTTGTGACCGTGCTTTGTCCATCTTATCCGAAAGGGGGAAACTAAAAATGGGAAACCTCAATGGTAAACTCGTTCTGGTAGTCGATGACGAGCCCGAAAACATCGATTACATTTCAGCCATCCTAGATGATCACCATATGAAAACCATGTCTGCAAACGATGGAAAGGAGGCCTTGAAGAAGGTCAAAGAGAAGACACCGGATATTATCCTGCTTGATCTGATGATGCCTGAACAGAGCGGAATGGGATTCTTCAACGAACTTAAAAAAAATGAACAATACAAAAATATTCCAGTCATCATCATCAGCGGGGCTTCCAAAGTGACCGGCGTTGACATGAAGGCTCTTATTTATGACAAGGAATTCTCTGAACGAAAAAAAAAGATAACAGGGATTGATGCAAAACCCGAAGCCTATGTTGAGAAACCTGTCGATCCGGCAAGATTAATCGAAACCATCCAAAGATTCATTCCCTGACCGGGCATCTTTCTCATTCTATTCTCCAGATCGGTGGTAATCCCTACGTACAGCCCTGTCTTCCTTTCAACCATGTAAACCCACCCATTGTCCGTAAGGTCTCCACACAACAAGCTTAATGCGGGCAGGACTTCCTTCGCTTCGCTCGGGACAAGCTCACAAAGGTTCTCGTCCGCACAGGAAATCAAAATTTAAAAGGGGTCTTAAAAAGACCTCTTTTTAAATTTTGGCTCCCCGGATTGGTGTCCGAGAGCGTGCTTATGTGGGATGAAATGAGGCTCAAGACGAAGCGAATCGCTAAGGGGCACACGAAAATAATAACCAAGGGTAATTTGCACCTCTGTGAATCTTTGTCTCGCGCTCAATGGACGAGCAGCTAAGTGGAAAATCACCTTGGAGTCACACCCATCTTCACACCGGTATTTCCGTGATTACTTTCCGTTCAGATATCCCCCGTCCATACGCTTTTTTATCCGCGTCCACGCTTCTCAGGCCACTGAATTGACAGGCCATGAGAATTTGCCTTGCACAGCCTTACTTAATGGTCAGGAAGCCGTGTCGAGCTGTTCCTGTACTGAACAACAATCCTGCTTTTCTTCCCACTGAAGATTTCAACCAGATATCCTCAGTTTGGGAAAAGTGCGGGTATTGGCAGGATATTCTCCGTTTTCAATTCAAGGGGAGATCTTTTTCTGCGATGACTTCACTGGTAAAGTTAAAGCCATGGCTTCCGTGTCCTTTTCTTGTTAGGGAAGATGAACGAATCCTTCGGCACTATTGTTTGTGCCAGGAGGCCAGGATGGATTTTGTCAAGGATTCGTTTTGATTTGTCAAAAGGATTTATGTTAAAAAATACAGTTATGAAAGATATCAGCACAAAAGGTCAGGAGGAAGAAAGGTGGCCGGTTATTTGAACACAGAGGAACTGGAGGCGATTCGCAAGTGGCCAACGTGCTCCGTTGCGAACGCCATCGAGCTATTCAACATTCGTCCGCGGAACCAGGGATTCATGCTCCCCAACATCGAGTGCATGTATCCTGACTTGGGCACCATGATCGGCTACGCCGTCACGGCGGTCATCACGGCCGAGTCTCCCGAGGGGTGCCGCGTGCAACCACCGGATTGGTGGAAAGAAATCCTCAAGATCCCTGAGCCGCGGGTGGTTGTGATTCACGACATCGATCGCCCAGTGCTCGGGTCCTTCTGGGGCGAGGTCAATGCCAGCATCCACAAGGCCTTCGGTTGCGTGGGGGCTGTGACCGATGGCTCCGTTCGCGATATAAGCGAGGTGAAAGAATCGGGGTTTCACTTCTTCGCGAGTTGTGTGAGTGTTTCCCACGCCTATGTCCATCTGGTGGACGTCGGTGTTCCGGTGAGGGTCGGTGGTCTCGTGGTGAAGCCGGGTGATTTAATCATGGGCGATCTGCACGGCGTCCTTTCGATTCCCTTGGAGATTGCGAAAGATGTTCCCACGGCGGCTCAACTCGTGGAGGATTGGGAGCGTCCGATCATCAACTTTTGCAAATCGAAGACGTTCACAATGGAGGGTCTCAAGGAGCGTTATCTCTCGACCAGGCCGACATGGCCCCCCAGGAAGTAGTCAGAACGCAGAATAGTGACAGGCAAATACGGGGATTCTTGCCATGCTTAAACGGAGGTCGAAAGAAAGGGCGAGCGAGTTCCAGTTTCTCGTCGAAGAGGCCGGGCGACAGGAAATCAAGGCATTTTTGATGAGAGGGATACAATCATGGCATCGAGAATTTTGGTTCCGTGGGCTCTCGTAGAAAGTGGGAGAGAGATTCTCAAGAGATCGAAGCTGGGCGTCACTTATCTTCACGGATCGGCCGGGGAGTTGCCAACATTGGAGGAACTGGTCAAGGCGGTAAAAGAGGCGGATGTGGTGCTTCCAAGGGGGACTCAACGTGTTCCTCGAGAAGTGTTGGTGGCAAATCCAGCTTTGAGGGGTGTTGCCAACTACGGGGTGGGATACGACAATATCGACGTGGGGTCGGCAACAGAGCTCGGGATCCCGGTGACAAACACCCCTGAAGTCTTGACAGAGACGACTGCCGACCTCGCCTGGGTGTTGCTGATGGCTACAGCGCGGAAAGTTCCCCAGACCCACAACTTTACCGTATCGGGCAGATTTACAGGGCCTGTCGGCCCCCCTTTCATGGGAATCGATATCGGTCCCGGAGGATCGAATCGCCCCAAAGTGCTTGGGATTATCGGCTTTGGAAGAATTGGGCGTGCGGTGATGAGGAGGAGTAGAGGCTTCAGGATGAAGGTTATCGCCTATGATCCTCCCCTAAGAGAAATGATTGAAAAGACACAGGGCGTCGAATATCGAGAGCTTCATGAGCTTCTCAAAGAAAGCGATTTTGTCACCGTTCACTGTCCCCTGACAAAGGAGACACACCATCTTATCGGAAGAAGTGAATTGGAGCTACTGAAACCCACGGCCATCTTGATCAACACGTCTCGAGGCCCCGTGGTGGATGAGGGGGCGCTCGTATCGGTGCTCAGGGAAAAAAGGATCTTTGGGGCGGGGCTCGATGTCTACGAAAAGGAACCGCAGCTGACACCGGGCCTTGCCGAGTTGGAGAATGTGGTCCTCCTCCCTCACATTGGAAGCCTGACTCAGGATACGCGAAATCAGATGGCTATCGTGGCGGCCAAGAACGCCGTGGCCATGGCGAAGAAAAAGAAGCCGCGCAATCTTGTGAATCTCGAGGTTCTGAACCGACCGGAATATCTCCAGAAGGTGTCGGGCTAACGCCATCAGAGGCCGTCTATCGAAGACCTTCTTTTTACCCGGAACTGGATTGTCCGACGGATTCTTAACTCCACCTAACTTCTTATTCAGGATCTTAACCAATAATCCTCAGTTTCGAGTCCGACCTTAGGTGAACAGAACCATGCTAATATACAAGAATTTCCGGTGAGATCCCACTCTTTTGGGGATGAGATGAAGTGGATTGATTTGGAAGAGAATATTTGATAGCATCTTCATAAATTCTTTCTAAAAAGGTGGGGAACGGCGATGACGATTCAACAAAAGGCGAAACCATTTCGAGAAAATTGGCTGCAGATCGATACGCTGAGGTGCGGGATGGACTGGACCGAGGAGGATCTGGAAAGACCGCAGGTCCTCGTGGACGATGTCTTCGGCCACAGTCACCCCGGAAGTTTCCACTTAGACTCCCTTTCCCACGAGATCTCCAAAGGGGTTTATCAAAGCGGCGGAAAACCATCTGAGTTCCACGTGACAGACATCTGCGACGGATGGGCCATGGGCCATGACGGGATGAACTACATCCTTCTCTCTCGAGAGATCATCTGCGAAATGGTAGAGGTCCATGCGGCCGTTCTTCCATGGGACGGTATCGTGCTCATCTCCTCTTGCGACAAAGCCATTCCCGCTCATCTCATGGTCGCAGCCCGGATCAATGTCCCTACAATCCATCTGCCGGGTGGAAGTGCGAGGATCGGTCCAGATATGACCAGCTCGGTCAAGAGCGGGGAGATGACCTCAGGGTATAAACAAAAACAATTTTCAAGGGAAGAAATTAGATCTTACATCCTTTCTTGTGATCCGAGCTGCGGAGCTTGTCAGTTCATGGGCACGGCCAGCACCATGCAGTGCATGTCTGAAGCTTTGGGAATGGCTCTTCCAGGTTCGGCCTTGGTTCCTGCGACCCTTCAAGAGATCTATCGCTATGCCCGGAAAGCGGGGCAAAAAATTATGGAACTGGCTGAGAGGGGAATCAAGGCTTCGGACATCCTGACCCGAGAAGCATTCCTCAATGCCATCAAAATCCATGCCGCGATTGGAGGTTCTACGAACGCATTACTTCACCTTCCTGCCATCGCCCATGAATTGAATATTGAAATTTCTTATAAGGATTTTGAAGAGGCCAATCAGACCGTTCCTTACCTCACGAATATTCAGCCGAGCGGCAATTTTCTGACTGAACTCTTCTGGTCTGCAGGAGGGGTCCCCAGAGTGGAATGGGAGATTCAGGACCTTCTCGATGTGGGTGTCCTGACGGTGACGGGGAAGACACTAAGGGAGAATCTAGAGAATTTGAAGAGGGAAGGCTTCTTTGATCGAACAGAAGGGTGGCTGCGAAATTATAAGGTGGATCGCAAGGAGGTTATCCGTGAAGGGAAGAATACGAAGCACAGAGGCTCGATTGCTATTCTGAAAGGAAACCTGGCTCCAGAAGGTGCAGTCGTAAAATTCTCTGCTATCGCAAAGGAGATGATGGTTCATGAAGGACCCGCAGCGGTCTTCAATCAGGAAGAGGAAGCTTTGAAAGCAATTCTCAATAAGCGAATCAAGTCAGGGGATGTGATCATTATACGCTATGAAGGTCCGCGAGGGACAGGCATGCCTGAAATGCTTGCCACGACCGAGGCATTGATCACTGATCCAGTTCTTTCAAAGACCACTGCATTGATAACAGACGGGAGGTATTCTGGAGCAACAAGAGGGCCCTGTATTGGCCATGTCTGCCCAGAGGCGGCCCGGGGAGGCCCTATCGCTTTGATCGAGAATGGAGATCTCATCCGAATCGATATTCCTCAAAGGAAATTGGAAATTGTTGGATTCCAGGGCGCAAGGACAGCTCCTGAAAAGGTGGAGCGGATTCTGGGCGAAAGGAAAAGAAATTGGAAAATGCCGGAGTTCCCGCAGAGGTCGGGGGTCTTAAAACGATATTGTCAATCCGCTGCTCCAGCCAATAAAGGGGCCTATACCGAGTATTGAGAAGGAGATCAGTGGTCTGCCGATTGCGATTGGGTATTCTTGCCGATGATTTGACCGGGGCGTTGGATACGGGTGTCCAGTTTAGAGAGAAAGGATTTGCCACTTTCGTCCCTTTAAGATCTTCTCACCCCTTCCCGGATGCGCCTGCTCTGGTCTTCAATTCAGAGAGTCGCCATCTCAGTGGTGACAAGGCGTATGAAAGGGTCCGACGGATTTGTAAGAAGTTGAATGGACGTATCCTTTATAAGAAGATCGATTCGACCCTGAGGGGAAATGTGGGCTGGGAAATCGAGGCGATGCTTGATGGGTTGGGTTATAAGAAGGCTATTCTTGTTCCTTCATACCCAGCTCAAGGCCGAACTGTAGAAAATGGAATCCTAAGAGTGAATGGAATTCCTCTCCATCGAACATCCTTTGGAAAAGAATCTAAATATCCATTATCATCCTCCTCCATTCCCGATCGACTGGAAAAAGGGATTGGAGAAGACATCAGCCATATCGGTAGAAAAGTATTGAGCCGAATCCCCACCTCATTGGCCAGGAGAATCCTCCAGGCGGAAGAGAGGATTGTCCTCATCGACGCGAAGACATCAAATGATCTAAGATGTATCGCAAGGGCTTGGATCCTGGTGAAGGATGAAGTTCTGGCCTGTGGTTCTGCAGGCTTGGCCAAAGAGATCCCGGTCCGTTCTTCTCCCTTTACAAAAAAGAGATTGAAGTTTAAAAGTGTTGGGGAACCCTTCCTGATCGTTTCCGGAAGTCGAAATCAAAGAACCTTGGATCAATTGGGTCGAGTGATCGATCGGCTTTGTTTCCCTCTCGTTGAGCCAGACCTGAAACGATTTACCCATGCCAAGGGTTCTCGTCAGGAGATCGATCGACTCTCCCATCATCTCTTTCAATTATTGGAAGAATACCCGGGTGCAATCCTTTCTACTTCTTTTCAGGGGCTGCTTCCAAATCGAAAAGACTCTGTTTCCACAAATTTAGGGAAGGTCGTCGCCAACATTCTAAGCCACCGGAGTCTTTCTGGCTTGATTCTGACCGGTGGGGATGTGGCATGGAAGGCATGTCATTTTCTCGAATCATCAGCAATGAGGGTTGAGGGAGAGGTTCTTCCCGGGATTCCACTCAGTTCTTTAACCGATGGACCTTTTAAAGGATTGAGGATCATCACGAAGTCAGGAGGCTTCGGGGATCGAGGGACACTGGTTAAACTGGTTCGTTATTTAGGAAGAGAGAAATGAAGGTCAATGAAAAGCCTGTTGTCGCCATCACGATGGGGGATCCTGCGGGCATTGGTCCTGAGATTATTGTCAAAGCGCTGGGCCTGGAGAGGAAGTGGATACATCGTCATGTCATTCCTGTTGTGGTGGGCGATGCCCAAGTGATGGCCCGGGCGGTTCGTATTGCTAAAAGCGATCTAAAGATTTATCCCATAAACGATCTGCCCTCTGCAGTTCGTCATCCTATGACGATCAATGTCCTTGATCTCGGGAATGTGAGGATCAATCAGCTCAAACACGGGAGAGTGGATCCCATGGCAGGAAGGGCCTCCGTTGAGTATATTCGAAAAGCAGCAGAACTGGCCAGGGCTGGTCTCATCCGCGCCATCGTCACTGGTCCTGTGAGCAAAGAGGCGATTAACAAGGCTCACATTCTTTTTACTGGCCACACAGAACTCTTAGCCGGATTGATGGATAGGAACGAGTACGCCATGCTCCTGGCTTACGGCCCTTTTCGAGTATCCCATGTCACCACGCATGCTTCTCTGAGAAAGGCCTGTGAAATGGTAAAGAAGGAAAGAATCTTATCCGTGATTCGATTGACCCATCAGACGATGAAAGAATTGGGCGTTGAAAACCCCAGGATCGGCGTTGCAGGATTGAACCCCCATTCAGGAGAAGATGGCCTTTTTGGTGATGAGGAGAAGAGAGAGATTCTTCCTGCTGTGGAGAAGGCGAAGAGAGAAGGGATTGAGGCGGAAGGCCCTGTCCCCCCCGATACAATCTTTACGAAATTGAAAGGGAAGCTTTATGATGCTGTGGTGGCGATGTACCATGACCAAGGCCATATTCCAGTGAAGCTCCTCGGTTTCTCGCTGAAGAAGGGCGGGAGAGAATGGTCCCAGATGGGAGGCGTGAATATCACCATGGGTCTTCCTGTCATTCGAACCTCTGTGGATCATGGGGTTGCCTTTGGAAAGGCTGGGAAGGGCCGGGCTAACCCCCAGAGCATGGTCGATGCGATCAAGCTGGCCATCCGATTCATTCGACGAAAGAGAAGGTAAGATGATGAAGATGCATGATCCATCGTATAACGATCCAATTATTCAGCAAGCGGAACCCATCACCCTCATCCTCCCTTTTATGATGGAGATCCTCCGATTCGCAGGGATCAGGACGACGCGGGATGAGGTCGTTAAACGTCTGATGACCGGAAGCCCGCGCATCGCGGTCGTTCATGGGGGCGAGGACCATCCCGCCCAGGTCCGGGATCAGGATTTCGTAAAGAAGGCAACCCGGAGTCTCTGGGTGAGGAATGCACTTCCTTTTCCCATGGCCGATCCAGGGGTCTGCGACGGCATTGCTGAGGGTCACATCGGGATGAGTTATTCCCTTCTTTCTCGCAATCTTGCCAGCCTCAATGTGATCAGCCAGTGCGAGGCCCATGGATATCAGGGAGCTCTGGTTCTAACCAGTTGTGACAAAAGGCCTGCCGGGGAGGTGACAGGCTTCGTTCAGGTTGACCTTGCTCGAAGAAGAAGGGGAATGAAGCCCTTCTATACGGTCTTCCTTCCCACGCATATTATGCCGGAACGTTATCTCCCCTCCTACCTCAAGAAAGAATTTATAGAACTAAGGAAGGATATCGACGATCCATCCGTTCAAAAGGAGATCGCGGACCTCCTAAAGATGAAATTGAAGTGCAATACCTACGCTATGTTTGAGAAGCTGATCGATGGCCTCATCTTCGGAGGAAAGATGGATGAGGAAAAAGGGGATGACCTGAAAGCCGAGATTGTCAAATTCTGTTGTATCAAGAGCGGGACATGCGCTTTTCTTGGCACGGGATGTACCAGTAAGCTTGTTTTAGCCTCCTTGGGTCTCGTTCCTCCTGGAATGGAATTGCCGGATCGACCCCATACTCAATCACAAATCGATTCGGCCGTAGAGATCCTTTTGGACATGTTCCGGAGAGAGGATTCTGAACGATCCATCTCGTCATTAGTTCGTCAGAATCTTAAAAATGGTATTGTCGTATGGAGTGCTATTGGAGGATCTACCAACTGGGCTCTCCATTTCCCTTACCTGGCTGCCTCTGTAGGTATTCAAATCACACCTCAGCAGATGGCGAAGATCGGGGCTCAGACGCCACAGTTGATGGAGTATGCCCCTCTGAAAAACAAAAGCGTCTTTACTTTGGCGAAAGAAATGGCACGGGAAAAAAGTTCTGGGGTTGATACCCTCATGAAAGTTCTCTTTAGAGTAGGCTTGGTAAGGGATGGAAACACGGTTCAGGGGAGGTGGTTGGAAAGAACTGAAGGGGCAAAAGATCCCAACGACCATATCCTCTTTGGATTTCCTCTGAGAAACCGAAGCGGAATCATTAATTTGAGAGGCAACTTCTGCCGGAGTGCAGTATTCAAGGTCTCGGGGCTGCCTGAGGAAGCCATCCGAACGTTCCACGATAAGATCTACTTTGCAGTCTTTTACCAAAACCAAGAAGTGGCTCAGCAAGACCTTTTGGGAGGGAAGGCTGTTTTGAGGAAATTGAAAAGCAGGCTAACCAAAGAGGATCTTTTGAAGACCCTCTCTTACAATTTTCCTGATGGCCTTAAGGGGGAAGATGATTGGGGACGGCTCAGCAAGGACATTCTTTTTGATCGGCTAGTGAGAGAGCGAAAAATTCGAATCTTGATCGTCATTGCAGGAGAAGGTCCTCGGGCCTACGGTATGCCAGAGATGTTCTATCCTTCAGAATATCTCAATCGTGACCTTCTCCTACGGTATATCGCGACTCTTTTCACCGATGGAAGATACTCGGGCGCCACGTATGGTCCTTGCATTGGCCATTGTTCTCCAGAAGCCTTTGAAGGTAGAGGGATCGGAGCCATTGAGACTGGGGATTGGATCTATCTCAACTTCGATCGAGGCGAAGCCAATTTGTTGGATCGAAGGAGGCTATTAAAAAAGAAAGAAATCGGTTATCCCTTTATCACCATGAGAGAAAAGGAGATCCTTTCACGGCCTTGGATAAAGATGAGGATCAGAGAGATTGGGGAAAAAAGAAAAGGTCTCACCCCTTTGACCAGAGGATTTCTCGATAGCCTTCTTTCCACGGAATTCGGTGTCAGACCAAGGGCTTAGCGAGCGAATGTTATGCGTCTTGATTCTTTAAGCGGGAAATGATGAAATAAGCCAGCATATGGAGGATATGTTTTGAGATCCGCCGGGTTCCCGATCGGTCCCGGATCGCACGAACTTTCATAAAGGGAGCGAAGGTGGATTATTTCACGGAGAAAGGAGGGATGAATTGAATTTTTTTTCTGGCTGAGGTTTTTGGAATTTTATCCGCAATTATTCCAAGGAGGTAAACGACTATGGGAAAGGGAATAACAAGAAGGGACTTTTTGAAAACGACGGCTGTAGGAATCGCAGGGGCTGGACTCGCATCTTTTCCTTTTGAGTCAGTAGCTCAGAAAGGGGTTGAGGACCTTCCGATAAAACCTGAGAAGGGCGCCGTATTGAGAGTGTTGCGATGGTCGGTTTTTGTTCAAGGCGACAAAGACCTCTGGGATAAGAATACGAAAAAGTGGGAAGAGACCACCGGGAACAAGGTGATGACTGAGTACATTAGTTGGGAAGACGTAAGACCTAAGGCAGCCATGGCAGCCTCAGTGGGTGCAGGACACGATATCGTGCTCGGATGGCACGATGACCCCCATTTGTATCCGGATAAACTCGTCGATGTCACAGACCTTGCCACATACCTGGGAAAGAAATATGGAGGATGGGAATCGGTTTGCCCCAAGTACGGGATTAATCCCAAGACAGGAAGATGGATCGCTATTCCCATAGGAGGCCCAACAAATTGCATCAATTATCGGGAAAGCTGGGTCAAGGAGGTAGGATATGAAAAGCCACCCAGCGACATTTATGAATTCATCAAGATGTGTAAGAAGCTGAAGGCCAAAGGTCATCCGCCGGGGTTTGCTCTTGGACATGCCGTGGGTGATGGAAACAACTGGACTCACCACTGGCTCTGGGCATTCGGCGGAAAGTGTGTGGATAAAGATGGGAACGTAGTCATCAATTCGCCCGAGACATGGGCTGCTTTGGAAGCGGTGAGGGAGCTCTACGATACCTTGATTCCGGGAACAGCCTCCTGGCTCGATCCTCATAACAACAAAGCCTTCTTAGCCGGAGAGATTTCTGTGACCACCAATGGCATCAGCATCTATGCCGCTGCCAAGAAAGATTTTCCAGAGATTGCCAAGGACACGAACCATGTGAACATGCCCATCGGGCCAGTGAAAAAGCCTACGGAACTACATCTCTTCAATCAGGCGTTCATTTTCAAATACACCAAGTTTCCCAACGCCTGCAAACATTACATCAAATTTATGTTAGAAGAAGAGCAGGCAGCTCCATGGATCAATGCCATGATCGGGTATGTGGGTCCCAGCCTAAAGGCTTATAAAAGCCTACCGGTGTGGACAAGCGACCCCAAGGTCACCCCATTCCGAGACGCCATTGCCAACATGCTCTGGAACGGTTATGAAGGCCCAGAAGGACCTGCCTCAGCCGCGGCCATGGCGGAGTATATTGTGGTTGACTTAATGGGTGATGTCTGCGTGCGTGGTAAGTCATCTAAGGAGGCGGCTCAGATCGCTGAAGAGAGGCTCCTCAGGTACTACAAGAAGAAGGCTGCGCCGAAGAAAGGTTAAAACATTGAATCAGGTGTATGCCGTTGCTGAGAAGAGAGGATGGCTTCGGGAGAAGTTCTCCGATCTGATGGAGAATCGTAATTTCCTTGGCTTTCTCCTGGTTGTTCCAGCCGAAGCCATCCTCCTCATCTTTTTGGCCTACCCCTTTGTTTTGGGGCTCTGGCTGGGTTTTACAGACACCTTGGTCGGTCGGAAAGGCGACTTCATTGGTTTTGTAAACTACGTAAGCCTTCTTAAAGATTCGACCTTCTGGTTAGTTACTTATAACACTTTTCTGTATACGATTGTGGCCGTCATTTTCAAGGCCATTCTAGGCTTTGTATTAGCCATCGTCCTCAACCGCGATTTCAAAGCAAAGGGGCTGATGAGGGCCATCATCCTCTTGCCGTGGATCATTCCTACGGCGCTCTCCGCTATCGTTTTCTGGTGGCTCTATGACTCTACTTTCAGTGCCATCAGTTGGACCTTAATGAAGACTGGCCTCATGAACCATAGAATTGACTTTCTTGGAGACCCGACCAATGCCCGGCTCTCTTTAATCGTTGCAAATATCTGGAGAGGGATCCCTTTTTTCACCATCGGCCTCCTGGCAGGACTTCAGACCATTGATCCCACGCTTTATGAGGCAGCTGCCATCGATGGGGCTGGCTCCTGGAAGAGGTTCCGGCGGATCACGTTACCTCTCATCCTTCCGCTAATGGCTGTCATCACAACCTTCTCAACGATCTGGACCTTTGGAGATTTTCAACTGGTCTGGGTGATCACCAAGGGAGGACCGGCTAACGCCACTCATCTCTTCGGAACGCTCTCCTTCCAGAGAGCCATCCCCGGAGGACATTTTGGAGAGGGTGCAGCCATCTCTAATTTTATTCTACCTATCCTGATTTTTTGTGTGCTTATTAGTTTTAGATACCTGAAGAAAGAGGACTGAGGCATGCGCGAATCGTTCTGGCAAAAATTATTCAAGTTCTATCTTCCGCTGGCCTTATTTATTTTCTTTCTCCTTTTTCCCTTCTACTGGATGTTCAATACAAGCCTTAAGCCCATGAAAGAGTTATATAACTTGAAACTCAATCCGTTTTATATCCACACACCCACACTGGCCAATGTAAAAACCCTTTTCTTCGATACTATCTTTTTCCGGTGGATGTACAATACCTTCTTCGTGGCTGTTCTTTCGACAGCGATCTCTCTTAGTACCAGTCTGCTTGCGGCTTATGCCATCCAACGGCTCAAATTCAAGACCTCGGGCCCAACCGGGCTGGCTATTTTCTTTGGATACTTGATCCCACCCACGATCCTCTTCATTCCTCTGGCCACTATTATCTTTGACCTAAAATTGTGGGACTCCCTCTGGTCCTTGGTTTTGACGTACCCAACCTTTCTTATTCCTTTTTGCACTTGGCTGCTCATGGGATACTTCAAGTCGATCCCTAAGGAGATGGAGGAATGCGCCATGATCGACGGAGCCAGTCGGCTCCGGGTCTTTTGGAGGATCGTCATTCCCCTTTCCCTTCCTGGGATCTTTTCCGCTGGAATCTTCGCTTTCACACTCTCCTGGAACGAATTCTTATACGCTCTTGTCTTCATTTCGAGCACGGATAGCAAGACCGTTCCAATTGGCTTAGTCACGGAACTCGTTCGCGGGGATGTCTATCACTGGGGGCCACTGATGACTGGAGCGCTTCTGGCCTCGGTACCTGTGGCCTTGGTCTATTCTTTCTTTGTTGAACACTATGTGGCTGGATTAACAGGGGCATTAAAGGAGTAATAATGACATGGCAAGGGTGGTATTAGAAAACGTATCCAAACATTTCATCTCCAAAGGATCTACCGAAGTTGTCGCAGTCAAGGACTTTAACTTGGGGATCGAGGATAAGGAATTTGTGGTCTTCGTCGGCCCCAGTGGCTGCGGGAAGACCACGACACTGAGAATGATCGCGGGGCTGGAAGAAATCACCCAGGGAAGAATCTACATCGGGGATCGTCTGATCAATCGCATTCCAGCCAAAGATCGCGACATCGCGATGGTCTTTCAGAACTACGCTCTCTATCCTCACATGACAGTCTACGACAATTTAGCCTTTAGCCTTGAGATGAGAAAATTCTCAAAAGAGGAGATTAGCCAGAGGGTACGAGAGGCAGCAGAACTCCTTGAGATTTCGGAACTGCTGGAACGGAAGCCGAAACAACTCTCTGGTGGGCAACGCCAGAGGGTAGCGGTGGGAAGGACCATTGTGAGAAAACCACAGGTCTTCCTCTTCGACGAGCCCTTATCCAATTTAGATGCTAAACTCAGGGTACAGATGCGAGGGGAATTGAAGAAGCTGCATGAGCGCCTTGCATCAACCATTATCTATGTCACCCACGATCAGGTGGAGGCCATGACCATGGGAGACCGTATTGTCGTGATGAAAGACGGCCTCATCCAGCAAGTGGGAAAGCCGTTAGATCTCTACTTTCACCCTGTCAATAAATTTGTTGCAGGATTTATTGGAAGCCCCACGATGAATTTTATTGATGCCGAGCTCGTTGTCTCAAACGACAAATTATTCGTCCAGGCCGATGGAATGAGATTAATCGTTTCTGAAAGGAAGGCCCGACATCTTGAGGCATATGTGGATAAGAAGGTTACCCTTGGAATCCGGCCTCAGGACCTGTCAAAAGCTCCCTCTCCTGTGGAGGGCGAAACCTTCAAAGCCCTCATCGAGATCATCGAACCCGTTGGAAATGAAATTTATCTGGATGTGAAGGCAGGCCGAGACTCTCTCATCGCGAGTGTCGATCCAAAAACAAAGGTGAATCTCCATGTGGAAATTATGCTTCAGGCCAACCTTGAGAATATCCATCTCTTCGATACCCAAAGCGAAAAGGCCCTTCTTTAGAGAAAGCCTAAGTTCGAATACCACGAATGGCAGCGAATGAGTCGACTATCAATTGATCCAACGCGGATTATTCGGTAAATTAGCAATCGTCAGAATCGTTCGGTTATAATGAATCAATGGAGAACCTTCCGAAGATTTTCAAAATCCGTCAGAAGATTGATGCGCCTCGTTTACAGAACGTAGAGTGGAGAGTCCACGAACTTTTGGACCAATTCGAATTGCCGAAGAAGGTGAAAAAGGGGGAACGGGTCGGCCTCACGGCGGGAAGCCGAGGCATTAAAGATAAGCCTAAGGTCTTAAAGACGATCATTAACCTTTTAAAAGATTTAGGAGCCTCTCCTTTTGTCGCTCCATGCATGGGAAGTCATGGAGGGGCAACCGCAGAAGGTCAGATGGAGGTATTGGAGAGCCTTGGGATTACGGAGAAGAGTGTTGGGGCTCCTATTTTCTCAACCGTGGAGGTTGAGGAAATTGGTCGAACGAAGTTCGGGACCCCTGTCTTTGCCGATAAGAATCTCTTGGGGGCGGACAAAATTATCGTCGTCAATCGAATCAAACCCCATACCGATTTTGAAGGAGAGATTGAGAGCGGTTTGGTGAAGATGATCGTTATTGGCATGGCCAAACCTCGGGGAGCGCTGATGGTTCATCGGCTTACGATTAAGCATGGTTTCCCTGCGGTTCTCGCGGAAGTCGGTTCTATTCTCCTCAATAAACTACCCATCTTTTTCGGAGTGGGGATCATCGAAAACCAGTACGATGAAACGGCATTCATCGATCTGCTGGAACCCGAAGAGATAGTGGAGAAGGAGAAGGTTCTCTTGAGGAAAGCAAAGGAGTTAATCCCCTTTCTCCCCTTTAATCAGATCGATATTCTGATTGTTGATGAGATGGGAAAAGACATCAGCGGTACTGGGATGGATACCAATGTGATCGGCCGCAATCTTTTTATTGGAGGAACGAAATCAAATAGGCCAAAAATTACAAGGATCTTTGTTCGGGATATCACTGAGGAATCCCACGGAAATGCGACAGGGATTGGAATGGCCGACTATACCACCAAACGTTTGGTGGACAAGATTGATTATACTTCTACACGCATCAATGTCATGACTGGGATGTCTCCAGAGAATGGGCGGGTTCCCATCTTCTTCGAAACAGACCGAGAGGCCTTATCCATTGCCCACTATAATTCTGGGGTATTCAATCCTCAAGATCTTCGGATCCTTTGGATTAAAAATACCTTAAAAACAGAATATCTCTATGCCTCAGAGGCTTTTTTAAATCAAGCCAGATCAAACCCACGACTGGAGATCCTCAGTGAACCCTCGGATTTTCCGTTTGATCAAGATGGAAACTTAATCCCGAAGTGGTTTTAGGGATCTTAATAAGGCGCACAAAATGAAACTTTGCCGATTCCTCACCTCACAACGAGAAACACGGGTAGGTCTGTTCATCGCTGAGAACCAGGTTCTGGATTTATCTGATGCAGGGGTGAACAATATTATCTTTCTTCTCGAAGCCGAAGATCCTCTCCAACAGCTCGAGGCCCTTTCCCAGCAAAGCTTGACTCGATTTTCTCTTAATCAAATCCAACTTCTTAGCCCCGTCGAGCGGCAGGAGGTTTGGGGGGCGGGTGTCACATACCTACGCAGCAAAACGGCGCGAATGGAGGAATCCAGCTTCAGCGCCAATGCCTACGATCGAGTCTATAGCGCACAGCGGCCTGAGATCTTCTTCAAATCACTCCCGGAAAAGGTCGTTGGTCCCAGCGAACCGGTCGGCATCCGCGCGGACGCACATTGGAATGTGCCCGAACCGGAACTGGCCTTGGTCATCAATTCTCAGGGAACCATTGTTGGCTACACATCTGGCAACGACGTGAGCTCGCGTGATATTGAGGGGGAAAACCTGCTTTACCTGCCTCAAGCCAAAATTTATCACCGCTCCTGCGCGATTGGGCCGTGCATTGTGGTCGGCTCCACTGAGACGGTGGCGCGAACCTGGATCATTACGATGCAAATCTATCGTGAAGGTCGGATTATATTCGAGGGACAAACCGCTGTGAATCAGATCAAACGTTCCTTTGAGGAACTGGTGAGCTACCTTTACCGCAGCCAGACCTTTCCGCACGGAGCGGTCTTGCTGACCGGCACCGGGATCGTACCCGGAAATGATTTCACACTTCAGCCGGATGACAAGGTTCGGATCGAGGTCAATGGCATCGGAGTGTTGGAAAACACTGTCATAATGGTCTGATCATTCAGTCTTCGTTTAATTATCTATGTATAGAGAAGCCGGCTAAACATAGATGTTGATGGAAAAAAACATTTTTAATTTCGGATCCGAATTTTGAATTGCTTCTTTTCCAGGGCGGGACTCGGTCACTACGGTCGCAACATTCTGTTTCTTCCTGCGTAACCTCCCGTTCGAATTCCTGACGCGGCACGTTGTGGGGCTTTTCCTCCCTACTCGGTCGGCGGAATCCTGGCTTCGGGTCCTGCAATCGAGAAAGTTAGCAAACAAAAAGGCCCATACTTTCGTACGGGCATCCAGCTGATTATTGTCCCTCGAAGGGACACCCATATTGTCTTGTGATTGTTGTGATATACAGCGTTTGACCGTTTTCGAGTCCAGATTCATCTTCTTGGCGATTTCGGAGACGTTCCACCCCTCCTCTCTCAGCCTATCAATTTCGATTCTTTGTTCTTTGAAAATGAGCTAACCAAAAGGATTTTCCGGAAACTAAATTCCGGGATTCCTCCCGAGAAAATTGTAGAGGAGGATGGCCATTTGGATTTGGTCTCGAGTTTATATCAAAAAAGGAAGAACCTGAGAGGGCTGAACAAATCAGACTTTTCTCTACCTGATCCAAAAATGTTGGAGAGCTTTGAAGCATGGGAAAACTCCTTTGAGAAGTACCAGGATTGGCACCTGGGTAGAGCAATAAGGGCTTTAGCGGAAAATGGATATCAAAGGATGATCATTTGTTCAAGTTACAAGAAGAAGGGCATTGAATGTTACCAGAAAGAGAACGATGATCCATACATGTGCATAGG
>JAPVTA010000192.1:0-8507 GCA_047519465.1 Thermodesulfobacteriota bacterium | reverse complement strand
TACGCGCGTGATTCATCACGTCCACTTTTTTGTTCTTCAATCTCTCTATCCCCCTTACCACGAATAGACTAAAAAGAACAAACGGGCCTACGGCCGGGAGGTAAAGCCGGTGTTCATACACCATTTCCAGAGGAAAGATCGAGGATTCGATCATCAAATTTCCAAAATACCACAGGATGCAGAAGGAGAGCACCGGTCTCTTCTTTGCCGTCCAGATGCTATAAGCGATCAGCCCGGCAATGATCAGAAGAGAAATCAGGGTGGTAGGAGGATCGAGAATCGTCTTGGAAATCGGGAAATCGTAATCCAGATTGAGACGGGACGGATGGGGAAAAGCAAGGAGAGTCAAATAGTAAAGGACAACGCGAGACTGAGTGAGAACCCTCTCCCCCATGGTAAACGGCGAGGATGACAAGGCCCGATATTCGTAACCTCCCTTGATCTCCTGGAAATATCGCTGCCCCCAGAGGATAAATCCAAAAACCCCGAGGGCAAAGAGAACACCGAGGAGAACAAAGAGGATCTTTTTTCCCCTTGGGCTTAGGTCAAAATTTTGGAAAAAATAGAACTCGTACAGAACGATGAATAACGGGAGAATGGCTACATTCTCTTTTGAAAAAACTCCCAATAGATAACTTGACACCATTCCTCCGAAGTAGAAAACCCGCGACCTTCCGGTGGATAGTCTCCCCTTGACATAGAGGGCCAAAGAGAGGAGAAAGAACATCCCCGCCATGCTGGCCATTCGTTGAACAATGTAGGTGACCGATTGGGTTTGAATGGGATGGGAGATAAAAATTAAGCTCGAAAAAAGAGCCACTCTGTATGAGATGGGTCCATATTTCTCTTTTAAGGAGGGCAGACTGAATGTCAGCAGAAGGAACCAATATAAGAAGATTCCCGAAGCGATGTGGATGAAGAAATTCACCAGATGATAACCAACTACATTGAACCCGCCAAAATAGAAATTCAGCGCAAGAGTAAAATACGAAAAAACCCGAATGGACACTGCGTAAGTATTTTTGATCAACCGTTCCAGCCGATCCCACGTTAGAACCGTCATCTGGACATTAGGGTTTTCGACGATATTGGGCCGGTCATCATAATGGAATGGAACGTGGAAGGTGTTGGAATAGGCCACCAACGCTACGCCTGCGATCAGTCCGATGGCAATCAGGTGGCGAAAAGAGGGCCGCCGCTTCTGCTCTGTCCTCGGAAGAGCCTTCTTTTGTTGATCCTGTTTTTTATTTTTTTTACGCTTCGCCATGTTCCTTCCTTTTCTCTTGCTTTTGGACTTGCCCGAGTAAGTATACCACTCCGATCAATCCGATTTCAACGAGGGTCATCCAGATTCGAGTGAGGACGGAAATGATCACAGCCACCGGGGTTGGCATCATAAACGAGAGAAGGTATACCAAAGCTCCTTCTCTCACTCCCAACCCGCTGGGAGCAAACAGCGCAATCAACCCCAACATGCTTGAAATGGCCAGGGCTCCTGTTAAGAATAAAATGTACTGTGGCGCCACGGGATAGACGGAGTTGACGAAGAAGTAAAAACCAACTCCCCCAACAATCCATGAAATGATACAGACAGACAATATCCAAAGAATATCGGCGTATGAAATAGATAGCGAGAAAGGTTCCCTCTTAAATCGCATCAGGACCCAACTCAATATTCCTTCGAGAACTCGCGGATGAAGAAAAACGAAGCCTAAGAGTAAGAGAGAAAACAACGAACCGGATTGTCTCCAAGAAGACAGCGGCCATTTCTCATTATGAAGAATGAGAGCGGCCAAAAAGATAAGATAGCCCGCTCCGATGACCGTCGCCGTTTCAAAGTAGAGGGCGACCGAAATAGCCTTCTTCGATTTCCCTTTGGATTCGTAAAAATAGAACCGACTGAGAAGAAGCCAGACTTTCCCCGGCAGATATTTGCCCAATTGCGAATAGAACCAGCTCTTCACTGTTTCTGATGGAGGAATACCGATCTCCAATTTCAGGGTGATAAGATACCATGCCCAAATTTGTATGAAATAACTGAAGGCAAAGATCAGAGTGGATAAGATAAGGGGGTACGCTTCAAAGGTGAACGAGGTTTCCTTCACCTGATTCCAATGGTCCCATACCATCTTCCCCAAAAAAACGAAAATGGCGCCGACAATGGCCCATCGAAGGATGTCCCGATAGAAGGGGGCGGGATAAATCACTGTCATTCCCTTCCGTCACGAATAAGCAATTTTGCTACGAGCGCCCCCCCATTATAGAACTTGACGGTCCTGTACAGGGGGAGACTGTGATCGCTGAATAAAAGGTACTTCCATTCTTCTCCCATTTCAACGGGTGTCCTGAGGTTTGTGAGAA
Organism: Thermodesulfobacteriota bacterium; assembly: GCA_047519465.1. Classification (GTDB taxonomy): domain Bacteria; phylum Desulfobacterota; class BSN033; order BSN033; family UBA1163; genus UBA1163. The sequence goes on along the minus strand of JAPVTA010000192.1, from coordinate 6,146 downwards.
GGAGGGCATCGACATGGATTTTTTTGTGGATTTCATAAATCGACTGTATTCGCGTTGGCAGCCACCCGCATAAACGGTTCCCTTCCCACTCCAGGACCTCGGGCACGTCCGTCCAGATAACTTGATTCTCTTTTAACTCAGCTCTGATGAATTCGTTTAATTTCTTCGCTTCATCCTGGGGCATCAGGAACCCTAATTGCATCGCCTTAGAATTCGGTGTTTGGGTGGATCTGAGAATATTGTACGTGACGGGCACAATGAAAAAAATTGAGAATAGAAGGACGTTCAAAATAAAGATCCTTTTCCTCCAAGGGACCTTCAGGCCTGAGAGTAACTGTTCCGATACTCTCAAGAAGCCTTGCGAAGCCAAGACGGCCATCAGCGGCAAAAAAGGGATAAAGAATCGAGAAGCGAAGGTTAATAAGGAGACAAAAAGGATTTGCCAAAGAAGCAGGAAAATAAATAATACTTTGATCCTCTTCCACTCCGGACTGATCTTCCAATAAAGCATCTCAACAATAAAGAAAGCGGATAGATACGGGTTGGAAACAGACATCACCCGCTCAAATGCCGCCACTAAATTGGCCAGATATTTTATAAAGAATTGGCCTGGTGCATCCATAAGAAATTCAAGAAGGGAAGGATTCTGGATATCCCGATAGATGCTTAGCCATGGATATTTTTGGCTAAAGGCCATCAAAGCAAATTTTCCGTAGGAAAATGAAGGAGAACCTGTTGCGAGGTAGCTTCGGATCATATTCGGAACGATTGGGATTAAAACGCCCATCACAAAAAAAGTCACCTTTTTCCAGCGGGGAAGATCAGGATACAAGTAGAGATAAACAAGGGTGGGGATGAGAAAGGGATACAAATTTTGTCTTATTAAGTGGCTCATCCCGAGGACAATGCCCGAAATGAAAATATCTCTTAAAGACTTTGCCTTTACGAAAAGATAAAAAAAGAGGAAAAAAAATAGCGTATAGACCCCCTCCGTCAGGGCAACCGTACTCGTGTCCAGAATCTCCTTATTAAAGATTAGAATCAAGACAGCCAGTGCCGCCGTTTTGATTCCCAGATATCTCTTGGCAAAGAAGAAAACAAGGAGGACGAGAATAAAATAAGAGAGGTACGAAGGAAGCAAAGCAACAAAGTCCGAGACCCCAAATAATTTGAAGAATCCCGCGACGATGACAGGATATCCAGGCTGGCGGAAAAAGTCGGGAATGGGCAACCGATTAAAGAAATTGATATCCAAGGGGTAGGCAAAATTTCTTGCGATCCCCTCTCCCTGAGCAATATTTCTTGCAATCGCAGCATAGTCCCTGTCATCCGACCCTGCAATCTCTTTGGTATGGGCGTTGTAAAAACCGTACCAGACGATCCCTGCCAAGAGAAGGAGAAGGATCACAAACCATTTCGAAGACATCAGAGAAATTCTCCCTTCGTCTTTCTCCTGTTGAGCTTCCTCCTTAGGAAGTTTGGTAACCGTTTTTTTTCGCTTCATCTCAATTTGCTCCTTCAAAACAGAAGTAAAGCTCCCCGCCCTGAAGGTCGGGGTTTGCGGGGCACGGACCGGTCAATCATTCTTTCCTTAGCAGAAAGAGAAAGTCCTTATAAACATCGATTCGTCCGCTTTCCCTTCTCCTTTTCAACAATTCGTCATGGGCAATCTGGGAAAACCAATTTTTCGGAATGAATCCGTATCGTATCAAGTAGAGAAGCCACCAGCGACCACTGCGGATAGGGTAGTACCGGAGACACTCCAATTTTGATTCCTTGAAGGCTTTAAGATACTGCTCAACTTCAGGCCGTTCAACCTTTGGATTGTCCGACACCTGCTCAATCAGGTAACCCATCCCATTTCTTCTTAAAAACTGGGCCAAACTGGAAAGCGTCCTCTTCAGTAATTCCCCCTTGATGATCTGAAGGATACCCACGGAAAGAATGATATCAAAAGAATATGGGAAAGCGGGAAAATGGACTCCATCATAAAGCATGAATTCGACGTTTTTCGCAGTGCGATTCTTTTCAGCTAATTCGACCATCTCCGGAGTGACTTCCAAGCCCACGACTTGCTTCACTCCCGGAGCAATCCAATAAGAGAACCTGCCGCTTCCGCATCCGAAATCCAATACGATTTCGTCTCCCTTTAACTCCAGGACTTCCTCCAAGGCCATTTTCTGAAGAAGGTCAATATAGTAATTCTTAAGGCCTCTTCTGTCTGCTGGATCAATACCCGAGGCCAAAAATCCTTTTCGAGCCCTAAAGCTCCAATCATCGTTCCCGATCAAGATCCTCACCTATATAATGCTAAAGGGTAGCCCCTGCCTACCGGTAGGCAGGGGCTACCTATTTTGGGCGGCCACAGAGGATCGCCCAAACGAGGAAGCCCGCCAGGGCCCGACAATATATTTAACCTCGGAATCTTCTTAGGAAAGCACTCCCTAACCTCGAACCCGCCCATCTCTTACCCCATTCCCACATTTTGCATCGAAAAGGACGATAATCTTTCACATACGTGAAAACGTCCTTCGATTGACTTCCCCATTTCTCTTTAAATCGAAGCAGCAAAAGGTCGTTGGGATCTGAACCCATAAAATCCAGGGCGGCCTTCCCTTCTTCCACCCCTTTCTGTATGATATAGTCGACAATGAGGTCGTTAGGCCGTTTTTCCAAATAGGCCTCCTTGGATCCATTGTGAAGGTAGTGGAAGGAAGTGGTAGAAGAAACCAAAACGACCCCCGCTACATATTCCCCCTTTGCTTTGACTGCAAAAAGAATGTCAGCTATTCCTTTCTGAATGAGAATCTCATATAACGCGTAGAACCATTGGAGGGGATATTTTGCCATAGCACGGTTCCTTTCCATAGAGGAAAGATAGAGTTGGTAGAAGACCCCAATTTCATTTCTGGCTGTGGCTCGCTCGACGGAAAGCCCGCTTTTCTCGGCCTTTCGAATAGCCCTCCTGATCTCGCTGCCGTAATTCTCCCTAATTTCCTTCTTTCCAAAGCCGCTCAGATCCAACAGGCTGCATTTTGCAGAGACCGGCTTAAAAGACTCAAGCGGATAGGATTCGAAAAAAGGTGACTCGGTGAGCCGGATCTGGTCAATCCTTCTTCTTCTCAGCTCATTTTCCAAGAGTTCTAAAAAGGTTGGATAATAAGACTTCTCACCGATGAAGTGACCGTACGGAATAGAAGCATATAGAATTTTGAAAATTCTAAAGTTGAGCAATACCCCGGGCAGACCGGAAACGATTTCTCCTCCATCCTTCAGACAAAAATAGAGGGGTTGCCCTCCCAACCCCTCTTCGAGCACCCGGCTCCAGATCGACTGATAAAAGATAAGATCGGTATACCGGGATGCAAACTCGTCCCATTCTTTTCCGGGTGATTCAAAAATGGTTAGTTCCATGAAACCCCGTGTTGGTGATTGGTGAATGGTAACAACCCGAATCACGAGTCACGACTCAAGAATCACCATCTTCACCTTCTTCACAATCCACTTCACGTCTTCTTGTTTCAGCCGGGGATGAAGTGGAAGGGTCAGTTCTCTTCCGCTCACCTCTTCTGTTCTCTTAAGATCCCCCTTTTTGTAACCGAACTGGTTGCGATAAAGGGAAAAGAGATGGATAGGAGGATAATGAACGCTTGCCTGAATTCCAAAATCCTTTAGCTTCTCCATCATCCTGTCTCTATCGATCCCCGGCGTCACCAGAATCGGAAAAAGATGATAAGAAGGGTTGCCTTCAAATTTCAAGAAAGGGGTAGAGATTTCCTCAACTCCTTGAAGCTCCTTTCTATAAACCCCAACGAGTCTTTTTCTCTTTTCATTATTCCGGTCCAATTTCTTTAACTGAACCAAACCCAATGCGGATTGAATCTCCGTCGCTCGATAGTTATAGCCGAGGCTTCTTACGTCATAAGAGGAGAGGTGACCCCGGTACTTATCCCACGAGAGTGCCTCCATCCCGTGAGACCTCATCCTTCGAACCTTGTCTGCCCATTCCTTATCTCGGGTCACCACCATCCCGCCCTCGCCGGTAACCAAATTCTTATTCGAAAAAAAACTGAAACAGCCCATGTCCCCGACCAATCCGCACTTTTTCCCTTGATATTCTGCGCCGGGCGCATGGGCCGCGTCTTCAATCACATAAAGGCCGTGCCGTTTGGCTACTCCCAGGATGGCCTTCATATCGCAGGGATAGCCTCCGTAATGCACCACCATAATCGCCTTTGTCTTCTCAGTGACCTTTTTTTCAATCTCGTCGGCAGAAATGTTGAGATTCTCTCCGCTAACAATATCTGCGAATACAGGCTTTGCTCCTACGTAAAGCACCGCATTGGCTGTGGCGATGAAAGTCAGGGAAGGGAGGATGATTTCATCTCCTTCTCCCAAAGCAAGGCATGCCAGGGCTAAATGGAGGGCAGCCGTTCCACTCGAAACGGCAACGGCCTCTCCTCCGCCCAGATATTCGGAAAAGGCTTTTTCAAACCTTTCAGTGACAGGGCCTGCAGAAAGCCATTTCGACCTCAGGACCTTTAGGACCTCTTGTTCTTCTTCTTTCCCGAGATCAATGTCGGATAAAGGGTATTTCCATTTAATCATCGTGCCCGTGTCCGCCATCCGTGTGGAAACCAACTATTAGTGAGATATTGTTCTCTCCGAGTTATTCGGGGTCGGGGACGACCCTGACTACCTCTTGTTAAATTTTATGCCCGGTAATCATGTCCATTCCCGGACCCGACATTAATTTCTGCAAATCATTTTCGAAAGTCGGGTGAGCCGAACTCCAGATGTATTCCTCTGCACTTTTAACCAGGCCTCGCTTAACTGGATTATAGAAGATATAGTTGAGATGCTTCACTAAATCTACCTCATTCCGAATAACATAATCGTAATATTCGTCCGTCCAGACCTTATTCGGGGTCACGGAGGATCCCGAATACCTATTTCGGCAGCCCTCTACGTCATGTAGTCGGGCTCGTCCCTGAGCCCGACTGCACCGGTCTCTGTTTATCAGACGGGCACTCCCTTTCTTAACCTCCTGCATTATCCACGCGACCTTGACGTTCTCCGCTGGCACTGTCAAAAGGTGAAAATGTTCAGGCATAATCACAAATCCTAACAGGAACATTTTCTCTCTTCTATGTAGGTTATATATAATGTTACAAAGTATCTGAGCATATTTATCATTCTTGAAGATTGGCTTTCTGCCGCTTGTCGTGCTCGTCATGAAATAACATGAACCATCTTGTGTAAAGTGAGGTAATTTTGTCATCACAGTCCCTGCGTTGTGATCGGGGTCAGGGACGACCCCGACTACAATGGCTTTCTAAGGTCCCTAGCTATTACTGCGATGTATCAATTCATTTTTTCAATTTCCCTCTCACCCTCACTCTCTCCCGTAAGGGGAGAGGAGGGACCGCACACGTCATTTATAACGGATAACTCCCCACCTTGAATCGGGATAAATTTTTTTGATACCATTCAATGGTTTCCCTCAGCCCCTCTTCCAGCGTATATCGTGGCGCCCACTGAAAGAGCTTCTGGGCCAAACGAACATCGGAGAGAAGCTGCATCACTTCACTTTTTTCGGGCCGCATTCTCCGGTCCTCAACCTCAATCTCACCTTGCCTCCCCATGAGACCAAGAATCTTCTTGACCAGTTCTTCGACGGAGATGTCCGTTCCGGTTCCAACGTTGACCACTTTCCCCACCGCTTCTTCACAATTCCCAACCTGAATAAAACCTCTGACGGTATCTTTTACAAAAAGAAAATCCCGCCGCGGCTTGGTATTCCCTAACCAAATTTTTTTATTGCGGAGGGCTTGCGAGATGATGGTAGGAATAATAGCCCGGAGAGATTGGCGAGGGCCATAGGTATTGAAAGGCCGGATCGTTGTAATGGGAAGACCGAAGGAGAGATAGTAACTCTCCGCTAACTTATCTGCCGCAATCTTACTGGCGGCATAGGGAGATTGGGCTTGAAGAGAATGTTTTTCATCGATCGGGATATATTGAGCCGTCCCATAAACTTCACTCGTTGAGGTATGAATGAACCTCTCCACCGTGCCCTCTCCAAGACAGGCGTTGAGGAGATGAGCCGTGCCGGCCACATTTGTTTGAACGAAATCGAAGGGGTG
>JAPVTA010000191.1:0-32369 GCA_047519465.1 Thermodesulfobacteriota bacterium | reverse complement strand
TGATGTGCTGGGTAATACCCATGGCATAGACGATGGAGGAGGATTCGGATCGAGCGTAAAGCTCCGCAATTTTTCTGATATCCTCTGCCTTGACGCCTGTGATCTTTTCGACACTTTCCGGTGTATATCTCTCCACTACCTTTTGGAACTCCTTGAACCCCTCTGTCCGATCTTCCACGAATTTGCGATCGTACCATTTCTCTTTAAGAATCACATTCATGATCCCGTTAATCAGGGCAACATCCGTGCCCAACTGTTGACGTACAAAAATATCTGCATAGAAGGAGAGCTGAATCCTTCTTGGATCCGCCACAATGAGTTTGGCCCCGTTCTCTTTTGCCTTGAGAATCCTTGAACCGATGAGAGGATGGGCTTCAGTCGTATTGGAACCGATGATGAAGATGCACTTGGAATGCTCCATCTCGGCAATGGCATTCGTCATGGCCCCACTTCCGAAGGCGGCGGCTAGCCCAGCCACCGTGGAGGAGTGTCAGAGCCTTGCGCAGTGGTCGACATGATTCGTTCCGACAACGGCCCGGGCCAATTTCTGAAGGAGGTAATTCTCTTCATTGGTGCATTTGGCCGAAGTCAGAAAAGCGATTCTGTCGGACCCATTCTCCTCTTTGATTTTCTTGAGGCGAGAAGCGACCGTGTCGAGGGCTTCATCCCAGGTGGCTTCGTGGAATTGTCCATCTTTCTTGATCAAGGGTTTCGTCAGCCTTTCACTATTCTGGATAAATTCGTGGATATTCCAGCCCTTGATACAAAGCGCTCCCTGGCTGACAGAATCCGTCTTGCAGGGTTCGGCACCGACAAGCTGGCCGTCCAAGACCTCTAAATAAAGTCCGCACCCACACCCGCAATAGCCACACGTCGTTAAAACTGTCCTGTACTCCATCTCATCCTCTTCATCTCTCTCCCCTCTCCCTTGACGGGAGAGGGCGGGGGTGAGGGTGCCAACCTTGTGTATCCCCCTCCCCTCGATCCCCTCCCGCTAGGGGAGGGGAGATTCTTGGTATTCTATTTATTCACATCCGACAACTCTAAGGTCACCTCTCCCAACAGATTGAGAGGCGATTTCCCTTCCGAAGATTCTCCTGTCCTGTAATCGAAGTATTCTTTGACGATCTTGTTTATCTTCTTATAGAGCGTCCTCACCGGAATGTTCGAAGGACAGGCCTCTTCACACAGGCCGCAGTCGATACACCTGCCTACCATATGGACCGCCCGGCTCAGGTGAAAGGTAGGATTCTCAGGAGGCAGTTTGCCGGTCAAGATGAAATTTCGGTCCTCGAGGCTGCAGACCTCGCAGAAACACATAGGGCACGTATCCCTGCATCCATAACATTTGATGCATTTATTGAACTGATTCAACCAGTAACTCAGCCTCTCCTTCTGATTCATCCCTTCGATCTTTTGCAGCCGCTTACTCTTTGCAATCCCTTCTGCCTTCTCTCCTACTACCCAATCTGATGGATAGGGTTTATAGCACTCACATGACTCGGCCAACTCACGAGTACAGGCAACCCCGACAGGGACGACTCGATCCCGGTAGAGCTGATTCCACTTAAGAAGTTCTGTCAAACCTCTCTCGTCGCATCCCCTTACCATCACTCCAAAAGTGAGCTCAGGATATTGACTGGAAACCTTCAAGAGGGCTTTATTCAACGGATACCGGGCATCTCCTACAATCAGTGTTTCCATCTCGCCTAAATTCTCACGACTGAACATAAACGGCGCAGGATGGCCGTGCTCCATCTTCAGGCCAATGAAACCATCGATCTTATTTTCTTCGAGCAGTTTCCTGACTCTTGCCTGCATTGCTTTCATCTTTGCTCCCTGCCTCTGTTAGCAAAATCCTTCTCGTCATTAAGTTATTCAGTCATGGGGTCATTCAATGACTTAATGGCCAATGACTCAACTACCGCATTCCATCGCTTTAGTAGCTTGTCCTCAGATGCGATGGTCCCAGGTCCTTAACCTTCTGAGTGAAATTTCTGATGACCTCGGCAAACCTCACGCCTTCCGCTGAGGAGATCCAATCGAGATACAACCTTTCCTCTTGAAACCCTGTAAACCTCAAGAGTTCTTTCAATACGGCCACGCGCTTGATGGTCATATAGTTTCCTTTAATGTAATGGCAGTCTCCGATGTGACAGCCAGCTACCAGCACACCATCCGCCCCTTTCTGAAAGGCTTTCAGGATATGGTGTGGAGAAATCGTCGCCGTACACATGACGCGAATCGTCCGGGTATTGGCCGGATACTGGAGCCGGCTGACTCCTGCCAAATCTGCACCACCATAACTGCACCAGTTGCACAAAAAAGCAATAATCTTGGGCTCGAAACTACCAGTAGTTTGTATTTCCTTTGCCATACAATCTCTCCGTCATCAGGTTGTCATTGCGAGCCCAAGGGGCGCGGCAATGTCGCTTTGAGATTGCTTCGTCGCTGCCGCTCCTCGCAATGACCTGCCGGGGGTCCGTTACAATGTCTCAAAGGCCTTCTCAATCTGGGCGTAGATCTGGTCGAATCTGAATCCTCTCAGAGCAATGCTGCCCGAAGAGCAAGTCGCGGCACATCCTCCGCACCCTTTGCAAAGGACCTCATTGACCTCACACCTCGCATCTTCCTCTACATAAGAGATGGCGGTATAGGGACAGACATCGATGCAGCCGCGGCAGCCCACGCAGAGGTCCTTGTCGATGTAAGCGATCGCTCCTTCTGTCTCAAGCTTCTCCTTGGACAGGATCGTGCTTGCCCTCGAAGCCGCTGCATTGGCCTGGGAGATACTTTCTTCAATGCCTTTCGGATTATGGCAGAGGCCGCAAAGAAAGACTCCATCCGTTGCAAAATCGACGGGTCGGAGCTTCATATGGGCTTCCAAGAAAAAGCCGTCCTGATTGACGGGGACCTTATAGAATTGAGAAAGGACCTTGTTATCCTCAGGAGGAAGGATTGCCGTGGCCAGCTGCAACAAATCCGTGTCGATGGCAAACCTCTCCCCGAGGAGAGCATCTTTTACCTCAACCCGCAAAAGATCCTTCCCGTGCTCCCGAACCTTTGTCGCCACAGGGGCGTCTTCAGGATCGAATCGGACGAAGACAATTCCTTTCTCTCTCGCCTCGTTAAAGAAGTCCTCCATCAGCCCGTAGGTTCTCATATCCCGGTAGAGGATGTAGATATTCATATCGGGATTGAGCTCCTTTAGCTTCAGCGCATTCTTCACCGACTTTCCGCAGCAGACCCGGCTGCACCAGGGACGTTCTTTGTCTCGCGAGCCCACACACTGAATCATCACCACGTCGCTGCAATTCGTATATCTCTCAGGATGAAGGGCCAGCCCCTCTTCCAGTTCAAGGCCCGTCAATACCCGCTCATCTTTTCCGTAATAATACTCCTTCGGCTTGTACTCCTGGCCACCGATTGCGAGAATCGTGATGCCATGCCGGACCTCTTCTTCGGTCCCGTTTCCCACGTTGAGTTTTGTAACGAAATTTCCAACGTAACCGGACGAATCGACCACCCGGCTTCCCAGATAGACTTTGATCTTGGGATGGTCCATAACCCTTTCCATCTGTTGATGCAGATAGGCCTGTATGTCCCCTCCGTTTATGGTCCTGTAAATCCGGTTGGCGATTCCGCCGAGCCGCTCTGATTTCTCAACCAGGCTGACTTCAAACCCCTGGGCGGCAAGGTTGAGGGCACTCGTCATCCCCGCCATCCCTCCTCCGATCACGAGAGCACTCCGGGTAAGGTCAACGGCCACCCGTCTCAACGGCTCAATCAATCTCGCCTTGGCCACAGCCATCCGGACCAGGTCTTTTGCCTTCTCCGTGGCCCCCTTCGGATCTTGCGCATGGACCCATGAACATTGATCCCGGATGTTCGCCATCTCAAAGAGGTACTGATTGAGCCCGCCTTCCTTCAAAGTCTCTCTAAAGAGAGGTTCGTGTGTCCTCGGACTACAAGAGGCCACCACCACACGGTTGAGCCGATGCTCCAAGATCTTCTGTTTGATGATCTCCTGAGTATCCTGGCTGCAGGTATAGAGGTTGTTATCCGTAAAGACCACGTTGGGAAGTGCCTTTGCATACTCGCTGACCTCCGGGACATCCACCACACCCGCAATGTTAATTCCGCACTTACAGACGAAGACTCCGATCCTCGGCTCCTCTCCTGCAACTTCTTTTTCCGGAGGATACTCTTTTTTCTTCGTAAGGGTGTGCCTTGCCGAGGCGAGTAATGCCGAGGCCCTGGCCGCAGCTCCGCTCGATTGCATCACGGTCTCTGGAATATCCTTAGGACCGTTGAAGGCTCCGCACGAAAATACTCCCTCTCTCGACGTATCCACGGCCATCAACCCTCGCGGCTTGCAGAACCCGTATTGATCCAGCTCGATTCCGAGCTTCTCAGCCAGTTCCTTCCCCTCCTTAGGCGGATGAAGACCTGCTGAAAGAACCACCAGATCAAAAGGTTCCCGCCGGGTCTTGCCGTCCTCTGTGGTAAATCGAACAGAGAGTTCTCCCGTTCCATCAAGTTCTTCAACGCCATACACCTTGGAGCGGACGAACTTTACCCCATGCACTCCTTTTGCCTGCTCGTAGTATCGATCGAAGTCCTTCCCGTAAGTCCTCATGTCCATGAAGAAAATGGTCGCATCGAGAGGCTGCTCGCTGTGCTCCCTGGCAATCTCAGCTTCCTTGATCGCGAACATACAGCAGACAGAGCTACAAAACCCACATCCATTTGCTGGATCCCTCGATCCCACGCACTGGATCCAGGCAACCCTCCGGGGAGCCTTCCCATCAGAGGGCCTTCGTAAATGGCCTTCAAACGGACCGGAGGCGCTCAATATCCGCTCGAACTCCGTCGAGGTCACCACATTTGGCAATCTTCCATAACCCAGTTCGTAGAGAGGAGTGGGATCATATTCCTCAAAGCCGGGGCTGGCGATGATGGCCCCCACCTCGAACTCCGAGATCTTGTCTTCCCGTTTGTGGTCGATGGCCTGAGCCTTGCAGGCAGCGACACACATCAAGCATTCACAGCAGATGCCGCAGTCAAGACATCTCTTCGCTTCCTCCAATCCCTGCTTTTCTGAAAACCCGAGCTCCACCTCTTCAAAACCGGCTTTCCTCCTCGCCGGGGAAAGATGCTTCATCCGCTGCCGAGGCCTTGTTTCTTGACCGAGAGGGATTCCGCTGAGATCCCACTGTTTGGCTTTTTCGCGTAAGTGTCGCCCTTGCCTCAAATCCTCACTGCGCAGATAACGATCAATCGATTCCGCTCCGCGCTTTCCAGCCTCCACTGCGCCGATGGCGATCCACGGACCTGTCTGAGCATCGCCCCCTGCAAAAACCCCCTGTCGGCTCGTAGCCAGGGTGAGAGGATCGACATCTATTGTGCCGGACTTGGTCAGCTTCGCTCCGCTCGATTCCAAGAAACCCGCCTCAGGGACCTGCCCGATGGCAACGATGACCATATCGGCAGCCACGTAAAACTCAGATCCTTCGATGGGCACAGGCCGACTCCTTCCGCTCGCATCGAGAGGGCCCAAACGCATCCGGATACACCTTAGACCTCTTACCTTCCCCTCTTCCTCTACCAGCACCTCGATTGGAGCGGCAAGATAGGTAATGGTCACGCCTTCAGATATGGCGGCCTCTATCTCTTCATCGCTGGCGGGCATTTCCTGCCTGGACCTCCGGTAGAGAATGGTCACCTCTTTCGCCCCCAGCCTTAAAGCCGATCGAGCTCCATCGATGGCGACATTTCCACCCCCGACCACCACCACCTTCTGGCCGATCTCCATCTTCCTACCAAGATTAAAATCCCGCAGAAATTTTACACCGGAGACAACTTCCTTGGCATTCTCGCCTCTGATGTTGAGGGGCAAATTCCCATGAGCTCCCACTGCAAGAAAGACCGCCTTGTACCCCTCTTCGAAAAGCCCATCCACTGTCGTGTCTCCGCCGATGGGGGTGTTCACCCTGATCTCCACCCCGAGATCCGTCACGGCCTTGACTTCTTCAGCTAATATATCCCTTGGCAGTCGATACTCGGGAATCGCCACGGAAAGCATTCCGCCCACCACGGGCAGCGCCTCAAAGACTGTTACCCCGTAACCACGCAATGCCAGATAATAAGCGCACGTTAACCCGGCTGGTCCAGACCCCACGACGGCCACGCGTTCAGGCCTTCGCTCGGCAATCGTAGGCTTTTTCCCACCGTCGTCCGACTTGACCCGATCTGCCACAAAACGCTTGAGACCGCAAATGGCGACGGGCTCATCCACCAGCTCACGGTTGCATACGTCCTCGCAGGGGTGAGGACAAATGCGGCCCAATATCCCAGGGAAGGGAAGTTCCCTCTTGATTACCTCCATGGCATCTTGATATCTTCCTTGAGAAATGAGGGCGACATAACCTTGAGCATTGACACCGGCAGGACAAGCCATCGTACAGGGCGGCCTCTCCGCCTTTTCGATGGCATAGACATTGGGAATCGATTGGGCATAGGGAATGTAGGTGGCCTTTCTCTTGGCCAGCCCGCCCTGATATGCACTGGGCAGCTCAACAGGACAGACCCGAGGACATTCCCCACATCCAGTGCACTTCAGCGGGTCGATAAATCTGGAGCGCTCCTTCACGCGCACCCGGTACCGACCCGGCTCACCTTCTACATCCAGAAGGTCGGCATAAGACAAGATCTTTACGTTCAGATGACGACCAAGCTCCACGAGCTTGGGAGAGAGGATTCACATGGCGCAATCGTGAGTAGGGAAGGTCTTATCCAGCTGGGCCATGACTCCGCCGATGCCAGGTGCCTTCTCCACCACGTAGACAAAATAACCGGATTCGGCCAGATCGAGAGAGGCTTGAATCCCGGCAATGCCTCCTCCCACCACCATGACGGCTCCAACCTTGTCATTCTTTGCCGGCAATGTAGCCTGATCCATAAATTCTCCTAATTTATCCCCCTCACCCCCTCCCTCTCCCCGCTGGGGAGAGGGGAAGGGTGAGGGGAAAATTGAGATTTTAGATTTCAGATTGAAAAATCGAAATCTGCAATCTGCGATCTAAAATTTGTTCGCTGCTTTTTCCTCCGAAATGCTCTCTTTCTGCGATTTCCTTCACAATTCGCGGAATCGCACTTTCCACGGATGGGGTGCAGGTTTCAGAGAAAGTCTGATTGTCCTCGACCTCGATCGCGTAAATTCGTATCTCTTCGGGAACGTGCATTCCCAAGCGTTTGCCTAATTCCAAGGCCGTTCCCAGGTTGATGTCATGCGGGCAAGACAAATGCAGTGTCGATTGAAGGTTCTCAAGGCTCAGCTCATACAGATCTCCCGGTCTTCCCCGACCGGTCTTGATGCTGTCCACGATGATCAATCGATCATAGGGACTGATCGTTTCCAGGATTTCGATATTCGCGAAGCTCGCCTCCTCGACATGGACATCCTTGTCTGTCATCATCTCCCCAAGCTTTCTCACAACCTTGAGGCCAACAGCGTCATCTTTCAGTATCGGATTGCCCAGCCCTAATAATAGTATTTTCATCATCTCAATCTAAGCTCAAAAATCCTAAAACACAGGCAGCACCATTCCGGCCCATAAGGATGGGCGGATTGGAGAAGCTTTAGGGCGGAACCTCTAAAATCAAACTGCGCGGCCTCGCCTCTATAATTACTCTGCTTTACTGAAGAGGAAAGTTGCCCATAACGTGGATGACCCGCAATCCTAAAGCTTCAACAAGACGTCCATTCTTATGGGCCGAGGCAGACCCACATTTTTTCACACCTTCTGACTCATCAGGGGCACCCCCTGGTAATCGTCTTCAAGACTTCCCCTTGAGCGTCTCGAATCACCACTTGCATTGGCATCTGTCCCGGCAGGGAATGGGTTGCACAGCTAAGGCAAGGGTCATAGGCTCGGAAGGCCATTTCGATCCTGTTGAGAAGGCCCTCTGTGACAACCGTGCCCGCCTTGATCAGGCCTTGTGCCGCCTTCCGGATGGACATACAGATCGAAGCGTGGTTATTCGTCGTCCCCACAATGAGATTTACCTTGGTGACCATGCCCTTCTGATCCGTCTTATAATGGTGGTACAACGTTCCCCTTGGCGCCTCCACGACTCCTATCCCTTCGTCAGGAACCTTATTCGGAATAACCCTTACCTTTGGATCGGTAATCTCGATATCTTGAACGAGCTCCACCTGCCTTTCTGCGGCATAGAGGAGTTCTACCAATCTTGCCCAATGCATCGCTAATGTGGAGTGGACTGGTTTGCCTCCCAGGGTATCGAAGTATTTCTCATAAGCCTCCTGGGCCAGGGGGGTGGCCATCCCGTCCGCCACGTTGAGCCGCGCCAGTGGTGCCGCCCGGTAGACTCCGCTCTTTGGACCCTCCACAAATCCCTTCCACCCGATCTTCTTAAGGAAGGGGAACTTCAAATAGGACCACGGCTCCACGTGCTCCTTGATATGTTGGAGGTAGTCTGCCGGTTTGAACTTGGCCATCTCCTTGGCTTCAGTGTCAACGACTCGGATCATACCGTCATAGAAATTGACCTTATTGTTCCGGTCCACAAGCCCCATGTAGTTGGTCACGGTCTGATAGGCATCGCTCAGAATGAGATCGACATACTCCTGGTTTTTCAGGACCACGTCCTCAAAGAGCTTGAGCCCGAACTTGGCGAACTCTAAATTGGCCTTGGCCATCTCCAAAATCTGCTTTCGTTCCTCTTCTGTAATTCCCTTGCTCACCCCTCCGGGCAGGCTCCAAACCAGATGGGTCGCCCGTCCGGCAATCATGATCTGAATCTTTTGCGAGTAGGCTCTGTTCTTGATGACTTCTTTTCCGATCTCCAGACCCACCTTGTTGATCAGGCCGAGGATATTCCTTTCCGCAGGCTTTGCATCAGGGCCCAACACGAAATCGGGCGCGGCCAAAGCATAAAAATGAAGTGTATGGCTGTGGACATAATGAGCAGAATAGAAAAGCTCCCGAAGCTTCTTCGCTGCTCGAGGAGGATCTGTCTTGTAAACGGCGTCTACGGCCTTACCCGAGGCCAGATGGTGTGCCGCGGGTCAGACGCCGCAGATTCGGGGAACGATTCGCGGAAGTTCTTCCACCGGTCTTCCCAGACAGAAGACCTCGAATCCTCTCAGCTCAGGGACCTGAAAGTAAGCGTTTTCCACGTTGCCCTGGTCGTTCAAGAAAATCTCGATCTTCCCATGCCCTTCCAACCGGGTGATCGGATCTATCGATATTGTTTTCATGAAAACCTCTTTTTCCTTAATGCCGAAGCAGGCAAACCGAAACGATAAAATGTCCCCAGCGGATCGGCGATTCCTTCGATGATCTTTTCGATCTCCTCCGGGTCTTGGGAATCGATGATGGAGCCCACCGCGCTTAGCATCTTGGCACCTTGATCCGTTATGTCCGGAGGGGGTCCATAGCATCCCCGACAGGGCATATTGGACCGGATGCATCGAGGCGGGTCGCTGCATCCACCCCGGGTTGCCGGGCCAAGGCAGATGAGTCCTTGTTCCAGAAAGCACCGATCGGGGTCGAATAAAATCTCATGAGGTCGGTAAAAGGCCTTTACCCTTTTTTCCTCCCTCTTCCTTGGGCATGAATCGCACAGGGCTTTGTCAAGCGCCCCAACGACCGTCCCCTTGGGAGGCAGATTTCCTGTGACAATGGCATTGACCACTTCCAAAATACGCGCAGGTTCCGGAGGACATCCCGGAACATAGTAGTCCACTTCCACCGCCTGATCCAACGACATCACCGCATCATAAAATTTGGGCAGCTTCAGTTTTCCCTCCGGGACGGAGGTGATCTCCTGAGGGTAGATTCCCTTTTCGGCAACTGTGGAAGGAGATCCGTGATAGACAAAATCCAGAATATCCTGTCTTCTCTTCTCATTGGCGAGCCCCGGGATTCCGCCCAACTGGGCGCAGGCTCCAAAGGCAACCATCACCTTCGATTTCTCACGGAGCAGATGAGCAATGTGTTCATTCTCCGAATTTCGGATGGCACCGCTGAAGAGGCAAACATCGATGGTTTTATCGGCCATCTCCTCAACGTCGCGATATTTGAAATCCATGGCGATCGGCCAAAAGAGGATATCCGCGGCAGCCGCGATATCCAGTAGCTTCTCGTGGGTGTCCACCACCGCCACATCACAACCTCCGCAGGCAGCACCCCAATAAATGGCAAACTTCAATTTCCCCATAACTGTTTCCTCTCCCACCCTTATGACAATTGTTTGAGCGGGCCCAGTCTCCGGAGTTCTTCTGTCATCTCGCCCACCAAGCCGGCGAAACGCTTTCCCTCCGCCACAGAGACCCACTCCAATCTTAGCCTTTCCTTTTCCAGGCCAAACTGCTCTAGCACCTTCTGAAGCAGCCGGTAGCGCCTCAAGGCGTTGTAGTTTCCGTTTCGATAGTGACAGTTTCCCAGGTGACACCCGAGGATCACCACGCCATCCGCCCCTTTCTTGAAGGCCTTGATGATCACCTCTGGATCGACGGAGCCGGAACACATGACCCGAATGAGCCGGAGGTTCGGGGGATACGAAGCGCCTTCAACCCCGGCTGAATCTATCCCCATCTGGGAACTCCAGTTGCAATAAAATCCGATAATCTTAGGCTCGAAATTATCCATCAATAACCCCCGAAACAAACCCTGACGACATAGATCTCCTGGAGATCGTCATTCCGGGCTTGCCCCGGAATCCAGTGTTTCCTGGATTCCTGCTGGAGTTTACCCCGATGAAAATCGGGGCAGGAATGACATTCATCGGTTCAGTTGATGTCGCAGTATATAAAAACCTTGAATCAAAATTCTTAACATTTGGGCTTTGGATTTGATTTGTCATTCGAACTTTGACATTTGGCATTTCTACTTCTATCCTCCAAGATACGCGTCCACCATGGCCATCATCTGTTGTTTCTTAAATCCTTTGAGCTGCGCTGCACCCGTTGGGCAGGCGCCGCAGCAGGTCCCGCAACCCTTGCACACGAGTTCATCGACCCTGGCCACGTTTTCCTCTGGGACTACAGCGATCGCGCCGTAAGGGCAGAGGGCTTCGCACACCTTGCAGCCGCAACAGACGGACTCCTTTACCGTAGAGACAATTCCATCAGTCAGCAAAGTCTCACGAGTTAAAAAAGTCATGGCCCGTGAGGCAGCGGCCTTGCCCTGGTAGATGGCTTCCACAATCGAGATAGGGCTTCGCGCCATCCCTGCCACAAAGATCCCCTCTTGCATGAAATCGACCGTGCTCAACTTCTCGTAGGCTTCCTTGAAGAAACCATCCTCGTTCAAAGGAACCCGAAGGATCCTGGAGAGGATATGGTTATCCTCAGGGGGTAAGACGGCTGAGGCCAGCACCAGGAGGTCCGCATCGATCTCCATACGCTCACCGAGGATGATGTCGTGGACCGTAATCCTCAGGACATCTCCCACAGCCTTCACCTCTGGCATTCGATCCAAGTCATAGCGAATGAAAATAACCCCCTTCTCCCTCGCCTCTTGGTAGTAGGATTCTCGAAACCCGTACGTCCTCATATCCCGGTAGAGGATATAAACGTTCATCTTGGGATTGAGGGTCTTGAGGCTGATGGCGTTCTTGACGGATTTGGCGCAGCAAAGTCTGCTGCAATAAGGCCTTACCTCGTTTCGAGATCCCACACACTGAATCATGGCGATCGTTTGACTATGGGCAACCCTTTCGCTTCCGTGATCGATCTCTTCCTCCAACTCCACTGAGATCAGGACCCTGGGGTCCTGGCCGTAAAGATATTCGTCGGGTTTATACTCACGACCTCCCGCGGCAAGGATCGTCACCCCATGCTGAATCTCTCTTTCCTCTCCAGACGTTGTTTTGACACGACTTGTGTAGTCCCCCACTCGGCCTTGATAGGCGGTCAATTCAGAATTCTTATAGACGTGAATCTTAGGATTTTCGTTGGCCTTGCCAATAAGGTCCGAAAGGTAAGCCTGAACGTCCCCTCCCTCCAAAGTATGATGAATCCTCAACGCATGGCCGCCCAATTGAGGCGTTTTCTCCACTAAGTGCACATCAAACCCGTTATCGGCCAGGCTGATCGCGCTCACCATTCCTGTAATCCCTCCGCCTACCACCAAAGCTGAAGGATTCATCGTCTTGGGCAGACGATGCAAGGGCTCCAAGAACCGTGCCTTGGCCACTTCCATCCTGATCAGATCCTGTGCTTTTATGGTCGCCTTTTCAGGGTCATGGCTGTGGACACGAGCACACTGATCCCTGAGGTTCACCATCTCCATCAGATAAGGGTTCAGGCCGGCTTCCCGCAACGTCTCCTGGAAGAGTGAACCGTGAGTGAAAAAGGAACAAGAACCGATGACCACCCGGTTTAGCCCATGGACTTTGATGGCTTTCTTCATTTCGTCCCGGAACTCCTCCGAGCAGACGTATTGCGTTTGATCGCAGTACGTAACTCCTGGAAGTCCGTCGGCGAACTGTGCTAACGAAGTCACGTCGACCGTCTTTCCGATATAATCCCCGCATTGACAGAGAAAGACTCCCACTTTCGGTGCTTCTCCGGATATATCCCTTTCGAGGGGATAGTCCTTTTGAGGAGCACGATTGAATCTGGCCTTCGCTAAAATCCCCAAAGTATCCGCAGCCGCCCCGCTGGCCTGCATGGCGGACTCGGTGATGTCGTTGGGTCCTCCAAAGGTTCCGCAGACAAGGAAGCCTTCTCTTGAGGTCTCAAGAGGGGAAAAGGGTGATGACCAGCAGAAGCCGTAAGGCGTCAGTTCAATATTAAATTCGCGACTCAGCTTCCGTGCCGTTGCTGCGCATTCAAGGCCGATGGACAGGGCCACCATATCAAACGTAGCGGTCGATACTCCGCCCGTTTCGCTGGTATAGGTGACGACGAGGCCGTCTCCGTCCTCCGTCGCTTCGATTTTCGAAACACCGCTGCGGATATATTTCACCCCGTACAGTTCCTTGGCCTTGCTGAGATAACGCTCAGAATCCTTGCCATAAGGCCTTTGGTCCATGAAAAAGATGGTGGGCTCAAGATCCTTCACATATTCTTTGGCGACAATGGACTCCTTCAATGTGTAGGAACAGCACGCTGCCGAACACCATGGGTTGCCGATCTTAGGGTCTCGGGAGCCCACGCATTGTATAAAGGCGATGCGGCGGGGTATCTTTCCGTCGGAGGGACGAAATAAGCCCGTCCGTTCGTGAATCATCTTTTCAAACTCAACGGCTGTGACGACGTCTTTATACTTCCCATAGCCCAGTTCGGGCAATGATGTCGGGTCAAAAAGTTTAAACCCGATGGCCATGATCACGCCCGCTACATCAAGCTGAATCTCTTCAGGATTGGCCTTCACCGGCACAGCGTAAAGGGGGAGCTTATCACAGATGGGGCAGCCTCGCTCATTCATTTCGGGAAAACGTCGAATGGTTGCAGTAAAGTGGCCAGGTTCTCCTTCGACCTTAACGACTTCCCCGTGGCGATACAGAGTAATCTGAGGATGGGTGATGACTTGAAACGCCTTCTCGCTCACTTGACACAGCATGCACCGGTTGCACTCCTCCACCCCTTTGCAACAGTTGTTCGCTGCTGCACCCATCAAATTACTCTTCCTCTCAATGAGATTGACGCGGTAGCCTGATTCGGCCAAATCCAGCGACGCCTGAATTCCGGCAACCCCGGCACCTATGACCAATACGGAACCTATCTTTTCATCCATGGCTCCTATTCCCCTTCTTTGCAATTCAGACACCCAACTTCAGACTTTAGACACCAGACTTTTCCGCTTGGAGCCATATGCACTAAAAGTGCTACTTCATCTGCCAACCGCCATGCCTCTATCTTCGTGGAATCTCTTGTCACTTTGTACGTTCCCTTCGTGTCTGAAATCTAATGTCCGAAGCACATTCCATTTCTATCCCACCCCTAAAACACACTACGTCAGCTCTTTGGCAACGCGATTCAATAATTCCCCGGGGTTAAGGGTGAAAGATTTTCCCTTCTTGGCCACAATCGACTTCATCAATCGATGTCTCACCTTATGAGAGAATCTGTCCAGTTCCTTTGCCTTCTGGAGGAAAGATGACTCAACATATCCGTCCTTCACTGCCATATCCCTCAGCACTCGCATAATATCGGTAAATTTCACGTTTTGAGGGCAGTGACCACTGCATTTAAAGCACTGGTGACAGTACCAGATAAAATCAGAGGAAAGAACCCTTTCCTTCATTCCCATCAGGACCATCCGAATGATCTTCCTTGGATCGAAGTCCTCAGAGACCTCACTTACAGGACACCCCGCGGTGCAAACCCCGCAGGCATAGCAGACCTTCAGTTTTTCTCCTCCGGGTCGACTCGCCACCTCATACTTAAACTTGGGGTATAACTCCGAAGAGCGTATCACATTTTTCGAACCCTTTGCCTTCTTCTCACCCTTGGCCATTCTACCCACCTCCACCTGTTCGCAAAAATAAATCCCCGAGCTAATCTCCAAATTTTCTGCGGTTTTGATTATTGATCTATGGAAGCCCAGCGGATTTTGTGAAATTTTTAATTTGACGAATTATTCCTAATCCATATGCGTATTTTTGTCAAGCGGAAAATCAATCTTTTCTCGGTAATTTATTGTTGACAAGGGAGAGCAAATTCACGTAAATTGTAACTTCTAAAGAATCCTTATTCAAGGTGGGTCGATGCAGTTTGGATTCCATATTTCGATTGCAGGAGGGTTCTCAAAGGTGGCTGAAAGAGCCCGGGTCCGGGGCTGCGAAACCATCCAGTTCTTTTCTCGAAATCCAAGGGGATGGAACTATTCTCCCCTGAATAAAAGGGAGGTGGAAGCATTCCGGTCCTCCCTTCGGTCCTCTGGCCTCTTCCCTATTTTTCTCCACATGCCCTATCTCCCCAATATCGCTTCCTCCAAGTCAAAATTCTACAGACGGTCAATCCGTTCCATTGCAACGGATCTTCAAAGGGCAGAGCAATTGGGAGCCCAATACCTGATCATCCATATCGGTCACCGAATGGAATCCTCAGAAGATCGGGCCCTTGAGGCCGTCTCACAAGGGATTAATCAGGCCTTCGAAAAAGTGAAGAATGGAGTGATGCTCCTGATGGAGAATACAGCAGGACAGGGGACGGAAGTTGGCTATACTTTTGAACAGATCAAAAGGATCATCGAGGAAGTTCAGGACCATCAACGAATGGGAGTCTGCCTCGACACCGCCCACAGCTTTGAGGCAGGCTATGATCTCTCTGATAAGAATGGAATTGACAATACCCTTGGAAAATTCGATCAAGTAATCGGCCTGAAGCGACTCCATCTCCTCCATCTCAATGATTCAAAAACACCCTTGGGATCGAGAAAAGATCGGCATTGGCACATTGGTGAGGGGCATATCGGGCTGGAAGGATTCAGGCATCTGGTAAACCATCCGTCATTGAGGCACCTCCCCGGGATTATGGAGACCCCGAGAAAGGATACCGTCGAAGACCTGAAAAATATGAAGGTCATCAGGAGCCTGGTTGACGAGACTTAACCTTAATGTTGCCATAACCCTCTCTTCCGAAGGAGGTCGCGGGGGCTTACGATCATTCCGTCCAGGCCCAGCTTGGCATAGTCAAGTCCCTGGGCCAGCCCGATCAACTGCGTGATGTAGAAGATGGGCATTCTGTTCTTATAGACAACGCCCTGTCGGGCATCTAAGTTGGATTGGCAAAGGGGACAAACAACGGCAATACATTCCGCCCCTTTCTCTTCGGCGGCCTCCAAAACTGCCCGGACAAGCCTCAGGGCGATCTCTGTCTGTGTCAATGAAAGACTGGCCCCGCAACATTCGGTCTTATGAGACCAGTCAAGAGGCTTCCCACCAAGGACTTCCACGATTTCGTCTAAGATCACCGGATTCTCGACATCGTCTACCTTTACTCCGGGCAGCCGTGTGAGACACCCGTAATACCCGGCTACCCTCAATCCCTTGAGAGGACGCTTTAGGCTAGACTTCAGTTGCTTCAGTCCAAGGTCCTCTTTGATGAAATCCAAAAGATGCTTCGATTCCGAACTGCCCCTATATTCTCTTCCCACGATCTTCTGAAGGCGATCTGCAAGAGAGCGGTTCGACCCTACCTTTTCATGCGTGTGTCTCAAATGACTATAGCAGGCAGGACAGGGGCTGATGATCCTTTTTAATCCCGCTTCTTCAGCCTTCACCAGGTTCCTGTAAGGCAAGGCCATTCCAAGTTCTTCATTGAGGGAGTGAGCCGGGCTTGCCCCACAACAGTTCCAGTCGGGGATCTCTTGCAGCGATACCTCCATCTCCTTGAAGACTGCCCGAAGGGAGAGATCGAACTCTTTCGCGCTGCTCTCCAGGGAACAGCCCGGATAATATCCTACGTGCATGGCGTTACTCCTTGATGAATCGCTTGCTATTCTTAAAGATCTCTTTGATCAGACCCACTTCTTTAATCTTACGGTTCGAAAAACTTAACTTCCTTTTGGCCATCATCACCAGTCCCAAATGAGAATCTTTAAAAGGCTGATGGGCGGCGAGGTTGTAACGCAATAATATCTCCATTTCGTTAACACGCCCCCTCTTTCGAATCGAATCGAGGAAGAATTCGTTAAATTTCATTCCGTTTCCTTCGCGGATTGAAACCTTTTCTTCCAACGCTAACTTTCTCAGGGAATCCATGATTTGCGCGACATCAATACCGTCCGGGCATCGAACAGAGCAGGTCCGACAGGAAGCGCAGAGCCATATGGTATGCGATTGAAGCACCGTAGCCGGATCGTTGATCTGAATCAGATGGATCACCTGATTCGGCTGGAGGTCCATCTCCGGAGAGATCGGACACCCAGCGGTGCATTTTCCGCACTGAATACACCGGGAGACATCCTCGCCGCTCAGCTTCAATATCCGTTCCTTAAAACCATGAATCTCTTTTTCATTCAGATAGCTCAAGGAGATGCTCCTTTCTTAAAACCTCGAAGACCGAAGCCACTTGGGCGTTGATCTGTTCGTCGGTAAACCCTTGGACACTGGCAGCACCGGTCCGGCAGGTGGCCGCACAATTTCCGCAGCCGTGACAGAGCGTGGGAAGGACGTGGGCAACGGTCTTCCCGTCCAATTCTTGGGGCTGGATGGCTTTGAAGGGGCAGACTTCAATACAATTGAGACAACCGCTACAGACCTCTTCATCCACGGAAGCAATTCTCGGGTCGAGAACCAGCTCATCCTTGGAGAGAATCTCACAGGCTCTGACCGAGGCAGCACCCGTCGTGGCAATGGAATCAGGAATATCTTTTGGAAACTGACAGGAACCGGTCAGGAAGATCCCTTTGGTCACCACCTCGACAGGCTGAAGCTTTGGATGGCACTCGGTATAAAAACCGTATTGATCGGACGGAATATTCAAGAGCCTGGCCAACTCTAAGGCGCTGGCCTGGGGAACAACAGCGGTTGCCAATACAACCAAGTCGGCCTCTACCTCCACCTGTTTTCCGACCAAGGTATCTACCCCTCGGACAATGAGCTTGTCACCTTTTTCATAGATTTTTGAAACCCTCCCCCGAATGTAGATCGTTCCGTACTCCCGTTGGGCTCGCTTGACAAACTCTTCATAATGCTTCCCGCTTGCCCGTATATCAATGTAGAAAACGTACGACTGGCTGTCGGGGAAATGATCTTTGAGGAGGATGGCCTGTTTTGCCGTGTACATGCAGCAGACCCTGGAACAGTAGGGAACGCCCTTTGATTCGTCCCGGGATCCGACGCACTGGATGAAGACGATATGCTTTGCCTCCTGGCCGTTGGAAGGCCGAATCACATGGCCTTCGGTCGGCCCCTTGGTATCGAGCATTCTTTCCAGATGAAGACCTGTAATCACATCCTTGAACCGGCCTCCACCATATTCTCCGTACGTCCGAAGGTCGAACTGGGTAAAGCCGGTCGCCACGATAATGGCCCCGACTTTGCGTTCAACCCGTTCCTCCTCCATCTCATAATCAACGGCCTTGGGCTGACAAGCCTTTGAACATTCTCCGCAGGCGGAGCATCCTCCGCAATTGAGGCAGCGTTCTGCCTCGCGAATCACGTCGTCGTCTCGAAGGCCCACGTTCACCTCGTCAAAGCTTCTCCTCCTCTTTTCGGGCGGGAGGGTCGGCATGGAGGCTCTTCCTCGGTATTCGACCCCGTCCACATCGACTTGAATGTAATCCTTCTGGGCTCCTTCCTTTTCTCGGCCCTGCCTCAGATCCTCCCCTCTGAGGTAGCGGTCTATGGAGATGGCTGCTTTCCGACCCGCAGCCATGGCATCGATATAGGTCTGCGGACCGGTGACCAGATCGCCCCCCGCAAAGATTCCTTCCACACCTGTCTCAAGGGTGAGTGGGTCGGCTTCAATGGTTCCTGAAGGGGTAATCCTTAGACCATCTCTTTCAGAAAGAAAAGACAGATCTGGCGATTGGCTGACCGCCGGAATGACCGTATCCGCTTCGATTTTAAACTCAGAGCCAAGGATGGGGACAGGTCTTGGCCGACCGGATTCATCCGGTTCTTTCAATTCCATCCGGCAGCATTCCACTCCTCGAACAACTCCCTTTTCGACGGTCAGTCGCGTCGGAGCGGTGAGATATTCCACCCTAATCCCTTCCTTTTCTGCTTCTTCAATCTCCTCCATCTGAGCAGGCATCTCGTTGCGGGTTCGGCGATAGGCGATCATCACTTCCCGTGAGCCGAGGCGCAGCGCTGTCCTGGCTGCATCAATGGCTGCATTGCCTCCTCCCACCACAACCACCTTTTCTCCTGCTTTCACCGATTCACCCACAGCCACCCTTCTTAGAAAATCGACGGCATGGATGACCCCTCGGGCACCCTCTCCCTCCAGGCCAAGCTTTTTGCTCCCATGGGCGCCTGTTGCAACAAAGATGGCTTGATACCCCTGAGTCTTGAGCTCTTCAAAGGAGAGGTCCGGGCCAATCGGGGTGCTGAGCTTCAACTGAACGCCCATTCGAAGAAGAGACTCAATCTCCTTATTCAAGATAGTGCGAGGCAGCCGGTATTCAGGGATTCCAACGGCAAGCATCCCTCCGGCGACGGGAAGGGCCTCAAAGACGGTGACTGCATAGCCCTTTTTTCTCAGGTCATGGGCCGCGAGCAAACCGGCAGGCCCCGACCCGACGATCGCCACCTTCTTCCCGTTTTCTTCGGGTAGAGGGATATCGATCTTTCCGTTTCCGTCGCGGTCTGAAAGGTAGCGCTTCAGGGCGTCGATAGCGACGGATTCGTCCACTTCCTTTCTCCGGCAAGCTCCCTCGCAGGGGCGGGTGCAGATTCGACCCGTGATGCCCGGAAATGGGTTCTTCTCCTTAACGAGGGCGAGCGCTTCTTCGAATTTTCCTGCGGAAATGAGAGCAATGTATCCTTGAGCATTTACATGGATCGGGCAGGAAGCTTCGCAAGGAGGCGTGCCGCGGCGGTCGATCGTATATTTGAGGGGAACTGCCTGAGGAAAGGGAAGGTAAATCGCCTTTCTTTTTCCGAGACCCAGATCGAACTCGCTGGGGAGAGAGACCGGACACTGGCTGACACAATCCGCACAGGCTGTGCATTTGGTCATATCGACATAGCGGGGTTTCTTCAGGATCGTCACATCGAAGTTGCCGACATAGCCCTTCACATCGACCACTTCAGAGTAGGTAAGGATCTCGATATTTTCATCGTTGGATGACTCCGTCATCCTTGGGGCAAGTATTCAGGCAGAGCAGTCGAGGGTCGGAAAGGTTTTCTCCAGTTGGGCCATCCGGCCACCGAGGGTTGGAAGCCTTTCCACGAGAGTGACTTTGTATCCTGCCAGGCTCACATCCAGGGCAGCTTGAATGCCGGAGATACCTCCCCCGATCACCAGCACTCTTTTCTCCACCGGGGATTTCAAGGGGGTGAGAGACTGAAGTTGCCTCGCCTTTGAAATGGCCATCTCAGTCAACCGGATCGCCTTTTGGGTCGCCTCTTCATGGTCCATGGTGACCCAGGAAACCTGCTCACGAATATTCGCCATCTCGAATAGATAACGGTTCAATCCTCCCACTTCGATACACCGCTGAAAAGTGATCTCATGCATTCTTGGACTGCAGGAGGAAACCACCACACGATCAAGATGGTGCTCTTGAATGGCATCCTTGATGACTCCCTGCCCCTGGCTGGAACAGCTATACGGGAGACTCGTCGCATAAACCACTTGCGGAAGATTCCGGACGGATTCTACCACTGCCTTCACGTCGACCACGGACGCGATGTTCGTCCCTCAGTGGCAGACAAAGACACCGATTCTTGCCATTAGGCACTCATCCTCTCTCTTGATCCCGCATCACGATGACCACAACTTGATTCGTGAACGAATTGGTCATCTGTGCGGGATGTTCGCCCCATCGGAACGTTCGATTGTATTCGTCCTATCCTTGGGGCTCCATCTTCTCCACTCTGACGGCGCACACTTTATACTCAGGAATCTTTGCCACAGGGTCCAAGGCGCTGTTCGTCAAAACGTTGGCCGCGGCCTGGGCAAAATGGAAAGGGATGAAGACGACACCTCGGCCAACGTCCGAGGTTAATCTTACATTGGTCTCGATCTGACCCCTTCGAGAAACGACTCTGACCCGCTCCCCCTCCTCAATTCCAAGGTGTGTCGCATCGAGAGGGTCCATTTCCATAAAGCCTTCCTCTGCCTCCTTTTGCAGAGAGGGTGAAACGCCGGTCATTGTCCTTGTATGATAATGGAATCCCATCCTTCCTGTTGTGAGCCAGAAAGGAAACGCCTCGTCAATCAGCTCCGCGGGTTCCCGATACGGAATTGCGAGGAAAGAGCCTTTCCCTTTTGTGAACTGATCCTTGTGGAGAAATGGAGTTCCTTTGTCCTCCGGCGCTTTGCAAGGCCATTGGACTCCATCTCTGTCTATTTTCTCGTATGAGATTCCTTGATAGCTGGGGGTCAGCCCGGCCATCTCGCTAAAGATGGCTTCTGGCGATGCGTATTCAAAACCTTGAGCTCCCATTCTTTGGGCAAGCGCGGCAATGATCTGCCAATCCTGTTTTGCCTCTCCAAGCGGTTCCATCGCCTTTCTCACTCTTTGAACCCTGCGGTCCGTTGAAGTGAAGGTCCCGTCTTTTTCTGCAAAGCTGACCCCTGGCAGAACGACATGGGCAATCTTGGCGGTTTCTGTGACGAAGATGTCCTGGACAACCAGCAGTTCCAATTTCTCCAACGCCTTCTCTGCATGATGAAGATCAGGGTCACTGACCAAAGGGTTCTCACCCATGATGTAGAGGGCCTTCACCTTTCCCTCGTCGATCGCCTGGAACATCTCCATCATCGTGAGGCCAGGCTTCTTTGAAAGGGATGCATTCCAGGCGTGTTCAAACTTTCTTGCCACCCCTTCGTCTGCCACACTCTGATACCCTGAATACACATTGGGAAGCCCTCCCATATCGCAAGCGCCTTGGACATTATTCTGGCCTCGAAGGGGATTGACGCCTGTGCTCAGCCTTCCGATGTTCCCGGTGAGCATTGCCAAATTGGCCAGCGAAAGGACATTCTCCGTTCCTGTCGTATGCTGCGTAATTCCCATGGCATAAACGATGGCACCCCTTTCCGCCTTCGCAAAGGTCTCAGCAATCCGCTTCAAATCGGCTTTTGAGATACCGGTGATCTCTTCGACCTTTTCCGGAGGATACTTCTCCAACTCTTTTTTCAGTTCTTGGAATCCCTCGGTACGGGCCTCGACGAAGGGTTTATTCTCCCAACCTTCCTTAAGAAGGATATGCATGATCCCGTTGATCCATGCGACATCGGTCCCCAATCGCTGCCGGACAAAGATATCTGCGTAACGGGCTACCTGTGTCCTTCTTGGGTCGATGACGATCAACTTCGCACCCTTTTCTTTTGCTTTTAAGATCCGGCTTGCCACAAGAGGATGGGCCTCTGTCGTGTTAGACCCGGTGATCAGGATACAGTCCGAATCTTCCAACTCCGGAATTGAATTGGTCATGGCCCCACTTCCGAATGATCTGGCTAGACCAGCCACTGTGGAAGAGTGTCAGAGACGGGCACAGTGATCCACATTATTCGTCCCGACAACAGCTCTCATCCACTTTTGAAAGAGATAGTTTTCCTCATTCGTGCACTTGGCTGAGGTTAAACCGGCAATACTGTCGGGTCCGCTCCCGTCCTTGATCTTCAGAAGACGAGAAGCAACGAGATCGAGGGCCTCTTCCCAGGAGGCCTCTGCGAGCGAACCATCTCTTCTGACAAGAGGTGTTTTCAGCCTCCCTTGATCCTGGATGAATTCGTGGGCATTCCATCCCTTAATGCAGAGCTTCCCTTGATTGACGGGATGATCCTTTTGCGGGAGCGTTCCCACGACCTCTCCGTCGAGGACCTCAAGGAGAAGGCCGCAACCGCAACCGCAGTATGTACAAGTCGTTAGAACCGTTTCATAGTTGACCATATTTCATCCAAAATTCTATGGTTGAGGCCAAGAAAATCTCAACTTCAACCTCAAACTTAACCTTGCGAATTCTCAGGCTACCTTCCGGTTCCGGGCAATTCATAACTGCCATCACCCAAAAACTCCAAAGGACCTTTTTCATCCTCCTTTTCACCCGGAACATATCCAAAAAGATCCTTCACCGATTTACGGACTTTCCGATAGAGCCTTCTCACCGGGATATTCATCGGGCAGGCCTCCTCACAGAGGCCGCAATCGATACAACGGTCAGCCATGTGAAAAGCCTTGTGGAGATGAAAGATAGGGATTTCGGGAGGCATTCCACCCGGTTTGATTAGAGAAGAATCTTCTAATGTACAGATAGGACAAAAGCAAGCCGGACAGACGTTGCGGCATCCATAGCATTTGATACATTTCCCGAACTGCCCCATCCAATATTGAAACCGTTCTTCCTCCGGCAGGCTCTCAACCTCCGCGAGATCGGAATGGTCTTCTGCCGGTTTGGCCGGTTCACCCTCCTCCCTTTCCGAGGGAAACGGCCGATCGCACCGACATCGTCTTGCCAATTCCTGACTGCAAACGATCCCGACCACCTTTATCTTCTCGGGCTGAAGTTGATGGTTCTTAAAAAGTTCAACCAGGGATCGCTCTTCGCACCCTCGTGCCACAACCCCAAAGGTTTCGTCACGATGTTTCTTTGCGATCCGAATGAGAACTTTCGTGATGGGGTATCGGTTGGAATCATCAACAACCCATTCCTTCAGAGAGGCTGAGTCCGTGAAGAGATAAGGGACAGGATGACCATGTCTCAACCTCAGGCCCAGTATTCCAGAGGCCGCTCCCTCATCTAACATTCTCGCCATCTTCTCTCTGGTTTTATCCATCGATTCCTCTATGGGTGCAACGCGAGCGATTCCGTTACTTCCTTCGGTTTTTTCCTTGAAGGCGTCTTTCTAAGAGGAGAAGGGCCGAGTTCGTTAATCTCCCGGGTAAAATCACTAACGACCTTAGCAAACTTATTGCTTTCAGAAGTTGCAATCCATTCCAGCCTCAATCGTTTGGGAGAAAGGCCAACAAATCCAAGGAGGTCTTTCATCACCGCCACTCTCTTGGCTGTGATGTGGTTACCCTTTCCATAGTGACAGCTCCCAATATGGCATCCCGCAATCAAGACCCCGTCCGCCCCTTCTTGAAAAGCCTTTAAGATGAAGTGAGGAGATATTCTTCCGCTGCACATGACACGTATGGGTAGAACGTTGGCGGCATACTTTAGCCTCGCCGAACCGGCGAGATCTGCACCTGCGTAGCTTCACCAATGGCAACAGAAAGCAATGATGATAGGGCTAAAAAGGCCAGCCATATATAGTCTAGAGGGAAAGTTTTAAGTAATATCAGGCTATTAGCATTTCATACAATATACATAGAATTTGTATGATTTATTATAACCCGCAATTACCTCTTATTCAAGGGACAGCCATTAGCATATGACAGTTGAGGACAGTCGTTGACCATGGTGGAAAATATAGTTATCATGGGAGCGAAAATTTCTCCGGATTCGATCGAAAAAATACACGGAAGATAAGGAGGCGATGAATGGATCCCAAGAATGTTGAACGGGTGGCTGTGATCGGAGCTGGGGTGATGGGCCATTCCATCGCCCAGGTCTTCGCCCAGGCGGGCATTCTGGTACACTTGGTCGATTTGAAGGATGACTTCCTTGCTCATGCGCTCAAGTTGGTGAAGTCAAATCTGCAGACCCTGGCCGATTGCGGACGGGTGAGTCCTCAGACGATCCCGGCCATTCTGGACCGCATCCGCCCCACGACAGACCTGGCGGCCGCAGTCAGGGAGGTCAATTTCGTTCTGGAAGCGGTGGTCGAAATCCCTGAAGTCAAGAAAAAGGTATTCGCGCAGATAGAGGCCGCATGCCCTGAAGACGCGGTCCTGGCCAGTAACACCTCGGGTCTGGAGATCTTCAAAGTCATAGAGGTCAAACACCCTTCCCGTGTGGTGGTCGCCCACTGGTTTGCTCCTCCCCACATCATCCCCCTCGTGGAAGTGGTTCCGGGGCCGTCTACTACTCCCGATGTTCTGCGGTTTGCCGCAGGATTGATGGAGAGAATTGGCAAGAAACCCCTGGTGATGAAACAGTTCGTTCAGCGCTTCATTGTCAACCGGATTCAGAATGCGATGGTCCGTGCCGCCCTGGAGATGATAACGAGCGGATGGGCAACTCCTGAGCAGATCGATTTAGCTGTGAAGACCAGTCTCGGGATACGCCTGCCCATCGTGGGTGTCGTCCAGAGCCTGGATTTTACAGGACTCAATTTGATCCACGATATGACGAAGGGGACGGCCGGGGAAAACCCCCTGATCGAAGAAAAGGTGAGACAGGGACATCTGGGTGTCAGGACCTCCAAGGGAATTTATGACTATGGCGGACGAAGCGAAGAAGAGATTCTTAGAAAAAGGGATCATCTTTACCTCAAGATGCTCGACTTCCTCGAGGGCCTGGAGACATTCAAGCCGATTTGATACTTCACCAGCGCCAAACCCCATACCGTTATGGCAATAGGCTCTTGATAATAACTCGTGACAAGGTTAGAAGAGAGGGACAGGAGGGTGCAAAGATGGCGTCCAAGTTTATCAGTGAGAGGAATCTGAAATTTTTGCTTTACGAAGTTTTTGACGTCGCCTCGCTGACCCAATACGACTACCACAAAGAATACGATGGCAAAATGCTCGACATGGTCTTAAAGGCAGCCATGGAACTGGCCACAGGACTTTTTTGGCCGATCTGTCAGGAAATGGACCAGAAACCACCGGAACTGGTGGGCGATCAGATTAAGGTTCACTCCTCGGTGAGAAAACTTTTGGAGGAATGTGGCACAGGGGGTTGGCTTGGTGACGATATTCCTTTTGAGTGGGGAGGGCAGCAGCTTCCTCAAATGATCACCATGGCGTCCAGATTCATATTTTGCGCAGCGAATTATTCCGCTGCGGCCTATACGGGATTGACCACCGGAGCCGCCCGTCTCATTTTAAACTTTGGAACAGAGGACCTTAAGAAAACCTATCTTCCAAACATGCTTTCAGGAAAGTGGCAGGGAACCATGGCCTTAACCGAGCCGGAAGCAGGAAGTTCACTGGCTGACATTACAACGATGGCTGAACCTACCGGTCACGGCTACTACAGTATCAAGGGTCAAAAGATATTTATATCGGCCGGAGACCATGACGGGGTTGACAATGTGATTCATCTCATGCTGGCCAAGATCAAAGGCGCTCCGGCCGGCGTAAAAGGCATTTCGCTTTTCGTTGTACCCAAAAAGCGGATCGACGAGAAAGGCCAATTGGTTTCTAACGACGTGGTCACCTCCGGAGTTTTTCACAAGCTAGGTTATCGAGGATGTCCCATCGCCCAGCTCAGTATGGGAGACAGCGACAACTGTCGAGGCTACCTGGTGGGGGAGCCCCATCAGGGGCTCCTTCTCATGTTTCAGATGATGAATGAGGCACGCATCGGAGTCGGTGCAGGGGCTGCGGCCATTGCCTCGGCCGCATACTATGCGGCCTTGGAGTATACGAAGACGCGACTTCAGGGCAGAAAGTTGTCGAGCAAGGATCCCACGCTGCCTCAAATTCCCCTCATCGAACATCCCGACGTAAAGCGCATGTTGCTTTTTCAACGCGCTGTCATAGAGGGCGCTCTCTCTTTGCTGATGCAAACCGCGAAATATGCGGATCTTGCTATCGTTCTCGCCGGAGAAGAAAAGGAAAAGAATGAGCTTTTGTTAGACCTTATGACTCCCGTTGCCAAAAGCTATCCGTCGGAAATGGGTATCCTCTCGATCAGCCAGGGAGTGCAATGCCTGGGCGGGTCGGGCTACTGCGACGACTATCCTTTAGAACAGTATTATCGGGACGGCCGGATTCATCCGATCCATGAGGGCACCACAGGTATACAAGCATTAGACCTTTTGGGTCGAAAGATCATCATGAAGGGCGGGAGGGCTTACAAACTCTATCTGGAAGAGGTGCAAAAAACAATTCGTGAAATGGAAAAATTCGAAGAGCTTGCACCATACGTGCGGAAACTGAAACAGGCGCTGGAAACGCTTCAGCAAGTGACCGCCTATCTGATGGGTGTGCAGAAGAAGGAAACGCCTGAGGTTTTTTTAGCCGACGCCACGCTTTACCTTGAGTTTTTTGGAATCATCTCAGTTGCCTGGCAATGGCTTCTTCAGGCGGCGGCGGTTGTGAAAGCCCTGAGGAATACCCCGGCCGGGCCAGAGGCAAATTTTTATAACGGTAAATTTTTCGCATTCCGTTTTTTCTTTGAGTATGAGCTTCCGAAGATTCAAGGTCTGGCATCCCGGTTGATGCATAACGATGGATTGACAGTTGAAATGACGCCTGATCTGTTTTCGGACTGACAGGTTACACTAATTGAATTCGTTCTGTTACTTATGCGGTTGGCTGAATCCCTCTATCTGACAAGCGGGGACGAAAGGAAGGTTCGTATTTACCTCGTCAATGACGACAAGGGCAGCCCGAGGATTTTCCCCTAAGACACCGGGGAGTAATCTCGTTGCCCCTTCGACGACCCTGCCTTCTGACCAGCAGTCACCCCTTCTCTCATCACTTCAATATTTGCCTATCACAGTGCGCCCTCCGATCTGGTTCGTGCCTCCGTTGCTGCGTAGGACAAAATTGCAGGAAAATTAACAAAAAACGTCCCTATCTGCAATTAAGCTCATAGTTGCACTCCGTCTATTTCTAAATACCTCCATAATTACAGAGGATTATGTAAGAAATGGCTTGGAAGATAATGGCACAGAAAATGCAGTCCTTTTAATCCCGTTAAATCCTTTAGACGCCATATTTATGGAACATACCTGCATTTCACAGCAACCCATCTCATATTTCAGGAGGAAAGGACATGAACTATGCGAAGATCGCTGTGTTTGCTTTGATCATGCTTGCAGTGGGGGCTTGTTCGCCTAAGATCTACGGTACGGTCCAACTTGTAGACGCACAACTGCAGCCCATTCCACCTTCTAAGGAAAACCCGCAGGGGACGGTAGTGAACATGATCAATACGACCACGACCCTGGAAAAGGCGTCCCAGGCCGTCGCAACGAATTCGGAGGGGAAGTTCCAGTCTGCTAAAGACTACATCATCCCGGGGCTGTATAAGGTAGAGGCGAACAGGATTGGCTACATCACGGATACTCAGACGGTCAAGGTTACCAAATTCGGGGGAAAGAAAGTAGAGTTCAAGCTCAGGAAGATTCCCGAGGGTAAGCGGAGGACCATAGAAGGGTCTAAGTCGGACGAGGACAAAATCGTGAACCCGGGCGAGGTCAATATCCAGCCGCCCACGATGTGATGGGGTAGTCACATCGCAGTCCCGCCGCAGAGTCACGGGTACAGTAGGTGGTGACCCTACGAATGGGCCACTCTTTATTTTTCAACAAGTCGTTCTTTCTGGAGGTCTCATATGATGAAGCGTGCCATTGCTATAATGACTGTCCCCACAATGCTGTTTGCAGCCTTTCTACTCTTCGCCTGTTCGGGTGAGAAGCTCGAGCTCAAGGTGAAAGCCCGTATGGACGGCCAGCCGGCCGCACAGGCTAAGGTCACCGTGGACAATGAGGCGCTGGGTTTTACCGGTGTGGATGGCGTCTTTTCAAAGACCCTGAGAAGGAAACCAGGGGTCGATGTAGAAATCGTCGTCTCCAAAGAGATGGCAGGTTACCGGATCGAGCCCTGGAAAGGTACCTTCGTCATGAAGCTTCCCAAGTCCGGCACGGTTGATACGTACGCATTCCACGTCGATCTTGCGGCGACGAAGTACGTTACGATCATGGCTACCGACAAAGGCGGGCCGGTCGCGGATGCCATCGTGAAAGCTGCGGGAAAAGAGATGGGTAAGACGGACGCCCAGGGAGTGTTCGTATACGATTTTAAGGACTTGCCCAAATCGGGCGTAGACCTTACGGTGACTAAGCCGGGCTATGCCACGTGGCGTAAGACCGGCCGGGTAGAGCCCGGCCAGAAGCTGGAAGCCGCACTCGGCAAGCGCGTGATGGTCACGATCAGCACACTCATGGAAGAGTATGGCCAGTCGAGCGGCATCCCGGGCATCGCCGTGAACATCAACAATAAGGAAGTGGGAAAGACCGATACCAAGGGTGTCTTTATCTACCATTATGACGGCGAGCCGGGCAAGAAGGTGCCACTCGTGCTCTCGGCCGCCGGTTATATCCCCGAGACCTGGAGGACCTCAATCATCCTGGAAGGGGAGATACATCTCCAGCACTATTTCTATCCCACGACCCCTAAACCGATTCGTACCGGGATCTATCGGTTCGTGAGCAATACACCGAACGTGGACTTGAGAGAAGTGCTCAGCCAGACCGAGGCGTCAGTAGCGGCACAGCTCTTTAAGTATCCCTGCTTCCGGGAGGTGCCGTCCGAAACGCTCCGGGTGGATATGAAGGCAGCAAAATTAAGTATCGAAAAGATCACTGCAAACGGGTGGCGCGAGACGCCTCTCAAAAGGAGTGTCGACATGATCATCGTTGGCAGTGTTGCCAAAGACGAGAAGGGGCTCCTGATCGAGACGAAGTTTTACACCTCGGGGGGTAAGCCCATCCTGAGCCAGATCACGCGGGCCAAGGGCGCCAGCGATATCAGCAGTGCGGCAAAGGAGATTGCGAATGCTGTGCTTAATCACTTCCCCTTCGAGGGCACGGTGGTCTCCTCTGAAGGCGAACGGTACCGGATCAACCTCGGCAAATCGGGGTATCGCATCGCTAAGGGGACGGATTTCGTGCTCATGGCCCCCCGTCTTGGGGAGGCGGGTAAGGTGTCGGGGTACCGCGAGACTGGCAGGCTCAGGGTCAAGAAGGCCGAAGAGAGCGGCTCGTGGACCGAGGTCGAGGAACTAAAGAAAAACGAAAAGATCGCGGTCGGCGACCGCGTCGTTCGGCGCATTTACCGCGAAGGCGAAGAGGAGGCCAGCCGTAACTATCTTATCATCTCCGCGAAGGGAGGCCTCGCTCCCGACGTGTCGCCGCTCGGGGGTGTTAACATCTACATGAACGATGAGTGGCTCGGATCCACCGGGCCCGATGGCAGGGCGGAGGTTCCCGTGCGCATCAACAGGAGCTTTACTCTCATGCTCTACCGGCACGGCTACCAGCAGGTGACGGAGAAGGTCAAGGTTGAAAAGAACAGAGAAACGAGGGAGTTTGTGCTGGCCGCGAACAACGCGTTCTTTAAGATCGACTCCGAGCCATCCTCGGCTGATGTGTTCTTGGACGGCGACAAGATCGGACGGACGCCAATCCTTGACGGGAAACCGGTGACCCTCGGGTTCCATACGGTTAAGGTTTCCGTCGGAGGCGACTTCCGCGACTGGGAAGAGGTGGTGGAATTCTCCAAGAAAGAAGAAAACCGAACCGGCGACCGCAAGATCTTCCTGCCCAAGGACTTCCTTAAGATCGGCCAGCGGGCCGAGCAGAAGGGGGATGTCGACGGGGCGATCCAGGCCTATAAGAGCGCCGAGAAGGGTCACCCTGACTATTCCGAGGCGCACCATCGCCTGGCCCGGATCTACCTCGACGAGAAGGGCGACTATGAGGGCGCCATTAAGGAATTCGAGAACGTCCTTTCATTGCCCGAGAACCAGCAACTCGTTTACAAGCAGTTTTCGGTGGCCTTCATGAACCTGGGGCACGCGTATTATGAGAAAGGCAATGCTCTCGTGCAAAAGGATAAAGATGCCGCTGCACAGAATTTCGCGAAGGCGGTTCAGAACCTGCAGGTCGCAAAGCAGAACACGCGGTTCTTCCCAAACGTGCAGTATGACGAAGCGGTGCACGATACCTATTACTATACGGCACTCTCATATCACAAACTCTATCTGATCACACGGAAGAACAACATTCTGAACAGCGCCAACCTCGCGTGGCGGGAGTACTTCGATTTCTTCCCCAAGAAGTTCGAGGGAGACAAGGCCTTTGAGCAGAACAGAGAGTCGGCGCAGAAATACTGGGATCAGATCAAGAACCTCTGATGCCTCGAAAGGGTGGCTGGGTGAAGGTTAGCAAGGGTTACATTCTTCAGGTTTGGGCTGCCCTGTTTCTTTCGTTATTGGCGCGCCCAGGGTCGGCCAGTGATCCGGCATCGGACGCAACGGTTACGGACAAAAAGCCTGAGCTGGTCGAGCCCCTGTTCGTCAGGCCCATTGTCAAGGTCGAACCAGGCCGGAACGACTCGAACCCTGTCTGGTCTCCGCGCGGCACATTCATTGCGTTCGAGCGGAGCATCGGAGATAAAAAGGAGATCTACATCACGCTTCGTGACGGTACGCTGATCCAAACCGTTTATCTTATGCTTTCCGAGAATGGGAAAGAGATGAATTTCTTCTTTCCCGGCGTGTCTGAGGAGACGAGCTACAACGCGGGGATCACGTGGTCGCCCGACGAATATCGGTTTGTGTACATGAGCAACGGCGGGGAAGGCAACTATGACATCTACCTGCAAGACCTTGGAGGCGGCAGTTCTCTCCGGCTGACGGACCACAAGGAAAAGGATGGACAGGCCCACTGGTCTCCGGTTGCCGACCAACTCGTCTTCGTATCCGGTCGCACTGGCAACGGCGACGTCTATCTCCTGGACCTCAGGACCCGCCTGCTGAAGCGGCTGACCCAGGGAGGCAAGTCTTATCTCTTTCCCCAATGGTCTCCCGACGGCAAACGGCTCGCGATGATGCACGGCAGCAACGAGAACCATCACATTATCCTGATCAGCGATGTGTCGAGACCCGTGGAGTCTCTAAAAATACTCACGACGTGGCCCTACGATGACCTGCGGCCCATCTGGTCTCCGGACGGGGGAAAAATCGCCTTTTACTCCAACTACAATCTGGCCGGTGATCCAAAGATATGGTCGATCGTGGTGATCGCTGCAGACGGGTCAGACCCCACTGAGGGAGAAGGGCTCGCGGCCAAGGTTGTGGCGGCGGACGTCATCCCAGACGTCGAGGTGGGCCCTGCGTGGATGCCGGACAGTAGCCGGATCGTCTTTGTGAAGAATGACCGCTACGAATATAATCCGATCTATGTGGCAGATCTCAGAGAGAAGACGGTCATGCCCGTCAAAACAGACACCAAGATGAACCATGATGTGACATGTTCGGTGGACGGGATGATTGCGTTCCGCGCCCAGGTCGACCAGTGGGACCACATCCATATTATGAAACTGAAGAATTGACGAAGGCCAATACATTTTTTTCGATTGCTGCGTTGTAGGGCATGATCCCGCCGCCTACCGGTTAGGCAGGCGATCACGCCGATCAGGCTCAAGAATGAGACGTTTTCGCTTATTCCTCTCATCGATCATTCTGATCACTGCGGCGCAGGCCTCTGCCGCTGATGACGCGGTGACGCGCGCGATGAAATTGTATGAAAAGCGGCATTACACTGAGGCGGCGAACGTGCTCCACGAGGACGGTGCTCCCATCGAGCAGGGCAAGAAGGGAGCCGCGAACCTTGCCCTCGGCATGATCTATTTCAAAAACGCCGCGCTGCATCGGGAGCTTTATCATGTGTCGCTGGCAGCATCACAGGATCGCCTAAAGAAGCTCTCCGCAGCACAGGGTAAGGACCGAAGCCGTTTCGTGGACCTGTATTTCGGTCAAGCGCTTGTCGAGTCGGGCAAATCGGGTGACGCGGCGATCTATCTCAAGAGATTCTCACAGGGGAATGGATTGGAGCCGAGGTACCGGGAGTTCGCTAAGATCAGCCT
>JAPVTA010000190.1:0-39262 GCA_047519465.1 Thermodesulfobacteriota bacterium | reverse complement strand
TGGCCCACAATTGGGAATCCCTGAAGTGCATCAGCTCAATCGCCCTGGCCGGACACTCGGCAGCGCAACTGCCGCAGCCCTTGCACTTGGCCAGATCAATCTCTGCCTCGCCCTTCGCATTGATCACCGGCACTTCATAAGGACATACCCTCACACACGTCAAACAAGCCGCACACCGCTCGCCCTCCACCACCGCGACCACTCCGCCGACCTGGAGTGCCTCTTGAGAAAGGATGGTAGCAGCCCGGGCTGAGGCAGCCTCCGCTTGGGCAATGGTTTCATTGATTGATTTTGGATAGTGCGCCATTCCGCAGAGATAGAGACCATCCGTTGCGAAATCGACCGGCCTCAATTTGACATGAGCCTCAAGGAAAAATCCATCCAATGTAACAGGGAACTTAAAGAGATTTGCCAGTTCCTTGCTCCCTTCATTTGGAACAACTGCTTCGGAGAGAACCAGAAGGTCTGGATGAAAGGCAAGGGGAAAATGAAGCATGGGATCTTCTATCTGAACGGACAATTGTCCATTCGTGAGCGAGACAGAAGGCTTTTTCTTTTCTTCAAATCGAACGAAGAGAACACCTTTCTCCCTCGCCTGAGTGTAAAATGCCTCTTTGAAACCGTACGTCCTCATATCTTTATAAAGGATCGTGACAGAAGTCTCGGGATATAGTTCTTTTATCCTGATTGCATTCTTGACAGCGACACTACAACAAATCCGGCTGCAGTAGAAAATTTTAGCAGGATCTTCGTCCCACGGGCCTACACATTGAATCATCACGATAGATCTGGCTGTTGAGAGCGAGGAATCGGAAACAGAGAGTCGTTTCTCAAGTTCCTCTTGGGTGGTCACCCTTGAATCTCCGCCTAAGAAATAGGCTTTGCCCCGAAATTCTTTTCCACCCGTGGCAATGATCGTGGCACCATGGTCCAAGACTCTCTGGACATTACCCTCCTGCTGGGCAACCTTCGTCTTAAAATTTCCCACTGCGCCTTCATGTTCTGCAACTTGATAGCCCTTGAGTACCTCAATGTTTGGATGGCCCTCGACCCTTTCTACCAATTCCCTCAAATAGATCTGAGGGTCTCCACCATTTCCGCTGTAGAAGATTTGCCGAAGTCTTCCGCCCAACTCCTTTTCTCTTTCAACGAGGTAAACTGTGTATCCTTGGTCTGCCATACTCAGGGCCGACACCATCCCGGCTATTCCCCCTCCCACAACGAGGCAGTTGTGAACTATATTTCTCGGAACTTGATGCAGAGGCTCTAAATTCCCGGAGCAGGCGATAGCCATCCGAACAAGACCTTTTGCCTTCTCCGTCGCCTCATCCTTAAGGTTCATGTGGACCCAGGAGCATTGGTCGCGGATATTTGCCATCTCAAAAAGGTAAGGATTCAGGCCGACTTCACGGATCGTGTCACGGAAGAGCGGTTCATGAGTCCTGGGGGTACAGGAAGCCACCACAACACGATTCAGGCCGAGTTCCTTCACTCTCTCCTGAATTAACTTTAAAGAGTCTGCGGAGCAGGTGTAGATTGTGTTTTCGGCATGGATCACTCCCGGAAGGGATTTCGCAAATTCAACCACTTCTTTCACATCCACCGTCCCAGCGATATTGGTTCCACAGCTACAAATAAAAGCTCCGATGCGCGGTTCGTCATCAGAATGCACCTCTCTTTCCGGCGGATATTCCTTCTTACGAACGAGGGTCCCCCGAACTTCTCCGATCACGGAAAGGGCTTTGGCCGCAGCACCGCTGGCTTGAATCACACTATCAGGAATATCTTTGGGTTCTGTAAAGGCTCCGCACGCGTAAACACCGGGACGGCTTGTCTCAACCGGTTGGAAGTCTCTTGTGAAGCAAAATTGATACGGACCGAGCTCAATACCCGATGCCTTCGCCAACCTCTGGGCGTCTGGAAGGGCTGACATGCCGATGCTCAATATCCCCAGGTCAACTCGCTCCACTTGATTCACGGAACATCCTCCCTCGGAACGTTCATACTGAATAACAATATCCTTTGTCTCAGGATCTTCTTCCAATCCAGAGATGCGGCAGGGAATGTACTGAATCCCCTTTTCCTTCCCTCTTTCGAAGTAAACATCGAATCCTTTTCCAAAGGCCCTCATATCCATCTGGAAGATCTTAATCTCCACCCCTGGAATATGCTCCATGGCGAGCATCGCTTCTTTGGTCGCATACATGCAGCAGACCGAGCTGCAATAATCATGGTCCTTCTCTCTCGATCCGACACACTGTAGAAACGCGATCTTCTTTGGTTCTCGATGGTCTGATCGTCGGGTGACATGGCCTCCCCAGGGACCCGAGGCACTCAGCATTCTTTCGAACTCCATGCTCGTCACAACATTGTCATAACGACCATAGCCTAGCTCGGGTGAAAGTTCCGGTCGGTAGAGAGAATATCCGGGCGAGAGGATGACGGATCCCACCTCTAACTCTTCCACCGCGTCCGCCTGTTGGTGATCGATAGCCTCTCTTTTACAAACCTGGACACAGAGGTGGCATTCCGAACAGATGCCGCAGCCAAGACACCGTGCAGCTTCCTTCTTCGCCTGTTCCTCGGTGAGGACCAACTCCACTTCTCGAAAATCTCTGACCCTCTCTTCCTTTGGCACCATGGGGATTGCGATCCTTGGCGTGAGGTCTACTTTCCCCTCCTCTACCATCTGATCGATTTCTTCTCTGGATAAATCAACCACTGGAAGGGGAATCTGCTCTCTTGGGGTAAGGAGATCAACACCTCTAAGATACCGATCAATGGAAAGCGCTCCTCTTCGGCCATCG
The DNA here is from genome assembly GCA_047519465.1 of Thermodesulfobacteriota bacterium. Taxonomy (GTDB): domain Bacteria; phylum Desulfobacterota; class BSN033; order BSN033; family UBA1163; genus UBA1163. The sequence continues at coordinate 36,455 of JAPVTA010000190.1, read as the reverse complement.
GCAATGGCTTGGATCAGTATCCAAGGCCCCCTGGCCACATCGCCTCCCGCGAAGACTCCCGGTCGGTTTGTAGTCAGTGTAAGTGGATCTACGGCAAATGTCCCCTTGGGGGTTACTTCAAGACCATGGGATTCGTCAAGGAAGGAGATTTCCGGGGCTTGGGCGACCGAAGCAATCATCGTATCTCCGGCCACGACAAACTCGGAACCTTTGATGGGGATGGGCCTTCGTCGGCCTGAAGCGTCGGGTTCTCCCAGTTCCATCTTGATACATCGAACACCGGAAACCCGGCCATCCTTCACTAGCACCTCAACCGGCGAAGTAAGGATTTGGATTTGAATCCCCTCTTTCTCAGCCTCCTCAATCTCCCAAGAATTGGCAGGCATCTCGTCCCGAGATCGACGATAGAGAATACTGACCCTTTTAGCGCCTAATCTCAGGGCTGTGCGGGCCGCATCAATCGCCACATTTCCACCTCCGATGACAATGGTCCTTTCTCCCACTTTGGGTGCGATGGGGATTCCAAAAGCGATCAGGAAACGATCCTCAAACCCCTCCATCACCCCGTGTCTTTCAGCTAAGCTCACAGCCTGAAGAAAAGGAACACCGTAGTGGACCCCCAAGGCCTCTTCCCCCGGAATACCCAATTTCTGCGGTTCATGGGCACCCATGGCCAAAAAGACGGCGGAATAACCTGCATCGAAGAGGCTGTTGATGTTTCGAATGGGTGAATTCAGCTTCAATTCAACATTCGGATGATGTATGATTTCATCAATCTCTCTTTGAAGCACGTCTCTTGGCAAACGGTAAGAGGGAATGCCCACCCTCATCATTCCACCTGCCACGGGGAGGGCTTCAAAGATCGTGGTTTGATATCCCATGCGCGATAATTGATGGGCGCAGCTCAGTCCCGCTGGGCCTGCGCCAACAATCGCAATCTTCACCATGGGTCGCTCGATTTCCTTTTTTGGGACCAGTGCCTCTTTTTCCTTCTCTCTCTCCTTTAACTCATCACGGTGCTCATAAACCCAATCCGCCACAAACCGCTTCAGGCTGCAGATCGAAACTGGGCTATCAAGCTTTCCTCGATTACATTTCTCTTCGCAAGGGTGATTGCAGACACGCCCTACCGAGCCTGGAAAGGGATTATATTCCTTGACTACGTCAAGGGCTTCTTTATACCGGCCTGCTTGGATCAGAGCGATGTAGCCTTGTGCGCTTGTTTCGGCAGGGCAGGTGTTTTTGCAAGGGCTGGTTCCCCTTTTAGTCACCAGGAAGGTGTTGGGAACAGCCTGAGGATAAGGCCGATAAATTGCCTTTCTCTGGTCCAATCTCTCATTAAATTCATTCGGCAGGACAACAGGACAGACCTCTGTGCAATCGTTACAACTCGTGCATTGACTCATATCGACGTAACGGGGATGCTTCCGAATAGTTGCTTTGAAATGTCCGGCTTCCCCTTCCAAAGAGACAAGTTCTGCGTTCGTAATGATTTCGATGTTGAGATGTCTTCCCGCCTCGACCAACTTCGGGGAGACAATGCACATGGCGCAGTCGTTCGTGGGAAAGGTTTTGTCGAGTTGGGCCATTTTCCCGCCGATCGCCGGGGAGCGCTCCAAAAGATAAACCTTGATTCCTGAATTAGCCAAATCAAGAGCGGCTTGGACCCCGGCGATTCCTCCCCCCAAAACTAACGCAGCACCTATTTTTTTACTTTCTTTAGGTGTCATGGAAAGATCCTTTCCTGACTAACACGATAATTGCTACATCCTACTCTACAAAAATATGTCCCCTCCCTTGGCAGGGGATGGAGGGGAGGCGAATAGGTTCTTTTGACCACTCCACCCCAGCCTCCCCCATCACAGGAGGAGGGGATTAAATAGGTTAAAGGGATGAAAGTTTGGCTGCATCGAGATACTTTGAGATTCGATCTTCTGCTCCGATTGGAATGAAATGGACCCCTTGACAAATGTCCCTGAGCCCTTTGACCAATTCACTAACGATTTCAATGCTGGCCCTCTCTTTGTCCGGAGCCTTGGCTAATTTCTCAATGATATGGTTGGGAACCATCCCCGGCTTCACATGTTTGTTAAGAAAAAGACCCATCTCTGCCGATCTCACTAAAATGACTTCTGCCACGACCGGAACTCGAATGGGGCCCACCCGTTTCATGAACTCGTGGAAAGAATCAATATCAAAGATCGGAGTGGTAAGGAAATATTGAGTCCCCAAACTGGCCAATTCCTCCATCTCTTTTAACTCCAGGTCAGGAACCTTCTTTCCCCAGCCCGAATCGATGCCCGATCCTACGAAGAACTTGGGTTTGACCCGAATCTCTTTGCCCGAAACATCCTGGCCTTCGCGAAGACTCTCGATCACTGAAAAGAGTTTCCCCGAATCCACATGGAAGAACATAATCTCCTGAAGGCTATCTCCGGTGATACGATAATCTTCTGTGAAGGCGAGAATATTCTCCACTCCGGATTCCGAGGCACGCAGAAGATGTTCCTGAATCTCAATCCGATTTTTCTCCCGACAAGTCGTCTGAAGAATCGGGTCGAATTTTTGGTCCCTCAGGGCCCGACAGGTTCCCATCGTATCTGTCACCAAGCCTTCGATCTTCAGCTCCGGGACGGTCAAGGCATCCACCCTCCCTCGAATCCGCTCCACATTTTGAATAAGCTCTTGAACACCAGTGCCGATAGGAGGTTGAATCTCTGAAGTGACGATAAATCTCTTGTTCTTTAAATTTTCCTGTAGACTCATCGACTTCTCCTTTGTATTGTAAAATAACTTCTGTTGTATTCCAAAACTTTTCACCTCTTCAAACCCAGTAGTTTGGCAACTTCGAATTTTAATTGTTCTAACGGAAGGGGTTTCGAGAAGCATGCATCCGCACCGTATTCTTTCATCTGTTTAAAGGCGTCGTCATCGAGATAGGCGGAGAGCACAACGATCTTGGTATCTTTTGTCTCGGGACTGCACTTAATCTTCTGGCAAACCTCATAACCATTGATGTCAGGCATCATAATATCCAGGATCATGAGGTCCGGTTTGAAATGGTTTACCTGAAGACCTGCCTCAAACCCATCTGAGGCAGAGATCATCTCATAGCCATACTCGTCTTCCTCAAGGGCCTGGACGATGGTTTCGACAATGATTTTATCATCGTCGACGACAAGAATTTTCTTCCTCTCCTCTGCTTTTGCTTCCTCTGGCAAAGGCATTCCCTTTTCTTTGAGAAACTGATCCAAGTCCTCCTTCCTGATCCTCCGATGTCCCCCTACCGTTTTGTAAGCTTTAATATATCCCGCGTCGATCCAGTTGATGATCGTTTTTGAAGAAACCTTACAGTACTTGCTTGCCTGAGATACAGTCAGAATTTCCATTTTTTTCTCCTTTTTCAGAATTTATTATTTTTACCGATACTATAGAATTTATAATTTGTCAATAAAAATTTTCGACAAACTGCCATTTTGCATATAAGTGTTTGATTTTATGCGTAAATTATGTATAGGTTTCAGGTAAGAGCCGGAGGCGGACGGAGATTTTTTCTTATAAATATTCGTCGTTCATTTCCTATTTCATTTTTCTACGGTACCATTTGGACTCCCAACTGGCAAACTTATGGTGAAGACGGTGCCTTCCTCCTCTTTGCTTTCCACTTTAATCTCCCCCCTATGATCTTTAATAATTCCATAACAGACCGAAAGTCCCAATCCAACTCCCTTCACCTTCTGTTTGGTGGTGAAAAAGGCCTCGAAGATCTTATCCTTAATCTCCTCTGGGATTCCTATTCCTGTATCCTGGATTTGAATCAGGACCCTATTGTCCTCCTTGCTCGTCCTGACTAAGAGGGTCCCTCCCTTCGGCATGGCTTCCTTAGCATTCTTAAAGATGTTTAGAAACACCTGCCTCATCTGATTAGTAGAGGCCATCACCTCTGGAATCGCCTCATCGAAGGAAGTCTCCACCCGGATATTCGCTTCTCTCATCTGCTTCTCCATGACCAATAGAATTCCTTCAATAAGCTCATCTATCTTGACAGGCTTTCGTTTCTCCTCTTCCGGCTTTGAGAAACTGAGCATGTTCCGGAGCATTTCAGAGAGTCTTTGCGTTTCAGAGAGAGATAGCTCCAGAATCCTCCTCCGCTTGCTCTCCTGAGGAATTTCGGTTTTGAGGAGTTCAAGAGTATTCATGATACCGTAAATGGGATTATTTAATTCATGAGCGATTTGGGAGGTGAGTCGGCCCATGGCTGCCAGCTTTTCTGATTGGAGAAGCGCCTGTTGTATTTCACGAAGCTCTCTTTCCATCTTCAACCTTTCCCTCAGATCCTTGAAGATACCCACGCTTGCAATCTCGTTTCCTTTTTCATCATAAATAAGAGAGGCGGAGAGATCCCCCTCGATCAGTTCTCCGTCTTTCTTTCTATGAAAGACTGAAAAAGAGGTCAATTTCCCGACCCCTCCAAAATCAGGACTTCTCAATTTATTCATCACCTCTTTTGCCACTCCGGGTTGATAAATGCTCCGGATATTCATCTTTTTCACCACTTCATCGGCCTGATAACCTAAGAGGTTTTCGGCTCCCTTATTAAAAATGAGGATATCGCCTTTCATGTCGGTGACAATAATTCCATCCACCGAACTCTCGATGAGATTCATTAAGAAGTCGTTCGCCTCTTTCAATTCCTTTTCCATTTTCTTCCGGTCGGTGATGTCGATGTTGAGGCCTTCATATCCAATCGTCGTTCCCTTTTCATCCCTTTTGGCAGTGGCGGTGAGAAGGACCGTGATCCTCTCGCCATTTTTCTTTTTAAACTCCACTTCAAAATCTTTAATGAACCCTAATTTTTCAACTGCCGCCATAAAGGCTGCCCGATCTTCAGGGTTCACATAGAGATCTTTGGCGATGTCGATTTTCAAAAACTCTTCCTTGTCCTTGTATCCCAGCAACCCCCACATGGCCTGGTTACAGTCCAAAAACTTGCCTTCCTTTGAGCTGATGTAGAGGCCGTGCCTCACCCTTTCAAAGAGGTTTCGGTATTTCTCTTCGGATTCCCGTAAATCCTTCTCAAACTTCTTTCTATCCGTAATATCGCGAATATAGGCATAGGTCTTGATCCGGCCATCCTCCGACTGTGTCGGTGCGATACAAACTTCTGTCTCTTTGATCCGGCCCCGTGGTGTGTGGAGGGACATCTCAGTACAGACCTTTTGACCCGTGCCCTCTCCCCGCATGACCATTTCTTCCAAAAATTCTTCGTCCCTTTTACCGATGAGAGAGAAAAACTCTCGACCGAGGATCTGATCTTTAGGATATCCTATAATCTCAGAGGCCATTTGATTGGCAAATTCGATCTGAGAATCTTCATCAAAAACAATGATTCCATCCTCTCCCATCTCGGCAATTTTCTCAAAGCGCTTTGTGGCTTCCCGAATCTCCCTTTCCATCCTCTTTCTTTCGGTAATATCCCTCAAATAAGCATAGGTCTGGACACCGCCTTTCTCCTTCCTTGCAATCGTGATGCAGACCTCGGCATTCCGTTTCAGACCCTTCTCAGTGACCACCTCCATCTCCGTACACACGCGCTTGTTCTCATCCGCTCCCACCTCAGAATGCATCTGTCCAAGATAACCGATATCCGCTTCACTCAGGAGACGTCGGAAGTCCATCCCCAGCAATTTCTCTTTCAAATACCCAGTCAGCTCCGAGGCGATCGTATTGGCAAATCCAATCCTATAATCTTCGTCAAAAACGATAATACCGTCATCGCCCATCTCGGCAATCTTCTCCAGACGTTTGGCTACCTCTTGCAGATTGTGTCGAGCTTCTTTGCCCTCATACTCTTTTACCTTTCTCTCCAGCTCGGCGACCCTTTGTTTCAAAACCTCATAACCGGGATTTTGTTCCATCGCTCAACCCGCCTTTCTGTATTCCTAAATGAGTCTCTTATTGCTATAGGAATGGTACGAGATCACCCTTCCGGCCACAGTGTTAGCTGACTCCATTTTACAATATCCAGAAGGATTTGTGTCAAATTTTAGTAGAAAAGAGGGGGGTCCTTGAGAAAAAGAAATGAATACAAATGGGGTTGGAGCGTGCCAAGCCTACTTGCCGGAGCGCTTAGATTTTTTTCTGGCCTTACTCCCTGTTACCTCCTTAAGCTCCGCCACACGTGCGATCAACTTCTCCCATTCAGATTTTATCTGGTCGCGCTCCTTTTCAACTCTTAATATCCTGCGATAGAGGGAGAGCACCCTTAAAAAGATCTTGGCCTTCTCGTCGTCCACCTGTTTTCCATCACAGTAATCCCTGAGATACTTATCGGCCGTTGCCACTAATGGTTTAAAGAGTTCCGAGTTTTTTTTCTTCATCCTTTTTCATCCTTTGACCGGTCCGTGCCTCGCAAGCCCTGCCCTTCAGGGCGGGGAGCTTTGCTTAGAATGACATGCCCATATCAATAAAATGTTATCAACAAATACAAGTAGACGCAAGAAAGAATATTGTCGGCGGGGCTGCCCTAATACGGAAAAGGCATCACCTCTGACCATCCATGTTTCTCAGCACAAACTCTATGATATCCATCACGGTGAGCGGGATCTTTTTTCTTCGGGCCGTGGTCTGGATGGTGCGGACGCACTGCTGGCAGGCAGTGACCACTGTATCTGCCTCTGTCGCCTGAATCTCCTCTATCTTTGCCTGGGCCATTGCTGCGGAGAGGTCCGGACGCACCATCTCAAGATTGCCCCCTCCCCCACAACACTTGCAATGATCTCTGTTTCCCTCCATCTCCACCAACTCTACGCCCGGAATGGCCCGCAGAATTTCCCGAGGGGCTTCATATATCCCGCTAGCCCTCCCAAGGTCGCAGGGATCATGATACGTCACCTTCGTCGTCTTCTCTTTGAAGCGAATCTTGCCTTCATCGATCAATTTCTTAAGGAACTGAGTCGAGTGAAAGAGTTGAAGACGATTTCCCGCCTGATGCGCCTCAGTCCACGTATGATAGCAGGAGGGGCAAGCAAAAACAACGCTTTCTGCTCCTTTTTCTCTCACCTTCTCCAAATTGTGTTCCATGTAAGTCTCGGCCCTCTTCTTCATCCCTGCCGCAATCAAAGGAAAGCCACAGCACCACTCCTCTCCTCCGAGGAGGGTGAAATCGACCCCGGCCTTGTCCAAAATCTGGACAAAGGATTGAGGGATCCTCTTCGTCATCGGAAAATAGGAAGCGACACATCCAGTGAAGTAAACCACCTTTGCCCTTTCCCTCTGGAACATATCCTTGGGGGGTTCACCCAAGGCCTGTACCCACGCCGCCCGGTCCTCGCCCGGCTCACCAATAATGTTGTGTACCCTTTTCAAAGTCTCTGCCAACTGGTCCATGGCCTTGGGATAATTCCCCTTTTCAACTATAAATCCCCTTAGCGCAGTCCTCACTTGCTTTGTATCGATGAACGCCGGACAGTCCAAAGCACACCGTCCACACAACGTGCAGAGATAGGGCTGATCGGAGTATTTCTTTAGCGCTTCTTCGGTATTCTCGGACCCGAAAATCATCCCCGGTAGGCCGTAGGCCTTTTTGATGATAGATTTCAGGCTTGTATAAACCCCTCCCATGGTCGCCCCTAAATCCTGATTCTGGGAGTAAACCGGACACACTTCCACGCAGCTGCCACACTTCACACACGCGTCGAGAGAAATGAGTTCCTTAACTGAAAGAGGGAGAGACGTTTTTCGGGCTCCGGGCTCAAAGGCCATAGAGGACATCAAATCGATGAACATGACGATAGGGATCGTTATGATATGCCAAAGTTTCTTATTATAAGGGATAAAAGCAACGAGCATGGCCAAGAACAACCCTGCGATAGACCATAGAGGATAGTTGATAGAGGACCAGGGCAGCCCCAGAGGAGCGATGAGTTTGCTCAGGCCGAAGGAGACAAACCAATATTGGGCCGCAGAGCTCGGAAGGGAATAGGTTAAGATGCTCGTCGCCTCGCAGAAAAACCGAAGGATAAACCATCCCCCCAACAGGTTGACGGCAACAATGTCTCCGAGCGATGTTTTGAAAGGCGTTGCTTTCGCAACAAATCTCCGGTAGACGGCAATCAGCTCTCCGGCCAGAATCATGGCCCCAAAGAGGTCAAAAAAGATCGCGAAAAGAGCGTCGGAGGGGCCGAGCGACACGCCAGTCAGATCGCGGAAAAAATAGAAATCACAAAAAGGCGCGTAGAAAACTCTTAGCAAAAAAGAATACCCCTCGAATTGCGGCATCACATCTGCTTTCAAATGACCCGCGATCAGTATCCCGGGGTAACCGATCATGATCAAAACCTTCATCAACCATCTCGATTTATCCTGGCTGAAAAGTCTCCTCTGGAGAATGCCATCCAAAAACATTACCTGTATCAGCTTAAGGATCTTTGCGCTAAAAAGAGTTGATAAAACTCCCCTCGTAAGGGCCCACAAATCCCATTGCCCTCGCCAGTAAAGAAATAGTCTCGAGGCGAGGCCAGCGAAAAAGACGATCGCGCCCATCATGAAGAAGATCACAAAGAGCGGATGATTCATCACGACGTACCCCTTCCTTTCAATTGCTGTTTAATTCTAACACTTATATGAGACTCTATCCATCTCACCCTTCCCAAAAGATTTCTAATCCCGCAATTCACGGAATCGGCGCACGCCATATGTTGTAAGGGCTCAATTCATTAAGCCTTATTGCTGGGGTTGATAAATCAAGCCCCTACAATTGCAGTACAATCTCCAAGGTGGAAGGAGGAATGGGGTCGTTTGACGGCTTTCATTGGGAATAAGGGTCTCGAAATTTTCATTTCTCTTGCTCCATTATGGGTTACATGTTATTTTTTATTAAAATACCGAGAAACCATGAATTCATCCCTCCTGAAAGCTATTTTTGCCTCCATGGAACAGGGGGTTGTCTTTGTTGACGATCGTAATCGGATCGCTTACTGCAATCCGGCGGCGGAGAAGATTCGAAAGATTAAGATGGACGAAGTTTTGGGGCAATCCGTTCTAAACTACCATCCGCAAAAGGTCCATCCAAAGGTCCTGCAGATTATCAAAGATTTAAGAGCCGGAAAGGCAAAAGGGCACCACCGCATGAATATTCGGATGGTGGGAGAGAAATTTTACGACAATACTTATACAGCCGTCTGGGACTCCAAGAACAAATATCTGGGCACCATCGTTGTCAGCAAGGAAATCACACAACGGAAAAGAATGGAGGACGAACTTAAAGAGGCATTGAAAAAACTGAAGGTCGCCAACGAAGAGCTGAGGCAGCTCGACCGAATGAAGGACGACTTCCTCTCTAACGTCAGCCATGAGCTGAAAACGCCGATGATCTCGGTGATGGGCTATATCGGATTGTTGCTCAAGGAGAAGGCGGGGGCCCTGACGGAACAGCAGAAAAAGTTCCTGGAGATATCTTACAAGAACCTGCGGAAGCTTGAAAGGAACATAGACGATCTTTTTGATTTGGCCGAGATGGGGGTGCCAAAGCCGTCCTGGATTTTTAAGCCGGTCGACCTTGTCAAAGTCATCCGGTTTTCATGCTCCACCGTCGAGCCCCTGGCTAAGGAACATCAAATCGAAGTAGAAGTTCGACTCCCCCAGGAACCCGTCGAGATCTCCGGGGTTGAGGAAAAACTCAACCAACTCTTCGATAATCTTCTTACCAATGCAATCAAATATAACCGCCGGGGAGGGAAAATCTACGTTGGCCTTGAGCATGATCCTGAATTCATCTTCAGCCGCATTGCCGATACAGGGGTTGGAATTCCATACCAGTCCCTGAAGGAAGTATTTGCACGCCATTATCAGGAAAAGACGAAACCCCTTGGAAAGACCAAGGGGTTAGGGATCGGCCTTTCCCTTGTTCAGGAAATCGTCAAGCTCCACCGGGGAGATATCCAGATCGAAAGCGAGTTGGGAACGGGAACCACCTTCACGGTAAGGCTCCCCAAGAACCCTGTTAACCCCCCTTCATCCCCCCTTAGAGTAAGGGGGGAATAGAGGGGGGTTACTCCAAACTCTTACCTATTATTTCTTCTCTCCTGTTATTTTTCCTAAATCGATCAGGGGAATTCCTCCTCCAGAAACCTGAGGTAAGATCCCGTTCCACTTCTCAATGCTCTTATACTGAACCAGGATAGGACTGATGGAGCGGGAGAGAGCATCATTGGCTTTAGCCTGGCCTTGCGCCACAACCAAGATCGATTCAGCCTCCCCTTTGGCAGTGGCAACCTTTTGCTGAGCCTCAATCTCTCGCTGGGCCAGGATTTGTCTTTGTGTCTCAACCTGCTGCTGGGCGATCTGCTTGGCTTCCACTGCATTTTCGTATCCCGGAGAGAAGCGGATGTTGGCAAAGTATATGTCATCGACGATGATATGGTACCTTGCCAGGTTCTCCCCCAGCTTTGTCATGGCCCTCTTTCGGATCTCTTCTCTTTTGGGGAGGACCTCGGTGATCTGATAGAACGGGATCACCTCCTTAACAAAGTCGTTAAACGCGGGATCAATGACCTTGTCTGCAAAATCAAGTCCCACCTTTTGATAGAGATCGTTGACGTAAGCGGGGTCGATATGGAAGTTCATCATCCCGGTCAGTTTGACCATTTGGTATTCCTTCGACGCGGCATCGATTTCCTTGAAGGGATGGGGCCGAACCCTGACATCGATCTTAATCACCCTTTCGGCCATAGGGGCTTTGAAATTTAGCCCCTCCCCCATCACCCTCTTTTCCACGCTCCCCCACCAGAGAACAACGCCTCTGTGGCCTGCAGGCACAATGACAAATGTGCCCCAGATAAAGATGAAGATGATCAGAAGGATAACAATGATTCCAATGGTCCTTGGCTTCGGTCCTTTGAGTTCAAATGCTTCCAAGGTTCTCTCTGGCATAGTCCACCTCCTCTAAATGTCTTCTCCCTCGATCCCGCGGTTCGCGGGACTCAGGGTCTTAAGCCCTTCAGTAGACTCAGGGCCTTGAGCTTGTCGAAAGGTTTATCGAAGAGCCTTCAGATGGTCAGATTCTGAATTCATTTTTCCCACATCCGATAAGGTGATGAGGCATACCCATGTTCCAGTCTTGCTACGCCTGTTTGAATGGCTGCCTCTCTCACATTATTCGACACCTGTTCCGGGACCTTCCGGTTCAAGACGCTTGGAATAATATAATCCTCGCTTAGTTCCTCCTCCGAAATGATGTTGGCAATCGCATTGGCCGCCGCGAACAACATCGGATCGTTGATCTCTCTTGCTTGACAGTCCAAAACTCCCCGGAAAAGGCCGGGAAAACAGAGAACGTTATTGATCTGGTTGGGATAATCCGAGCGTCCTGTGGCGATAATCCTCGCCTGCCGGCCCACTTCCTCAGGCATGATCTCAGGATCGGGATTCGCCATGGCGAAGATTATCGGATTTTTTACCATTTTCTTGACGTCCTTCACATGAATGACGCCCGGCTGGGAAAGGCCAATAAAGAGATCTGCGCCCTTTAGAGCCTTCGATATAGGTCCGCGAATCCTCTCTCGGTTTGTATTTTCTGCGATCAGTGTCTTGATGGGGTTCATGTTTTCCTTTCGACCTTTATACAAAATACCACTTCGGTCGCATCCAATAATTTGTTTCACCCCTGCCGAAAGGAGAAGTCGTATAGAAGCAATTCCGGCTGCACCCAAACCGCAGACCACCACGCGGATGTTTTCCAATCTCTTGTTGACGACCTTCAAGGCGTTGATCAATCCTGCCAAGATCACTACGGCTGTTCCATGTTGGTCATCATGAAAGACTGGAATATCCAGCTCATTTCTCAATCGCCTTTCGATCTCAAAACAACGGGGGGCAGCGATGTCCTCCAGATTCACGCCGCCAAATCCAGGGGATATAGATTTAATCACCGTGACAATTTGTTTTGGATCTTTGGTTTCTAGACAAAGGGGAATCGCATCGACAGCTCCAAATTCCTTAAATAGCATGGCTTTTCCTTCCATGACCGGCATTGCTGCCTCAGGGCCAATATCCCCCAGTCCAAGAACAGCAGTTCCATCGCTCACGACCAAGATAGTATTCTTTTTAATGGTTAGGTCATAAGCCTTCCTCCGATCTTCGTGGATAGCCATGCAGATCCTTGCCACTCCCGGAGTATAGGCCATCGAAAGGTCTTCCCGTGTATTTAATGGGATTTTATTTTTAATTTCAATCTTCCCCCCCTGATGGACCATGAAGGTTCGATCCGTCACGTTTACGACGTGGACCCCTTTCACCCGCTTCAGCCGGTCAACCACCTTTTGTCCCATCGGGACATCTCCTACACTGACCACAATGTCGCGGATAATGGTGTTTTTCTTAGATCCAACGATATCGATGGAGCCGATATCTCCTCCGGCTTTGCCGATGGCAGAGGTGACTTTACCCAGCATCCCTGGCTTGTTGAGAATCTCGATTCGAACGAGAATGCTATAACTTGCACTGGGTGTTCTGATCATTGAATAGACCCCCTTTGTTTCAACTTGGCCTTATTCCACCATTTTCCCGGTTTTACTCGTTTCTAAACCAGCTTCTTCTCCATCAAAAAATTCATCGCCGCCTGACAGGACGTGGTGGCCATGGAAATCGCTTCGGAAAAAGAGGCTTGAGCCTCTTGAAATTGAGACATGTGAATTCTGCCGATCACCTCCATCAACTTTCTTTCCAAGTCAGCGAAGTGCACCGATCCCAGAACGTTTTGCGCAATCCGAATCTCCCGGAGTAACCCCTCTAAGTACCATACCAATACCTTTATCCCGCCGGAGAGTTCTTCCTCTTTTTTGAGCGATGCCAATTGATCCAGCAGGGCCGTTCCGATGATCAAGCCCGACTTCATCTTCTCCGCATATTGAAAATCCAAAATTGCCTCTCTCGTCTCCATTCACCCCTCCTCGCCTCTCGCCCCTTCATCTAAAGGTAAGCGCTCCCGGTTGGATTCGGGTCCATCATGGTTGGACAATTATCAGAAAAGAGGGGAAAAATCAAGCTTTGGGGAAGGATAGGGTTTAACGATGCGGCTTGAGGCTTTCCAAAAATTTGGGATCAACGACGATCCCCAGTTTCCCGGCCTGATCACAATGCTCGATGGCTAACTTAAATTCCTCTTTTTCATAATAGATGACAGCCAAGCTATAGTGAGCCTCTGCAAACTTAGGATTGATCTCCAACGCCTTTTGAAAGGAAGCGATCGCCTCATCTATTTTCTTCCTTTCCCTGTAAACGCTTCCAATATTATAATAACCCTTGGCATAGTCCGGCTTGATGTCGATCGTCTTCTGATACTCCGCCAGGGCCTGATCCAGCATTCCCTTTCTGAAGTAAAGAATTCCCACGTTGGTATGGGCTTCGACATAATTCGGATGGATTTGAAGCGCCTTTTGATACTCGGCCATCGCCTCTTTGAGCTTCCCCCTGCCCTGGTAGGCTACCCCGAGATTAAAGTGGGCCTCGGCGAAGTTAGGCTCAATACGGAGCGCTTCTTCATACTCCGAAATCTCTTTCCCCCACTTCTGCTGTCTTCCGTAGACGATACCGAGATTGAGATGGGCCCTTGCGTTCTTCGAGTCCAGATTCAGCACTCTTTTATATTCCGTTACCGCTTCGTCCAGATTTCCCCTTTCGGCAGCGTTATAGGCCAATTGGAAATGTTCCTCGACGGTCACGTTTTTATCTTTCTTCTCGGTCTTGCTTCCTCCTGCACAGGAAATCAGAAGAAGGATGGCCACAAAAATAAGGAAATATGTCGCTCTTGTTTTCAAGGGGTTCCTCCCACGCTGATATCTTTCGATGTCATTAACAAAAAAGTAGGAGTAAATCAAGAAATATTATTCCTTGATTGATGGCAAAGAACCTCTCGGGGTGATTCTCAACCCCATTGACTCAAATCGCTAATCATTGTAAGTATGGATGAAGAATAGAAGGGGCGATATCCGTATGAAGTCCGTTCTAATTGTCGAGGACGAAAAAGACATCGCTGATCTGATTGCCTACCATCTTAAACAAGCGGGTTTTTCTGTTTCCGCCGCCATGGACGGCCCTTCAGGACTGGAGCTGGCCAAAAAAAACCGGCCCAATCTTATCATTTTAGATTTAATGCTTCCAGGAATGGATGGGAAGGACATCTGCCGGGCGCTCAAATCGAATCCGCAAACTCAACCCATTCCCATTCTCATGCTCACGGCTAAAGCTGAGGAGACAGACCGGGTGGTTGGTTTTGAGTTGGGTGCGGATGATTATGTTACCAAACCCTTCAGTCCAAGGGAGCTGGTATTGCGGGTCAAAGCAATTCTTCGGAGAAAAGAGACTCCCCGTGAAGGCGAAAAAACGATCCAGATCAACGACCTCCTGATCGATATTGATCGCCATCTCGTTTCCTCAAGGAAAAGACCCGTTCCTTTGACCCCCACCGAATTCAAGCTCTTGGTAGAGCTTGTAACCAATAAGGGACGTGTCCAAACTCGCGAACGTCTTCTGGACAAGGTCTGGGGATACACATATGAAGGGTATGCCCGGACCGTGGATACGCATATTCGTAGGTTAAGAGAAAAACTGGGCCCTTTCGGCGACGCCATTGAAACCATCCGGGGAGTAGGATATCGATTCCGGGAGGACAAGGAATGAGTCTTTCTTTCCGGAGGAAATGGATGGTTTCCTTTTTCTTTCTGCTCCTCTTTCTTTTCCTGCTCCAAGGATACCTCCTCTATGTCGTTAAAAAGTCCTTTTTCTCCTCCTCTTTGATTTCCCTCGCTGTCACCCTTTCTCTCGGCTACATCTTCCTGAAGGTCCTCACTCAACCGATTCAAAGGATGAGAGAGATGGCCAAGCGGTTAGACACAGGAAGCTTGGAGAGAGAGATTCAGATTTACTCAAAGGATGAGTGGGGGGAGCTGGCCAAGGCGGTCGAAGAGATGAGAATCCGGCTGAGGAAGAAAATCGAGGAAGTCTCAAGAGAACGGGACTATCTCAAAACGATCCTCAGAGGAATGATCGAAGGAGTTTTGGTCGTCGATGAGAGGGGCCGCATCTTGATGGTGAACGATGCCCTTCGAAAGATACTGTCTCTCTCTTCGGAGGTTGTGGACAAAGCGCCTTTGGAAGCGATCCGTAATGCAGAGCTGGAGGAAGCGATCCGGGACGCGATTCAAGAAGGGAAGAACTCAGCCTTTGAATTGACGTTCCCGCTATCCGGAGGAAAAATCATCGAGGTCAACGTAGTGGGAATCTCTCCCCCGCTCGAAGAAACAGAAAAACAGGGGGATAAGACAAAGGGGGCCATCGCTGTCTTTCATGATATCAGCCGCCTGAAGGAGCTAGAAAGAGTCAGACAGGACTTCGTAGCCAACGTCTCTCACGAGTTGAGAACCCCCTTGACGACCATCAAGGGTTATACGGAAACACTCTTAGACGGAGCCATGAGGGAAGACGTGGCACCCCAATTTCTCCAAGTCATCCAGAAACATGCTGATCGGTTGACGAAAATCGTTGAAGACCTTTTGATGCTTTCGAAGATCGAATCCAAAGAGTTTTACCTAAAGCAGGAACACCTTCGCTTATCGAACCTCATCGATGACGTTTCGGATTTTGTCAAAGGGGCGGCCGAGAAGAAAGAAATATCCATTTCACGAAGCATCACCCCCCCTTCTCTTGAAGTGACTGGAGACCGGAGTTATTTGGAACAGGTGTTCATAAATCTTTTAGATAATGCCATCAAATATACTCCCGAGGGAGGAAGGGTGACGATCTCGGCCGTTGAAAAAGATCAAAGAGAGATTCAATTTTCGATTGAAGATAATGGCATTGGTATTCCAAGGGAAGATATCCCCAGAATATTTGAACGGTTTTACAGAGTTGATAAGGGCAGGTCTCAGGAGTTGGGTGGCACTGGCCTCGGACTCTCCATTGTGAAACATCTGGTTCAGGCCCACGGTGGAAGGGTTTGGGTCGAAAGCCAACTGGGGAAAGGGTCTACCTTCTATTTCACTGTACCAAAACGATCAGAAGCAATTCACTCATCCTCCTAATCCATCCATCATCTCAATATGAACAGCTCCTCCTAATTTTCTGCCAATTGTCACAGAAATTCTATTCTTTCGACACATTCCTGTAACAATTGCAGATTAATATCGAAATGAAAAGAAACTATATATCAGGGAGTAGTCTTAAGGATTGTAAGGAGGTAACAAAATGAATTGTTCGGGAAAAAGTTTGTTGAGGACGGGAGGGAAGAAGGTTTTGGGCTCGATCACCATCCTCTTAATTTCAGCAGTTATTGTAGGGACCGGCTATGCTAAAGACGTGGAGCTCGTCGCGGCAGGGGCCACCTTCCCGTATCCGTTCTATTCCAAGCTATTCGATGTCTATAACAAGGAATACGGGGACAAGGTAAATTACCAGGCAATCGGTTCAGGTGGAGGGATACGGCAACTGATCAACAAAACAGTGGATTTTGCGGGATCGGATGCAATCATGAGCGACAAGGAATTGGCAGAGGCAGGGGCTCCGGTCCTTCACATCCCGACCTGCGCGGGCGCGGTCGTTATCACATATAATCTCCCAGTAAGCGCACAGTTGAAATTTACGCCGGATGTCATTGCCGACATCTTCCTCGGAAAGATAAGCAAATGGGATGATCGCCGCATTTCCGAAATCAATCCGGGAGTAAAGCTTCCTGATACGCATCTTACTGTGGTGCACCGGTCCGATGGCAGTGGCACAACCTTCATCTTCAGCGATTACCTGAGCAAAGTCAGCAAAGAATGGAAGGAGAAGGTGGGCGCAGGTACTTCCTTGAACTGGCCAACGGGCTTGGGCGGAAAGGGCAATCCTGGAGTTGCAGGTCTCGTCCAACAAACACCCGGGAGCATCGGGTATGTCGAGCTCATCTATGCCCTTCAGAACAAGATGCCTTACGGTACGGTCAAGAACAAAAAAGGTAATTTTGTGACCGCTACCCTCACCTCCACAAGTAAGGCCGCCGATACGAATCTGCCCGATGATATGAAGGTGATGCTTGCAAATACGGATGCTCCGGAGGGATACCCGATCAGCGGCTTCACCTGGATCCTCTCTTACAAAGATCTGAATTACGGAGGCAGGACTGAAGATAAGGCAAAGGAGGTGGTCAAGTTGCTCTGGTGGATGACCCATGAAGGACAAAAATATGCCGAGCCTCTTGACTATGCACCTCTTTCAAAAAAAGCCGTAGAAAAAGCTGAAAGGATTATCAAGTCCATCACCTACAAGTCGAGTGTTCTCATGAAGCAGTTATCTCTTAGGTAAACCCCCGGCTCTGACGGGGGATTCGCAACGTTTAACATTTTCGAGATTAGGGTCGTCATTCCGGGCAACCCCGGCCTTGAGCCGGGGGCGACCCGGAATCCAGAAGACACTGGATTCCGGCTTTCGCCGGAATGACGGCAAAAAAAACACTTACATAGACTGAGCAATAACTGTCCCCGGAAAGCCTTCGGGCTGTGATACTATGTAGTTTGTTTTGTTCCCCGAACAAATCCGATTCATGATAGAATAAAAAAGGCGTGAAAGATGAACCACGGCAGAGCCGAAGTTCTCGTGTTTACGGCTAAAACAGAGACGATGCGCTGGCGAAAACCCGCACTCTCCGAACCTTCTTTTCGCAGAATACTTACCCTTGCGGGAGTGTTCGTGCTGCTTCTCCTGTTGGCCATCTTCCTTTCTCTGGTCATTGCCTCCTTTCCTGCCATTCGGAGTTTCGGAATCCGGTTTCTCTTCGGTTCCACATGGGATCCGGTCAGGAGTGAGTTCGGGGCATTTCCCTTTGTCGTGGGCACTCTTGCCACTTCCTTTCTGGCTCTCGTCATCTCGGTTGTCTTCTCCTTACCCATCTCCATCTTTTTGGGGGAATATTCTGTCCAGGGAACGACGGCTACTTTCATCAAGAGCATGATCGAACTGCTGGCGGGGGTCCCTTCGATCATCTATGGGTTCTGCGGATTATTCCTTCTTGCCCCGATGGTAAGAACCTTAGAGATGAAGATAGGCGTTGCCCCCTACGGAGTTGGGATATTCACAGCCTCCCTCGTTCTTTCGATCATGATCATACCTTATTCGGCCTCCATCGGAAGAGAGGTGATCAGCCTCGTTCCTTCCGATCTCAAAGAGGCGGCCCTTTCGCTTGGGGCGACCCATTTTGAGGTCATACGAAAAGTCATTCTTCCCTATGCGCGGTCAGGAATCGTTGCAGGAATTCTTCTCTCACTCGGCAGGGCCCTGGGAGAGACGATGGCTGTCACCATGGTCATCGGAAACTCGAATTTCATCCCGAAAGGTATTTTCAGCCCGGCCAACACCTTGGCCAGTGTCATCGCTAACGAATTCACGGAGGCGACGGAGAGCCTCTACCTGGCAAGCCTGATCGAACTGGGCCTTGTGCTCTTCATCGTAACCACTATCATTAACTTCTTAGGTAAACTAATCATCCGCCGCATGGCTGTGGAAGGATAAGATGAAAACGCCCTCGATCAGAAGAAGAATCTTGCACGACAGATTATTCAAGATGACCATCGTTCTTCTCACCTTTTGTTCCATCCTTCCCATGTTTTTCATCCTCTTCTTCATCACCAACAAGGGGATCTCTGTGATCACCTGGAGATTTCTGACGCAGCTTCCCAAGCCTGTAGGCGAGATAGGCGGTGGAATTTCAAACGCCATCATCGGAACCCTGATGTTGATCGGCGTCGCGACGGCCTTTTCCGTCCCCGTGGGGATCCTTGCCGGGATTTTCCTTTCCGAAAACAGGAAGGGAAGGCTCGCATCTCTAATAAGACTGTGCGTCGAAACACTTCAGGGGGTTCCTTCCATTGTGATAGGAATCATTGCCTATATCTGGCTGGTGGTCTCGATGGGATCGTTTTCTGCCGCCTCAGGAGGAGTGGCTCTTGGTCTGATGATGCTGCCGGTCATCATTACCGCGACAGAGGAGACCCTGAAACTCATTCCCGAGAGCTTAAGAGAAGCCTCCCTCGCATTGGGAGTCTCCTACCCCAGGACGATTCTGAAGGTGGTCCTGCCGGCAGGCGTGAGCGGTATCGTGACAGGAATCCTCTTGAGCATCGCAAGGGTCACCGGTGAAACAGCGCCTCTTCTTTTTACAGCGTTTGGGAGTCCGTTTATGAACCTCAACATCCTGAAACCTATGAACAGTCTCCCGCTGATGATTTTCAACTACGCCACGAGTCCTTATCCCGAATGGCATACGCTCGCCTGGGGAGCCTCCTTTATTTTGATCGTCTTTGTCCTGGGTTTAAATCTCTTCACCAAGGTTGTGACAAGAAGATGGAAAGTACAGCTCTAAGGACCGAGAACTTCAGCGCCGTTTTCGGCCAAAATCAGGTTTTGAAACGGATCAACCTTTCGATACCCCGAAACAGAATTACAGCGATTATGGGGCCGTCCGGCTGTGGCAAGACCACTCTCATTCGTTGTGTCAACCGGATGCATGAGTTGACTCCGGACGCCACGGTCTCCGGAAGGATTTTTTTGGACGGCGAAGATATCTATGCCACGGATCCCATCATCGTGCGGAGGCAAGTTGGGATGGTTTTCCAAAAGCCCAACCCATTTCCCATGATGACTATCTATGACAACGTGATTGCTGGATATAACCTGAACGGAATCCGTCTGGCCAAAGACGAGAAGGACAGAGTGGTCGAAGAGTCACTGCGGAAGGCTGCCCTTTGGGAAGAAGTCAGAGGGGCTCTTCACAGGAGGGGAAGCTTCCTCTCCGGCGGGCAGCAGCAACGGCTCTGTATTGCTCGTGCCCTTGCCATGCAGCCTGACGTTCTTCTCCTTGACGAACCCACCTCCGCCCTGGATCCAAAATCAACCTCCCATATCGAGGAGTTGATCGTGGAGTTGAAAGGCGCGGTCACCATCGTCCTCGTCACTCACAACACCGGCCAAGCAGCTCGGGTTTCGGACTACACGGCCTTCCTCTACCTGGGTGAACTGATCGAGTTCGGACCCAGTGGAAGAATGTTTACCGCTCCGAAGGAGAAAATGACGGAAGAATATTTGACTGGAGTTTTTGGATAGAACTTCGGCAAATGATTAGCAAGCGAGAAACATTAAAGGACTACTTTTCTTATACTTTATTCTCTGAAACCAAGGCAAATCTTCTTGATCAAAGAATCATAATTTGTTAATTTCAGACGGATTGAAGATCTATATGAAAGTATCCAGATGACTGAATCGAATTCTGCTGTAAAAATGGAGGTACGGGGGCTCCATTTCTTTTACGGGTCTAATCATGCCCTCAAAAATATCAATATTCCCATCAGAGAACGCCAGATCACCGCTTTGATCGGGCCTTCCGGATGCGGAAAATCGACTTTTCTCCGGACCCTCAATCGGTTGAATGAACTCATCCCCCAAACCCGTATTGAAGGGACCGTCACGCTGGACGGTCAAGACATCTATCAGCCGGGGATGGATGTGGTCTCTCTCAGACAAAGGGTCGGCATGGTCTTTCAACGTCCGAACCCATTTCCGAAAAGCATCTTTGAGAACGTCGCCTTCGGGCCAAGGGTGTTGGGATTGCGTTCAAGAGGAGAAATTGAGGGAAAAGTGGAAAAGAGCCTCAGGGCGGCAGCCCTCTGGCCGGAAGTGTCAGACCAACTCCATATCAATGCCCTGAGCCTCACCTTAGGGCAACAGCAGCGCCTTTGCATTGCCCGTGTGTTAGCCATTCAACCCGAAGTCATTCTGATGGATGAACCCTGCTCTGCCCTCGACCCTTTAGCCACCCTCAAGATTGAAGAGTTAATGCAGGAATTAAAAAAGGACTACACTATCGTCATTGTCACTCACAACATGCGTCAGGCTGCCCGGACTTCTGATTGGACAGGATTTTTTCATCTGGGAGAATTATTAGAATATGGCACAACGGAGGACATTTTTACACGTCCCCACAACCCCCAGACTGAAAGTTATGTGACAGGAAGATATGGATAGCAAACTCAAAATTTCAAATTTCAAATCTCAAATTTCAAAATATCTACTTTGGCTCTCCGCTTTTCTTTTAGTTATTTCAGCCAATGCCGGATGCCAACGATCCAAGGCGGGGATTACTGTGGCCGGTTCCACTTCGGTGGAGCCTTTTGCTGAATTATTGGCCGAGGAATATATGTCCCTCCACCCTGAATCCCATATCTACGTCCAGGGGGGCGGGTCTACGGCGGGGATAGAGGCTGCCATCAGCCGTGCCGCAGCCATCGGGATGTCTTCGCGTAATCTGATAGGAGACGAAAAGAAGCTCTTCGCAGTCACCATCGCAAAGGATGCCATTGCCGTCATTGTCCACCCTTCGAGTCCCTTAGAGGATCTTCCATTAGATAGAATCCGAGAAATCTTTTCCGGAAAGATAACAAATTGGAAGGAGCTGGGAGGATCCAATCATCCGATTGACATCGTCACCCGGGAAGAGGGCTCTGGAACAAGAGAATCTTTCCAGAAGTTTGTGATGGGGAAAGAGGATATCAGCCTGGGAGCCTTGGTCCAGGACTCCAACGGGGCGGTTCGGCAAGTCATCTCGAGCGACCCGAATGCGATCGGATACATCTCTTTGGGATTAGTCAATGACCGGGTGAAAGCGCTAAGGATCTCGGGCGTCCAACCCAATCTAGCGAACGTGAACAACGGCAAATATACGTTGGTTCGCCCTTTTCTCTTTGTGTTTAGCGGAGAACCGGCTGGAGAAGCAAAATCATTTTTGGAATACGTCTTGAGCCCATCGGCTCAAAAACTGCTCTTAAAAGAAGGGCTTGTGCCAGTCGTTGAAAAACTTGGATAGGGATAGGCATGCAGCTACAGGAGAAAATAATTGAGAAAATTCTTCTTCTGATCGCCTTCTCTTCCGTCTTTATTTTGGCCTTGATCACTTTTTTCATCTTCGAAGAAGGAATTCATTTAATCTTGAAGGTGGGTCCAAGAATCTTTCTTCTTGGTGAGAAATGGATACCAAGTAAAGGTTTGTTTGGCATCTTCCCGATGATCGTGAGTTCCTTCTGGGTTACTTTTGGAGCTCTCGTTTTAGGCATTCCCCTTGGACTGGCCTGCACAATTTATTTGTCCGAGCTTGTCCCTCCCTCCGTAGCGACATTATTCAGGCCAGCTATTCAGCTTCTGGCTGCCATTCCCTCGGTCATCTATGGTTTCTGGGGTCTAGTTGTCCTCGTTCCCCTGATTCGAAATCACCTGGGAGGTCCGGGGCTGAGCATTCTCGCAGGTTCGCTGGTCCTAAGCTTCATGATTCTTCCAACAATAATAACGATCTCGGAAGATGCCCTGAAGGCCCTTCCCCCTTCTTATAAAGCCGGAGCTCTCGCTTTAGGGGCAACGCACTGGCAGACGATCTGGCGCGTACTGATCCCTGCTGCCCGGTCTGGAATTGTAGCCAGTATCATTTTAGGCATGGGCCGCGCCATCGGAGAGACCATGGCAATGATTATGATCCTTGGAAATGCGGTGAAGATGCCAACTTCGTTCCTCGATTCCGCCAGGACACTCACCACGAATATCGGCATTGAGATGGGATATGCTTCCGGAGACCATCGACAGGCTCTCTTTGCGACAGGAATCGTCCTCTTTTTCATCATCATCGCTCTGAATACCTTGGCGATCTTTCTATCAAGAAGGAGGGCCCGTTGATTTTCAAGCGCACTCGTTACTGGACCCAACGCATTGCAAAATTCTTTATCTGGATAGCTGCCCTGTCTACCATTGCGTTGATGATCCTGATTCTCTTTCAAATTTTAAAGGAGGGCTTGCCCGTCCTTCATCTGCAATTCTTTCTCGAATCTCCGAAAGAAATGGGCCGAGAAGGCGGTATCTTCTCCACCATTATTGGGACTGCGGCTTTAACCTTGGTTGCCATCATCGTGGGTGCACCTCTCGGAGTGGGAACAGCTATTTTTTTGAGGGAGTACACAAGAGAGGGCAAAATGAGCCGCATGATTCGCTTTGGAACAGACTGCCTGGCTGGAG
Organism: Thermodesulfobacteriota bacterium; assembly: GCA_047519465.1. Lineage (GTDB taxonomy): Bacteria > Desulfobacterota > BSN033 > BSN033 > UBA1163 > UBA1163. The sequence continues at coordinate 13,376 of JAPVTA010000190.1, read as the reverse complement.
TACCCTCCATCATCTTTGGGCTGTTCGGGTTCGTCTTTTTTGTAATCCGGCTTAACCTGGGGTGGTCCATTCTTTCGGGTGGATTAACGTTGGCGGCGATGATCTTGCCTACTGTCATCAGCACGGCCGAAGAATCGATTAAGGCAATTCCGTATTCTTATCGCGAAGTGAGTTATTCCCTCGGCGGGACGAAGTGGCAGACGATCACCCGGGTGGTACTTCCCGGCGCCTTGCCTGGAATCTTTACGGGCATCCTGTTGAGTGTTGGAAGGAGTATCGGAGAGACCGCTGCGGTCATTCTAACGGCCGGCTCCTCGTTAGTGATGCCAACCTCCCTCTTCTCTCCCATCCGAACCATGTCCGTCCATTTTTATATCCTTGCCAGGGAGGGGATCTCCATGAAGATGGCGTATGGAACAGGAGCGGCTTTGATTTTGCTCGTCCTGATGGTGAATATCGTTGCTCAATGGTTGATCAACCGGTATATCCGGCGCAGGACATAAGCCCGTTAGAAATTCCAGGGCATTAAACCCTGGCAGGATTGCAGAGCCGTTCGATCCCGCGCTTCGCGGGACTCACGGCCTGAGTACGTCGAAGGGGGCAGCATGGCATTATTTCTAACGGGGTAAAGGAGCTTTTATGTCTCAAGGGAGTAAAATCGTTATCAACGATTTCAGTTTCCACTACGATTCCTCTCCTGCCCTAAGGAATATCAACCTCGATATTCAACCCAATGAGATATTCACGGCCTTCGGCCCGGCTCGGAGCGGAAAGACGACGTTCCTCAAGAGCCTCAATCGTTTGACCGACCTGATTGTGGGGACCAGTCACACCGGAACCATTCTTTTAGACGGGACGGATATCTATGATCCCGGCGTGAACCTCACTCATCTCAGGAGGCGCATTGGAATGGTCTTTGATCTTCCAACCGCGCTCCCCATGTCCATCTTCGATAATGTGGCTTATGGCCCCACGCTTAACAAAATCATTTCGAAAAAGCGCTTAGCTGAAGTGGTGGAAAAAGCTTTGAGATCAGCGGTGCTTTGGGAGGAGGTTAAAGATCGTCTGTATACCTCGGCCCTCCGACTTTCCGGTGGACAACAGCAGCGCCTCTGCATTGCCCGCATTCTGGCTTTGGAGCCTGAGGTCATTCTGCTTGATGAGCCCTGTTCCGGATTGGACCCCATTTCGACAGCCAGCATTGAAGAAACGCTTATCCAATTGAAGAAAGATTATACGATCGTTCTGGTGCCCCATAACGTTCAACAAGCCTCGAGGGTGGCTGATCGGGCAGGATTCTTTCTGGACGGAGAGATCGTTGAAGTGGGACCAGCTTATCAAATCTTTACGAAACCCGTAGATAAGCGAACCGAAGATTACGTCACCGGACGTTTCGGGTAGAATTAGATATACATGGCGACAGAAGTTTTACCGGGTTTGTCATTCCGGGCTTGACTAAGCCTGCCCCGTGCTTGACACGGGGGAATCCAGTTTTTTCTGGATTCCTGCCCTGCTTCGCCGAGGCGAGCTTTCCCAGGAATGACACCGTTTGCTGCGTCTATGACGCTGTTTATAACAAAATCTTAACAGATAAATTATACAGGCAGAACCTGTCAGGTGAAAAGAGTCGTGTTCTAAAATCGGTGTAATCTCTATTTGAAATCTGTGTCATCTCTATCTGGAATCTGTGTAATCATTTATAATAAAAGGAGAATCAAATGCCTGCCGAAACTCATTTTCAAAAAGAATTGGAAGAATTGAAAGAGAGTCTCTTAAGGATGGCGGCGACGGTGGAAGAGGCCATCCGTGATTCCGTCCAATCCCTGGTTCAGAGAGACTCGGAACTTGCTCAGAAGACGTTTGGCTTTGAAGATCGAATTAACAAGATGGAAATCCTGATCGATGATATGTGTATCAAACTTCTTGCTTTAAGGCAACCCATGGCAACGGACCTCCGCTTCATCACATCTGCCATGAAGATCAATACCGATCTTGAAAGAATGGGCGATCAGGCAGTGAATATTGCCGAGCGGGCTCTCTCTTTGAACCAGGAACCTCAGCTTAAACCTTATATCGATATCCCAAGAATGGCTGAGATTGCCCAATCGATGGTCAAGGATGTCTTAGATGCGTTCGTAAACCGAGACCCCAAACTGGCGCGTTCTGTCTGCGAAAGGGATGATATAGTCGATGGGTTAAACGACCAGGTGGTGCGAGAACTCCTCACATATATGGTTTCCGATCCAAAGACCATTGCTCGAGCCGTCCACCTGATGATTGTTGCGCGGTGTCTGGAGAGAATTGCCGACCATGCCACAAATATCGCCGAGGATGTGATCTTTATGGTGGATGCTCTCGTCATCAAGCACCATGCCGATGAAAAGAAGGAAGAAGCGGGAACGTAGAAAATCCAAATTTCAAATTCCAAATGCCAACTCAAATCCAAAACCCAAATTTCAAAATTAATGAGTTTGATCTTTGACATTCCTTTGGCATTGGAGCTTTGACCTTTGACATTTTTAGCGAATGATAATGACTGCTCAAAGGAAATTTGATACCGACCCTGAAATCCTTAGGAGGCAGGTGATCATCGAGACCTACCGCTCAAGAGGACCGGGGGGTCAGAGGAAGAATAAGGTTGAGACGGCCGTTCGCTTAAGACATTTGCCTTCTGGGATCACGGTGGTCGCCACAGAACATCGGTCCCAATCGGAGAACCGGAGGCTCGCGTTTGAAAGGCTTCGTGACCGTCTGATTAAGTTAAACCGGCCCAAGAGGCGTCGGATAGCGACCTCACCCTCCTTGGGCGCCGTTGAAAAGAGAATAGAAGAAAAAAAGATCCGTTCGATGAAGAAACGTCTCAGACAAAAATCCCAAAAAGAACTGGCGGAGTGGAGTTAATACAAACGCATTAAATTCTTTTAAATTTGCGCCCCCCACCCTCATCCTCTCGCCGCCAGGGAGAGGGCTGGGTGAGGGGAATTGAGCCAAACGTCAAAATTGTTTCTGCGTTTGTATTAGAAAGGACCTCGCTGCTTGAAAGGAAATGCATGGACAATAAGGTGAAAGAAGCGATCTTCAGAAAAGTACAGAAAGAACCTTTTGCTCAAAAGTTCGGGATCAAACTCTTAGACCTGGATGAAGGATATTCCAAGGTGGATATGAAATTCACTCCGGATATGGAGAATATCTTAGGCATGGCCCACGGAGGAGCATTATTTGCACTGATTGACGAGGCCTTTGAAACCGCTTCCAACTCTCATGGGACGGTGGCAGTGGCTTTGAACATGAATGTTACCTATATTTCCTCCCCTACTCCGGGAAGCAGACTCACTGCTGAAGCAAGGGAGTTTAGTCGGACCCAGAGAACTGCTAACTATGAGATCAAGGTGCATGATGACCAAAAGAACCTGATCACCTCCTGCCAGGCCCTGGTCTACCGAAAAGGCGAGCCACTTCCTTTTCTGAACGAGTGAACCCTTCGACTCCCCGATCTAAAGCGGGGCTTCGCTCAAGGTTCACCCTGAGCGGCGCTTCTTAGAGAGTCTAAATCTTTTGGTATTGAGATTGTCATTCCCGTGAAAACGGGAATCCAGGACGCTCAAGATAAATACTGGATTCCTGCCTGCGCAGGAATGACGACAAAAGAGGGTAGTTTATCTTATCCCTAAAGACTCGCCCGGAAGACTGAGGATGGATTCAACCCTAAGCGTCTTGAAGCTCTGTGTGAGGCAATCTGGATGCCGGTTCACGAAGCGGGAAACCTCTCCGCATCTAAGCTGAAAAGGCAAAACTTTTAGCCTCGCCTTGTTCTTTGATAATTGAATATCGCATATTTTTTTGCGGATAACACCTCAAAGAGTGAGGATTGGCCAGTTTAATCACCAACATGGATTTTGATATCGTAAGGGAATGGACGACCTTCTTCCCTCTCCAACCAATGTTTTAAGCTTAAAAGAAAGGTAGCCCACTTGGTACTGCAATGGTACATAAATTCTACGGGCTTCTTCCAGTTGGCGTGTGTGAATAGGACGATAGTTTGATCCTTTTGGCCTTTCAATTGAAAGGTCAGCTCTGTACCTACTCACTCCTTAGGTCCCCTTACGCATTTCCATTTCACTAGTTTATTAGGTTTCGACTCCACAACTCTCATGTCGGCGAACCCAAAACGAATAATTCCACCTTGTTTGGCGTTCCCTTTAGTATCCACGATCCACCAATGGGAAAGCCCATCAATAGTGGAGAGCGCCTTAAAAACCTTTTTGGCTGCGGACTTAATGCCAACTCTGTGAAGAATATCTGGCATAATCAGTACCTCCTTTCATTTAGATTTCTTCAATCAAAAAATATTCTCCGGGAGGGCAAAATTCAAGGACTGCACGGAAGTAATGGAGGGGTTAGATCGTGAATAGTTTTACCACCGTCAAGGAGTTAGCGGAGTATTTCGGGATCAACCCTAAGACTATCTACCGGCGCTTTGGGCGAAGGCAATCCCGGCCTATAACTTGGGAAGGGTTTGGAGGATCGCGAAGAAGCGCATTAAATGGCTGAGGGGATGATGCTCAAGAAATAATAAGATGCAGGAGTGCCTTGCTCTTTGACAACTGAATTTTGATTTATTTTTTCAGGTCAGCCTTCTTTTCACTTTTGTATCTAAGTGGCCCGAAGGTATGTGTAAATACCATAACCGACCACACGCCCCTCTCTAAACTGAAAAATGAAAATCAAATCCGGACCTTTTTAGTGGTCTAAAAAAAGAAGATTTACAGCAGAAATAATAACTTCTACGATACTGTAAATCATGGTCAATAAAAAGGCAGTCCCGCTGCGCACTCGGTTATCGCTTTCGTTTGCAATTCTGAGGCAACGATGAAGAAAAGGTTCATGCAGTACCTTGTTCGAGACAGCCTGCCCCTTAAATAAATGCCTGCCAGTCACTGTCCACTGATTCAATAGGGCCACTTCCAGTTGGTGAACTCATACTTATCGATGCCATACTCGTGGGCATGGTTGGTGTTCTCGATAATCTGATTTCTTAACCATTCTTTAACGTGAACCCCTGCCACTCGGAGCTTAGGAACCCGGTCGATGACGTCAATCGCCAGATTGAAACGATCGATCTGGTTCTGGATGGCAAGCTCAAGCGGCGTATTGATATTGCCGTGCTCCTTGTAGCCGCGAACATGGAGGTTGCCATGATTGGTGCGACGGTAAGCGAGTTTGTGAATCAGCCAGGGGTAGCCATGGAAGTTGAAAATGATCGGCTTGTCTACGGTGAACAGGCTGTCAAAATCACGGTCTGACAGGCCGTGGAGGTGTTGTGCCTCAGGCTCTAGCTTGAAGAGGTCAACGACGTTGATGAAACGGATTTTGAGATCCGGGAAATGCTCGCGGAGAAGAGCGGTCGCCGCCAGGGCTTCGACGGTCGGGACATCTCCCGAACAGGCCATCACGACGTCGGGCTCGCTTCCCTGGTCGTTGCTGGCCCAATCCCAGACGCCGATGCCCTTGGTGCAGTGTTCGATGGCCTCATCCACATTCAGGTACTGGAGGTGAGGCTGTTTGTCTGAGACGATGACGTTAACGTAGTTTGTGCTGCGCAGACAGTGATCCGCAACTGAAAGCAGGCAATTGGCATCAGGAGGTAAGTAAATGCGAGTGACCTTGGCACTCTTATTGGTAACCACGTCCAGGAATCCGGGGTCCTGGTGGCTGAAACCATTGTGGTCCTGGCGCCACACGGTGGAAGTCACCAGAATGTTAAGGGAGGAAATAGGAGATCTCCAAGGAATCTCCCGGCACTTCTCCAGCCACTTAGCGTGCTGATTGAACATCGAATCGATGACATGGACGAAGGCCTCATAAGAAGCAAAGAATCCATGCCGTCCAGTCAGCAGATAGCCTTCCAGCCAGCCTTCCAAGGTGTGCTCGCTCAGCATTTCCATTACCCGACCGTCAGGAGACAGTTCGCTGCCATCTTCATCCTCCAGTTTGATCTCCGCCATCCACGTCTTCTTGGTGGCTTCGTAGAGCGCGGTTAAGCGGTTGGAAGCTGTTTCATCAGGACCAAAAACTCGAAAGGTGTCCATGTTATTGCGCATCACATCGCGCAGGAATATTCCGAGAAGCCGGGTGTTCTCTGCGAAGGCGGTACCGGGCTTGGTCACCTTAACAGCATATTCACGAAAGTCCGGCATCCGGAGTGTCTTCCGGACCAAGCCCCCGTTTGAAATCGGGTTGGCGCTCAATCGCCGAGGCCCTGCAGGGGCCAATTCCTTCAGCTCCTGAACGAGTTTGCCATTTTCATCGAACAATTCCTCCGGCTTGTAGCTTCGCATCCAATCTTCCAGGAGCTTCAGGTGACCGGGATCCCCGTGGACTTCGAAGGGAACCTGGTGGGCACGCCAGAAGTCCTCCACCTTATGACCATCCACTTCCTTGGGGCCAGTCCAGCCTTTAGGCGTACGGAGAACGATCATAGGCCACTCAGGGCAGGGGGTCACCCGTCCGCTTCGGGCTTCGCGCTGGATACTCCTTATTTCACCTATGATCGTTTCCAATGTCTGGGCCATCTGCTGGTGCATGGCTTCGGGGTCCGAGCCTTCAACAAAATAGGGTTTATAGCCGTAACCGGTAAATAAGTTCCCGAGTTGGTCGGTACTTATCCTCCCCAGTATCGTCGGGTTGGCAATCTTGTAGCCGTTCAGGTGAAGGATGGGAAGGACTGCGCCGTCGCGAACAGGGTTTAGAAATTTATTGGAGTGCCATGCCGTTGCGAGCGGACCGGTCTCGGCTTCTCCGTCCCCTACCATTACGGCAACGATCAGATCCGGATGGTCAAAAGCCGCGCCGAAACCGTGGGACAGACTGTAACCCAATTCGCCTCCTTCATGAATTGAGCCGGGAGTCTCGGGAGTGCAATGGCTTCCGATCCCGCCCGGGAAAGAAAACTGTTTGAAGAATCTTTTCAGACCTTCCCCATCTTCGGTTATACGCGGATAGACCTCGGAATAGGTCCCCTCCAAGTAGGCGTTGGAGAGGCTGGCCGGGGCGCCGTGGCCGGGGCCTGAGATATAGATCAGGTTTAGATCAAACTTCTTTATGACCCGGTTCAGGTGTACCCAGGTAAAGGCCTGCCCGGGGTCCGATCCCCAATGTCCCAGAAGACGCTTCTTGATGTGCTCCATTTTCAGAGGGTCTCTTAGCAGCGGATTATCCTGAAGAAAGATCATGCCCACGCAGAGGTAGAGACTCGCCCGCCAATAAGCATCGATCTTCCGAAGCTCCTCTGCGCTAAGCAATCCTTCTGATCGGGCTTTGGTTATTGGAGTCATGACGCACCTCTTTGACTTTTTTAAACCTTTGAATCTTGTTTCTTCCCTTCTCCTCTTTGCTCACAGATGAGATTGTAAGTATGCCTTGCGATCATCCATTCCTCATCCGTCTTCATCACTCGGACCGTCACAGGGCTATCCTTACGGGATATGATCGCGGCGTTTACATCGTTGAGGCCTGGATCGAGAGAAAGCCCGATGAACTCCATCCCTTCGCAGATACGCCAACGGATAACGGGCCCATTTTCTCCGATGCCTCCCGTAAAGATCAACGTGTCCAGTCCGCCCAGCGCCGCAGCAAATGCGCCAATCCATTTCCTCACCTGATAACAAAACAGAGCAATGGCTTCTGCCGCTCGACTATCATCTTTTTCGCGACCGAACAAATCGCGCATATCGGAACTGGTCTCGGAGACGCCAAGTAGCCCGGACTGGAAGTTGACCATCTCGTTGAACTGCTTTGGGCTCATCTTCTCGGTCCGTGCCAGATACCAGACTATCCCTGGATCAAGATCTCCTGAGCGGGTGCTCATCGGGATACCCGCAGTCGGTGTAAGACCCATGCTGGTATCGACCGGTTTGCCGTTTCGAACCGCCGCCAAGCTTGCGCCATTCCCAAGGTGAGCGAGGATAATTCGGCCCCGTGCGGCTTTCGGTCCCGCCTCGCGTTCCAGTTCTTCCATCAGAAACGAATAGGACAATCCGTGAAACCCATAGCGTTGAACTCCTTTCGCATCGTACCGGCGAGGGATCGGCAGCATCCGCGCCACGCGCGGCATGTCACGATGGAACGCCGTGTCGAAACAGGCCACTTGTAGCAGGTCAGGAAAGCGTCGGTGAAACGCTTCGGTTAATAAGATCTCTTCCGGCAGATGCTCGGGATCGAATGGCTCCAGATCATGCAATTCCTCCATAATCTCCTTTGTAATCCGCTGCGGTTGGCTGTACTTCGGTCCACCATGCACCACCCGATGTCCAACAGCGGCCAACGTGTCGTAACCAATTTGTTCCTCAACCCAATCCATTAGCACAGCAACCGCTGCCGTGTGATCCGGCGCAGTCACCTCCCGTGAGAAGTTTTCGGCCTTGTTCAAGCTTTTTACTGTAAAAGTAGCCTCCGGCAGTCCGATCCGTTCAATCTTACCCTCCAGAATCCTCCGGAACGAACGGTCTGCCTCGAAAAGCGCCAACTTGATGCTCGACGATCCCCCGTTGATCGTCAGAATGCGAATTGGACGTTGACTTCCCATCATGTGATGTTATGTAAAAATGTGGATAGGTTGTAGTTGACCAGATCGCCAATGCGCTCAATTGCAAAATCAGCTGGCGGATAGGTGGCGACGTTTTTGGGGTCAAGCGCGTAATGGCCCTGGCGCGGAAAGACAGTCGTCAAACGGCTCCCCCAGATCTTTTTCATTGCTGTCAGAATGCGCAGTTTATCGTCCACCATAACGTAATGGTGGGCCGGATAGCGATGCTCTATATCTTCCAGCATCTGCTCTTTGTGGACGTAGATTAGAACTCGGCCCTCAGCCGCTTCCCAAAGCCCTGACCGCTGAACTTTGCGAGGCTGAAAGACCACATCCCCATCAGACAGAATGACGGTTGCGCCCCACGGGCGGACGTGCTCGAGGGCATCGAGCGAACCAGGATATAGCCGGGTTGCAAACGGGTAATCCACCAGAAACGAAGACATCATCAGCAGTCGCATATCGCACAAGTCTTCGAGCCGGTAACGCTGCAAAGCGCCCAGGTAGTCGGCATAACCAAGCTCGGCACGCAACTCTTCAAATATTGTCCAGTACCGATCCCGGCTCTCAGCCCCGAATTCACGCTCCAGATGATTCTTGAGGTCATCTTCCACACGGTCGTTGTTGAGCAGGGTATTGTCTACGTCAAACAGAAACACAACTTTGTTGGGGAAGGTCATCTGACCACCTCCACAGGTATCACTTGCTCGCGGCGGATCATGCCCGCCAACGGCGTCGACACCGCGCTCAGTCCTGGCAAAAATTTAGCGATCAAGAGGGATCGGGAGGCATACCGCGAAAAGAGGTTTTCCGTTCGACGGACACAGGAGTCAGGTTCGAGAGCAACACGGCAAAGGAATGACAGTAACTGACCGCCACGCCGTCTGCCCATATAGTACCAGAAGAGATCGCTCGACAACGAAGCGCAGACTCCTAACCCGATGCATAGAAATAATTTCATCTGCCCGAGACCCGCTAGGGCTCCTACCGTAATTAACAAAGGAACGCTCGGTATCGGAAGCCCCATCGTTTCCACAAGAACCCAGATGAATAGCACCGTATATCCGTGCTGTATGAGAAATGGTATTAAATGATGCACTTATTCCTTCCCTTTAGCTTTCAAGTCAAGCACCAAAGGGAACCAGGATCTGAATCCCCAGAGGCTTTTCTCCCTCGTCCAGGATGCTTACGGCTTCCTCCCTATTATTGCCCTTGCAGCCAAAGCGGTGATTATTCCGTACGGCAGATTTACCAGCAGCAGGTAAACTGTGAACATCGGACCGCCCTGCTTCAGTCCGAAATACCCTGCGCCGCTCATCGGCAGGAAGATGATAAACAGCGCCAGCACCGGCGCGAGGAAGTATAGAAGACCGAAGAGGTATAGCCGCCTCCAGGCAGTCCTTATAAAGAGCCCGAACGGGATACCCCACAGCCCGGCCCAGAAGAGCGGCCTGTATATATACGGCGATTTCAACGGGATCGGCGCCTTAACCCCGAATGTCGCGCTAAGCCCCAACTCAAACAGGACGTAGCTGAAAAGGATCACGGCCAGTCCCCCTATAACCCCCGTCGCGAAGCAGATTGCCACCCGCTGCATCAGGGTCAAACCATTGTCCACCGCGTTCAAACCTTTTTCCACCATGTTCAAACCCTCTTTTGGCATACGTTTCTCCTTTCTTAGTGTTTGTCTTGAATCCTCCTTTCTCGTCAACTCTCCACGATGAAATTAGATGACTCTGCCGTCACACCTCACATGGTCAGGACCACGCGGAATTCTGCTTTCCCGCTTAGCATGCGAGCGTAGCCTTCAGCGGCTTTCGCGAGCGGGTACTTTTCGATCATTGGACGCACTCCGGTCATTGCCGCGAAGCGCAGCGTGTCTTCGGAGTCGCTCGGAATTCCAGCCGCCCAGCCCTGGATTCGCTTCTTGCCCATAATCAACTGGATGGGTGGCACTTCGATGGGGTCCATCGAAACTCCCACAACCAGCAGTGTGCCATTCGCGCCCAGGCCGCTGACCAGCGCCGACATCGATTTCGCGCTGGGCGCAGTGGCAAGAATCGTGCGCGCGCCGCCGAGTCTCTGCAGCTCGGCCGCGGCATCCGTGGCGGCGCTGTCGATATAGAGATCCGCGCCAAGCTTTTTTGCCAGCGTGGCATTGTCCGGCCCACGGCCTATTGCCGCGACTCGATAGCCAAATTTCTTTGCGAATTGAACTCCCAGGTGGCCAAGCCCGCCAATCCCCTGGATGGCCACAAGATCGCTTGGCAGCGCACCGCTATGACGGAGAGCATTGAATGTGGTAATTCCCGCGCACATCAGCGGCGCGGCTTCGGCCGCATCGAGCGATTCGGGCATGCGGGCCAACGCCTCGACCGGCGCGACCATGAATTCCTGATACCCCCCGTCATAGCTAATTCCGCAAACCTTCGCGTTCGTACAGTTCACGAAATCCCCCCTCCTGCACGCGGGACAAGTGCCGTCCTGGCCGCCGTGCCAGCCGACGCCGACGCGTTCGCCCTTCTTCCAGTCCTTCACACCCGCGCCAATCGCGTCGATCACGCCCGCCACCTCGTGCCCTGGAACACGAGGGTACGAGATGCCTGGAAATGAGCCTTCCTTGGTGATCACATCGCTGTGACAAACCCCGCATGCTTGAACGCGAATCCTCACGTGTCCCGAGCCGGGCTCCGGGATCTCACGTTCCACGACTTCGAAGTCCGCTCTCGGCTTCGGTACTTGCACTACTTTCATTTTTGCCATCGGCCGTCCCTCCTTTTTTCATCCAATTTCCTCGTCGCCACTTCGCCTATGATCGCTTACCGCCTGACTTTCCTACCGAGGAAGTTCCCCATCGGGTCACCTATTTAGAAATTCTCCCTGCCATCTTCTCTAAGGCTACCAATAGCATTTGAAAAGGTACATAAGGTGAGTGCCGTATTTCAACAGGAACGATAGAGTATTTTCCCACATTTATCCGCCAACAGGGACAACTGTGATTTGAAAGCTTGCTTTTGTGGGGTGAGATTCAAGAATGACGAATCCAGAAGAAGTTAAAAGTCCACAAATTTTCCCTGAGAGTGTTCCTGTCACATCAAGAGACAAAAAGTATAGTTTCAAATTATTTTGGCAATCTCGTTTCGCTTTTGGCTTCCCTTACTGCCAATGAAATAACCATCCCAACCAACACGGCCCAGAAGTAAAGCCCGATCAAGACTTCGGAGACCACGAGAAATCTAACTAATATGGCGTGTCTCGCCGGAGTAATGTCTCCTATTCCCAGGGCTGTTATGGTGGTGAAACTGAAATAAACCAGATCAACGAGGTCGGGATCAATGTCAAAGGAGAAGCGGCAAAGCGTCATATACAAGACCCCGAAGGCCATGGAGATCGAAATATAATTAAAGAAGACAAAAACCAGAGCCCGCAGCGGCAACATCTGCGGAATACCGCCAAAGGCGTAGGAGGTGGGCAACATGAACATATCGGCTATCAGATAAATGGCGATAAAGGCGAGAAATGCCTTTGACCAAGCGTTTAATGGCAAATAAAAGGCCGCCACATATAGGCCAGCTAAGAAGGGGAACCTCAGAAAAATGAAGTATCCCTGCCGTTCCTTGGTCAAGCCTCCCAATGGCGGAACCAGCGTACGGGGGCATAGGTCCGCTCGTAATTCCGCAGGAACGATTCAATTTTCTGCCAAAACTCATGGTGTCCCATCTAAGCATCATCCTGCCTCCCTTCCACCGCATTACAGAAGCCTTTCCGGAGAGAGGGGCTGCCTGTCCCCGGGCATCAGAACCGGAATCACTTTGACAAGACATGATTCGTGGTGACATCGGCCATCAGCTTCTCGTCGGCGCCGTACACAAGAGTGCGAACGATGCTGACAGTGTGCCCACGCTTCACGAATGAGGAAACGGCCGTGAACAGCCCATCGGTCTGATTGGCGATGAAATTTGCATTCAGGGTAATAGCAAGAGGAAAGCCTTTCATCCCTTCTGACGCCTGCGCGGAACCCATGATCAAGACCGTCGCAGTTACATCCGCGAGCCAGAGGATTGCCCCGACGTGGACAACTCCGAAGGGATTCTTTATGCCGGCCTGAATCGGCATTTCCGAGACAACGCGATCGTCGGTTCGCTCGATGATCGAGAACTCAATCGACCCTTCGAACCTCATGTCTCCTCCACCTCACTACGGTTGTATGCGTCATGGCCGCCGAAGAATTCCTTCACGAACCGATTTCCATGCACCCGAAGTCTGCTGACCGCTGCGGGGGGTATTGTTTCCTGACTCTCGCAGCTTGCAGACTGGATGCATACTTTTGGTTCTCATTACCTTTTGTACATGATTCGCTCACGCCTTGATGAACGCGAGCAGGTCTTCGTTGACCTCGTTCTTGTGTGTTGTACACATACCGTGGGGCGCACCATTGTAAACCTTCAGCGTCCCGTTCTTGACGAGCTTAACCGCGAGCATGGCTGAGTCGGCGATCGGCACGATCTGATCGTCGTCACCGTGGAGGAACAGAGTCGGAATGTCCATCTTCTTCAAGTCCTCGGTGAGGTCCGTCTCCGAGAACGCCTTGATACAGAAGTAGGCACCGGGAAAGCCGCACATCATCCCTTGTAGCCAGAACGACTCGCGCACGCCCTCCGAGACTTTTGCTCCTGGCCGGTTGTATCCGTAAAATGACATGCTGAGATCCTTCCAGAACTGCGAGCGGTCGGCGAGGACATTAGCACGGATACCATCAAAGACTTCCATTGGCAGGCCGCCGGGATTGGCG
>JAPVTA010000189.1:0-5140 GCA_047519465.1 Thermodesulfobacteriota bacterium | reverse complement strand
TAAAGATTGAGGTTGGTTGGAAGTTTAACCTGTGGTCTAATGTTCTGATTAAAAGGTACTACTTTGGAATAAAAAGGTCAACAGGAGTGGAAGGTCGACATTTGTACAAATTCCTGCCGGTCGAAACACCAACCTGGAACTTTCGGCCTCTTTCACTTCAGCCCCGCCTTGCGCAGGGCGTCGGCTATTCGATCTCTTTGAGGCTGATCGAAAGGGAGTCCTTTTATATACCGTTCCAAGGAGAACTTGGGATCGATCCTGAGGACTTCCGCCCCTTCAGCGCGCGCCTCATTTTCTCGACCTGTCGACGCATACGCAACAGCTAGCCCCAAGTGGGCCATCAGGTGGTCAGGGCCGTAGAACTGGAGCACTTTCTTGTATGTGGCTATTGCTTCGTCATATTGGCTGAGCATGCTATATGAATTGGCCAGAACACCCAAGACTTGGCTGTGTACAGGAATGGGGCTGAGACGAAGGGATTTCTGAAGCATAAGAATGGCCTCTTCATGCCTGCGGGTAGTGTGGAGCACGGTTCCTAATGCAAAGTAGGCCGATGCGGAATTGGGACAGAGGAACACAGCCTTTTCCGCCTCCGAGATGGCTTTATCGAACTCCCTGAGATACATGTAGGGAAAGACCAAAAGGGAGTGGACATGTGAATTGGATTCATCCAGCGCGATGGCCTTTTTCCCCAGTTCGACGGCCCGCTGCAAGGACTCTCTGGGCGATTCGCTCGCGCCAAGAACGACCAGATCGAAGTGGGTTGTGGATAAGTACGAATAGGCCAACGCATATCCGGGATCCAAGGCAATGGCCTCTTCAAACAACTGCATGGCCCTTTCGATCCGCTCTTTGTTCATGGTTCCGGTCTTGATCTCACGCCCTTGCAACACCTTCAAATAGGCATCCAGGTTCTTGGTCCCCTTTTCAGATAGGCGCGCAACTTCTCCCATGGTCAATCTCACCTGCACCGCCGTCAGCACTTTCATGGTGATCTCATCCTGTAAGTTCAGGATGTCCTTCAGATCACGGTCATATCGCTCCGAGAAGAGGTGACGTCCGGTCATGGCATCGATGAGCTGGACCGTGATCCGCACACGCTTTCTCTCCTGCTGGACGCTGCCTTCAATCACATACCTCACTCCCATCTCCTCAGCGACCTGTTTAACCTTTACGGGTTTACCTTTGTAAGTAAAAGTGGAATTTCGGGCAATCACAAAAATGTGCTCGGATTTGGACAGGCCGTTGATGATCCCCTCGGCGAGTCCGTCACTGAAATACTCCAATTCCTTCTCACCGCTCATATTTGAAAAAGGTAGAACAGCGATAGAAGGCTTATCAGGAAGAGGAAACGCCATCTTTTCTTTTGAGGCGACCTCTATCTTCGGAGCTGAGGGAGGAGCAGGTATTGTGACTTTTTCGGATTTCGGAGCCAGTATCTTTTCTTTGGCAGCGACTCCAGCTGAGGGGGGTATGCTGGCCAAAGGTTTCTCGGGCAGCCCCGCCTTGCGCAGGGTAGTCAAAACAAATTCCCTGTCAGCGTCCCTCTTATATGGCCATGCCTTTGCCGCGTACTCCAACGAAAACTTGGGATCAATCCTGAGCACTTCCGCAACCTCGGCGCGTGCATCGCTATCGCGGCCCAATGATGTGTAAGCCACGACCAAGGCGATTCGGCCTATCAGATCATCGGGGTTCTTTGGAAGCGCTTCTTTGCAAATGCCGATGGCTTTCTCAAACTTTCCTATGAAGGTATAGGAGAGGGCCAATTGACAGAGATAAGCGGCCCGCGGTATGGGATTCAAGCGGATCGCCCTTTCGAACATTGGGATAGCCTCTTCAACCCTACCTGCAAACCTTAGAACGATCCCCAAGACGAATACGACGTCCGCCGAATTCGGAGCGAGGGAGATGGCCCCTTCGCACTCTTCAATAGCTTTATCATGCTCCCTCTTGAGCAGATAGATCCAGGTCAAAACCACACGGGCCTGGACATTGGAGTCGTCTAAGGATAGCGCCTTCTTTGCCGACTCAAAAGCTCTTACCATAGATTCTTTAGGAGAGGCGCTCCAGTTAAAAATTACGTCCTTGATATGGGTGTTGCCTAGAATGGCATGTGCGCTTGAATACTTGGAGTCCAGGGCGATCGCCTCCTCGGCCCTCTGTCTCGCCATAAGGTTTGCGTCTTTGTTCATCCGAAGAAGATACTCACTGGCTTCCATGCACTTCAAGTAAGCATCGAGGTTTTCCGTGCCTTTTCCTAGCAGGGCCGCCTGCTCCCCCTTCGTCAGCATCACCTGCAACGCCGTTATGATTTTCTTTGTGATGTCGTCTTCTATCGCAAAGAGGTTTTGCAGATCCCGATCGTAGCGCTCGGACCAGAGGTGATGGCCTTTCAGGGCATCGATAAACTGTGCCGTAATTCTCACCCGGTCTCCAGACCTCTGAACGCTACCCTCCAGCACGTAGCGCACACCGAGATCCTCGGCCACCTGTCTCACCATCACTGGCTTGCCCTTGTAGGTGAACGAGGAGTTACGGGCGATGACGAAGAGGGCACTGATCTTGGAGAGACCGGTGATAATGCTCTCGGTGATACCATCGCTAAAGAATTCCTGCTTTGGGTCATCACTCATGTTTACAAAGGGAAGCACCGCGATGGATGGCTTATCGGGAAGCGGGAAGGCCATCTTTTCTTTTGATGCAACTTCCACTTTGGGGGTAGGAGGGTTGTAATATTTCCAAATTGCAATAACGGCAATTACCGAGATGAAGACAACCGCTAGAGCCAACGCAGGTCTTTGCCTGCGTCTCGGTGCAATCTTCTTGTCTCCGATAACCTTGCCCGCTGCTTCAGGCTCCATCAAAACTCGATAGACCCGAACCGGCTTTGCAATGTTCTTTACAGTTTGCTCCCCAAGATACTCATATCCAAGAGATAATTTATTCTCCACTTGATCAAAAGCAGTTCCGGATATACAAACACCTCCTGCTTCAGAGAGGCTCTCTAATCTTGCCGCGAAATTAATTCCATCACCGTAGAGCCGGTCTTCCTCCTCGATCACATCCCCAAGATTGACTCCAATTCTAAACTCCATCCTGCGGTTTTGGGGCAGCTCGGCATTCCGAGCTTTGAGTTCTTTTTGGATCTCAACAGCACACTCGACCGCATCAACCACGCTGCCAAACTCCGCCAATAGATTATCCCCTGTTGTATCCACCACCCGACCATGATGTTGTTGGATGAGGTTTGCCATCAGTTCTCTGTACGCATTCAGGGTGCGGACTGTCCCCGTCTCATCCTCGCTCATGAGGCGACTATAACCTTTCACGTCGGCACTGAGGATGGCAGCAAGTTTTCGTTTAACTTCTTGGGTGGTCATGGAGTCCCCCTTTAAGGCGTATATTTCCTTTGAGGGCCTGTGGATGACTATTTTCGCTCTTCTATGGAGGCCAGGGCCTCTTTGGCCTGTTTCAAGAACCCTTCCGCCTCGGTTTCTTCAAAAATTTTGATAGCATCGGAGATGCATTTCTTGGCTTGTTCGGTCTTCCGTTTCATCCTGTACAGCAAACCCAAATCGAGATAGGCCATTCCCATTGTGCCTTTAGCGCCGATCTCTTTAGCCACCTCTATCGCTCTATTGAAATGTTCTTCGGCCTTCTTGCTGGCGAACGGGACGTTCTTAATGAGAAAACCCATATTCTTCGCCATTGTTGATAGGCTGATCGGCCCCGATCCCTCCACAATCTGCGAATAGACCTTCCCCAGGATGTGCTCGGAACGGGCATACATGGGTCGCCACTGGTTTTCCAGAGAGTCTCGTTGCCCCTCTTCCAAGAGCTTCAACCCTTGGCTCATTCGACCTTTGGCAATTAACAACGCCCCCATAAAAATGGACGCTTGCATTCTAATTGATCCAGCACCAAACTTCTGGCTGTAGGTCAGAACTTCCTCAAGAGCGGTTTCAGCCTTATCGAGCTGGTTGCTGTGCAAATAGCTCCCACCAAGCAGCAGCCTTGAGAACATGGAGTAGAAAGGGTCTACAGCGACCCGGCTTCCAATCTCCGCACATTCAATGGCCGAATGGAAATCACCTCTCAAAGTGCAGGCCAATCCCATACCCATGTGACCCATCACCAGGCTTCGAATATTTGAGTGTCTCTCACCATAGTCCAGAAGGGCTTTCCCGGCTTCAAGTGCCTTTCTCGTCTCTCCGGCATTATAGTACGTGTATCCTAGTCCGCCGAGGGACTTGAAATACAAGTACGGATCTGACTCGAAAGACCTGGAGATCTCCTGGGCCCTCTGTCCAAAGGCAAGGGCTTCTTCTAGAAGGCCCAGTCCGTCACAGGTCCAGGTAAGCCAGGCACAGGCGTAGCCGATGAGTCTCCGGTCCCCAATTTCTTCCCCAATCTTGAGAGCCTTGCACAAATATTCATAAGAACTTTTCGCCTTCCCGTTACAATGCAAGCTAAAGCCCAGCCATCCGTAGAACATCCCGAGAGCAGCCATGTCGGTTAGGGACTCAGCCAATCCTTCATGATCCCTGAACAGACTGACCAGGCCGTTGAAATCCCCACGATAATAGAAAACTAAAGCCCACTTGATGAGGAGATTAATGAGGAGTCTTTTTTCCTCATCCGTCATAGCTGGTTTATTCTTAAGAAGATCGAATGCCTCTTGATAGTACTGATGGGATTCTTCAACGGCATACCTCTTCAGGCTCTTCTCACCCGATTTCATAAGGTAATCAACAGCCTTCTGGAGAGATTGACCCCGCTTGAAATGAAAGGCCAGGGTCTCATAGAACTCTGAAAGCCTCTCGCGAAATAACTGCTCCATCACCAGAGCGATTCGCTCATGGACGGCCTGGCGCTCCTTCTTGAGAAGACCGCTATAGACCACCTCCTGGGTAAGAGGGTGCTTGAACATATACTCCAGATCCGGCTGAATCGTTCTGGTTCGGATCAGGTCAAGTCGCTCCAGAGCATTTAGACCCGGGTCAATGCGGTCTCCAAGCTCGGTGACCCTTTTCAAAATCTCGTAAAGAAACGCTCTTCCGATTACCGAAGCCTCTTGGAGAATACGCTTTGTCTCCTTTTCCAGGCGATCTAGCCTACCAGCAATAAGGCCATTGAT
>JAPVTA010000188.1:0-9247 GCA_047519465.1 Thermodesulfobacteriota bacterium | reverse complement strand
GCATGTCCTAATACAAAGGGGATATTTTCTTGTGTACAGAGATCGGCGATCCAGTACCAGGTGAAGATGCATTCAACGGCCACCACGATGTCTTTTCGATAGGGTTCAATGGTTTTAAGAAAGACTTCTGGATGGGTTCGGATATTGCGTTGAAGTAGGATATTTCCTTCCTGGTTGAGGATGCAGAGGTACATGGACTTTGCATGAAGATCGATTCCGCAGTAATATTGGTGTTGTTTGGTGTAGAAGTCCATATCGGCCTCCTTGGTTAGATTTTTTTATGTTGTTAATCATACCGCGCTGCGGTATCCTAACGGAGGCCTTAATGAGTATCAACCGCATCAACCTGACGCGGAATAGCCGCGTCAGGTTTTAGGCATTGTTGATTACCCGCGCAGGTTATGCAAATCGTTGGGTCTGTACATGACATTTCGACAGAATATAAATAGATTCTGTTTTTCTCACCATAAGGGATTAATATCATGAATGAATCATATGACCGGCAATGTGCTCTTGTAACCGGTGCTACCAGCGGTATTGGAGCAGCTTTCGCGAATCGCCTGGCTCAGGAAGGATTTGATCTTATTCTCCACGGACGCAGGCAGAAAGAATTGATGGAGCGTGCCAAGAACCTGGGGAGAACTTATCGTACCTCGGTCGAAATCATCATTGCAGAACTCTCCCGAACTGAAGAAATGAAAAAGGTTGAAGAACGCATCGAGGGTCTGGACCGGCTGGATATACTCATCAATAATGCTGGCTACTGGACACCCGGTGCTTTCTGGGAACATTCCCCTGATTCCTCGGAGGCCATGATAATGGTCCATACCGTTGCACCAATTAGGTTCATTCGTGCAGCACTTCCTCGCATGCTCGAGCGACAAAAAGGAGATATCATTAATGTTTCCTCAATAGGTGCCTATTTCAATATGATTACTTTGGAAAACTACAGTGCAACCAAGGCATATTTAATTAGCTTCACAGAATCATTGCATGTCGCCTTGATGGGTACAGGCATCCGCGTCCAGGCGCTGGCTCCAGGAATGACTGTAACAGAGTTTCATTCGCGGCTAGGTGCAGACTTCACTAAGGATCAAAAAAAATGGATGCACCCCGAAGAAGTGGTGGATGAATCATTCAGGGCACTGGAAAAGGGACTGGTCGTGTGCATCCCTGGGTTCAGGCGTAGACTTATTGTGAAACTCGCCAGTATGCTACCGAGACCTGTTTATTACAGATTAATGAAGATTATTGGTGAGAAGGTTAAAAAAAGATGGGATGAGATTGAAAAAAAATTATGAAAAGACAAATGGCTGCCCAACGAACAAATCCAGCGGACCACAAACAGCCCTCAGGTGTTCATCTGTCCTTGCTCCCGCTTCATGGTCGTACTACATTCTTGCTTGGTGCTTAGCTGTGTTTGTGGCCGCTGATCCGCACGTTGGGCCGAAATACTAATGGAATGATTTGATGAAATGGTCAACTGATGATATTTCCCACGCAATGTCATTTTGTGCAATAGTATTTTTATTTTTTGGAGTTATCTTTTTTGCTGCTTGCCTTTTGGCTCCCTTATTTGGGGGAAGATTTATCCTCAGCGGGGTGCTCTTTTACGCGAGTTGGGTGGGATTGGCATTATGTTTCCTATTTGAAGCAAGAAGAATCAAAGCGAAAAAAATCAATGACGGGAGATTTATACTTCTTAACATATTTGAATTCGTCTCCTGGATATTCTATTGCTTATTACGGTTTCGTTTTCCGTATAATTTGGTGGGAGCAATTTTAGGAGGAGCGTTCTTTCTATTTCTTAAATTCTATGGGTACAAAAGTCTTAAAGGGCAAATTGCTGCCCAAGAAATCAAATAAGGACCTGTCCAACCAGCGGGTCGAGGCGAGCGTGAGTAGCCCTGGCTCATTCTAAGGTGAGTGGACGCCGCCTCACCCTTGGCGTTATGCCTCTAAAATCAATGACGTCGGGCACATTGGAGGGGATATGTGTAGGAGATTGATGGCGCCGTGTTCGCTTGTCGTTTTTGTTATTCTATCCTTAAGCGCTTGTGCGGGTTTGGGTTCTAAATCGACAATCTATGATCAACAGACATTACAACGCGTGCGATCAGTTTGCCTGGTTCCAGTGTCGGCGTCATTCAAGGGTAAGCCAATGAAAAGAGAAGTTCGAGCATCACTCTACGATCTATTGAAACGAGAACCCGATTCTCGAAACCTTTTCATTCTTATAACGCCCGATAATCTTAGAACCGGGAATCCTCCCGAAGGTGCTGATCAAGCTCGGGTATACGGCACCACATACACGGCAGACGCAGTCCTTTACGCAAGTTTAAGATACTTCGTAAACGTACTTGACCCTGTAGTCAATGCCGAAATGACACTAACTTTAGTGGAGACTGAAACGGGTAAAACCATTGCATTGAGCTCTCATAATACTCAATGGGGTAATTCGTATATTATATATCCAAAACTCGAAGTCGTTACGGCTGACGCAATCAAGGGCGCAGTTGCTGTGCTTGAAAAAGCATTGAAGCGTGAAGATTAGTTGGTTAGACGCGTGCTTTTTTTAAGCCGGTCTGTAATTCGGATAGTGGGATATTTGTAGAAGGGCCAAAAGGTGAAAGCATAACAAATCACTTAAGCCGCCCCGGAATAGCCTCCTGCATTTTTCCAAGGTCTGGTTGTCGGGCTGCTTACTTCAATCGTTAGCCTACTGAATTAGATGATAAAATTACCATCATATGGTTCATCAATTCTAGCAGCTGCTGTTTGTACGCCTGTCCTTATCCTAGGCGTTGATTATATCGAGAAGAGCTCCAAAAATCAGTTGTTGGAATTTACTTGGTTCATAATTTGGCTTTTTCTGCCTGTGCTTGTATCGACAGTAGACCTCGGTGAGATACGAAAGCGCTGGCAAAAGGGACATACGCTCTATATGTTAATAAGATCATGGCAATTCAGAGCTGAAGATTTCAGGCAGTTTTATATACCAGCATTTAAAAGAATGCTGGTGTATTTTGTCTCTGCCTGTATTTCAACGCTCTTCCTAAAACTAATTGGTATAGACTTTGGCTAACAAATCACTGAAGGCCGACCGTGAATAGCTCTGCTTATTGGAACGCCACAGACGGCGGCTTAGTTCTATCGTTATGCCCAACAATGATTAAAAGGTGAATAAATGACTGCGAATTCTGACAATCCACTAAATATGGTTCCCGATCCTTTTGCAGGGAACAGATTTGTATTACCAAAAACTAAATGCACAGATGAACGTACACAATTCTTCAGAAGAATGAATGAGATACAAGCATTTCTTTTTATAACTAAACACTCTTTTGATGTTTGCAAGGAAAAGTATGGAAATATTATTATTCCGAAGCTACCCTTAAAAGCAAATACTCCTATTAAGCTTGAAATGAATGGCGGCAATTTCATTGCTATGCCCGCTGCACGCATTATTGAAATGACGACCAATGGAATAAAGCTTCTCACACGGCAAGCTTTTGTCATGTTCTATGGGTCCTTTGAAACATATCTATTTCAACTCTTTGATAAATCCTTTCCTTTGATAGGGCTTACAGAAAATATTTTAGATAAATCCATCGACATACTTATGCTCAAAAAATGGGATGGCAAGTTCTGCAAGATAAATGAGGCTTTCAATATTGGATATAGAGCTAGCGATTTAATGAATCGGTTTAACAATTTTAAAATGGAGTTTGAGGGTAAAAAACATAGAAACCCACTAAATTTCCTAGATGAGTTAGCACAAGTGCGACACAGAATTGTTCATGCATCGAGTATTGTGCAGAATGACAAATTAATTTCTATTGATATGAATATCTTTCATGGGTTGTTTGGGTTTTTCTTTCTTCTAACTGATTATGTAGACAATCTCTTTGCTAAGAAATTTTGCTATTTGCTAAAGGAAATAAATCCAGCAGAGGCATAACAAATCACTCCAGCAGATGGCTTACAGCCAACGCTGATTTCAGGCGTTGAGCGGCGCGTTTCACGCGCCGCTCAACGGCGAGCTGGTCCGCCAGCGTCGTGTGGGCGGCGCAAGAAAATAGACAAAGACAAAAAACGCGCCGCCCAACAATCCGCTGGAGCCTCGCCGTTAGCGTTTGTAAAACTATGATGAAACAAATAGCGGTGATGGGTATTCCTGTGGCCCTTGCTTTTTCGTGGTTCCTAATCCCCGATCTATGCTCGTCTCAGGATACTTTCGAATTCGTTATTAATTCAAAAATGCCTGCTATGGAGTTTCGGCTAATCTGGACCGATGATCCTCAATACAAAGTGGTGCGGAAAATTGAGGTGCGTCGTAAAGGCGATTCCGAGTTACTCCAGGTACTCGATGCTCGCATGGACGAGCGGCCAGTCGAGACACAAAGTGACTTTTTCAATGTGGAGGATATTAATTTCGACGGGTACAAGGACATAAAGCTTCAAATAATGTGGGGGGCCACTGGCAACCGAATCTTTGATTTTTATCTTTTCAATCCGAAGACAGGTAAATTTATTTTTAGTCCCTCCTTTTCCGCTTTACTGAATCCCATTCCAAACCCTAAGAGGAAAGAACTTGAGGTTTTCTGGACTGGCGGTATGGCAGGAAATATATATAGTCGGCAGACATTCAAAGTTATTGGCAACCAACCCGTTCTATCACGCGAGGAGGTTAAAAATTGGAATAAAGAGGAATCATGTTTCATCAAGACAGTCAAGGAGCGCAGAAATAACGAGTTGGTCATTATCAAGGAAGAAAAGATACCAGCTCCAGAATGGAAAAACTGATCGCTAACAACTTATCAAGGCGACGGTTGATAGCACCGTGTCTTTTTTTGAGAGGCTGGGTGCCCCGCGCCTTATTTTTATCGTTAGCCTGAAAATAAACCATGGACGAATTCATAGAGAGTGTATATCTCCGAGAATTGGTTCAGCAGTGCCAATACGCTATCGCCGCGGTGCAGAAGCTAAATGAAGCTCTGGCAAATCACAATCCTTCAGAATTTTTTAGAGAGGCGAGCGACTTCCTCCACCACAGTAGTGCCGTGTCTCGAATACTGTGGCCTCCCGGCAGCAGTGATCATCGCAAGAAAAAGAGAGCAAAACAGCGCGGCGACTATTTAAGAACGCGGCTCTCTGTTTCAGAAAATCATACGTTACAAAACCGTAAGCTTCGCGACCATTTTGAACATTTTGACGAGCGATTAGACGACTGGGCGGAAACCAGCCCCAACAAGAACATAGTCGATAACATGATTGGCCCGAGAAATATAATCGGTGGAGATGCAATAAAGGATGAAGACATAATGCGTATGTATGACCCAACTAGCAAGGACATAGTATTTCGAGGCGAAAAATTCAATATTCAAACTCTTGTTGACGGAGTCATAGATGTCAGGACAAAAGCTGCAGTGAGGCTTCAAGAAATCGAGGCTAACAAGTCAATCAAGGCGACGGGGAATAGCCCCGTCACCTTTTAGCGGAGGCCTGTACCCCCGCGCCTTATTTATGTCGTTGTGTAGGAATATCAGACAAATAGGATTAATGAAAATAAGGTTATTGATACTCGCACTCATTTTGTTGGCTCTCTTGCCCCTGAGACAGCAGGCATTTGCTAAATGCGCGTTTGCAAAGTATACGATCACAGGAATCGTGCGAGATGAATCAACAAATCAGGCTATACCAAACACTACGCTCTTTTTCTTTTTTGATGATTATAAGAGTACATTATCTGAAGGGTATAAGACAAAGTATCCAGACTTTTTTACAACAGACAGGGAAGGTAATTTCGTAGCTACAGCCTTCTTCGATACATACTCCGGTGGTGGTCTCTTTGGTGATCGGTGCAATAGGAAACCAAAAAAGTTGACAGTCATCATTACAGCATCGGGTTATTTAACGAAACGAGTTATCTTTAATACAAATGATCTAAATATAGGCGGCAGGGCTCTTGAATACACAATCGAGTTGTTGCCACTTCTCCTGTATCAAAGTAAGTACTGAGAATATTACTACACAACAAGCGGGTCGAGGCAAGCGTGAATAGCCCTGCTTGATTTTAGGGTGAGTGCCGGCCGCCTCACCCTTAGCGTTGGGACGAAAGATGGAAACAGACATAATTATACGAAAAGCGGTCGCCAACGACTTGGAGGACATTGGACAGCTATGGCAGGAGTTTATGGATTTTCACCGCGAACGAGACTCGCACTTTACTCGGTCACCTGACGGACATGAGCGGTTTAAGGAATTCGTATCAAAACATATAACTTCAGACAATTCCTATGTCCTTGTTGCTGAGAGAGATGGCCACGTTATTGGGTACTGTCTGGCAACGCTGGCAAAGTACCCGCCTGTGTTTGACAAACTAGATTACGGAACTATCTTCGATCTTGCTGTAACTGAGCGGTACCGCAGGATGAAGATAGGTGGAAGAATGTATCAAACAGTTCAGTCATGGTTTTCCGAACGGGGCGTACATCGGATCGAGCTTCGTGTAGTAGTGACAAATGAAATCTCTACCGCATTTTGGAGAAAGATGGGGTTTAAGCCCTATGTTGAAACAGTTTTTAAGACCATATAAGAAGTCCCAACAACCGCATCAACCTGACGCGTATTAGCCGCGTCAGGTTTTGGCATTGGTGATTGCCCACGCAGGTTATGCGAATCGTTAAACCTAAATTAGAGAAAAATGACCATTCGATCCGAAATAAGTAATAAAAAGCGGAAAGCGATGATAGTGGGCTATTCCGGGCTGGCATTCTTCGTACTCGGAATGATATTCAGCGATAAATCTACCACCTTGCCAATTTTTCCATTTATTGGATTTGCTGTTTTTCTTCTTTCAATACTTTATGTTATTTGGGGAATACGATGTCCAGGCTGTAGAAACCGCCTCACACCGATTACGTCTTATGGCAGCCCTTTTTCTATCCAAAAGAAAATCAAATATTGCCCATTTTGCGGGATCGACATAGATACAGAATTAATGGGACAAAGCCGGGTTTAACAACTGCATCAACCTGACGCGGAATAGCCGCGTCAGGTTTTGGCATTGGTGATTGCCCGCGCAGGTTATGCAAATCGTTATGTGCATAGAAAACTGAATATTTCCATCTTACCGAAAAAGACCCTTGACAATGATACCAATAATGATACTATAATTAATATGGCTGCAATAGATGACATACTTGCACAAATGGGAGAGAATCCTAGAAACATTCGCTTCAGCGATTTGTGCAAGGTATGCAACCACTTTTTTGGAGAGCCTCGTCAACGTGGCAGTAGTCATCGAGTTTATAAAACACCGTGGCAGGGTGATCCTCGGATAAATATTCAAAGCCATAAAGGTAAAGCCAAAGCATACCAAGTGAAACAAGTGCTATTGGCTATTGAAAGATTGGAGGTGTATCGTGGCCCTGAAAAATGATCGGTATACTTACCGGGTAACCTGGTCTGAAGACGATAAGGAGTATGTGGGTTTGTGTGCTGAATTTCCCAGCTTGAGTTGGCTCGCTACGAAACCAGAGGTAGCCTTAAAAGGAATACGTAAGTTAGTTGAAGATGTCGTGAAGGATATGCAAGACGAAGGGGAGGCTGTCCCTGAGCCAATCGCCTGCAGGCGTTATAGTGGCAAATTCATGATACGAGTTCCTCCCCAGGTGCATCGAAAACTTGCAATCCAAGCAGCAGAGTCTGGAGTTAGTCTGAATCGTCTTGCCAGTTCAAAGCTAAGTGAATAAGGCTTTCCACATAACACCTCAATGAAGGCGACGCGGAATAAGCCTCTGCGGTTTTTGAATTGGCCGGTTGCCCCTGCGCCTTATTTCTGTCGTTGGGGCAAAATGAAAAGACAATTAATCCTCCTATTTTTTACATGTGCAATGGTGCTTAACGCCTTCGCTGGTGATCAAGTCGACGGACTGCTCTCTCAGCTATCAGGCGCTCAAGACGAATCTGACCGTGCGCACATTATTGCCTTCGATCTCTGGAATATTGACGACCCCAGGATCGAAATTGATTTCCTAAAAAGGCTATCCTTCGAAACCACCGAAGAAGCATACTATGTTGCCCAATACCTAGCGAAAAAGGGTAATCTGAAAGCCCTTGAGATCTTGAACCAAAATAACTTCAGGTACCCTATTTCTTCGTGGCAATGGTCTTACACATTAAGGGAATTTGGTAGACACAAATTCACACCCGCTATTCCAATCCTGATCGCAGATTTGGATGCTGCCTCACTCAATGTCGTAGACGAGGCTTTTGAGGCTCTTTTGGTCTTCTACCCGGATTCGCCTACCAGCTTTCAGTCGCTTGAGGAAATGAAAATATATTTCAAGAAAAGGTACGAAGAGTCCCAACAAACGGCTCCACCGGATCGCCAATAAATCCCGGCTCCCACCGAGCCGCATCGTTATGCAAACAAAGAAAGATATAATCCCTTGGAAATGTCACATCTGTGGTAGGCAATTCGATAGCATTTCTGGTGGCATTTGCAAAGAATGCGGAAAAGCAACGTGCAATATTTGTTTTGGCCTCGGCAAACTTAAAAGGTTGGGCAAATTGAAAATGCCGGAGGCAAGGGTCTGTTGCGCCTGCACAAATAAGAAAGAAACGAAGATATCTTAAAAATGGGGCAATGCATACTTTAAGGGTTACGCCAAAAAATAGTTACGGCATACCTTGATAATATGCTAAAATACAATCAGATTAGGAAAATAAAGGAGGCGTGGTGGTCTATGCCGAAACATGGGAAGCAAGTTCTTGCTGAGGCGCTGAAATTACCGCCGGTGGAGCGTGCCGAGCTGGTCGAAAACCTTCTGACCAGCTTTGAGTTCCAGTCCAGAAAAAAGATCGATGCCTTATGGGCTAGGGAAGCCGAAGACCGAATTGACGCGTTCGAGCGTGGTGAGATGGCAGCGATTCCAGCAAGAGATGTATTTGGAGAAATCGAAAAGAATAGACGTTAATGAAAATCGAATTCCTTCCTCCGGCAAGAACTGAGCTGACGGATGCAATTTCATATTACAACACACAGAGCGAAGGCCTTGGTTATGAATTCGCTGCAGAGGTAAAGAGGACGCTCGAGCGAATAGCTCAATATTCTGATGCTTGGTTCAAGCTTTCTAAACGTACCCGCCGCTGCCGGACCAACAGATTTCCGTACGGGGTTATTTACCAGATTAGGAAAGAAACTCTGCTTGTTGTTGCGGTGATGCACCTGAGCAGAGAG
>JAPVTA010000187.1:0-15548 GCA_047519465.1 Thermodesulfobacteriota bacterium | reverse complement strand
CCACCTCATAATAACCGTCTTCGATGTTTTCGAGAATGGTTCGATATTTCTCCTCACTCTGGCGCAGAGCTTCTTCCGCTTTCTTGCGCTCGGTGATGTCGTGAACGATGGAGTACAAGAGTGGCTTACCACGCATGAAAAGCGGACCGCTATAGACTTCGACATCACGGACCTGACCATTCGCCAGCCGGTGCCGATGGCAGGAATGATTCTCTTGCTCGGCTAGGACGCGCTGCATCCCGGCCTGGACCTCCTCATCCCGCAAGATGCTGATGTCCGTCATCTTCAGCTTGAGCATCTTTTCATAAGGATAACCGTAGAAGACGCAGGCCCCTAAGTTGGCATCGACAATGGCGACTGTTTCGGGATCGATCATCAGCATGGCCGCCTGATTTTTCTTAAAGAGGCTCTGATAGCGCGCCTCGCTTTCTTGGAGCTCCTTCTCGGTTCGTCGCTGGGCGGTGATATCCCACATCACGCCGATCATACGCACTGTTTTTTCCGGCCCAGTGGTCGTGAAATTTCCCCGGTCATGGACCCAGCGATAGGTGCCGTTCCGATGGGGCAATCGGTATTGCAGATCAAAGGAGGCCAAATTCTTCTCTGCAATCTTAAACATCCAAAGGACCCTTTCCCGGTCTTCCGGATGGATCATCTCCTCCCATTGGGCGATCCCTCCCCGCATCTGGTCAGGGGAATATCCAAAGACCTGTTCGAGGCAGTCGCCCCACCTGATGTCGCCGGTGTGGGCATCGTACTCGCGAACGATCTGCCCGGACGCTGCAATCACGGATTCATAGCGGCTTTTCCAAGCAGCGACCTCCTCTTCGGGCCTTTCGCGGCTTGTTCTGTGGGCTTGACCAATAGGTTCAAAGGCCTTCTTTTCGCTCTTTTCCGAATATCGCCACCCATTCATACCCACTCATTCCTCTTTGGATACCCATGGATTCGGCATATGGAATCGTCGAATAAAGAAAAGCTAATGGTACGTTTTTATTATGCAATTTCAGTGCCCCCATAGATTTATGTTGGTTTTAGGCCATAACTATTTAAAATCAAAAGGATTTTATGGAGGATGAAGAATCATAGGACGGACAAGAAATGACACTTTTCGTCAATCCGGATTGTCGGGACATTTCTTATGATTCAAGGTCATGAGGAACTCTGCGGCAGCTCATGGTCCTTCCGGCTTTAACCGCACCCTCTTCCTTGAATAGGGTGACCGTCACAAGCGTCATAGGGGCGCTGTGGAAACCTCTTGAGGTTGAGTTTTTTTCGTTTCGTTATTAAATTTTAAATAGGTGTGAGGTGATTATGATGAAAAGAAGCGACAGAAAGGTGAAAACGAAAAAAGCTAAAACAATTGCCCCCAGCTTGTATGATTGTTGCTGGTATGAACCTTCTTCCGATGATCTTTGTTGCGGCGGGGTTTGCAGTTACGGTAGTATTGATATTAAGCTGCTTCGTCCGCCCTTACTCAAGGGGACGAAGCGGCTTAAGGATTTAACTCATTCTTGAGCAGTGAAAGAATTACTTCCCTTTGAATTTAACAATGTATTTGGTTAGCGCCTCACCATTTCTATCCATGGCGTATTCTACCGTGTCATTAGCACCCGTTGAGGATGTCCGCAGATCGGTCTCGTAAATGACTTTCCCACTCTCTTTATCAATGAACTTGTAGTGGGCAGCGAAATACGCAGAACCGAGATGACCCCCGACTTCCGGTATAAATGACCGTTTTATCCGTCCCCCCACGGTGGGAGGCGTCCATTCCGTTACCTCTCCCTTTATGATGAGGACCTTCTTCCCGGAAACGGCTTCTTTGCTCCCCTTTCCCCCTTCTTTAACGACTGCATCAAAAAACTTATTATTTTGGTTATACCTTTTGATCTGATAAACTGCCTTTTCGGCCATCTGCATGCCTGCCGATTCAGGCGCTGGCGAACCCGAGGGAACTTCAAGATTCTCAACGACCACCGCATTATAATCTTTGAGACTGACATCTGCCGCCACCACGAGATGATAACTTCCGAAAACCATACCCAGCACCAAGGCAACCACGAAAAGACTGTTCCTCTTCATAAATCTTCCTCCTTTGAATGAATTGCACTATATTCTAATCCACACTTTTCCGCTCCGTCAATACCATTCATAATTAATTTCAGGATGATTGATGTTCAGTCCACTTTCTTTCAAGAATGAAGCTCTCTCGCCATCTCGCCCAAAGCCGACGGGACACTGCTGGTCATTGGTTGAAAAAGATTCCTTCTTGAAGGAAGGCAAGGTAAGCAACCGTCACAATCTGGGTTCAATACATCCGCCGATCAACAACTCCTCCCACCAAGGAC
Source organism: Thermodesulfobacteriota bacterium (assembly GCA_047519465.1). Taxonomy (GTDB): domain Bacteria; phylum Desulfobacterota; class BSN033; order BSN033; family UBA1163; genus UBA1163. Next base: position 13,200 of record JAPVTA010000187.1, on the reverse strand, counting down.
ACAAGCTTTGGAAGGAATCATCAGCCCCTAAAGGCATTTTTCGGCGGACTCCATCACCCGCCGCCAACCTATTCCACTATTTTCTTTAATTCCTCTATTGTTCCTTGAATCTCTTCCGTTTGGCCCTGAGGCCTTGACAGAAGGGACTCGATTGTTGCCAACTCATCCTGGACGTATTTCAGGGCCTGCTTCTTCATCCCATCGATGGCTTTGTTGATCCGATCCTCCCATTGAGCAGCCACGCGCGAGATGTTTACCACCACGATGTTCGGAACCTGGTCTACGTAATGCCTCTCGAAGAGACGGCGAAAAATAAACATCGGAATTAGGAACCAGAATAAGTTAAGATGGAAGTCAAAAGTCCGGCTTATCCGGATGTCGGGCTGGCTGGGTTCGGCCACCTCGATCTTCCACTCCGCTTCTGCAAGTCGCAGCCCGGGCACCTTCTCGATGTTCTCATTCAAAAGGGCTCTAAAAGCTTCCAGCGTTCTGGAGAGACCAGCATGGGCTTTCTTATCTTCTCCCGATCTTTTAGGCTAGGTATTGCACGATCTTTGACAGATCAAACTGACCCCACAGCCGTCCAATTCTTTCTTGAAAGCCCTTTTTCATAAACCCACGACCCATCACCGATGAATTAAGCTCCCAAAAACAAAAAAACTTCCACCAGTTTTTGACCAGCAGAAGTTATTATTCCCCGCCTGCGGCAAGGACGATTCATGGCGAACTTCATCGCCTTTGCTAATGACTTTCAGATTCTATCTTCAACTGCCTTTCTCTCTCTAACTCTTCATCGGTCTCCCCAGTTTCAAATAAACGTTCATCACGCTCGTAATCATCCATTTGTGCGGCTCTAATTGACTCCCATCCCTGGCGAAGATCAGGCGGCGAGACCTCGGCAATCCTTTGAGACAGTTCTTCCCCGATTATTAACTTTGTGAGGGAAATTACTGCCCGGGCTGCATCATCGGCCTGTTTCAAATCTTTAAGGTTCGCCATCCTCATCACAGCTTCAAGAAATTCTTTTCTTGTTTTCATAACCTCACCTCCTTCCTCCCCTAAAATAAAAAAACTTCTACCGCAAAAACGAGTAGAAGTTATCAGTCCCCGATAAAAGGGGGGACACTTAATGGCGAACTTCATCGCCAAAACTGTAGGCTTAAAATCATTATTGTCCAGAAAAATATTTAAGTCAATATTTTGATGAAATTCGTGGCTACTTAATTCCATTTTTCACTTTCACTCGGAGGTCATCTAACCTGCAGGCAGTATCCTTGTTTTATTGGTCTTTGAAATAAGGAGCAAACCGCAAAAAAACTAAGTGATTTCAAAGTATTAAACTATTTTGAATAAATTGTCCGCTTTGTCTTGGAACTACCTAAAATTTCCCTTGACAAAAAAAGCCTATTATTTTAGCATGCGCATCGAGATTGTGATTTTAGCCACATAAAGAATTTGACTGGAAATTCAGTTATTATACCCTCTAAAGAACAACTTTCCACAATCGAAGGAATAGAAAGGGGGGATTCTTTTATTCCAAACCGTGATTTCTTGCTATTTATTTAATAGATCAGAGTTTTTTGGAAAAAAACTTAAAATAACTCTAAAAAGAAAGGGGGACTAAGAACATGGGTTTCAACATCTCAAAAAAGTATAATGACGCGGATCCAAGAAAGCTTCCGGACTGGCAGGTTGCCGATATAGCCGAAGAAACCATGCCCAGTGTCGCCGAGTGGCAGGACAAATTGGACCTTAAGAAGGACGAAATCATCCCGATGGGAAGGCTATGCAAACTCGATTTCATGAAGATTATTGACCGCCTGAAAAGTAAACCAGACGGGAAATACATTGAAGTTACAGCTATTACCCCTACTCCGTTGGGAGAGGGTAAGACAACGACCAGTATGGGGTTGATGGAGGGGCTTGGCAAAAGAGGCAAGAATGTGGGTGGTTGTATCCGCCAGCCTTCAGGCGGACCGACGATGAACATTAAGGGTACGGCTGCGGGAGGAGGAAAAGCTCTCCTCATCCCTATGACCGAATTCTCCCTCGGCCTAACCGGTGACATCAACGACATCACCAATGCCCATAATCTGGCAATGGTTGCTCTGAACGCCAGGATGCAACACGAACGAAACTATGACGATGCGGAGTTAGCCAAGCGCAAACTCAAACGTTTGGATATCGATCCGGCAAACGTTGAAATGGGGTGGGTCATGGATTTTTGCGCCCAGGGTTTGCGGAACATTGTGATGGGTCTTGGGGGCAAGATGGATGGTTTTCTGATGCAATCCAAATTTGGCATTACAGTGAGTTCGGAGCTAATGGCGATTCTCTCCATAGTGAGAGACCTAAAAGACCTTCGTGAGAGACTTGGAAGGATTGTCGTAGCCTATGATAAGAAGGGAAAACCGATTACCACTACAGACCTCGAAGTGGCAGGAGCCATGTGTGCCTGGATGCGGAACACCATCAACCCCACATTGATGATGACCACAGAGTATCAGCCCTGTCTGGTGCATGCCGGCCCCTTTGCTAACATTGCCGTTGGCCAGTCCTCCATCATTGGTGACCGGATTGGTCTGAAGATGTTCGATTACCATGTCACCGAGAGTGGTTTTGCCGCAGACATTGGTTTTGAGAAATTCTGGAATGTGAAGTGTCGGCTGAGCGGTTTAGTGCCCAATGTTTCAATCCTGACCTCTACAATTAGAGCCCTTAAGATGCACGGCGGCGGGCCTAAGGTCGTGGCGGGGCTGCCTATTCCTGACGAATACACAAAGGAGAACCTTGGGCTTCTTGAGAAGGGTATTGTCAATATGACCCACCTCATCGGGGTGATCAGAAAATCAGGGATCAGTCCGGTTGTCTGTATCAATGCCTTCCACACCGATACCAAGGATGAGATCGCCCTGGTGCGAAAGTCTGCTGAACAGGCCGGGGCCCGTTGCGCGGTTTCAGAGCACTGGCTCAAGGGTGGAGACGGGGCATTAGAGCTGGCCGATGTGGTCATGGAGGCCTGTAAAGATAAACCCAATCTCAAATTCCTCTACCCACTTGAGATGCCCCTCAGACAACGGGTTGAAACCGTTGCCAAGGAAGTTTATGGAGCTGCCGGCGTCTCATGGACTCCAGACGCTGAAGCGAAGGCAAAAAGGTTTGAGGCGGATCCAGCACTGAAGGATTTCAATACGATGATGGTAAAGACCCATCTTAGCCTGACTCATGATCCAGCGATCAAGGGAGTGCCCAAGGGTTGGATCCTACCGGTTCGTGATGTGTTGATCTTTGCCGGTGCGAAGTTCCTCTGCCCAATGACAGGGACCATCAGTTTGATGCCAGGAACCAGTTCTGATCCTGCCTTCAGAAGGGTAGATGTTGATGTGAATACTGGTAAGGTAACGGGGCTTTTCTAAATCACTTGATTAATCCCCCCTTTCCCCCTTCTGTAAAGGGGGTGAGGGGGATTTTTAGGCAGGATTGGGTTACAATAATTTTATTGATGTCAAAGCATAACGTAACTTTCCTACCCAGCGAAAGAAAGATTTCAGTGGATGAGGAGGAAAATCTCCTTCAAGCCGCGATGGAGGCAGGAATTCATATCAATGCCTCTTGCGGCGGAAGTGCAACATGTGGAAAGTGTAAAGTAAAAATCGTAAAGGGAGCGGTCGATTCCCCCAAGCATCCAAAGCTCACCCAGTGGGAATATGATCAAGGATTTCGTCTTGCTTGCCTGACACCGATTCGGGAGGATATTAGCGTCGAGATCCCCCTTGAATCACAGGTTGACAGATCCGTTCTTGCCCTCAAAAGCGACCGAGGGGCTCATAAATACCTCCTCTCTCCTCAGGATATTTACCAACTGGTGAAAGGGTGGGATGTCGATCCGGCAGTGTTTAAGAGATATGTCTGGCTCGAGCCTCCCACTCTTAAGGATAATGTGAGCGACCTCATCCGTCTGATCCATGGGCTGGATCGGCAGCATGGTATTGAGGGGGTTTCGGCTGACTTTCGTGTCATCATGAAGCTAAGTCGCATCCTTCGGGAATCGGATTGGAAGGTGACAGCCACACTCGTTTTGACGAAAAAAGGGTATAAATTGATAAACGTGGAACCCGGAGATAACACCCATCAGAACTACTCGATCGTTATAGACATCGGAACGACGACGATTTTCGGCCAACTCCTCGACCTCAATGGATGTGTGGTCTACGCCTGTCCAGGAGGCATGTGCGATGGTTCCACCCTCTTCGCCTTAGCGGAAGCCTCGGATTACAACGCTCAGATCAGTTACGGAGAAGATGTGATCACACGGATTGTCTATTCGCAGAGACCCGGGGGACTGAAGAAATTACAGGAAGTCGTTGTCTCCACCATCAACAAAATCATCGACGAATTGCTCCAAATGAGCAAGATTGATCAATCTCTGGTCTCCCATCTGGTGATCGCTGGCAACACCACCATGACCCAACTCCTTTTAGGGCTTGATCCGAAATATATTCGAGAAGCCCCTTATGTTCCAACCGCCAACTTCATCCCGCCCGTGAGGGCTGTCCACCTGGGAATCCATATCGGGGATCATGTCCATGTCTATATTTTCCCGATGGTGGCGAGCTACGTCGGCGGAGATATTGTGGCGGGGATCTTAGGCTCCGGAGTTTTTCAAAGGGAAACCCTTACCCTTTATATGGACATCGGTACGAATGGGGAGATCGTTCTCGGAAATAAGGACTGGCTGGCCAGTGTCTCCTGTTCTGCGGGCCCTGCCTTTGAGGGCGCCGGGATTAAATTCGGGATGAGGGCGACTCGTGGGGCGATCGAAGAGGTCGGCATCAACCCTCGAACACTTGAGCCGATGATCCTCACCATCGGTAGGTCGAAACCGATCGGCATCTGCGGATCGGGCTTGATTGACTCCGTGGCAGAGTTTTTGGAAACAGGAATGATTGACCAAAATGGGAAATTCAGGGGAGACCTTCCCACAGATCGTGTTCGAGTCGGACCGGATGGTTATGAATATGTCCTGGCACGAAAAGAGGAGACGCTCATCCATGAGGACATTGTACTGACCGAGATCGATATCGAAAATCTCATCCGTACCAAAGCGGCGATCTATGCCGGTTGTAAAGTCTTGTTGAGTAGTGTTGGATTGAATTTCAAGGATCTTGAGCAAGTGATCATCGCAGGGGGGTTTGGTCGCCACCTCGATTTGGAAAAGGCTGTTTTCATCGGTCTCCTCCCAGAGATCGATATTGAAAAATTTATCTTCGTTGGCAACGGCTCCTTGTTAGGGGCAAGGCTTCTCTCCTTCTCCAAGAACCTCCTCAAAGAGGCGGAGCGAATTGCCTTGATGATGACGAACCTCGAATTGAGCAACCACCCGACGTTTATGAGCGAATTCATCGCGGCGACGTTTCTCCCCCACACAGATGCCTCTGCCTTTCCAAACGTGATGGAGAGACTCTACCGGATGAAACGGGAAATTCGATCGGAGAGGATGGTTGAGGGACAACTTTGAGCTTCACGATTGCGGTTTCAGGAAAAGGAGGAACGGGCAAAACCACCCTGGCCGGAATGATCATTCGCTTTCTCCTGGATAAGGGGAAAGGTCCAATTCTCGCAGTCGATGCGGATTCTAATTCAAACCTCAATGAGGTCTTGGGCGTGAAGATAAGATCTACGATTGGCGAAGCCCGCGAGACGATGAAGAAGGATGTCCCGGTAGGGATGACCAAGGACATCTGGTTTGAATATAAGGTCCAGGAAGCCCTGACCGAGGCCAGAGGATTTGATCTGATTGCGATGGGACGGCCGGAGGGACCCGGCTGTTATTGTGCGGCGAATACTTTAGCGAGGAAATGTTTGGATCTCCTGACCGGAAATTATCAATTTATCGTGATCGATAACGAAGCAGGGATGGAGCATTTCAGCCGACTGACAACTCGGGATGTGGATCTTCTTTTCATCCTTTCGGATTCCAGCCAACGGGGTATCTTGACTGCCTCGCGGATTCGAGACCTCATCCATGAACTGGATCTTCGGATCGTGCGTGAGATACTGGTGATCAATCGGGTCCAGGGCGAACCTGGTTCCGAAATCTATGAGGAAGTGAAAAAGCAACATCTCGAATTGGGAGGGGTCCTCCCTGTGGATGAAGAGGTCTACCGATACGATTCTGAAGGAAAACCGACTTTTCAACTGCCGGCGGAGTCAAAGGCGGTTCAAGCTGCCAGACGGATCTTTGAAAAATACATCCAGTGACTTTGATTGCAAATCGCAGATTGTAGATTGCAGATTGAAAAATCTGAAATCTAAAATCTGAAATTTGAAATCAGTTAAAAAGGGGGAGGTAAAAAACATGACGGCAAAATTGATTAATGGCAACGAAATCGCTCAACAGATACGGGAGGAACTCAAGCAGGAAACGACCCGACTCAAAGAAAAATACAACGTCGTCCCTGGCCTGGTAACCATCCTGGTAGGCGAAAACCCCGCTTCGGTCAGCTATGTGACGGCAAAACAAAAGACCTCCAAAGAGTTGGGGTTTTACTCCATTCAGGATAACCAGGCTGCCACCATTAAAGAAGATGATTTGCTTAAATTGATCGAAAAATATAATAAGGATCCTAAGATTCACGGTATATTGGTTCAGCTTCCTCTGCCCAAGCACATCAATGAAACAAAAATCCTTTATGCCATCGATCCGAAAAAAGATGTAGATGGGTTTCACCCCGTCAATGTCGGAAAACTGATGATCGGTGAGGCGGATTACCTTCCGTGTACCCCAGCCGGAATCCAACAGCTTCTCATTCGATCCGGTGCAAAAATCGATGGCGCAGAGGTCGTGGTGGTAGGAAGATCGAATATCGTGGGAAAACCCATTGCCAACATCCTGTTACAGAAACAGAAAGGTGCCAATGCAACGGTGACGATCTGCCATACGGGGACGAAAGACATGGCTTTTCATACAAAGAGGGCGGACATTCTCATCGTGGCTGCGGGAAAGGCCAAAGCGATTACAGCCGATATGGTGAAGGACGGAGCAGTCGTCATAGATGTGGGCGTCAATCGTATTGGAATGACCCCTGAGGGAAAGGCTAAACTCTGCGGGGATGTTGACTTTGATGGGGTTAAGGAGAAAGCAAGTGCTATCACTCCTGTCCCCGGCGGAGTGGGACCGATGACCATTACGATGCTGATGATGAACACCGTGAAGGCTGCCAAAGTGGCGGCAGGGATAACAAGTTAAAAGTTCGGAGTTCTGAGTTAGGAGTTCGGAGAATTCACGACTCACGAATCACCAAATCACGAATAAACATTGAAAGGAGGATTCGACGTGTCTGACCAAATGGAAGAGAAGCTAACTTTTGACGGAAAGAAGGTAAAGGTATTAGGCCCCACTTTCGAGGAGGGAAAACCCGAGACCCCCATTAACTGGAGACAGAAGATGAGGAACCGGGATGAAATGCTTGCCTATCTCAAAACCGGGGAACGTTACTGGTTCAGTGATGAATGGTTCGGTAGCGAAAAACGGAAGACAAAGGCCTAAAAAGATAACCAGAGGGAGGTGAGTGTCGTGGGATTTGAGATACCCAAAATCACTTATACAGGAAAGATCAAAGAAGTCACGCTGGGAAAAGGACCAAAGGCTGTAACCGTGGGTGGAGAAACCTCTTACCCTTTTCACCTCTTCGAAGGAGCGATGCCGCATCCTCCCCGGATTGCCATGGAGGTCTATGATACGCCCCCAGAAGAATGGCCTGAGGCGGCCTTGGAGCCCTACAAGGATGTGGCCAACGATCCCGTGGCTTGGGCCAAGAAATGTGTTCAGAATTATGGAGCGGAATTGATCGCCCTACAACTCGTCAGCACCGATCCCAATGGTCTCAATCGTTCCAGCGACGAGGCAGCTCAGACTGCAAAAAAGGTGGCAGGTGCTGTGGATGTCCCGGTGATTGTATGGGGAAGTGGAAACGCGGATAAGGACGCGGATGTCCTTCGGAAGGTTTCCGAGACCTGTGATGGGATGAATCTCGTCATCGGGCCGGTAGTGGAAGGGAACTATAAACAGGTGGGCGCAGGAGCAATTGGATACAAACATACTGCGATCGCTTCGACTCCCATCGATATCAACCTGGCCAAGCAGCTCAATATTCTTTTGGGAAACCTAGGCGTCCCGGACGGACAGATCATCGTCGATCCAACGACCGGTGGCCTCGGATATGGGATCGAATATACCTATTCGGTCATGGAACGAGACCGGATGGCTGCCCTCACACAACAGGACGAGAGGCTTCAATTTCCCATCCTTTGCAACATGGCCAAGGAAATTTGGAAAACGAAAGAGGCGAAGACAAAGACTGAAGAAGCCCCTGCATTAGGCGATGCCAAAAAGAGAGGGATTCTCCTGGAGGCTGTTACAGCCGTCGTCCTTCTTCTGGCAGGGGCTGATGTTTTGGTGATGAGACATCCTGAGGCGATCAAACTGGTCCGTGAAATGATTGCCGATTTCACGGCTAAATGAATTAAGGGAGGACAATATTAAGGAGGATAAAATGGCAGAATTGGAAAAGAAGAGCATTGATCCAACGACGATTCAGATGCTGAAAAAAGCCCAGGCCGATGGCTGCGAAACGATTTTTGACCGGGCCGAGACGATGAAGCCTTGCCCAATCGGCGCGGAGGGAAGCTGTTGTAAGAACTGTGCCATGGGGCCCTGTCGGGTGCCGGCTCCCAAGAAAAAGGGAGAAACTCCGGCAGAGAAAGCAAAACGGATGGGTCTCTGCGGCGCTACGGCCGAGACCATTTCGGCACGAAACTTTGCCCGCATGGTGGCCGCCGGGACTTCCGCGCACTCCGATCATGCTCGCGGTGTAACCGAGGTTTTTCTCGCCACGGCCAAGGGCGAGGTTCCGGGGTTTCAGATCAAGGACGAGCAGAAACTTTACCAGATCGCCATGGACTTCGGTGTTGAGATCGGAGACCGATCCGTCCAGGAAATTGCGATTGATGTGGGCCATAAGGCCCTGGCTGAGTTTGGCCGTCAGGAGGGGGAACTCCTCTTTGTGAAGAGAGCTCCCCTTAAAAGGCAAGAGATATGGAGAAATATGGGCGTCACTCCCCGAGGGGTTGACCGCGAGGTCGTGGAGTTGATGCATCGAACCCACATGGGGGTGGACCAGGACTATAGAGACATCTTAATCGCCGCCGCTCGATGCGCTCTCGCCGACGGATGGGGAGGCTCGATGATCTCCACGGAGCTGCAGGATGTGCTTTTTGGAAACCCGGTACCCGTGCTGGGTCGAATGAATCTTGGCGTTCTCAAGAAGGACGAAGTCAATGTGGTTGTCCACGGCCATGAACCCCTTCTCCCCGAAATGCTCGTACAGGTTGTCAACGACTCGGATATCCAGCAGGCAGCCAAATCCGTTGGAGCGAAGGGGATCAATCTGGCTGGAATGTGCTGTTCGGCGAACGAGGTCCTGATGCGCCACGGCATCCCTGTGGCGGGTAACTTTTTGCAACAGGAGCTGGCCATCGTCACCGGCGCCGTCGATGCGATGGTGGTCGACGTCCAGTGCGAAATGCAGTCTTTGGCTCAAGTGGCCAAGTGTTACCACACCAAACTGATCACGACGCAGGCGAAGGCAAAGATCGAGGGAGCCATGCATATCGAATTTGACGAACACAACGGACCCGGCGTGGCAAAGAAGATCTTGATGGAAGCCGTACAGAACTTTAAGAACCGGAAATCCAATATAGAGATTCCATCCGAAACTCAGGACACGATCGTGGGATTTAGTCACGAGACGATCAACTATCTGCTAGGCGGCGTTTTCCGTGCCGCTTATCGTCCGCTCAACGACAATATCATCAACGGTCGTATTCGGGGCATTGCCGGAGTGGTAGGCTGTAATAATGCCCGAGTGACCCAGGACGATCCAAATCTCATTCTGATGAAGGAATTGATCAAAAACGACGTCATCGTCCTATCCACAGGTTGTGCGGCCATGACCGCCGGCAAATTTGGGCTTCTCACCCCAGAGGCCACCGACATCTATGCAGGTCAAGGTCTTGCCTCGGTGGGAAGAGTGGTTGGCATTCCACCGGTTCTCCACATGGGGGCCTGCGTGGATAACAGCCGAATTCTCATGGCCGCTACCGCAGTCGTTAAGGATGGAGGGCTGGGAGATGATATTAGCGATCTTCCGGCAGCCGGCGCAGCCTTAGAGTGGATGAGCGAGAAGGCGATTGCCATCGGTCACTACTTCGTTGCCTCCGGGGTATTCACTGTATTCGGGACCACCTTCCCGACAACAGGGAGTGAAGAAGTGACCAAACTTCTCTTCGAGGAGTTTGAGAACACATTCAAAGGGAAATGGGGCTTTGAGCCCGATCCATACAAGGCCGCAAAATTGATGATCGAGCATATTGACAAGAAGCGGAAGGCTTTGGGCATTGACAAAGCCAGAGAGCGTGTCCTCTTCGATATGGCCAAGCGCCGTGAATTGGATGCGGCCTAAGAGATTCAAAAATAACGTGTCGGTGTCTCGTGTCACGTGTCCGTAACGAAAAAACGGACACGGATAACGGACACGGTCACGAATCATGGAAGGAGGAATCAAACGTGTCGAAAATTATTGCATCTGCAGCGATCAGAGGAGCTCACAATATTGTAGAAAAGGCTGAAAAGAAATACGAAGAAGCGATTAAAAAGTGGGGACCCAATCAGGATGTGGGATTCCCTAATACTGCTTATTACTTACCTATCATCTATGCCATTCTGGGGGTTCCCATCCAAAAATTGGGGGACATGAAGCCCGTTCTGGATAGGGCTCGGTCTTTATTGCCCCCGTTGGTTAAAGAAAAGGTGAACCTTCCCTATTTGGGCCCCGCTCTGGATGCGGGTATGGCAACCTTTTTTGCTGAAGAAATCACCGAGGCGATTCGCTACTTAGAGAATCCCAATTTCTACACGAAACAGGAAGATCCTTTACCCAATAATATCTGGCTGGGAGCGGCTGACGATGTCATCTTCCGCAAGAGAGGAATTGAGTTTGTGGATGGGACAGCCCCGGGATTTGCTGCCATTGCCGGCGCAGCGCCCACCCCCGAGATTGCCAAGAAGATTGCCACCGAGCTTCAGGAGAAAAATCTCTATATCTTCATGTGCGCTGAGTTTGAGGGACGACGTTTCTCTCAACAATTGGTCGAAGCAGGCGTTCAGATCGGCTGGCCGACCCGTCTGGTTTCCTTCGGACCGGATATCTCTGCCGCCGTCTTCGCCATCGGCTTTGCCTGTCGAGTCGCCATGGCCTTCGGAGGGATTAAACCCGGAGATTTTCGTAAGAATCTCATCTACAATAAAGACCGAACCTTTGCCTTTGTCATGCCTCTGGGATATGTGGACGATGAGTGGTATGCTAATGCCGCAGGCGCCATCAACTGGGGATTTCCCACGATTGCCGACACGCCCATCCCTGAAATTCTGCCTACAGGTGTATGTACCTATGAGCATGTCGTTTCCAACGTCCCTCACGACCAGATCGTTCAGAGGTCGGTGGAAGTGAGAGGGTTGAAAGTCACCGTCGCTGAGGTCCCCATCCCTGTTTCCTATGGTCCTGCTTTCGAAGGGGAACGAGTTAGGGGTGAGGATATCTATTTAGAGTGCGGTGGAGGAAGAACCCACGCAGTAGAATGGGTTACTTCAAGGAACATGGATGAGGTCGAGGACGGAAAGGTAGATGTGATCGGACCTGACCTCGATAAGGTACAGCCGCCCGGCCAACTTCCGCTCGCTATTGTTGCGGAGGTGGCAGGCCGTCAAATGCAGGAGGACTTTGAGCCGATCCTGGAACGCCAGATCCACCACTTGATCAACTATGCACAAGGTGTCATGCACATCGGCCAAAGGGATATTGCCTGGGTAAGAGTGGGTAAAGCCGCTGTGGAGAAAGGATTTCGGCTTTCCCACCTTGGAAAGATCCTCCACGCAAAGTTCCATCAGGACTTTGGAGCAATCTTCGACAAGGTCCAGGTCAAAGTTTATACGGAAAAAGAAAAGGTTGACGAAATGCTTGCCAAGGCAAGGGATGTTTATAGAAAAAGAGATGCTCGTATTGAGGGCATGACGGATGAGACCACGGATATCTTCTATTCCTGTACGCTTTGCCAATCCTTTGCCCCCAACCATGTCTGTGTGATCAGTCCGGAAAGGACCGGTCTTTGCGGTGCTTATAACTGGATGGATTGCAAGGCCTCGTTTGAGATCAACCCCACCGGGCCGAACCAACCCGTTCAAAAGGGAGAGATGATTGATACAAAACTTGGCCAATGGAAAGGCGTGAATGATTTTGTGTTCAAGGCCTCCCGTCAGAAGATCGACCACTACAACTTTTACAGTCTGGTCTACGATCCGATGACCACCTGCGGCTGCTGTGAATGTATTGCCGCTGTTCTTCCGATGTGCAACGGGGTGATGACCGTCAATCGAGATTTCATGGGAATGACCCCCTGCGGGATGAAATTCACCACTCTGGCGGGTTCGGTCGGCGGCGGCGCGGTGACTCCGGGATTTGTGGGCCACAGCAAATACAATATCACCCAGAGGAAGTGGCTGGCCGGAGACGGAGGGCTCAAACGATTGGTCTGGATACCCAAGATACTCAAGGAAGAAATTGGAGAACGGTTAAAGAAAAGGGCTCAGGAGATTGGCATTCCAAACCTCTTAGATATGATCGCAGATGAGACCATCGGGGTGACGGAGGATGAAATTCTTCCCTTCCTGACGGAGAAGAATCATCCGGCTCTCTCAATGGACCCGATTCTTGGATAATACAATACACCCCCCCTCCCCCTTGGAGGGGGATGGGCAGCCTGCCTGCCGGCAGGCAGGGGTGGGGGTAGACAAGGCGGACGCCCCCTCCCCTTTTTCCCCTCCCACCAGGGGAGGGGAAATTTTTCGGATTTGAAAGGAGAGTATATCATGGGACTGACAGGGATCCAAATCTTCAAGATGTTACCGAAAACGAACTGTGGAGAGTGCGGCGTTCCAACCTGTCTCGCCTTTGCCATGAACCTGGCAGCCGGAAAAGCGGAATTGGCCTCCTGTCCCTATGTGTCTGAGGAGGCGAAGGCCATGCTCTCTGAGGCGGCGGCTCCGCCCATTCGACCTCTTGCCATTGGTTCGGGTGAAAATGT
>JAPVTA010000186.1:0-1948 GCA_047519465.1 Thermodesulfobacteriota bacterium | reverse complement strand
TCCAAGGCGCCACCCAGATCATTGATCACGACCTTGGCGCCCTCTTTGACCATGGCCAAGGCCTCCGCTCTTCCGATTCCCCGGCCGGCGCCGGTGATGATCGCTACTTTACCTTCTAACAGTCCCATTATTTCTCTCCTTTTTCACGTGATCCAAAATATCATTTTGGCATAATGTACGGCTTCTTTCGCCCCTTGTCAAACAAATTGTAGAGCATGCTCTCTTTTACTGAGGACGGTCATTTATTTTTCTGTGAAAGATTTTTGGGCCAAGGGAGGTGGAGTTTAATTTGTCAACATGAGTCAAGAGCAGGCTTGAAGCTTGTGTATCATGGTGTGAACATCTCCTGCAATATTGCAAGAACACGTCTTAAGGTCGATGGCGATAGCTTACCGAGCCGACGCACCAACCGCGCCCGGTCAACCGTGCGGATCTGGTCGATGACGACGTATCCCGCCTGACCTTCAAACCGGCATGGAACTCGGAATGGATAAGGATGCCCTCCCGTAGTGAGGGGAGCCACAATAAACGTCCGAAGATATGCATTGAGTTCGTCCGGGGAAACAACAACGCGGGGGCGAGTTTTCTGGATCTCACCTCCTCGGGCTGGGTTCAGACTAACCAGGAATACATCGCCTCGATGGACGGCCTCGGTCATCACCACTCCCACTCTTTCTCGTCAAAGCGAGTAGGAACGGGTGGATCGAGCAAAAGGTCTTCATCGCGCTCACGCATTTGCCTGGCAGCGTCCGCCCATCCTGCGCGGGCAGAAGTTGCGCGAGCGATAACAACCGCTCCGTCTCTTACTCCGAGCTCGACCTCGTCGGTCAAACCAGCCTGCGCGATGATCGTTTTGGGCAGCCGGACACCGCGTGAATTGCCGATACGAACTAAACGCGCCTTCATTGAGCATTTCCTCCTTATTGCAATGTAATTACATTATAATCACAGAGAGAAAGTTATGTCAAGCGGAGGGATCATGTTTCCGATTCACCCCAATCTTTACCTTTTTTATGTAGGTCCAACGAGTCAATAGAACGAGTAAGCTTTCTGAGAACTGCTTCTTCTGCGGGATCACTGATATGGCGATGACATCAGACTTTTAGGACTTTTTCTACAGCCTCAACGTTTAGCTCTGGAGCGGCGTGCTCCTCGTCTCCCCCACCAGCGAGAGGTTAGCCGGTTGCCAAAAAGCCTTCGTGAAATGTGACAATGCCTTGAGCTACTTTTTTATCAAACGGCAACGTAAGAAAAACTTCTTGTGGAACACCATCATGAGTTAAATCTGGAATATTTCTGAAGCCGAACCTCTTATAGTATTTAGGGTCCCCTACGAGAACACAGCCCTTGCTACCCCGCGCTTTTAACAAAGATAACCCCTCATGGATAAGTAATTTTCCAATTCCCCGCTTCTGATATTCCGGTAGCACAGAGACAGGGCCAAGGCCGTGCCAGTTTAGGCTGCCGTCTGAAATGGTCACTGGTGAAAAGGCTATATATCCGACTATTTTCCCATTAGTCTCTGCGACCAGCGAGATGGTCAGCGCATTGGCATCACGCAATGCCCTTATTATGAATTGCTCTGTGTGTTTGCTTATTGGATGATTCTGGAAGGCAGCTACGGTGACTTCGGATATCGTTTCAATATCTGCACTTTTTTCATTTCTTATGATCATTCTGAACTTCAAATTTTTCAAAGACAATTTGTGGTGTGACTAACGATTTGCATAACCTGCGCGGGCAATCAGCAATACCAAAACCTAACGCTGCTATTCCGCGTCAGGTTCATGCCGTTGTTATGCCCGTAACTCATAACTCTTTGGCTCTGAGTCGAGATTTCCATTTTTCCGGCTCTCTGCTCAGGTGCATCACCGCAACAACAAGCAGAGTTTCTTTCCTAATCTGGTAAATAACCCCGTACGGAAATCTGTTGGTCCGGCAGCGGCGG
>JAPVTA010000185.1:0-19012 GCA_047519465.1 Thermodesulfobacteriota bacterium | reverse complement strand
GGAGAGGTCAGTAAAAAATTGATATCTTCGCCGTCCTCATCCTGGGTTACAAAAAGGTTCCGATAATCCGGATGGTTGGGCAGGACATAGTCCATGCAGGCCGTTCTGATGATGGTGCTTATTGTCGGATGGGTCCGGACATCGGCTACCCTTTCTCCCAGGCACCAGACTTCTCGTCCGTCGTTTAAACTTTCGAGATACTGTTCAACTGTTTTGATCATGGCTCGCTCTCCTTTCGTCTAAAAAAGAGAATAGTTGATGGCCCGGCTCTTGTCAATCGAACCTTAACGCCTTGTCGAGACAAACGAAGATTGTCCTCGCACCAAAGAGGAAGAATAGCCATTGACTCGATCCAACACATAGAGAAAGAGCAAATTGAAGACGTAATCTAAAATGCTTTCGAACCAATGTCCCCCGGTTTCTGAGATCAATTCTGCCGGACAAATTCCACAATGATCTGAGCCCACCCCTCACCTTTATCCTCCTGAACGAAATGGCCGGCGTTCATGATCGTTGTATGCTTCATTCCCTCTGCTCCGGGTATGGTTTTTTGGAAATGAGCATCACCGCCTCTCGTGATGGAATCTAAATAGCCATCCTCCTTTTTGGCCGTTAGACGCCCGTTCCGGCGAAGCCGAATACGTGGGATCCGCGTCTGGCGCCGCCGGTCTCGACCGACGGCGGGGAAGCCAAGGAATGCATAGCTATGTTAGCACAATATTCGCGTCCACGGCGATTGGGGTGCCTTGGCTGACGGCCAAAGGGTTGATATCGATTTGCTCGATCTGCGGGTAGGCAATTCCCACATCGCCCAATTTGACCAGGATATCCGCCATCGTAATTTCCTTGAGAGGCGTCATCCCCCGGAAGCCTTGCAAGAGGCGCCTGCTCCGGATTCGGCCGATGAGCTTCAACGCACTCTCCCTATCGAGAGGGACCATGGCAAACACTACATCGGACTCAAGTTCTGAAAAGATTCCTCCCAGGCCAAACATCACGCAAGGCCCGAATTGACCGTCCCTGATGAAACCCGCGATCAATTCGTAATCTGATTTGACCTCTTTCTGAACAAGGATTCTGCCGCGATGGCCAAGTTTTTCATGAACCTGATGATAAGCTGCTTCCAAAAGGGTCTTGTCCGTGATTCCCAGGCGTACCAGCCCCTGTTCCGTCTTATGCACCTCACCGGGCATCAATCCCTTTAGGACAACGGGCAAGCCCATTTGTTGAGCGGCCCTCCACGCCTCATCAACGCTGCGGACCAGTGTTTCTTCCACCACAGGAATCTTCCAGCCGGAAAGGAATTTCTTACTGTCAAATTCATCCCATATTCTCTCACCGGAGGGGAAGGGGGATTTTTTTGGAAAGTCTCTTGAGGGTGGTGCAGCGTTCGCATGGGCATCTCTCCGACTGAGTTTGTGAGCTCTGAATCGAGATGCCGCCGACAAACACTCGGCGATCCTCGGAACATCGTCATGAACGGGTATGCCAAGGGCCCGGGCCTTGTGACGGAATCGCTCGCATCCTTTCCGACGCCCCATGAGCCAGAAAAAGACCGCTTTTCCAGACTGGTCCGCTTTTTTCTTTATGTGGTTCAGGTCCGGGATGTGTTCATCCAGCCCCGCCACAAAATGGATGAGAAGCACATCGGTATTGGGATCCTCCAGGACGGCAGAAATGGTATGGTCAAAGACCACGTCCCGGCCGTGTAATCCCACCGAAGGAAAGAGGTCTATGGGATTCGTGACAGGCATCCAGACAGGAAAGACCTTGCCGACCGTTTTTTGCGTCTCTTCTGAGAGTTGAGCTACAGGGACTCCATGGCTTTCGAGGGCATCACAGGCGAGAACGCCTGCACCACCGCTCAGGCTAAGGACGGCGGTACGACAGGACGGATTGACATGGGGAATCGCAGCCAAGACATTTGCCAGATCCATCATCTGATAGATGCTATCGGCCAGGATGACTCCCGATATTTCCAGAACGCTATTCAGGAGACGAGAGTTCCCCGAAAGGCTGTACGTATGGCTCTTCGCTGCCAGGGCTCCCGATTGGCTTCTGCCTCCTTTCAGCAGGATGATGGGTTTGCCCGAGCTCTCAGCCATCTGAGCAAAGAGTCTGCCGCGGGGAATCGACTCCAAATACAAGGCGATCACCTCTGTGTCGGGATCCTTCAGTAGGTACTCGAGGATGTCACATTCATCCACATCTGCTCGATTCCCGATGGAGCAGGCCTTCGCAATACCAATGCCTCTTCGGCTCAGCTCTGCGAGGAAGATGGCTGACATCATCCCGCTCTGGGCGATGAGAGAGATCCGGCCTGGAAGCAGGCCTTCCTCACGCACACCCGGATGCATAAAGGTAAAGAAGTGCTTTTGGTGAACGTCAACGAGCCCCATGCAGTTCGGCCCCCAAATTCGCATGCCGTTCTGCCTTGCGATAGCGACGCACCGGTCTTGCAGCGCCAGACCTTCCTCGCCCGTCTCGGCGAACCCGGCGCTCTCGATGATCACCCTTCGAATCCCTTTCATGGCACATGCCTCCAGCACGGAGGGAACGGATGAAGCAGGCACCAGGACGATTGCCAGGTCGACAGGGTGAGGGATGTCTTCCAACGAGGAGAAACAGGGGAAGCCCTCAATTTCCTTGTAGTTGGGGTTTACTGGATAAATCCCTCCCTTAAATCCGAGGAGCAGATTTCCGACCACATAGTTCCCTATATTGCGTTTGCTGGCTCCGATAACGGCGATGGAGCCGGGGTTAAAAAAAGTGTGCATGGTCAATAATTCTATTTGGTCTTTGGCGGCGTGACCGCACTCTTTTCAAAGACCTGTCTGGCGATCTCAAGGCCCTCAAGACAGACGGGCATGCCACCGTAGGTGGACATCTGGAGAATTACTTCAGCCACCTCTGCCTTGGTGGCGCCGGTCCGAATTGCGGCAATGATATGACTCCTCAGCTCATTCGCACGATTCAAAACACACAGGGCAGCCACGGCACAGAGCTCCCGCTCCCGCTGAGTCAGTACATCGCGGGCGTAGAGGTTGCCGAACACGTGATTGATGATGTTGGCCGGTATATCAAAATAAGCGAACAGTTCTTTCATTAATTGCGTTCGCGTTTGGCCAACGAGTTTCTTGGAGATTTCAACCGGGTCGTCACCCGGGTGGATATTCGAAGCAATGGCCATGTTCCTCTCCTTTCTTCTTACCGTATCAGAATTATTTCTATCCTCTCTTTTCGGTTTTTTCAACTCTTCTCGCCTCCTGCGGTGACGGGTGTGTCCTTTAAAAGGTGTCGGAAGAAGGGGTGGGAGGTGATCACCACAGGCGCCAAGACGGTTGGGTCTTAGAAAGTTTTAGGAGGTGACGAAAAACGACACTTTAGGCGAGAAAGCTTTTTCTTGATAAAACTGAACTCCGTTCCAACGGCGTGATGAGCCACGCTTCTATTACTCGATTTAACCGGTTATTACTGTGACGTCAGGCTTGTAATATCCTGTTTTTCCAAATGTTTGTGGTTCCCCCCAGAGGGTCATTTGCTTGACTTCATCCAGCATCATCTTCACATAACTTAGGAGATATTCGGAGGAATTGAGCAATGGCATACATCTTGCTCATTCCTCTCTGTGATTGATTCATGGGAGTACCCGCAAGGCAACGAATAATAGCCGTAAGTATTGTTTTCCTACGTGGAATTTGGATAAGGATATGCGTTACACGGGCTTTCTAAGGATTTTTTCGGGCGGAGGCCAGACACATTGGGGTTTTAGGGCTTTCACGCTTGTGGAGCTGCTTCTTACGGTAGCCATTCTTGGGACGTTAAGTGCCATAGCAGTGCCCGTATACAATAACTACATTGACAACTCGAGAAATTCCGCTGCCGTAGCCGACATTCGAGGGATAGAAGGAGATATCGTAAGGTTTCAGGCAGAGCGTGGAAGACCCCCTGATACCCTTGCCGAAGCTGGGATTCCAAGTAAACTCGATCCCTGGGGGCATCCGTACGAATACTTGAGACTCCAGTTCGTGGGTGTAGATCCGAAAACCATTCCTGGCCATCGGCAAGACAAGAATAACAATCCCCTCAATGCCGACTTCGACCTCTACAGTATGGGGAAGGACGGAAGGAGTGAACCGGCTCTGACAGGTCATGACAGCCACGATGATATCGTTCGCGCCAATAGCGGGGCATACGTGGGGTTGGCCTCAGAATATTAGTATCGTGGTGTAGGCGAAAGGATGAAAATTGAAACGACATTTCTCCGCAGCAAAGTCGCTATCCGGATTTTCGTGCTCTTTGTCTTCTGTGCACTTGTTCCCATCATCATCCTCGCAATTCTATCATACAACCAGGTAACCCAACAGCTTAACGAACAAACTCAGAAGAGGCTGAAGCAGGCGGCCAAGGACGTAGGGCTTGCCATTGGCGATAGGCTTTTTTTTCTTGAAAGCGGCTTGAAGGAGACTGCCTTCGACAAATCGAGCATGGGATCTAACCTTACTTTGCGAACCCCTGCGAAAGGATTGAGCGAGCTCCTCAAAAAGAGGTTTGAGAGCCTAACCATTGTCGCAGATCAGGAAGAGAATATTCTTCTTTTTGGGAATATGCGGGGTATGCCCAAGTTAACGCCAGAACAGAAACAGCATATCCGATCCGGCGGCACTTACGTGTGGAGTAACCATTTTCCTGACCTCAGGGGACGTGTGTTTATGAGCGTCGCTATCGATCCCAAAAGCCCAACACGTGGAATCCTTTTGGGGGAGATTTCCCCGGCGTATTTATGGGGTCCAAGCAGCGAGCTTCCAATACCGCCAATGATGGAACTCTGTATTCTGGATGAATGGAATAACGTGCTCTTTTCATCATCTCCCGAACCGGTATCTCTCCCAGAAGAGGTAAAGATCCAAATGGCCCGATCTGCTTTGGGTCAATTTGAATGGGTGCACGGAGAGAAAGGATACTTGGCCAGTTATCGGTATGTCCATTTTCAAGGTTCGTTGCTTACGCCAAGATGGACAGTGGTGCTGAGCGAATCGAAATCAGATGCCCTTGCGCCTGCAAGCAAATTCAAAAAGATTTTTCTTCTCACCCTTCTGATGTCTCTGTGGGGGGTATTGCTCCTCAGCATCGTCCAGATCCGGAGGAGTCTGATCCCTCTCGAAAAGCTTCGGGAAGGAACAAGACGGGTTGCCGAACAAGATTTCTACAGTCAGGTGACAATCAAGAGCGGTGATGAGTTTGAGGAGCTGGCCGCATCCTTTAATACAATGGCGAGTCGATTGGGCAAACAGTTCAACGCCCTCACGACGATGGGTGAGATCGATCGGGCCATTCTATCAGCCATGGACACCGAAAAAATCGTAGAGGTGGTGCTCACTGGTATTCCCGACGTTTTGCGTTGCGACCGTGTCAGCGTGACCCTTCTCGATTCCAGTACTCTGACAACAGGGAGAACGTATATTGGGAACGCTAAGGGGCGGGAAAAAACGATTGAGACAGTCATCCTCAAGCCCGAAGAGATTGAGAAACTCAACGATCATCCGGGAAGTATACTCATCGAAGTGGGCGAGGCGGTTCCCGGCTATCTCGCTTCCAGCGCTCTTGGCGGAATCAAGACCTCTTTGATCCTACCGATCATCCTCAAAAAGAAACTGTCAGGATTTATCACTTTAGGGTGGTACCTCAAACCAACCGTTCGTATCCAAGAAGATCTCGATCGAGCCCGCCAATTGGCCGATCAGATGGGAGTGGCCCTTTCAAACGCCAGCCTCATTAAGGAATTAAGCGAACTCAACTGGGGGACGCTTGAAGCCTTGGCTCGTGCCATTGATGCGAAATCCCCCTGGACGGCAGGCCACTCTGAGCGAGTGACAAAACTGGCATTGAAAATCGGGCAGTCTTTGGGACTTATCCAGGAGGAAATGAATACCCTTCACCGAGCGGGACTATTACACGACATCGGGAAACTCGGGATACCGGTGGATATTCTCGACAAGGAAGGGAAGTTGAGTAAGAAGGAAGAACGACTCATGCGCGAACACGTTCGCCTTGGGGTCCGTATCCTGGAGCCTATCACTGCTTACGCCGAAGTCGTACCCATTGTCTTGCACCATCATGAGTATTTCAACGGTGAAGGTTACCCGGACGGCCTCGCAGGAAAGGCCATCAGTTTGGGCGGTCGTATTTTCGCTGTTGCTGATTCCTTCGATGCCTTGACCTCTGACCGGCCGTACAGACGAGCACTGAAACGCGCGTACGCCATTCAGACGATAAAACGAGGGTCGGGCAGCCAATACGACCCGGATATCGTCCGCGCGTTCTTAGAGGTCATGGCGCAGGAATCGAGAGAAGGAGAGGCGTAGATGAAAGTAGAAAAGGTACTGGTATTAATACTCTGTCTCGTTCTATTGTCCGCATGTCAACGCAGCAGGAAGGCAACGCCCCCGGACCATTTGATTGGGGTATGGGAGACTACTGCACCAAACTACGCTGATCACCCTTTTGAGATCAATACCCATGAAGTCCTCTTCGGAACCGGGGAGGGAAAATTTGACACGTATCCGATCACAAAGATAAAAATAGAAGAAAACCGCAAAGAGCAAAAAACCCTATACATTATCTGCTACAAGAACACAGCCGGGCAAGAATACAAGTTCTCGTTTTACTATGACCCGGCAAATCAGGGTACCATAAGATTCAAGAATCAAAAAGAGATGGTTTGGACCAAAAAGCCCCTCTCTCCTCCTTCCAATTAATTAACAAATCCAACCGGTTCGTTTCGACCGGCAGGTTCTCCGTCCCGTTCTTTGCGGGATAGGCGGGGTCAGGGCTCGCCGCTCCGCGGCCGGGAAACTCCGCCCTGCCTGTCCCGCCCAACGGGATGTGCGGGGAGCTTTATAAGAAAAATGGGCCGAAACTTAGACATTTCAAGCAGATCCTTTCCCTTTCACCGGGGAAAAAAATGATTGACATCTTGGAGACAATGCGATATTTGCATTAATATACCGATAAGGTGGAAAGATCGGTACATCGCCCAGGAAGTTACTTCCCGAAAATCTCTTGCCTGTCTTTGTAACCAAGGGCACAAAATCTGTTGCCGGGTCGTCATCGGCGAGGGGGTGAAGAGCGAAGAGGTCGAATCGTGGGGAATTCAAACAGTATTTTTAAACATTCTTGCCAAAGGAGGAGATGAATATGAGAAGCATGAAAAAGTTTTCACCGTGGCTTGTCTGTTGGATTATGGTCTTGTGTGTTTTTATTTTTTCCCAACCCGTGTTGGCCGCAGGACCCAAGGTTCTTGATCGTAATTACAAATTCGTGAGGATCGTTAAGGACACCCTTTTCCCAGGGTGTAACGGGGCCACCGTTGGCATGGACGGCGCTCTTTATGTTGTGCATACCGCAACCGGCCAAACGACGCGCATTGACCTGAAGACCATGAAGGCTACCAACTTTGTGCCGCCTTATGCAGGAACCTTTATCACTGACGATATTACATCGGATGACAAAGGAAATTTTTACAGCACGGGTACAACTCCGATTGTGGGCGAGGTTTATCGCATCGACAAGAATGGCATGAAAACGGTTATTGCCAAAGGGTTCCTCGCCCCTAACGGCATCCAGTATAACAAGCGCACGGGGCGGCTCTTCATGAGCGAGTGCTTCCAGGGAAACCGCGTCTTTGAGCTCGATCCCACGGGAGTCAAGGAGCCAAGACTCCTGATTAAAGAAAACGTTATTGCAATACCCGAAGGTTTCGGCTTTGACCCTGATACCGACGATCTGATCATACCGGATTTGGGTACGGGGAAGATCTTGAGGGTTCATCCCGATACAGGGAACATCACCCTGATCGCTGAGAAATTTGCAGGCCCTGTGGCCTTGAAAGTAGGTCCGGACAAGATGGCCTATATCATTGAGTTACCCACAGGGGCAGTGTACCGGCTCAGTCTGGATGGGCAGAAAAAAGAGAAACTCGCCCAGCTTCCGCCGGGTGTTGATAATCTGGGCATCACTCCGGAAGGCCGACTTTTTGTAACCCACTACTGGGATGCAACGGTTTACGAAGTGGCCACGGACGGTAGCGGTAAAACTAAGATGCTTTTCCCCAAGGGCCCAAACCAGATCAGTGGCATTCTCGTCAAAAACAACAAGATTTTGATCAGCGATTGGATTATGATTCGCAGTGTGGATAAGGACCAGTACGTTTATACCAAGCTCAATGCCTGGGCGGCTCATGGTATGCCTTTGACCGGTGGCTTGGCCGATGGGCCGGGCGACCAGGTCTTCTGGCCTGATGGTGTTAATAACGCCGTTGCGATTGGCGATCCTGCCAAGGGCGAATTCAAGGCTATTGCCGGCGGGCTGAACAGGCCCATGGCAGTGGTGATGAGTAAGACCGAGCCCAAAATATATGTCGCCGAATATGGATCGGGGCAAATCACCGAAGTTAGCCTCACAGACGGAGCTAAGAAGGCTTTGGCTACAGGCCTCGAAGGTCCTCTGGCTCTTGCCATCATTGACAATACGCTCTTTGCGGGGGAGGCGAAAGCTGGAAGAATCACTAAGGTGGACTTGGCCACCGGCAATAAGGAGGTTTTCCTTGCCGGAGTTGTGGGCAAAGTAGTGGCTTTGGCCAATGACGGCGCCGGAAATCTTCTCGCCCTGGACGGCGCCAGTGGGAGGCTTTATCGAATCAATCCCAAGAACCTGGCCATTTCCATAGTAGCCCAAGATCTTCCTGTCGGGTACGGAACGGCTGGTAGCTATCCTGCTGTGGAATTTGAGGGGGCCATGGCTGTCAGTTCCAAAGGGGATATCTATATTCCCACGGCGAATCGGGGGCTGATCATGCTCCAAAAGATAAAGTAATTTTCCACGCGCTTCGGACGCACAACAAACGACAGGGATCCCTCAACCCTTCTTCTGTAATAGGGGGTTGAGGGATCTTTTTAGAAGAATTAAGCCGGGACGAAATCAGGAGGTCGAACTTCTTTGAGCCGGAGTGCCTCCGTGGGGCAAGAAACGGCGCAGACCCCACATCCCATACATTTTTCCGGGTTCACGAGGGCCAGGCTGTCATTCACTGCAATAGCATCGAAAAAGCATCGCTCGAGACAGGTTTCACAACCCGTACACAACTCGGGATCGACGACAGCTTCGAAGCGGCTGGGGGCAACCCATTTTTTGGGACCCGCCACGACGGACCAGTTGAGGCAACAGTCCTTGCAGCAGTTACAAATGACATGGCCCACGACCTGGCGATTATCCACGACATGGACGAGGCCTTCTTTTTCGGACATCTTGACCATTTCAATGGCCTCACTCTTAGATAAGGCTCTTCCAGTCCCTCTCTCCAGGCTGTATTCGGCCGCGCGATCCACCTGTATGCAAACTTCCACCGGTTTCCCGCAGGCGCCGTCGATCACCCGGCATGAGCATCTGGTGACGGCAAGGGTTTTGGCGTTCTCGATGATCTTGACCACATCATCGTAAGCGAGTATCCGCGATTCGGGCTCGAGGCTTTCGTTCACAGGAATCACGCGCACGACGGAGCCAGGAAGGAGGTCCATAATTTTTCGGCCGTATTCCCGCCACTCCGTCTCCATATAGGCTTTCCACAGGCCGAGAACCTCCCTCGATAAACCGGGGGTAACAGCAGTGGCATCGTGCATCTGGGGAATGCTTTTCACGCGATAGTACTTTATCTGCTCGCCCTTTTTGGATTTGAATATAAGCCCCTTTTTAAATAAGGGCTCCATCATCCTCTCGATCGTTCCCGGAGGGAGTCCTGTTTTTTGGGCGATTTCTTCCATGGTTGCCGGCGGCGCTGCCGCGAGCAAAACCTTTGCCTCGTCATCCTTAACAAGGGCCTCGAAAATCTTCTGAATCAAGGGAGATTCCACTCCACCAACCGCCTCTGCCAGTTGCCGACAAAGTATCCTGTCCGCCATTGTTATCTGATCCTCCTTCTTTCCCTGTTTTAACTAATTTCAACTAAGTATCGAAAATAAAACCCCGTGTGTCAAGGGCAAGATCACAATCACACCGATGACTACTCCCGTCCCTGCCTACCGGCAGGCCCTGAACCCATCGTGGTACAGGGCAGGCAGGCTTACCCTCCCCCCTTTGGAGATTGTGTCGTAATGTGATTTACAGAATGGACACACAAATATGTTGTAGGGGCTCAATTCATTGAGCCCTATGGATGGACTTGATAAATCAAGCCCCCACAATTGCAACACGGTCTCGTCTCTAGAGGGGAAGGAGGGGCGAGGGGGGGAGGGCTTTGAAATATCCTATAAATGGTATTAAGATGGCATAAGACGGCCGAATTATCTTAACGGGAGAAAGGCATGCACGAACTTCCGATCACCGAAAGCATTCTGAAGATTGTGCTGAAACACGCGGAAATGAACGGAGTCCAGAAGGTGATGGCCATTCACCTGCAGGTAGGCAAGCTCAGCGACCTCGAAGACGATTGGATTCAGCGTTATTTCGATTACTTGAGCAAGGGGACGGTAGCGGAAGGGGCAAAGCTCAAAATAGAAAGGACGCCCGCTATAATGCGGTGCAACGCCTGTTCTGCATCCTACGAAACGGAAATCTTAAGAATGGGCGATCTGGTTTGCCCCGCTTGCGGGGAGAAGGGTGGCACGCTCGTTTCTGGTAGAGAATATACTGTGAAAGAGATGGAGGTACAGTAATGGAGGATATCAAACTCATCGAAGTGAAGGAGGAGATCCTTTCCGACAATATCAAGCAGGCCGAGGAGGTCCGGGAACGCCTCTGGAAGACAAAGACGATGCTTTTGAATCTCATGTCCTCGCCGGGTTCAGGCAAGACCAGTCTGATTCTCCAGACGGTCGAAGGCCTAAGAGGCATCTTACGGCTCGGCGTTATCGAAGCGGATATTGACTCGACTGTCGATGCGGAGAAGGTTGCCGCGCGGGGAATACGGACCATCCAGCTCAGGACAGGGGGATTCTGCCATCTTGACGCAACCATGGTTACCCGGGGCATTGACGCCATGGACGTCAACGAGCTTGATCTGGTGATCGTCGAAAACGTGGGGAATCTGGTCTGCCCCGCCGAATTCGATACAGGGGCCCACAAAAATGTGATGATCCTGAGCGTTCCAGAGGGGGATGACAAACCGCTCAAGTATCCTCTTATGTTCTCCGTATGCGATCTTCTGCTGGTCAATAAAATCGATTATCTGTCACTCAGCGATTTTGATATGACGGCCTTGCGGAAACGGGTGCTGGTGCTGAATCCCCGCATCAGCATCCTGGAGGTGTCTTGCAAGACCGGTGCAGGAATTGGGGGCTGGATCGACTGGCTAAAGACGGAAGTGGCGGCCTTCAAGCGCCTGAAATAGTTTCTTGCGGGAAGCCAGGTCTCATGTGTTCATAGCGGGGAGACAATTTTGGGTATCCCAGTAGATCCTGTCGTGAAGAAAGAATCTAGAAAAGCGGTGAAGTTTCAAGCAGTTACGAATTCTATAATGAACTGGCATCATCCTTGCTCTGAAAAGAATCCCAGGAGACGAACCTGGCTGCCAGGCTTATTCAACCCACGATCCGATTTCGAATAGCTGAAACGAAGCATTTCATTGGGTCGAGGCTCGGTCGATTCGAGTCTGCAGTCAAGCCGCGTCCTCTTGAAAGAGGAAGTTTTATCAGGCCTGTTTGGAGGTAAGCCGTGGAGAAGCCAAGACTCGAAGCCTATGTCGCCAGTTTGGGACAAATCGTAAGGAGCACCCATTTTGATCTTAGAGAAGCGATGGATCAATTTCAGGATATGTGTTCCAGGGTGACCCCGGAGAGAATTGTTCCAGCGGGGATGATTACCGATATTCGCCAAACCTACAAGGAGATTCAAGACCAACTCACAAAGATCAGGGGGATCCATCAACTCCTCGAAAGCAAGTACAGCGGATATTATCGACGGGATTCTGATCGCAAAAGAGAGATCACGGAATTTGCATTCTTGGCCAAGAGCCTGTACTCGAAATTCGAATACACGCTTCAAGAGATAGAAGCAAAGAGGAAGCTAATAGCTCGAGGAGAAGATGTTGTGGCGCACCGTCAGCGTTTGCCCCTTCCGTGGTTTCATTCAGCAGAGAATCAGATTATCCTCCTAAGAAACCTGCGGGATCTGCGTGAGCTGGACTATAAGACTCGGTCTGACTCGGAATCCAGACAGAGACGGAGGATCGTTTGGGATGGACTGCGAAGTGTCTCCCTCTTCGCCTTATCAGGGGAGGAAACGTTGATCGATTCCCTCCAATTCCGCATGCGCTTGCGAGAGTATGATATCAAAGAGCGATTGACAAGGGAAGAGCTGCGTGGGGCCTTAACCCATCTCAGGGAAATATCTCAGTCGGAAGTGGAGGCGATCCTCAGACGCTTCGCGGACACCGGTGAATTTTCAAAACTGAGATGCCTGCTTTTTATGATTCAATCCCAACAGGACCTCGAGAGAGAAATATTGGGTTCGACAGGAAATAGGTTGCAGAGACACCTTCATAATTTTTCCCGTTCTTCGTGTTGACAATCCTCCGCCGTTCTTCTTAATATGAAGCGATGCCCTTTCTTGCTCTCCTTCTGATGCTTTTTATCTCTACTCCTTGTCTTGGCCAGTTGCCGAACGGCCAATACTTGCCGCAGGACCCCCTTCTTGTAGATGGGATCAAGTCGATTAGACCCGACCACGGGGGGCATGATGCTGATGAAAACCCCCGCCCTGCGGACGAGGTACTTCAATCTCCTGATCAAGTCTGGGAAGTGGGCGATCGGCGGTGGACGGTTGAAGAAGAGCATCGGTTTGAAAAATGGGTGGACGAGACGATTACGGAAGATTTTTTCATCCGTTACCGGATCCCTGCTGATTGTGCGGATGCCGTCTATGCGATCCGATGGATCTATGCCCGCATCGCCCATCTCCCCGCCGCGGCTACGACAACGGACGGCAAACTCATCGGCCACTGGTCCACAGACTGGAAGCATCTCCCAACCCACCCGGATTGGCACAGGGACGAACGCTTCCGTGCTTGCCTTCGATACGTTCTTCGGAAGACGTGGACTGGGACTCTGCCTTTCGATACCTATCCTGTCCGCATTTCTCCGGATTCGGTCACACCGGGAACACTGTTTTTAGTCAGAGAATCCCACGCCGGAATTATCGGCCATGTCTTCCTCGACGGGAGCCAGGCCCATCCTCTTCAGACTTGGGAGTCGGCGCTTCCTGTGAAAGTTCAAAAGCTGAGCTTGGGCTATTTTTTTTCGACGAGACCGGATTCCAAAGCCCGCTCCGGTCTCGTTAAATTCAGATGGCCTGTTTCCGAAAATGGAGAATGGAAATATCTCCCCGTCGAAGGTCACCCTTTCTATTCCGAAGAACAGTATGCCCCTGACTTTTGTGAGGGCCATGCAGACTTTGTCGAGGCCGTGGGTAGGAGGATCGATCCTACCCACTACGCCCCCGCTGAGAAAATGGCGAGAGTTATGGAAACGGTCACTCGCCTTCTCAAGGAGAGGGTCGCCATCGTTTTGGCAGGATATCAGCAGTGTCACAATGGAGGCTGCCCAGAGGCCTCGGAATTATGGGAGATTTACAGCACTTCCAGTCGTGACGGCATGATCCTCTCCTTGATGGACCATCTTTCAGAGGTCATCGAATCGAACCACCTGGACCATGGGAAGGTAAAAGAGATCATGGAGGCTATTCCGATCGCTATCACTGAGAACCGCTCGGTCACGCTCTATCAGCTCTATCGGAACTATCCCTGGTTTTCCCCTCACCCGGAGGACTCGATCGAAGCCCGCTGGGGATTGAAAAAGTGTGAGATGATCCACGCGCAGACCCGCACAACCAAGAATTCCATTGCCTTCATTGAGAGGACTTACCGGAAGAAAGATCCCAAATATGCCGACTTCTCGGTACAACAGCAACAAATGCTCTTAGGAAGACTGACCGAGGAGTGGGCCAGGTCCGAATGCGGGCAGCTGGCTCCCACACCGGTGAAAAAGGCGTGGCTTTCCCCTTCTCCTTCGAGCTCAATCAAGGGCCGCAGGGTGCCGAGGAAGTGCGAGGTGATCCGTGCAGAGATGCGGGCCACCAGCGACTCCATTGTCTTCATTGAGAAGACTTATAGGAAAAAGGACCCTGAATATGCCGACTTCTCGATTCTGCAACAACGGCAGGATCTCCAAAGACTCGGGGAGGAGTGGATCGGGTCCGGATGCACGGAGGCGCCTTCGAGAACGGAGAGAAAAGCTGGCAAGTAAGGTCAAAGAAGCAGAAGAGACAGGAAAGATGCGTTTTGGCATCATTCTGAACCTTCCGCACCAACCTTTTTTTTTAATACAATTGATTTGACCAAGACAAAAATCTCATCCTTGGTAATAGCGTCTTTAGAAAAGAAATAATCGGCCTTACATTGGATGGCGGCCTCCCGATACTCTGGTGATTCATAACTGGTAAGAACGATCACGATGATGCCAGGATGATCACCTTTGATTTTCGCGGTCAGTTCAAGGCCACTTTCGCCGGGTAATCTGATATCCATAAAGATTAGATCCGGATGATGACGATCCATTTCTTGGAGGGCTTCTACTCCGTCCGATGCTTCAATAATCTCCATCGAAGGGAAGAGATCCAGTAAATTATCTTTAAGAACCCGTCTAAAGGAGGGGTTATCTTCGACGAGCATCGTTCTAAACATCCTATTTCTGCCTCCTGACAATCGAATGGCGATTACATTCCGTAGTCTCCCCCGCATCGTCTCCAAGGCGATTCTGAGAAGCAACGATCCCTTCCTCGCACAGATAGGAATGGTCCTTTCTACAGGAGCCCCAAAGGACCAGGCAGGTCTGAGCTGGGATGGAGTAGAACGAGCTTAGTCGAAATTGCCAAACATGAAGCCTAAAGCACCAAACATCAATAATAATAGCAGGAATACAAAAGCAGTTGTTATTGCGCCTCCCATTTTTCCCTCCGATTTTATAGACGGCATTCTGCCAGCAAGCCCTTGACCGGAGCGTGCCCCGCCCCGACCTATTGGGATAGGCGGGATTAAGGGGCACAATATGAATGATGTTACAATGCCGGGAAGCCCCGCCCTTATATGAGCGGGGAGCTTCACTTAACGCCCCGCCGTGATGGAAGGTTCGTCTCTCCCGGGATCTGAGCAATCCAAAATGCATTAAAGTATCAATCCTTATGCCAAAGCTTCACTGTGATTCTAAGTTGTTGTAACTATATTCTTTCCGGCTGGTTTCAATTGCCCGATAAAAGCGAGGAGTGGAACCGTTTTCCACAAAAGTCCTGAATTGACTCCCAAAGAATGTGTAAAACGTTTTCCCATCTTATGGGTCCCAGGGCAAAATCTTCCGTACCTTAATCCTTTTGTTTAAGTCAGCCTGAGCACCACGTGGGACCTTAGCACACGTGAGGAGATCCGTCCTTGAGGGTTACAGAAAGCGAGAGCGGAAATCGGCTGTCGGCATTACCTCTGCAGGGTAGGTTAAAACAGCACGCCTTGTCGGCCGGGCAATGGGCTTTTTAAGGATATCTCAAGAAACGATCATACCATTAACAACCCGCCGTCAATGTTGAATGCCTGTCCTGTGATGACGGACGCTTCTCGGCTAGCAAGATAGACGACGAGGGGCGCAATCTCGTGGGGTTCAAGACGGCGACCGATTGCTGTCAAGCTCGCCTCGTATTCCGCGACCGGTTTGCCGAGTCGCCTCGCATCGTACTCAACGCGCAAATTATTCATGCGCGTGCGAACAGGCCCAGGGCAGATGGCGTTGACGGTAATGCCCTGGCTTGCCGTCTCCATCGCCAACGTGCGCATCAGCCCCAAGAGTCCGTGCTTGCTCGCCGCATAGGCCGCCCCGAACAGCAACCCCTTCTTGCTGTTGATAGAGGCGGTCATAATGATGCGCCCATATTTGCGGTCGATCATGGAGGCCAGCGCTTTCTTCGAGAAAAGATACGGGACGGTGAGGTTGACGTAGAGCATCGTTTCCCAGAGACCGTCATCGTAATCCACGACGGGCCTGGGGTTCGCGCCGCTGCCCATCCCCGCGTTGTTGACGAGGATGTCAATGTGTCCAAACGCTTGCGTGGCTTCCGTCCACACTCGCTCGACGGCGTCCCTCTTTGTCAGATCGGCGACGATGCTCTTGCATCGCACGCCCAGGCTGCTAAACTCCTTTTGCAGGGTTCCCAGCTCTTGTGCCGAGCGTCCCGTGATAGCTATATGCGCGCCTTCGACTGCAAAGGCACGGGCGATGGCTTCGCCAATGCCCCGACTTGAGCCGGTAATAAGTGCCGTTTGGTCTTTGAGTCTCATGCCGTTCCCTCCTAAATCAATCTATCAAAGTTATGCAAATAATTCAAATCAAAATGTTCTAATCGAGCGCCGTCTGACGAAACGCTCGGCAAGAAAAACTTACTAAAATCTAGATTTTTTGGCCATCATTCTTTATGGGGGTCTTTCTTACCCTTCTAAGAACCATCGAATTTGACAGAGTTAATGTGCATATGATAAATTTTTTCCGAGTTCTCAAATCGGGAGACAATGTGAGATTGCGAGTGATCATTGAACAGGATGACCTCGGTTACGCTGTAGCCGAAGTTCCTTCCTTTCGACGGTGATTCTCTTCACCCGGAGACTTACGAAGGAAATCTTGCTATTCTCGCAGAAGTTCTCGAGGGGTGGCCTGAATCAGCGGGACCAAGGGCCCCTTCGGCCCGGCTCGCCTTGTCGAAATTGCTGTTTAGCAGAGGGAGACCCGAACCTTTGCGTGGGTTCTGGAGCAGCCAAAAAGTTCCAAGGGACGACATGGTCTCCAGTTCATCGGAGAGGTCTCCAAAATGATACTGGCCGAACCGTGCCCCGCAAGCCCACCGTGCTTGTCCCGTTTTAATGGGAAGGGCAGGGAGCTTTACGAAATTGGGCTATCGGCGGGCGTCATTAAAATGAAGACAAAGCTATGGCTCGACTATACGAATACCAGGGAAAACAACTGCTCAAAGTAGCCAAGGTTCCAATCCCTGATGGCGAGGTGGCAGCCACCCCTCAAGAGGCCAAGAAGATCGCCGAAAGGATCGGCAAGCCCGTCGCCATCAAGTCACAGGTCTGGGCCGGGGGCCGCGGCAAAGCAGGAGGAATCAAGTTCGCCGAACATCCTCTCGATGCAGAGATCGTTGCTAATCAGCTTTTGGGTTCCGAAATCAAAAAACTGAAGGTTGGAAAAGTACTGGTAGAGGAAAAGTTGGATATTGAAAAAGAGTACTATGTCGGCGTCATCATCGATGCCTCAAGGGAAGTCAGAGCACCAGTGGTCATGTTTAGTATGGAAGGAGGAATGGATATTGAATCGGTGCCTTCGGAAAAGATCGCCCAAATGAGCGTAGATGTCCTCCGTGGGTTCCGCCTCTATGATGCTCTCAATCTTTGCGTCAAGCTTAAAGTTCCCACCCGAATTCTTCCCTCGATTGCCCAGGCGATCATGGGATTATACCAGACGTTCAAAGGATACAATTGCCGGGCAGCAGAGATCAATCCTCTTGTCTTAACGAAGGATGGGAGAATTGTCGCGGGGGATTGCCGCATCGCCATTGACGATTCGTCGGTATTCCGCCATCCCGAGCTGGGCATCGATGTTGCCCGAGAGGCCCCTACGCCTCCCACGGAGTTCGACAGGATCGCATGGTGGATTGAGGAAGGCGACCTCCGGGGGACCTGTTATGTCGCCCAGATGGCCCCCGACAAGAAAGGGTTGGGCTACGTCGGCTACCATGGGATCGGCGGGGGAGGGGCTATTCTTGGAGTAGATGCCTTGAATCGTCGGGGGCTGAAGATCGCCAATTACGCTGACACCAGTGGTAACCCCACAGCCGCAAAAGTGTACCGGGCGGCCAAGGTCATCCTTTCCCAGCCGGACATTGAAGGATATATGCTCGGCGGTTTCATCGTGGCAAACCAGGAGCAGTGGCACCATGCCCACGGAGTGGTGAAGGCCCTCAGGGAGGAACTCCCCAAAAGACCCAATTTCCCCTGTGTGCTCTTGCTTTGCGGAAATAAGGAAAAAGAATCACTGGAGATTCTGAAGGAGGGAACGGCGGATTTGCCGAACCCGATTGAGATCTACGGAAGTGATAAGGTGTATGAAACCGAGTTTCTGGCAAAGCGAATGAGAATCCTTGTTGACGAATACCGGAAGAAAAGGGGGATCTCTTGATCTTTTCAGAAATCTCGCGAAGGAGGGCTGGCCATGCATTTTGAAGAGAGGACGATCAAGGTCATTATTGATGAAAACAAATGTGCCGGTTGCAATACCCACGCCTGCGTGGCGGGATGCAAACTTTATGATCGCGGCATTTTGGTGATGAAAGATGGGAAGCCCGCTATTGGAGGAGATACGGAATATGCGAAGCGTGTCGGCACAGAGTGTCTCGCATGCGAGTACGAATGCTGGTTCAGAGGAAATAAAGCGATCAGTATTGAAGCACCGATCCCCGGGTTGGATGAATACAAGAGAAAACATGGAGTGGTTTAAGCGTGATCGGAGGCAGTGAGAATGGCGATTCTACTCAAAAAGAATACGACGATATTAGTTCAAGGAATCACGGGGAGGGAGGGCTCAGCAAGGGCTGCGTTCATGAAAGGCTACGGGACGAAGGTAGTGGCCGGAGTGACTCCGGGAAGAGGCGGAGAGGAAGTATCAGGAATCCCTGTCTTCAATACGGTCGAAGAGGCTGTTAGAGAAAAAGGTCCGATCGATGCAAGCGTGACCTTTGTCCCGGGCCCGGGCCTGAAGGATGCCGTCCTTGAGGCATTAGATGCCGGGATTAAATTCATGGTGATGCCCGCGGAGCGAGTTCCTCTGTATGATATCCTCGAGATGATGGCCTACGGGAAGCAGAAGGGTGCCCGTTTGTTAGGACCGGGATCGATCGGAATTATCAGTCCCGGTATTGCAGCCGCTGG
>JAPVTA010000184.1:0-18435 GCA_047519465.1 Thermodesulfobacteriota bacterium | reverse complement strand
CTCTCTCGAGCTC
This sequence comes from Thermodesulfobacteriota bacterium, assembly GCA_047519465.1. Lineage (GTDB taxonomy): Bacteria > Desulfobacterota > BSN033 > BSN033 > UBA1163 > UBA1163. Next base: position 18,422 of record JAPVTA010000184.1, on the reverse strand, counting down.
TCTTAATTTTTCATCATCCAGCCCGAAGTAGTGCCCTACCTCATGGATCACCACCTCTTTGACCTTCTCTCCAATCTCCTCCTTCGTCTGACACATCGACTCGATGGGAACCTGAAAGAGCGTGATTTTATCGGGAAGGACATTCCCGTAGTAAAATCCTCTTCGGTCTAAAGGGACGCCCTGGTAAAGCCCTAATAATTGGAAAGGGGATCGCAATCCCATTTCGGAAAGAAGATCACGCGAGGCCCGGTCCTCCACCACCACATCCACATTCTTCATTTTCCTTTTAAAGAATTTAGGAAGCCTCTTCAGAGCTAAAGTCACTAACGCCTCAAACTCCTGACGGGTCAATTTCATGACAATAGTCCGGAGCATTTAGTTCGGAGTTCGGAGCATTAGGTTCTAAAACTCCGAACTCTGAACTCCGAACTCATAACTATGGTTACTTTTGGAGCTCTGGAACGATTTTCTCGAAATAGTCGAGAACCTGCGGGTTCATTAAGGCATCTCTGTTCAGAACCGGCCTTCCGTGGATGATATTGGTGACAGCACTCTCCACCTTTTTCATATTCATCGTATACGGGGCATCAGGCATCTCCATGATGATTGCGGGAACATGCCGGGGAGAAGCCTTTTCCCGGAGTGTCTTCTTGATCTGATTCTTCAATTCCTCTGCCAAGTTTGCTCCCGGAGCAAGTTTCACGAAGAGAATAATGCGCTGCTCCCCCTCCCAATTTTGTCCGATGGCAAGGCTGTCGGCAACTCCCTGTATCTTCTCCACCACGTTGTAGATTTCTGCTGTGCCGATTCGAACTCCGGAGGGTTTCAGCACGGCATCAGAACGGCCGTAGAAAGTAATACCTCCGGTGTCTTTGTGCATGACGACGTAGTCGCCATGGCGCCAGACATTTGGATAGGTCTCGAAGTAGGCGCTTTTATACTTTTCCCCGTTCGGATCGTTCCAGAAATAGAGTGGCATGGGAGGAGCCGAAGCTTCGCATACCAGTTCTCCCTCTTTATCCCATACGGGTTTCCCATTCTCATCATAAGCCTTCACTCTCATGCCTAGGCCAGGGCTCTGCAATTCCCCGGCATAGACGGCTTGAATAGGGCTGCCAACGGCAAAACAGCCATTGATATCCGTTCCCCCGGAGATGGAATTGAAATGGAGATCCTTCTTGATCTCCCGATAGACCCACTCGAAGCCATCTGCCGACAGAACAGACCCTGTTTGAGAAATCTCTCTCAAGGAGGAAAGATCATAATTTTTCCCGGGCTGGATCCCCTCACTTCGGAGATAGTTGATATAGCTTGCGCTGAGGCCAAAAATGGTTATCTTTTCATCCTGCGTTAATTTCCACATTGCATAGGCATCAGGATAGTTCGGGTTGCCATCATACAAGACCACCGTCGCCCCCACACCGAGTGAGCTGAGCAACCAGTTCCACATCATCCAACTGCAGGTAGTGATGTAAAAGATTTTGTCCTGCCGCTTAAGGTCCGTATGTACAATGAGTTCTTTCAAGTGGTTGAGCAGAATGCCACCCGCCCCTTGCACCATGCACTTAGGTTTACCAGTTGTTCCAGACGAAAACATAATGAAGACGGGGTGGTCGGCGGGTAATTGTTCAAACTCAAGAGCAGGCTCGTCTCCCTTAGCCAAAAAATCTTCATAATGCACAGCGTTAGGGATATTGCTGATATCCTGTTTATTGCCCACATAGGAGACAATGACTACTTTCTTCAACGAAGGGATAGCTTTAGCAACTTCTGTTGCATTCCCCAGGGTGTCAAACGACTTTTCCTTATAAAAATAGCCGTCCACTGTGAACAAAACCTTGGGCTCTATTTGACCGAGTCGATCGAGTGCCGCCTGAGGACCGATGTCCGTCGCGCAAGAGGACCAGACGGCTCCGACACTCGTCGCAGCAAGCATAGCAATGGCAGTCTCAATCAGGTTGGGCATGTAGCCTGCCACCCTGTCCCCTGGACGAATCCCTATTTCGCGCAAGGATTTTGCCAAGCGGGCGACCGTTCCATAAAGCTCTGCGTAAGTCATCTTAGCAGATTTCCGCGTTTCCCCTCGAAAAATAAAAGCGACTCGATCGTCTCGATACCGCAGGAGATTTTCCGCAAAATTAAGCTTGGCCCCGACAAACCACTTTGCCCCGGGGAATTTTTTCAAATCATCTACCACCCGGTCATACTTTCTTGACGCCTTCACCTCTACAAAATCCCACAGGGCTGCCCAGAAGTCAGGAATCGAATCAACGGACCACTGATATAATTCACGATATGTCCTGAATTTCTTCCCATACCCTCGGTTAACAAATTCGATAAACCGCGTGATATTGGCACTCTTGACTCGGTCTTCAGAAGGTATCCAAAGAGGTTTTTTTGATGGTTTCACAAAATGTCTTGGGGTAGGTCTTTTCAATGGTTTTTTTGACGATTTCTTTAAAGGCTTCTTTAAAGTCTTTTTTGAAAGTTTCGTGGCGGTTTTTCTAACAGTTTTTTTCAGTAGTTTTCTTGAAGGCTTCCTCAATGCTTTCGTCGAAGGTTTCTTCAACGGCTTTCCCGATACCTTTTTCGAGGTCTTCTTTGTAGGTTTTTTCAATGACTTCTTCATGAATTCCTCCTTCCTCAGATGGAAATCCTGCGAACTGACCTCCATTGAATACCATTCTTGAGTTTTTCCGTCAAGAAGTTTTTGGCCATATCTGGTCGAAAAGAATTTGTCAGAGCTTAGCGTTTATCGTTAAAATGACCCGCTTGCTCCTCTCCGAGTAAAGCTCCACGCCCTGAAGGGCGGGCTTGCGGGGCACGGACCGGTCAATCACTTTAATTTTCCAGCCTAATATGTTATTAATTTTTTTATAAATTATCTCACAGGTGGCGTCGGTGGGGCTGTTGAAAGAATTCAGAATGCTTGACCTCTCCAGGCTATTGCCAGGGCCCTACTGCTCTCTTCTCCTGGCCGATTTAGGGATGGAGGTATTAAAAGTCGAGGACCCGGATCAGGGTGACCCTACACGAATGACCGGCCCCATTCGGAAGAAGGACAGTGCCATTTTTCTTGCTTTGAATCGAAACAAGAAAAGCATCAAATTGAACCTCAAGATAAGAGAAGGAAGGGATATCTTCTATAAACTGATTCAATCCTATGACATCGTCTTAGAGAGTTTCAGGCCGGGCGTAATGGACCGCCTGGGTATCGGCTATCAGGATCTGAAAGAAAGAAACCCTCGTATCATCCTATGTTCTCTTTCGGGGTATGGGCAGGACGGACCCTATCACGAAAGGTCCGGTCATGATATCAATTACATTGGCCTGGGAGGCATGCTTGAAATAACGGGACCGAAGAACGGCGCCCCTGTCCTTCCGGGAGCTCAAATCGCCGATATCGGCGGAGGGGGAATGATGGCTGCCATCGCCATTCTCGCTGCAGTCATCCATAGGGAAAAGACGGGGGAGGGCCAATTCCTGGACGTCTCCATGATGGATGGCGTCGTCTCCTGGCTCTGCATCCACGCAGCAAAATATTTCATGGATGGAGAACTTCCGGAGCGGGGCGATTTGCCACTGACAGGGAGATATGCGTGCTACCATGTCTATTCAACAAGAGATGAGAGGTATATGTCTCTTGGGGCCCTGGAGCTAAAATTCTGGAGGAACTTCTGCGAAGCGATCGGGCGCAGAGACCTTTTTGATAAGCAATTCATCGAAGGAGAGGAACGGCTTCGCGTGATCGAGCAGATCCAAAATCTGTTTAAGACGAAAACGCAAAAGGCGTGGGTCGACTTTTTCAGAAATGTGGATGCATGTTGCGAACCTATCTTAACGTTTGAAGAGGTCTTTCGACATCCACAAGTTCTCCATCGACAGATGGTGATGGAGGCGGAGCACCCTGTCGAAGGGAAGGTCCGCCAGCTGGGAAATCCGATCAAATCGTCCCAATTCCCTTTTGAAATCCGCACCCCTTCGCCGGGATGGGGAGAAAACACGATCAATGTCCTCAGAACGATGGGCTTCTCAGCAGAAGAGATCGAACACTTCAAAGAAGTAAAAGCAATCTAAGAAACTATAAATACGAATATCGGGCGAAGCGTCCGTTTCGGGCCAATCCGAAGCACGAAACAAATCCGAATGTTCAAAATCTAAAACAAAGAGTCGTACAAGCGTTTTGAATATCTGATATTACAGGTTTGGACTTGTTTCGAATTTCGAGATTCGGATTTCGGATTCATGGGTCGTGGTGTGATGGCCAAAGTAGAAATCGACCAAGAGCGATGTAAGGGGTGCGGACTCTGTACCATTGCCTGCCCGAAAGCGCTGATCCGGACCGGAGAGGAAATCAATCGTCAAGGTTATTTCTACGTCGTTTGGGAGGCAGACGGACAATGCACGGGATGTGCCCTCTGCGGAGAGACTTGTCCGGATGTCGCTATACGAGTGTGGAGGGACTAAAGAGATAGATGGGGAGACAGGGGGATAGGGAGATAAAGTCATTGGAAAGACCAAAAACCAGAAAATCAAATGGTTCTCTAAAAAGAATGGGGTGAAGCTTGACCGAACAAAATTCTGAAAAAATACTGGTCAAAGGGAATGAAGCCATAGCCATGGCTGCCGTTGATTCGGGATGTCTCCTCTATTTCGGATATCCTATCACTCCCCAGAATGACATCCCGGAGTACCTTTCCAGGCATCTCCCCCCTTTGGGCGGAGAGTTTATCCAAGCAGAAAGTGAGATTGCTTCGATCAATTTGCTCCTGGGGGCTTCTGCCACCGGGGCAAGGGCCATGACGTCTTCCTCCAGCCCTGGAATCTCCCTCATGCAAGAGGGAATCTCCTACATGGCGGGCAGCGAGCTTCCGGGACTCATCGTCAATATCTCAAGGAGTGGACCAGGATTGGGCGGGATCTCTCCCTCTCAGGGAGATTATTTTCAGGCCACCCGGGGCGGAGGGCACGGGGATTATCGGATGATCGTTCTGGCCCCATCCTCAATCCAAGAAATGTATGACTTGACCTGTCTGGCCTTCGACCTTTCAGACAAATACCGAAATCCCGCCATGATTCTTGGGGATGCCCTGATTGGACAGATGAAGGAGCCCCTCCTCCGGAGAACGCGACCGAAGACCGACCTTCCGCCGAAAGAGTGGGCCCTGACTGGAGCATCAGGAAGAAAGCCAAACCGACTTAAATCGCTTTATCTCCAGGACGGTGAGCTTTCGGACCATAACTGGAAACTCCATCAGAAATACGAGCAGATGAAAAAAGAGGAGGTCCGGTTTGAAAGTATTTTCACTGAGGACGCCAAACTCATCGTTGTCTCATTTGGAAGCATGGCCAGGGTATCGAAAACTTCTGTTGAGTTGGCGAGGGAGGAAGGCATGAGGGTGGGACTCCTCCGGCCGATCACGCTCTTCCCTTTTCCGGAAAAGGTTCTTTATGACCTTTCCCGGAAGGTGACGCGATTTTTGACCGTCGAATTAAACACGGGACAAATGGTGGAGGATGTGAAGCTTTCGGTAGAGGGTGGGGCCCACGTCTATTTTTACGGAAGGCCCCCGGGCTCACTCCCTTCCCCCGAAGAGGTGCTGGAAGAGATAAAGAAGTACTACTGATAGACTAAATGTCAAATGTCAAAGTTCAAATTTCAAATCAAGCTCAAATTTCAAAGCTCAAATAAGGGCATCTTTTATTAGACATTTGTCATTCATTTGGCATTTGGATTTTGACATTTGAACTTAGGAGTTAACAAGATGGAGCTTGTCTTCAAACGTCCGGAATGTCTCATCGATATTCCCTTCCATTTCTGCCCCGGATGTCACCATGGTATCGCCCATCGATTGGTGGCCGAAGCCATCGACTATTTCCAGATTAGAGAGAAGACCATCGGGGTCGCCTCTGTGGGCTGTTCCGTTTTTATGTACGATTATTTCAATATCGATGTGTTGGAGGCGCCCCATGGAAGGGCTTCGGCTGTTGCATCCGGAGTGAAACGTGCCAGAAAAGATCGAATCGTCTTTACATACCAGGGGGATGGAGACCTTGCCGCCATCGGAATCGCAGAGGGCATCCATACGGCCAATCGTGGTGAGAATATCACTATCCTCTTCGCCAACAATGGGATCTACGGAATGACCGGAGGCCAAATGGCGCCCACTACGCTTCTTGGACAAAAGACAAGCACGAGCCCTTATGGAAGAGACTTCAGCTATGACGGTTACCCCATCCGAATGGCGGAGATGTTAGCCACTTTGGAAGGAAGCGCCTTTGTTGCGAGGGTGGCCGTAAACAATCCCACTAACTTAATGAAAGCCAAGAGAGCAATTCGGAAGGCCTTTCAGATGCAAATCGAAGAAATGGGTTTCTCGTTTGTCGAGGTGTTATTGGCCTGTCCCACCAATTGGGGGATGACGGCCTTAGAAGCGAATAAGCGGGTCGAAGAGGAGATGATCCCTTACTTCCCTTTGGGTATTTTAAAGGAACGGAAAATGGCAGATTATTTATAAACAGGAATGTCAAATGTCAAAGTTTGCGCGGAGCGATGAACCGAAGGTGAATCAATGCCAAATCAATTCCAAATTTAAAATGTCAAAACCTCTCCAATTTTGAACTTTGACATTCATTTGTCATTTGGATTTTGACATTTGAACTTAAATTGTTATCAGTGATGATGAATGCGTTCACGTTGGGAATGACGAATGTTGGATGATCGTTTTTATTACGATTTCGTTGTTGCGGGATTTGGAGGGCAGGGAGTTATGGTCATCGGGAATCTCCTTGCCTACGCCGCCATGAAAGAGGGCAAGTGCGTCACCTATCTTCCTGTCTACGGAGTTGAGATGCGGGGCGGAACAGCTAATTGCACGGTCGTCATCTCCTCCCGCCAGATCGGATCTCCCGTCGTGGGGAGGCCCCATGCCGCCCTTGTGATGAATCTGCCCTCCTTGACAAAATACGGACCGCTCGTTCTCCCTAACGGACTTCTATTCGTCAATTCCTCTTTGATCGAGCCCGAAGAGGCTTACCGGAAGGACATCGAAAATTTTTTCATCCCTGTCAACCAGATTGCAATCGATCATGGACACCCAAAGCTCGCAAATATGGTTGCCTTAGGCGCCTTTAACCAAAAAACGGAATTGGTTCGCATGACTTCTCTATTCGATTCCTTAGGAAAGGTGCTGGATGAAAGATACCGTCATCTCATTCCGTCCAACATCGAGGCCATTAAAGTTGGAGCTGAATTTGTCAGAAATAACGGATCCGCGATCGAGAGAACGAAATCACATTCGAAGGAGAGGGGTTCTTGAACATCGTGTCGACTTGAAGTCGACTTTAAATATTCTCTTCTTCGGGACATCATTCCTGCCCCGTATCAAGTATGGGGCTGGATTCCCGTTTTCACGGGAATGACAATCTCAATAAGAGGGGTCAGATCGAAAGGACGAATCATGGAAGAAGAGAGGGTTCCAGAAGAGATCCGTGTTGGAGAAAAGGTCAAGGCATTGAGGGAACAGAAAGGCCTTTCGCTGAAAGCATTGTCCGACTTAACCGGATTTTCAACAGCCCTGCTCTCCCAGATGGAAAATCACCTTGTCTCCCCGTCCCTCGGAACAATTATCAAACTGGCCAAAGCATTGGGCGTCAGGGTGGGCGATTTCCTGGGTGAAACAGAGGGCGAACCCTTTGCCATTGTGAGAAAGGACGAGCGAAAGACGATCTCTCGGTTCGCCTCCAAAGAGGGAGTAAAGTATGGCTATTCATACGAATCTTTGGGGTTTGAGAAGAAGAACCGCCATATGGAGCCCTTCATCGTCACTCTTGAACCCGCTACGGTTAAGACCTCCAAAACCTCTGTCCATGACGGAGAAGAATTCATCTTCGTTCTCGAAGGCGAGATGGAAGTGATCCTGGGGAACCATACCGATGTCCTTTACCCGGGAGATTCGATATATTATGATTCGAATATCCCTCATCGAGTCCAGTGCCACCAAGATAGGGTAACAAGAATTTTGGCGGTACTCTATGCAACGAGTACGTAAAAATCATTTTACGATAAGCGCCCAATGACAAGCCCTGTACCTAGTATGGTGCAGGGGATGCACCAAATCACACATGAATTCCAATCCAAGAAATTCAAAATTCCAAACTTCTTTGGGTCATTTGTTCTTTGGCATTTGGAAATTATTTGAAATTTGGGATGTGGGATTTGGAATTTGGTTGCGCCTTTTCATTCTCTCCTTGTTTCTCTGGATCGCCCTCCCGGTTCCCAGTTTCAGCCTGCCCGCCCTCAAGGTTGGAGCTTTGATTCCCCATTCCGGCCGATGGGGAGACTCAGGAAGGGAATGTGCCAGAGGGATGTCGGATGCAGCCAGATGGCTCAACCTGCGTGACGGGATCTCCGGGAGAAGACTGGAGATCATTCTCATCGACGACCTTTCCCAACCGGCTGAGTTCCTGGCAGCCTACCGAAAATTGAACGAGGCAGACCGTATTCTGGTTCTCTACATCTATTCCACGGAGACAGCCCTTGCCCTGGTTCCCCATCTCCATCTCGACCGAATCCCTACCTTTTCCAGTTCCTTGCCTTCCCAATTTTCTAACGGCTCCAAATATCCCTATCTTTTTTCAATCACCCCAACTCCTCTCGATCTGGCCAAAATTGCGATGGGTTTTGTCTCGGATAAATTCGGCCTTCAAATGAGGAAACCTAAAGTCATCTTCGTTGGATCCCCTGACCGGTTCGGTCGCCATTTCTTAGATGAAGTAAAGGAGTATGCCAAAGCCCTGGGAATCGACATCGGACCGGATGTCTGGGTCTCGGACTTCTCCCAGCCCGGAGACCGGGTGGAAAGACACACTTCTCCACTCGAAACAATCAAAGCCAACAACCCCGATTTCGCCTACCTGAGCCTTACCTCCAGAGAAGCGTCCTTCCTCCTGCAAGAAGTTAAGAAAATGCACTCTAAGACCAAGTGGATCTGCGGCAGAAGGGCTTTTGACGAGAACCTGGTGGCTTTTAACGGAGTATTTGGAGTGCAACCTATCTCTCCTTTTGGCGAAGATATCCCGGGGATGGCAGCCATCAAAGAGGCCCATCAGAGGTGGCACCCTTATGATTCTCATACCCTTTCCTACATCGAAGGGTGGGCGACAACGCAGGTGATCTCAGAGGCTTTAAGAAGAGCCCTTATGGGGCAGGGATTCTCCCGCGAGAAGGTGAGGCTTGCCTTGGAAGGGTTTAAAGATGTTGTCATAGGGGGGCTCACCCCTCCTCTCACCATGACCTCTAAAGATCACCGTCCCAGCGTAGAATCCAGGATTCTTATCGTCAAAGACGGGAAGCTTTCTCGATATACGAGCTTTATCTCCGTAGGAAGATAGAAGAGGGGACTGCACTTTTTACAGTACTTTTTACGGCTTGACTAAAAATAGTTAGAGTGATAAATTCCCCTCCAATGAAGCTTGTAGAGATCCTTAAAACACACCATAACCGGATTGTGGATGAATGGATTTATCGGCTCCACACAGAGGTAAGCGAACGCTACCGTGGTCGACCAGTAGATGAACTCTTTCATACCGTTTCAAGAGCAACCGAAGCAAATTATGCAGTACTTATCCATAACGATTTTTCGAAGATAAATGACCATATCCATTGGATTACCAATTTACGCCTTGAAGGAGGTTTTTCCCTCTCTGAAGTTCAGAGTGCTTACGAACTTTATCGAACAGTTCTCCTCCCTATCCTCCCAAACGAGTTAGATGAGAATGGCCTTAATGATGCCTTAAGGCATATGAATTACTGCCTCTTTTATACCATTACAGAATTCAGCAATTATTTCCAGTCATTGCATGAGAAACATTTAAGAGATTATGCCGAGAATCTTGAAGGGGAGGTGAAGAAAAGAACAAAAGAACTTGCCGAATCAGAATCCAAGTATCGAATTCTGGTGGAGAAGATAAATGACGGCTATTTTGTCAATCAGAATGGGCGTATCGTTTTTGCAAATCAGGCGTATTGCGATCTCCACGGTTACTCTCTCCAAGAGATGTTAGGAAAACCCTACACAGATCTTATCGCCCCAAAGTCACTCCCTATGGTGAAGAGCTTTTATGAGAAGAGAATGGCCGGTGAAGATACCAAGGACCTTTATATTTACCTGCGTCGCCACAAGAGCGGCAAGGCCCTGCCTACGGAGAACAAGGTAACACGGATACTCTACCAGGGTGAGTATGCGGTGGCCGGTATCTGCAGGGATGTCACGGAGAGGATAGAAATCGAAAAGCGGATTCGGGAATCTGAGCGTCTTGCCCATATAGGAAAGCTCACGACATCTCTTGCCCACGAGATACGTAACCCCCTGTCATCCGTGAAGATGAACAGTCAGATCATCTTGAAGAATATGGATTTTGGAGGCAACGACAAGAGGCGCATGGAGATCATCGTCAACGAGATATCCCGGCTGGAGAGAATTCTCGATGAGATGCTTGACTTTGCAAGGCCGGTGAAGCTGAATCTCGAGCCTACCGCGATCAACAGCCTGATGGATGACTGTCTCGAAATTATGGATGCCAGCATCAGAGAAAGGGGGGTCGCCGTGAAAAAGGTCTTTAGCGGTGGATTGCCCAGTACCCTTCTTGATCATGAAAAGATAGAACAGGCAATAATCAATGTTCTACTGAATGCAATTGAGATACTACCGGAAGGTGGAAACATAGAGATCGTTACGAAGCAGTTGAGCGGGAATGGCGGTGCCATTCAGGTCGAAATCAGCGACGACGGGCCCGGAATCAGCCTGGAGGATCTTCCCTATGTTTTCGACCCCTTTTTCAGCAACAAAAAAAAGGGGACGGGCCTCGGTCTTGCCAATATGAAGAAGATCATAGAGGCCCATGGAGGCAAAGGAAGCGTATCGGTCCAAAAGCCTCATGGAACACGCGTCAGTCTGACAATTCCTTTGAGGGAGAAAACATGAAGGTCAAAAGGATTCTCATCATTGATGATGAACGCCCTCTCCTTGAAACCTTGGAGATGTACCTGATTGAGAGAGGCTTTGAGGTGAGGTGTGCCGTCTCCGCAACAGAGGGTTTGCAGAAATGCGCCATCTTTAATCCTGATGTGATCATCCTCGACATCCGCCTTCCCGACATGAACGGCCTCGATGTGCTCCAAGAGCTGATTCGTAACGGCAGAAAGAACATTATCATCATTACCGCGTTCCATGATATGGATATCACGATTAAGGCAGTGAAATTCGGTGCCTTCGACTACATTCCCAAACCGATAGACGTGGAGGAACTCGACAGAGTTATAGATAGAGCCCTAAAATCTTCAACCTCAGCCCGAACCGCCGAGGCCGTATTTATAGATCCCTCTTTATCGTACGTGGAGGGTAAGATCATCGGTAAAAGCAAGGGAATGAAAGAGATCTTCAAGGCCATAGGCGTGCTGTCAGAGAACCGCGTCACGGTTCTCATCGAGGGTGAGACGGGCACCGGCAAGGAGCTGATAGCAAGGGCAATCCACTCCAATAGTTCTTACAAGGAGCATCCCTTCCGCGCTATAAGTTGTTCAACGATCGTGGGAGCACTCCTGGAAAGCGAACTTTTTGGCCATGAGAAAGGGGCTTTCACTGGCGCATCCAGTTCAAGGAGGGGGAAGTTTGAACTCGCTGGTCATGGGACCATTTTTCTTGACGAGATAGAGGACATCCCTTTTGAACTCCAGTCGAAACTGCTGAGATTCTTGCAGGAGAAAGAATTCGAGCGTCTTGGTGGAGAAGAGAAGATCAAATCGAATGCAAGGGTGATCGCCGCAACGAACAAAGATCTCTGGAGGATGGTCCGGGCGGGTACTTTCAGAGAAGACCTCTATTACAGGCTCAACGTGGCCACCATAAAGGTCCCCCCGCTCAGGGAGCGGAAGTCTGATATACCGCTCCTGGTTGAACATGTCCTCAGAAAAATCAACTACGAGCTAAGTAGAAGCATCAGAAAAGTTGAAGAAGAGGCCCTCAAGAAAATGACGGAATATGATTGGCCGGGTAACGTGAGGGAGCTCGAAAATATCCTTATCCACGCAGCCATAAATACCCAAGGGGAAGTCATTCTTGAGGAACTTATCATTCCTCTGATTGGAAAAAAGTTACCCAACCATCACAATCCGCAAGATGCACTCAGTAGGGAACAGAATTTCAGGGACGTGGAGAAGGAGCATATCTTAGAAATACTCAACCACACCCACTGGCATCTGGGAAAAGCATGTGAGCTTCTGGGGATTTCCCGGCCAACACTCCGCCACAAACTCAAAGCGTACGAAATTTCAAACGACCTCAAAACAACCAGGTAGCGAATAGATTAAGGAAACATCCTTCCCTTTCCAAAGAAATGGCTCCGTCAGTTATGGGGGCATGATAGATGGATGCAGAAAAGTGTGAGATTTATCACCGGGATGAATGCGGTGAATCCGAAGAGCCCCGATGCCGTTTTTAACGCAGGGCCGGGGTTGATGAATGGGCATTGAATATATTTTTCAAAAAATAAAAGGTCGCTTCAATTGAAATTGGCAACTATGGTTTCCCCAAACTTCTCAACACATTGTAATTATATACATTATTCCATGACAGGATAGCTGGCATAATTCTTGCGTAAACACTGCTACTACCAAAAGTAGCTCCACAGGGCATTTCGAGCCTGGAAACACAGGACAATTCAAATTTGGAATCACACAAATGAATTATCTTGACAAATATAAGAGAGAGGTATAAGAAGAAAATTCTCAAACATCTCCGTGGGGGGGGAAATCCTTTCGTGAAGGAGGTAGAAAAATGGAAGAGGCGAAACGATGGTCAGGAGTGTTGTCTTTAGTGCTGGTTTTAGTGGGCTTGCCTCTCTTGGGGAATCAGGCGAACGCGGCGAGCAAACCGATTGTCATTGGAGCCCCTCTTGCTACAGCCTTCCTTTATGGCTGGGATGCTGAAAGGGCGATCAAGCTCGCTGTAGAAGAGATTAATGCAAAAGGAGGCGTTACTGTTGGTAGAGAAAAAAGGCCCTTTAAAGTAGAAGTCATGGATACCCGCGATCTTGAACCAGGTGTCCCTACCAGTGATGCTTTATTGGTAGTCGAAAAACTCATCCTGGAGAAAAACGCTGATTTTATTGTCGGGGGCCCTGTCCGGTCTGAAGCAGCTCTTGCTGCCATGGACTTGCTTTCCAAGTATAAGAAGGTTTCCATATTGACAACAGGGGTTCTAACTCCAGCCTATCACAAACGGGTGGATGCCGAATATGATAAATTTAAATATTGTTTTAGGATCTCAGGTGAAGTTGGCTGGATGGTTACAGGAGAATTTATTCCCTGCCTAATGGATATCAAAGCCAAATATGGCCTCAATAAACTTTTCATCATGATCCAGGATGTCGCTCACGCACGCGCGGGAGGAGACCTTGTCTCCAAATTGGCCGCAGAAAAAGGTTGGGAGGTTCTTGGAAAGGAGATCTTCCCTACCGGAACCACAGACTATTCTGTGGGGCTGATGAAGGCCAAGAAAGAAAATGCCCAGGTCATCCTCATCTGGATGGACATGCCTGAGACGTCGATTCTCCTTAAACAATGGTACGATATGAAAGTACCTGCTCTCCCCTTTGGTACGATCATCTCTGCTGCTGAGGAACCTGGATTTTGGAAGGCCACAGAAGGAAAAGGTGAATATTGCATGGCCAGCGTGGTTAATGCCGGCAATGCCCCATCTAAAGCGACTCCCTGGACAATGAAGTTTGTTGACGCCTATAAGAAAAAATGGGGATTGGAGCCTGAGGGGTACGGTACTTCTTCGAGCTACATGGCGGTTTACACACTGAAGGATGCGATTGAACGAGCAGGGTCTCTCGACTCGGATAAAGTTGTTGCGGCCCTTGAAAAGACAGACTTGATGGGCGTTTATGGAAGGATCAAGTTTAACCCTAAAAACCACCAGGTCATTCCCAGCGTGGATCCAAATGAAGGGGCAGTGGGGACGATTTTTCAGTGGCAGGCAGGAAAAAGAATCGTGGTTTTCCCACCCAAGATTGCTGTGGGTGAGGTCAAACTTCCCCCCTGGATGAAAAAATAAATATCGATTCTCAATTGCCAATGGGCAGTGATCATTGATAATTGGTCATTGCCCATTGCTCATTAATCATGGACATTCTCATCTACGGAATCGTCAATAGTTTCTCGCTAGCGTTGATGGCCATTGGTTTCACTTTGGTCTATGGAATCAGCCGCCTCCCAAATTTCGCCCATGGTGCGCTCTATGTCATCACGGGTTTCGGTGTCTGGTGGTTTGTTCACAAACTCCATCTAAATTATGTTGTTTCTATTCTCCTTGCATTAGCCCTCATGGGAATGATTGGAGCGGCCATTTATCGATTCGTTCTCATTCGAGTAAGAGGGATGGCTACCTCTGAGATCATCGCTACGTATGCATTAGGACTGGCTATTCTCGAATTTCTGCGTTGGGGAGGGTTCAAGGGGATGACGTACACACTTCCTGTTTTCATTGAAGGCAGTGTCAACATAGGAGGGGTCCCTGTTGACTTCCAACGAATGATTGTCATCGGAATAGGGATTGTCGTCGTCTCCTTTATGTGGCTTTTTACCCATTTCAACAGGACGGGCCTGGCATTAAGAGGAGTGGCACAGGACGAGCATGCGGCCATGATGTTGGGAATAGATTCCGATTGGATGGCAGTGATCGCCATGGCCATGGGATCAATTTTGGCCGGACTCTCCGCCATTGTCTTGCTTCCTCTTGGCAATATCGTCGTAGAAGCCGGTTATAACGTTTTGATCCTTTCCATCGCCGTTTGCATTGTGGGAGGCCTCGGCAGCTGGGTGGGTGCGATCCTTGCGGCTTTTATGATCGGGTTCCTCCAGATCATTACGGTTGCCTACATTCAATCCCATTTTCAGATGGTCGTCGCTCTCCTAGCTATTATCGTCACACTGATACTGAGACCTTCCGGATTCTTTGGAAAGCAGAAGGAACTGGAAGAAAGAGTTTAAGAGGAGAAATTCGAAGCACGAAATCCGAAGCCCGAAACAAATTCAAAATTCCAATTTCCAAATTTTCAAAACTGTTTTGGTCATTCGAATTTCGGTCATTTGAATTTGTTTCGAACTTCGATATTCGGATTTCGGATTTTAATTTGGCCGGGGCTAATGGATAAAAATCTGGTCGCTGCAGAGAGGCGAAAAGAGAGAATCGATCGTGGTATCAAAGTCCGGACAGAGGGGATCTATGCTGTTTCTTCATGGCAAGAGGTGGCATACCTCGTCCTTCCGAGATTGGTCTTGATCGTAGGTCTTCTTCTCCTTCCCGTCATTATTCCGCCTCTTTTTGGACCGTATTGGAAACGGGTGGTATCTTATGCGGCGATATATGGCCTGCTCGCTCTCGGGTTTGATTTCTTAGCACATTTTGTGGGGCTCGTCTCTTTGGGAGGAGCTTTTTTTATTGGGGTGGGTGGATACACCGCAGCGATCCTGAATAAATCTTTGGGTCTCTCACCCCTATTTACTATCCCTATGGCCACCGTTGGCGGGGCTATCATTTGCACCCTTCTCCTTCTTCCTGCCCTTCCTCTTAGAGGGGTCTATTTTGCAATTGTGACCCTGATGTACCCTCTGGCTCTCATGAGAATTATTGAGGCATTGAATATCTTCGGCGGAACGGATGGTATCCTTGGAGTAGCAGGTTTTCCCAACACATGGATTGAGCAATATCTCATTATCCTTATCGTGATCTTCGCACTGTTTGGTTTAAGGAGATTGGTGAATGAGGATATCGGACTCGTCTTTCGGGGGGTCAAGGATAATGATCAGTCCGTCAGGGCCTCCGGATTGAGCATCACCCTTTACAAGGCCATTGCTGTTTTTATTGCTTCGGGACTTGGTTGTCTTGGAGGAGCCTATCTTGCCCATATTTATATGTGGTCGGGAATTTCACAATTCGCTCTCGATTTCTCCGTGATTCCCATTGCCGCTACCGTGATCGGTGGAGGAGGAACGTTGGTAGGCCCTGTTTTGGGCTGTTTCATCCTTGTTCCTATTTCGGAATTTCTAAGAGCCTTTGGTACCCTGAGAATCGTTTTCTACTCTGTCATCCTAATGGCCTTCATCATGTTTCGAAGTGAGGGGATCATGGTCTATGCCCAGCGGAAGTACCATCAGTTTGAGAGATGGGTGAAGGTATGAGTCAAGAGGATATGCTCCAAGTAATCGATGTCTGTAAAGCCTTCGGTGGCGTTCAGGCATTACTGAATGTCAGCTTTAGTGTTCAGAAGGGCGAGGTCTTTGGTATCATCGGCCCCAATGGATCAGGGAAGACGACCCTCATTAATTGCATCACCGGTTTCATCAAGATGAACTCCGGTCGGGTTCTCTACAAGGGAAAAGAGATAAGTAACAGGCCGCCCAATCAGATTGCCAATCTCGGACTCACAAGGACCTTTCAGATCATGAGGCCTTACTATAGCCTTCCTGCGTATAAAAATCTTATTATCCCCCTTTTCTCTCCAAGAGCGAGACGTAGGGGTGGATGGCGGGGAGGAGGTAAACTGGGGGACAGGGGAACGGTCAGCATCGATATTTTGGAAGAGATTGGTTTCGAGAGAGATTCGTTCGTTCCTTATAAATTGGCATCGAGTCTACCGACAGGCTACCTGAAGCGCCTCGAA
Organism: Thermodesulfobacteriota bacterium; assembly: GCA_047519465.1. GTDB lineage: Bacteria > Desulfobacterota > BSN033 > BSN033 > UBA1163 > UBA1163. Next base: position 1,694 of record JAPVTA010000184.1, on the reverse strand, counting down.
CTCGCCAGGTGTCTCGCTTTGAGACCCGATCTCATCCTTTGCGACGAAGTCTTTTCTGGACTCAGCATGAGTGAAATTGCGAGCATGGTTCCTCTGATCGAAAAATTGCAGATGGACGGGATTACCCTGGTGATGATTGAGCACCGCCTGAGGGAACTCTTTCGAGTGGCCAGCCGTGTCATGGTTCTGAACTTCGGTCAAAAATTGACCGAGGGCATCCCGGAAGAAGTGATGCAGGATGAGAGGGTCAGAGAGGCTTACTTAGGCTCAGAAAAGGCATCGGACTATATTTGAACACCTGAGAGTTGGTGAGTTCGGAGTTCAGAGTTCGGAGATTTTAGATAACACACTCTCAGCTAACACAAACGCATTAAGTAGTGTCTTTCCGCAAACTACAGTTCTCATAAAAGGCGTCATTCTGGCCCCGATTTTCATCGGGATAAACTTCAGCCGGGCGACCGAAGGGAGGCGGAGTGAGCCCATGCGAGCGAGCACATCCAGTACCTCTCCTCGATGCCCCCGTATCACGTACGGGGCAGGCTCCTCAAGTCCGGCGTGACGAAGGATTGAATATGAGGGAGGATGTGGGGGTAATTTGGAATCCTCAATGAACAATTTAGAAACCGAATTAACTTTCACCCGTTTTGATCGGATGTGTGAAAAATATCCCGATCGGCCAGCTATCATTTATCTGGGCGAAAAATTCACTTATCGGAGGCTGAAGGACCTGATTGACCGATTCGCTACATCCTTGACTCAGCTCGGGATTGGCAAAGGGGATAAGGTGATGATCTATATTTCCAATTCCGTACAATGGGTCATCGCTTTTTTTGGAATTCAGAAAATCGGAGGCGTCGTCATCCCCGTCCCTCCTATTTATACCTCCTTTGAAATTGAATATATGATCAATGATTCGGGGGCAGAAACCATTGTCTGTTTGGATACCAATTTCTGCTATGTGAAAGAGATACTTTCAAAGACCTGCCTGAAAAGGGTCATCGTGACGAATCTGATTGACCTCCTCCCTTTATGGAAACGAACGGTAGGTTTTCTCTTTGACAAGGTCCCCAAGGGAAACGTAGACAAGGACAGGAATGTCTATTCCTTTAAAGACATGCTTAAAAACTCGCCCAAGAAAATCGATGTCCAAATTGATCCAAGGAAGGATCTTGCTTACATCCTCTATACTGGTGGGACGACGGGCTTCCCAAAAGGAGTTCCGGGCAATCATATCGGGATGACGTCTTATGTAAACGACATCACCGAAGATGTAGCCGGGGGATACCTCAAGGAGGGAGGGGACGTCTATATTGCGATCAATCCTCTTTTCCACATCATGGCTCTTGGGCTCTTTGTGGCCGTTGGCCTAAACTATGGTAATACGACGATCATCATGCCCGTCCCTCAGGTCGATGCGATCTTGCAAACGATACAAAAACATAATGTGAGATGGTTTTTGGGTGTCCCCGCCCTTTATCGGATGATTTTGGAAAATGATCGCCTCGATCAATACGATTTGAGATCTCTAAAATACTGTTACTGCGGTGGAGATGTTCTCCCCATCGAGGTCTTCAAAAGGTGGAAAGATCTTTTCGGCCTCAACATCTATCAAGTCTATGGGTCAACCGAAGCAGGTCATGTCACCTATTCCCGGCTCGACAGAGATCCGGAGTTGATGTCTATCGGAGTCCCGT
>JAPVTA010000183.1:0-66149 GCA_047519465.1 Thermodesulfobacteriota bacterium | reverse complement strand
TGCGCTACGCTCGCTTTTCTATTTAATGGTGTATTCATGCCCGACCGAGGCGCTCTAAACCGATCGTCGGCCAAGGAAAAACTGGGGTACAATAGGGGCGTATTGACATAGATGCAAATATAAAATAATATTATTAAGTTTTGCTCATTTGAAGGGAGTTCAATATGGAAAAGAAATATTTATTCTCCCCCGGACCCACGATGCTTCCGCCGGAGGTGCTTCTGAAGATGGCAGAGCCGATCATGCACCACCGGGAGCCAGAGTTTGAGAAAATCTTTGCCGAGATCAGGGATGGATTGAAGTATCTTTTCCAGACGAAAAATGAAGTATTGATCTTTACTTCGTCCGGGACGGGTGCCATGGAAGGAGCGGTCTCTAACATCCTCTCCAAAGGGGACAAGGCTCTGATAGTGCGTGGAGGAAAGTTTGGTGAAAGATGGGGAGAGATATGTAAGGCTTATGGAATTGAGTTTATTCCCGTTGACGTGGAATGGGGAAAGGCTGTGAATCCAGAGCAGATTCAAAAAGCGTTGAAATCCAATCTCTCCGTTCGAGCGGTTTACACCCAGGCAAGCGAAACCTCAACGGGAGTAAGACATCCCATTCCTGAGATTGCGGAGATCGTGAAAAGATATGAAGAGACGGTGCTGGTCGTTGATGCCATTACGGGAATTGGTGTGTTCAACCTTCCGATGGACGCGTGGGGGATAGATGTGCTGATCAGTGGTTCTCAAAAAGCCTTGATGCTTCCGCCCGGCCTTGCATTTGCTGCTCTAAGCGATAAGGCGTGGAAGCTGGTGGAACGGTCTGACTTGCCTAAATATTATTTTGACTTTAGGAAGGAGTTAAAATCTTCGAAGAAAAACCAGAGTTCTTATACACCGGCCATCTCCTTGTTTGTGGGTTTGAGAGAGGCACTCCGCCTGATTCAAAAAGAAGGTCGTGAGGGTGTTTTTCAGCGGCACGAAAGATTGGCAACGGCCACCCGTGCTGCGGTAAAGGCATTAGGCCTTGAACTCTATGCCCCGGATTCACCGAGCAATGCGGTCACCGCGGTCAAGGTCCCCGGGGGAATTGATGGGGAACGGTTGAAAGATTTGTTTTTTGAAAAGTTTGGTATCACCGTGGCCGAAGGTCAGGATCGGGCAAAAGGAAAGATCATTCGAATTGCCCATCTCGGATATTATGAACGATTGGACATGGTGATGGTCATTTCAGCTCTGGAGATGCTTTTGAAAGAAATGGGTCACAAATTCGAGCTTGGAACTGGTGTGAAGGCAGCGGAAGAGATCTTGATGAAATGAGAGGAGACCCAGACACTTTGAGGTGAGGTGGAATGGAGGAGATAAGTAGAGTATTAGTCAGCGACCCTTTATCGAGCAAGGGGTTGGAGATATTAGAAAGGGCGAAGGGCCTGAAATATGACGTCAAGGTCGGACTTTCTCTGGAAGAGTTGAAAAAAATTATTCCGGAGTATGATGGGATTATTATCCGAAGCGAGACGAAATTAAGGGAGGAACTGATCGAGGCGGGGAAACGGTTGAAAGTGATCGGAAGGGCAGGGATTGGATTGGACAATGTCGATCTCCCCGCGGCGACGAAGAAGGGCGTCGTCGTAATGAATACTCCCCAGGAAAATGCCATTGCCGCAGCAGAGCACACGGTTGCCATGATCCTTTCCGTTTCGAGGAAGATTCCCCAAGCAACGGCCTCGATGAAGGAGGGCAAGTGGGAGAAGAAGAAGTTTATGGGAGTGGAACTTTATAACAAGACCCTTGGATTAATCGGCATTGGGGTTATCGGAACGATTGTCGCCGACCGTGCAAGGGGTTTGAAGATGAAGGTCATTGGTTATGACCCCTATCTTTCAAAAGAGGTGGCGGAGAAGAAAGGGGTTGATCTGGTATCGCTCGATGAACTACTGAGCCAATCTGATTTCATCAGTGTCCACACTCCGTTGACCGATGAAACACGGAATCTTATTGACAAAAAAGCTTTTTCAAGAATGAGGAAGGGTGTCATTCTGGTCAATTGCGCTCGGGGAGGAATCATCAATGAGAAGGATCTCTATGACGCTATTCAGGAAGGGAAGGTGGCTGGGGCGGCCTTGGATGTTTTTGAGAAGGAGCCCTCCACTGGTAACCCTCTGCTGGAATTGGAGGCGGTGATCAGTACCCCTCACTTGGGAGCTGCCACCGAGGAGGCCCAGGAAAATGTGGCCATTGCCATTGCGCAACAGGTGGCCGATTTTTTGACTTTGGGAGAAGCGAGGAATGCGGTGAATATGCCCGCCGTCAGCCCGGATATTCTTCCTTCCTTGAGGCCCTATCTCCGGCTGGGAGAACAGTTGGGGAGCTTTTTGGGTCAAATCTCGAATTACGCCATCGAGGAGATTCTGATCGAATATCACGGCGAGGTCGTGGAATATGGGACGAAACCAATCACCATTTCAGTCTTGAAGGGCCTCCTTACGCCTTTTGTGGGCGAGACCGTCAACTTTGTCAATGCTCCGATTATGGCAAAAGAAAGAGGGATAAAGGTAACGGAGTCTACGCGAGCTGTCGCGGAAGATTATGCAAGTCTCATTGCCCTGACCGCCCGATCGAAGATGGAGCAGAATTACATTGCCGGGACCCTGTTTGGAAGGAAAGAATTGCGAATCGTCAAGCTCAATGATTTTTTCATCGAAGCCATTCCGGAAGGGTATATCCTGCTGGTGAACAATTATGACAAACCCGGCGTGATAGGAAATATTGGGAATGCCTTGGGAGGCCGAAATATCAACATTGCGACGATGCAATTTGGACGCGATCGAATGGGTGGCCACGCGATCTCACTGCTCCATCTGGATGTTCCCTTGCCGCCGGGAATGGTGGGGGATATTTTGAGGTTGCCAAACATTATCTCGGTTCGCCAAATTCAACTTTGATTTAAGGAGCGGAGGGCGAGTTTAGAATGGCCAGCATTGTTATTGTCGGAGCTCAATGGGGAGACGAAGGAAAAGGGAAGATTGTTGATTTGTTGACCCGGTATGCAGATCTCGTCGTGAGGTTTCAAGGGGGAAGCAATGCCGGGCATACGATCGTTTTAAAGGGGGAGAAGTTTGTTTTTCATCTCATTCCTTCGGGTATCCTATATAAAAATAAGAAATGCATCATCGGAAGTGGGGTTGTGTTGGACCCGGCCGTATTGATTCAGGAGATAGATGAGATAAAAAAAAGAGGATATTTTAAAGATGACTCTCAATTGATGATCAGTGAGGAGACGCATCTTATCCTTCCCTATCATCGGAGGATCGATGTTGCCCGGGAGAAAACGTTCAAGATCGGGACCACAGGGAGGGGAATCGGTCCAGCGTATGAGGATAAGGTGGCACGCTGCGGGATTCGATTGGTTGACCTGATGGATGAAAAGGTATTTCGAGAAAAGTTGGAAGCAAACCTGATCCAGAAAAATGCGTATTTAACTCAAATTCTGAACGAAAAGGGCTTCGAGTTTTCGGAGATTTTCGAAGAATACCTTCCCTATAAGAATCGACTTGAAAAATACGTGAAGAATACGTCCCTCACCCTTCACGAGGAGATTAAGAAAGGGAAGCACGTCCTCTTCGAAGGGGCGCAGGGAGCCTTGTTGGACGTAGATCATGGCACCTATCCATTTGTAACGGCCTCGAGCACCGTGGCGGGGAATGCCTGCGCAAGTTCGGGAATTGGTCCGACAATGATCCGGTCTGTGATTGGGGTCGGAAAGGCCTATACCACCCGGGTCGGTGAGGGCCCCTTTCCCACAGAGCTTCGGGATGAGTTCGGAGAGAAAATTCGCCAAAAAGGGGGGGAATATGGCGCGACGACAGGGAGGCCGAGAAGATGCGGTTGGTTTGATGCCGTAGTGGTCAACCATTCTATCCGGGTGAACGGCATCCGGGAGATGGTCATTACGAAGTTGGATGTCTTGAATGATTTCGATACGATTAAGATCTGCGTGGGCTATCGTGCGGACGGAAAGGTTTTTCACCATATTCCTTCCGACCTTGAACTCCTGAAACGCTCCGAGCCTGTGTATGAAGAGCTGAAGGGTTGGAAGACCGAAATCAAGGAAGCAAGAGATTTTAAGGACCTTCCCCCTAATGCGAGGCGTTATCTCAAGAGAATTGAAAATTTGATCGGCATAAAAATGACAATGATATCCGTCGGCTCGGAGAGGAGTGAAACAGTAAGGGTAAGAAATCCTTTTTGAAGAGAGCGCCGGGGAAAAGAGCTTTCGCTCTCCTGGTGAAAGAGATTTTAAGAAAGATTAGACAGACGCTTGAATGCCTTCCTAATCGGTGTAATCGTTTCATGTAATCTGTGTAATCAGAGATTTCTGATTTTTTTCCAGAAATCTCTTTAAATTTTGCTTGACAGCTCAGCAGGTTTTTCTTACCTTGAAACGAGAGGGGCCGTTAACTCAGGAGGTAGAGTATCTGCCTTTTAAGCAGAGAGTCGCTGGTTCGAGTCCAGTACGGCCCACCATTTATAAAAAAATTTCAAAGTTCAAAATCCAAATGTCAAAGGGAATGTCAAATTTCAAAATGAAACATTCTTTTGTTTGAACTTTGGATTTGATTTGAGATTTGAACTTTGGCATTTGAAATTTGGAAAGGTCCCCATCGTCTAGTCGGCCAAGGACACCGGCCTTTCACGTCGGCAACAGGGGTTCAAATCCCCTTGGGGACGCCAAACAAAAATAGGGGATTAGCCGTTTGGTTAATCCTTTTATTTTTTCCCCGGCGACCAGAATGTTCGTTTGAGACCGAAAATCCCGTAGAAGAATTCTTTTTCTTGGCGGAGGCAGAGGATCTTCGACAAGGAAGACTGAGTGTGATTATCCCCGCTTTTTTCATCTCTTATTAATACTTTCAAAATCCTTATGCGATATAAGAACTCCAGAATTACGAGTTGAAAGCGAGTATAACGCTGTCCTTCACCTGTCAGATTTTAACATTTGGGATTAAATATTTTTTAATTAGATATTTCCTCAAGAAATCGAGGGCAATAATGGAGGCCCTTTCTCGCACCATCCAGAGTTCACCGCCAAGTGAGTATTCTTGGTTCTCTATTCCTCCAGAAGTTGAAAGTGAATAATAAGTTTCTATTCGATATTCTCCCTCCCCTTGTTTCTCTGCTATTTTCCCAAACATGGCAAGTCCTAAATCTGCTTCAAACTCATTTCGGGCCCTTTGGGCTAATGAACCAGTAAGCCTTCTTGAATCCTCCTTGATAGAATTGAACTCCTCCAAAGAGAGATTAAGAAACTGTCTTTGCGAAATTTCGGACGGAAGAACGACCCCTTGAGTAAAAGAGTTGCTATTTGTACTGGTCAACTTATGAGAGATGATCCCTCCTGTAAAGGTTTCAACCACAGTTAATGCGAGCTTTAAACTCTCCAATTCCCTTGCGACATTTCCATGTAGCGTTTCGTTATCCACGCCATAGATAATGATGCCGAGCCGATTTCTGATTTCATTTTCCATATCTTGTATCAGGTTTGAAGCTTCCCCAGGATTTTCGGCTTTGGCTGTAATCCTAATCCTTACGTCCCCCGTTGAGGCAAGTGTCCCTACGGAAGGATTTTTACTCTCCTTCATCAAATCTTTGATTTGAAGGCCGATGGCGCTCTCTCCAAGGCCACAGGCACGCAAAAGTCTGTATTGAATAACCTGACGCTTAATATCAAATCGTTTTCGGAGATAAGGGATAACTCTGTTTTCCATTAAATATTCCATCTCTAAAGGAACGCCCGGGATAGAAATGATCGCGCCATTAGGGGTTTCCACAATAAACCCAGGGGCCGTGCCTTTTGGGTTTTCAATGGGAATGGCTTCTTCCGGAATATAGGCCTGTTTTCGATTGCTCTCAGCCATTCGAAACCCCCGGGTCTTGAGGAGGCTTTCAATCTGTTCCATCAAATGCGGTTGAAAGGTGAGAGGACGCCGAGTAACTTCAGCGATAGCCTCCCGGGTGAGATCGTCTTCAGTGGGACCGATGCCGCCAGTGGTAATAATGATCTGAGACCGATTGATTGCCTCTCTGATCACCTCTTTCATTCGTTGGAGATCGTCTCCAACCGTTGCAGTCTGAACAAGTTCGATCCCGTTTTCCGCAAGCCGCTTAGCAATGTAAGAGGAGTTTATATCAATGATTTGACCGAGGAGGAGCTCTGATCCAATAGCAATGACTTCAGCTTTCATTTTTGTTTATTAGAAAAAGGAAAGCGTCCCTCGCTTGGCTCGAACACGCGGCACACGGATTGAGAATCCAACAAAATTGTAGCACATGAGTAAATAAAGGTAAAAATAAGTGGAGAAGATTAAAAAACTACGCGATTAGGCCTCCGCCGATGTTTCACCATGATTAATCTGTTCTACCCATATTGAAGGCCCTTTCCCGCAAAATTTTGGCAACATATCTTATCCATCAGCCATTACGCTCCATACCAGCGGGTCTCCACAACTTCTCTTGGAAAGATTTTTGATGTATAAGGAGACTGGACCAGGCAGTTCGCCTTTCCTTGCGTGCGGCAAGAACATCCTTTTCCGTCGAACCTGTCTCCATACTTCCTCACAACTGGATGGCTAGGAGGTGTGTTTTGTCATTTCGTCATATAAGCTACGTTTGTCAATCACTCTTTTCCCCTTAAATTCCGTTCTCTCCAGACAGTCAGGTTCGACGACCTGAACCACGGCACGAAGCCCCCGTGCCTTTAATGCCGCCTCCAGTTTCCCCTTGAGCTGAGGAACGGTTTCCGTATCGACCCCTTTAGCGTATTCCACTTGAACAATGAGCTCGTCCATCGTTTTTTCCCTGGTAATAATAATTCGATATTCATCGCCGAATCCCTTGCTTCCCCGGATCACATCTTCTATGGCGCTCGGATAGACATTCTCCCCTCTGACCACAAACATGTCATCTGCCCTGCCGTAGATGCCTTTGGGCAGTCGCGGATAGGTTCGGCCACAAGGGCATGGATCATTCACCCAGAGAGAGATGTCCCCCGCCCAGAAACGGATCATCGGCTGTGAGTTTCGCTCTAAATGGGTATAAACGGTCACCCCCTCCTGTCCATAGGGCACCCTCTTTTTGGTCACGGGATCCACCAACTCTGCATAGACAATGTCCTGCCATAGATGCATCCCTTTCCTGTATTCACACTCACAATTAGACATCCATGGGGTCATTTCAGCCGTCGAGCCTGCGTCAATACAGATTCCGCCGTAGGTTTCCTCGATTCGTTTTTTGGTGGAAGGGATTCCGGCTCCCGGTTCACCCGAGAAGAAAAGGATGCGAAAATTGAAATCCTTGGCCGGGTCTACTCCCATCTCTTTCGCCCTTTCGGCGATATAGAGGCTATAAGAAGGCGTTCCGTAAAAAGCGGAAGGTTTGACTTCTTTGATCCACTCGATTCCGCGATCCGTCTGCCCCGGAACGCCGGCGCCAAAAGGAAAGGCAACCGCCCCCAGACGCTCCACTCCCACTAATGCTCCCCAGCTTCCCCAGTAGAGGCTAAAAAAAGAACCGATGAAAACGATATCCTCCTGACGAATCCCAAAGCCCCACATGGTCCTGGCGTGGGCCTCAGCGATACATCTCATATCTCCTTTGCTGATGGCAAAAGCCGTTGGCTTGCCCGTGGTCCCTGAGGTTCCCTGCACCCTTGCCAAATCGTTCAAGGAAACACATAAGTTGCTTCCGAAGGGGGGATTCTCTCTCTGATCTTGACGAATTTCCTCCTTAGTTAAAAAAGGAATGCGCTCAAAATCGGCCAAGGATCGAATATCATCGGGCTTCACTCCAACCCGATCCCATTTTTTCTGGTAAAGAGGAGACCTTTGATAGGCGTACTTCAATTGTGCTTGAAGCTTTGGCAGAATGACTTTTTGCTCTCTTTCCTCCGGGTCCATGGTTTCCAAATCCTTAAACCAAAATTTGGAATTTGCAGGAGGAAGATAAGAGCGATCATACTGAGGCGGCCACTGTTTTAGCATCATGCACCTCGCATCATGGATCGTTAAAAGAATTCAATGTGCTCTGGAACCCTTTTGAGATACAATCTTGCGTATGGAGGACACGATCTCTTCCCGGGTCGCTCCGGGGATAAACGTCTCATCAAAACCGGTCTCCTTCAATTTTCCAGCATCTTCGGGAGGAAAAACGCCTCCAATAATAAAAGCCATATGTTGTTTTAACCCCTCTTTCTTCGCTTCCTCGATCAGGTCACGACCCAGCGTGAGATGCGCCCCTCCCAGAGAACTGACGCCCACCACATCCACGTCTTCCTGGATAGCAGCATGAATGATCTCCTTGGGAAATGAATTTCCCAAGTAAATGACCTCCATGCCCGCATCTCTCAATTCTTTTGCAACAATGATCACACCCCTGTTATGAACATCTAAGCCAAGTTTTGACAAGAGTACTTTTATCTTCCCTGCCATCTTCTTTAGAACCGTCCCTTTCCTTTACCCCTGGAAGGGTAGGGGAGCGCCTTTACCAGAAGACAGGCGGCTTCCACAGACCAAAGGTCTTCTTAAAGACCTTAAATATCTCACCCTCGGTACAGCATGCCCTCGCACACTGTAAGGTGTAAGGCATGACGTTTTCTCCTTTTTTGCAAGCCTCTTCAAGGGCATTGAGTGTAGCCTCCACCTTCTCATGATCCCTTTGTTTTCTTAACCTCCCCAATCGAGCCTTCTGCCTCTCTTCCACTCCCTCTGGATATTGAAAGACATGGATCGGAGGGAGCTCAACGGGAGCCTTATAGATATTATAGCCAACGATTTTTATAAGTCCTTTCTCAACCTTATTCCTTTCCTGGCAGAAGTATTCAGCAATCTTTTTGTGTAACCAGCCTTGATGGATGGCTGCGACATAACCTCCCTTCTTCTCAATCTCGTCGACCTCGTCAAGAATCCTCGTTTCAATCTCATTGGTCAGGGCTTCGACGTAGAAAGAACCACCCAGGGGGTCAACGACCTCCGTCACGCCCGTCTCTGCCTGAAGGATCTGTTGTGTTCTTAACGACAGTAATGCCGCCTCCTCCGTGGGCACGGAATACGCCTCATCGTAAGAATCCACGTGCAAGGACTGAACACCCCCCAAGACACTGGCCAAGGCGTGATAAGCTGCCCGGATGACGTTGTTCAGAGGCTCCTCCCTCATCAGGGAGACACCCGACGTCTGCACATGGCATCTCATCCACATCGATCTAGGACTCTTGGCATGGAACCGATATTTCATGATCCTAAACCAAAGTCTTCTTACCGCCCTTATTCTGGCGACCTCTTCGAAAAAGTCGTTCCCAGGAGACCAAAAAAATGCCACCCTCTCCCCAATCCATTCGACCCCATGCCCCCTGCGAAGCATCTCTTCGACGGTTCCAATCGCGTTGGCCAAAGCGACGGCCATCTCCGTCACGGCAGAGGTTCCGAACTCTCGTAAATTGTAGCCGTTATAGGTGACAAAGTTCCATAGAGGCACATGCTGCCTGATGAACTCGATATTGTCGCATTGTATCCTGAAGCAGTCTTTCGGCGGAATATATTCCGGGCCGCTACGGACCACTTCTTCCAGCGTGATATCATTCTGGACGCTGCCACGTAATTTGTCCCAAGGAACGCCTCTTCGCTCGGCGAGTGCCAAATACATCGGGAATAAGATTGCCGTATTGGACGGATAATGCGTCACCAATGAAACGGTCACTTGATCGAGAGGGATATCTCGGAATAGGAGTTCCATGTCTTCCACCGAATCAATCGCGACGCCCGACATGCCCACCTGTCCTTTCGAAACAGGATCGTCGGAGTCATACATCTGAATCGTCGGAAGGTCAAAGAGAGCATTGATCCCCGTCGCACCATGGGCCAGCATAAATTTTATTCTCTGGTTCGTCTCTTCAGGTCCCCCAAAACCGGTGAGCTGACGCATGGTGAATTCTTTGCCGCGGTACATATTGGCATGGATTCCCCTTGTAAAGGGTTCTTGGCCGGAATGACCCAGATCTTCCGTATAGTCAAAGCCGGGGTTACTCAGCGGCGTGTAGAGCATCTCCCTTTGGATATTCGAGCCTAAAATGGTACTCGGAATGGCGCGCCAATTCTTCCGATCTTCCTCGCGAACGGTCGCATTCCTCCACTGATCAAACTCCTGGCGGAGTTTTTCGAGAACATCAGGATGATAGAGGGGTGACCGCTTCTTGCCTGCCAGCTTTGCCTGCAAGATCTCCTTGGTCGTCCTACCCATGAGGGCTACCTCTAACAGATTCGATCAATCTTAGATTTTTACGAACGTACTCGAGAAAGCCTGCCTGCCCCGCTGAAGCGGGAATGGCGGGCTGAAGGAAGAAGTCCAATCATAATTTTTCTGGTTCGCAGAGATTTTTTTTGTTTGCTGCGGCACGGCCGCATTTTTGACAGAAGAATTTTGGCTTCCTGACAAGCCTCTTGAATTCTTCTTTTCGATTGACCCCCATCTCCAGAAGCTCGGGTGACTTCAGATAGCCGATGTTCTCCAAAAAACATAAATGCCCTTCATGCTCCGGATGGGGCATTTTAATTTTTAATGGCATGGATGTTCCTCCTTTCTAAAGGAATAGAAACTCTCTTTCGCTATGCGCTTTTATCCAAAACTTGATTCAAACCCAGGCCCTGGAGTTTTGCCAAATTCTCCTCCTTCTTCTGGGCGATTTTGCGAAAAACCCTCGCCACTTCAGGAAGGGGAACCTTGGACGAGGCATCCCGAAAGAATTTCTTTTCTCGTTCTTCGAGCATCATAGCCACCTTTAATACATCAACATCTCCCGTCGGGTCTGATATCTTCAGGTTGATTTCATAATCCTCCTGTCGTAGTCCGGTGACAGGCTCCAGGATCATCTCTGTCACATTTTCCCGCCGCGTTTTCTCCATGAGAGAATAATTTTTCCCTCCCTCCCCTAAAAAAGCTTGTAAGGTTTCTCTGAGGCCAGGATTTTTGGCTTTTTCGACTAAAGTTTCATAAGCGCCCTTCGTTTGTCCGATCATGTCAGCAGCAAATCCCATAATTGCACCGAAAGTACTCAGAGCCATGGCTCGGTCTCCTTTAGATTCTTACATTCTGAAAGAATGTGCTACGAAACTCTTTGGCCAAATATCACGTCCACCGTTGAATCACAACTTTCGTATCGGTGAAGAATTGAAAGACCTCTCTACCGTGGCCCTTCATATCCCCAAAGAAAGACCCCTTGGTTCCCCCAAAGGGGAAGAAGGACATGGGCGCAGCAATACCCAGGTTGATCCCCATCATGCTTGCCACGGCGCGATACTTGAATTCCCGAGCCGTTTTTCCATTCGTCGTATAGAGACATGCTGCGTTTCCATATTCGCTATTCTCAATCAGCTCCAGCCCTTCGTCCAGATTCTTGACACGAACGAGAGAGACGACCGGTCCAAAGATCTCTTCCTTTGCAATGGTCATATCTGGGTGCACCTCATCGAAGATAGTTGGACCGATGTAAAAACCATTCGGGTGGCCATCGACTTTAATATTCCTTCCATCCAATGCCAGCTTGGCCCCTTCTTTGAGCCCCTTTTCAATATATCCCAGAACCTTTTCCTTATGTCTCTTAGAAACCACAGGGCCCATCTGCACGCCCTCTTCAAGACCATTCCCGACTTTAAGCGCCTTGGCAGCAGCCACAAACTTTTCTTTCAATTCTTTATAAACGTCCCCGACTGCAACCAGGACGGACCCGGAGAGACACCGCTCTCCAGCGCATCCGTAGAAAGAGGTAATCAGGGACGGCATGGACCTGTCCAACTCTGCATCGGGCATGATTAAGACAAAGTTCTTTGCCCCACCCAGAGACTGGACACGCTTCCCCGTCTCCCCACAAGCCTTGTAAACATAACGAGCCGTCGTGCTCTGACCTACGAAAGAAATTCCCTTAATATCCGGATGATAAAGCATTCCATTCACGGCGTCCTTTGCTCCATGGACCATGTTCATGACCCCTTCGGGAAAACCGCATTCATCGATGACTTCAAAGATTCGGGTCTGCGTCATGGGCACTTGCTCCGAGGGCTTTACAAGATAGGTATTCCCGCAGACCACGGCATAGGGCATGAACCACCAGGGCACCATGGCTGGAAAATTGAAAGGAGCGATGGATCCGAAGACCCCGATGGGCTGCCGTTCAGCGGTGCAGTCAATGCCCTGGGCAATGTCCTCCAAATTATAGCCGGTCATCATGGTGGTGACTCCTGTGGCATGCTCCACATTTTCAATCATCCGCCGTACTTCGCCCCTGGCCTCATCCAGAGTCTTACCCTCTTCCGTCACCAGAGTTCTGGAGATATCTTCGAATGCATTTTCGAAGAGATCCTTCAGTTTGAAAAAGTATCTGGCACGGGTCAAGGGGGGTGTACATCTCCACTCCCAGTAAGCTTTCTTGGCGGCTTGAACCGCTTTATCGATATCTTCTGCTGTCGAAAAAGGGACCTCTCCGAGCTTCTCCCCTGTCGCGGGACACCAGACATCCCCATATTCTTTCGTGTTCGAATCAACCCATTCTCCATTGATGTAATTTTTAACGCTTTTCATCTTTTTGTTTAACCTCCTTCTCCAATCTTTTCGTCTTCCCTCCTTTCCCTTCCCTTTCAGGGAGAGGGTGAGGGCGGGGGTCTATTAAAAGGCTTTTCGATAAAGTTCCACAATCTCTTCGGCCGTTGCTCTTCTTGGGTTATTCCCCGGGCTTCCGCTGGCAATGGCAGCCGCAGCCATTTGGCTCACAATAGAATGAAACTTCTTTTCATCCACCCCCAACCCTCTCAGGGTAGGAATTTTCAAATCATCATTCAACCGCTTCACCGCCTTGGCCGCTAAATAAGCCGCATCCATGATTGAAAGTCTCTCCGTGATCTCTCCCATGGCTTCCGCAATATCCGCATACCGTCTGGGATTTCCCGGGATGCTGAATTCGATGACCGTCGAAAGGAGAGCAGCATTGGAAATCCCATGGGGAACATGAAAGTAGGCTCCGATGGGTCGAGCCATCCCATGAACCAATGCTACCGAAGCATTGGAAAAGGACAGCCCGGCCTCCAGAGCACCGGTCATCATGTTTGTTCTTGCCTCGATGTTGTTCCCGTTGCACCATGCCTGTCGTAGATTTCCCGAAATCAGTCGAATCGCATGGAGAGCCAGAGCATCCGTCATCGGCTGGGCCTTGACTGAAACATAGGCCTCGATCGCATGGGTCAGGGCATCTAATCCTGTCGCTGCGGTAATTCCCTGAGGCATCAGAAGGGTCATCATTGGATCAACGAGGGCGACCCGCGGCATGACGTTTGGGGAGGCGATCAACATCTTCACATCTCTTGTGGTGTCGGTGATGATCGTAAACTGGGTCACTTCACTCCCCGTTCCCGCAGTGGTCGGAATGGCAATCAGAGGAGCTCCGGGCTTTGGAATCTTATTCGCTCCTTCGAAATCGCTCATCTTCCCGGGATTCGTCGCCAATGCTGAAATACCTTTCGCCGTATCGATGGGGCTCCCTCCTCCCACCGCGATCAGAAAATCGGCTTTGGCCTCCTGATAGATTTTTAACCCCTCTCCCGTATAATCCATGGTCGGCTCGGTCACGACCTTGTCGTAAGTAGCGAAAGGAATTCCCGCTACCTCCAGAGCCTTTTTGATGTCGTCGAGAAGGCCGATTTTCTCCAAGACATTATCCGTGACGATGAAGGCCTTCTTCCCCAGCCCTTTGGCAAAGGATCCCACCTCTTTGGCAGCACCGGGCCCGTTCACAATGACCGAAGGCGCCCTAAACTGAAACGTTTGCATCATTCCTCATCTCCTCCTCTCTTTATACTCCCAAAAGTTCTTGGTGCAACTTTCGATCAGCCCAGAGTTCCTCGGGCTTCCCTTCATAAACGATCTCGCCCTTATCCATCACATAGACCCGATCCGCCAGCTCCAAGGCCATCAGGGCATTCTGCTCAACGAGCAGTATCGTCACCCCTTCTTTATTGATCTCTTGAATAATCTCGGCCAGATGCTTCACGATCAACGGGGCTAATCCCTGGGAAGGTTCATCCAACATCATAAATTTGACATTCCCCACCAAGGCCCGGCCAATGGCAAGCATCTGTTGCTCGCCGCCGCTCAGGCGATTTCCCTTATGCGTCTTTCTCTCCACGAGGGCTGGAAAGTAACGGAAGATCTGTTCAATCTGATTTCGCTTTCGTTTCGAATCAACCCCTTTCATAAAAAACGGAAGCTCAAGGTTCTCCATGAGATTCAAGTTGGCAAAGATCCTTCTTCCCGCGGGAACAAGGCTAATTCCCTTATTGGCTACGGTCTCCGGGGGAAGTGCTTCAATCCTCTCTTCCCCAAATTGAATTGAACCACTCCGGGCAGGGGTGAGACCCAGAATACTTCTGAGCGTGGTGGTCTTTCCCGCTCCATTGCGACCGAGAAGAGCGACGATCTCCCCTTTCATCACCGTCATGGAGACATCCCGAAGAATATGGCTCTCCCCATAAAAGCTATTGACCTTCTCCATCTTCAGGATTTCCTCGCCTGCACCCTTCCCCTGCCGATGGTTCACCATCCTGGATTCTTTATCCAGACCTCCGAGATAGGCCTTCTGAACCTCGTCGTTCGCCTGAATTTCGCCGGGTGTCCCTTCAGCGATCTTTTGACCCAGGTGGAGCACCGTAATTCGATCGGAAATCGTCAGGACAATGTCCATTTTATGCTCGATGAGGATGATCGTATACCCTTTTTCTGATTTCAGTCTTTGGATCAATTTGACGGTTCGGATGCTCTCTTCTGGCGGCATCCCGGAGGTGGGCTCGTCGAGAAGCAGGAGTTCGGGTTTTGTTGTGAGGGCAATTCCGATATCCAAATGCCTTTGATCACCATGAGAGAGATTCGCGGCGGTGACGCTGGCCTTCTCCTTCAAATCGACGTCCTCCAAAATCTCCCAAGTCCTGCTGGCGGCCTCATTCTTCGAGTAATAAAGCAGCGAAGGGATGAGAATGTTCTCATAAACCGTCAGCTCTGGAAAGATGCTGGTAATCTGGAAGGAACGGCCAATCCCCTTCTTTGCGACCTGGTGGGGTGGGAGGCCAGCGATGGTTTCGCCCTTGAAGCGAATGTCTCCGCTGGTCGGGCTGAGGATACCCGTCAAGACGTTAAAAAACGTCGTCTTCCCCGCACCATTGGGCCCGATGATCGACCTCAACTCTCCCTTCTCCAATTTGAGGTCCACACGACTGACGGCTTCGAGGGAACCGAAATCTTTACAGAGTTGCTTAGTCTCCAATATTTCCATGCGACTTTGCTTGAAGACGGATCATTCCCTTCTCTCGAAGAAACCCCAGATCCCTCTTGGGAAAAAGAGAACGAAGATAAGAAAGATGATGCCCATAAAGAACTGCCAGAAGACCATTCCGCGGATCTTTGCATAGATGCTGATCAGAACCCGGAGGGCGACGATCACCCCCGCCCCGATTACGGGGCCGAAAAATGTCCCCATCCCTCCTACCAGAGTCATGATGACGACGTCCCCGGACCGAATCCAGTCCAGGGTTTGAGGAAACATATAGTTCAGAAAGAGTCCGTAGAGGGTCCCGGCGACAGCGGCATAGATCGCTGAAATGACGAAGGAGGAGAGCTTGTATCTTCGAACATTGTATCCCACCATCTGCGCCCGGGTTTCATTTTCCCGGATGGTCTTGAGGACCTGACCAAAATGGGAATGGATGAGTTTGTATTTCACAATGGCGGCAATCATAAAAACAACTGCAACGAAATAATAGAATCGTAAGGGTTCAAAAATTGAAAGCGAGAAGAGGCCTGGAATTCCGATCACATCCCTGGGGATCCCGGTGAGACCATCCTCACCACCGGTGAAGTTCTTCCACCGGGAGGCGATGAAGAAGAACATCTGACCAAAGGCGATGGTGAGCATGGCGAAGTAGATCCCCGTCTTTCGGACGATCAATAGCCCGATCAGGATGGCAGTCACTGTGGAGAGGGCGATCCCAAAGAGCATTCCTAACAGGATCGGGATCTTCAGGTGGATGAGAATGAGACCCATGGAGTAGCCTGCCAGGCCAAAGAAGGCGGCGTGACCGAAGGAGAGAATTCCAGTATACCCGAGCAGGAGATTGAATCCCATGGCGAAGATGGCAAAGATCACCATCTCGATGGCAAGGCCATCATAGCCCCCGATGAAGGGGATGATGTACGGCCATAACAGGACGATGATAAAAAGGATCGTCAGTCGAGCTGGGGCGTTCGTCCGGATTGCTTTAATCCATGTGCTCATTCAAGCAGACCCTCGATGCCACTGATCCCTCTCGGTCTGATCAGAAGGACGACGGCTAATAAAAAGAAAACAATGACGTCTGCCATAGGAGAATAGATTTCAACGGTGAAGCTCTTGACGATTCCCACCAGTAGCCCCCCGATCACGGCTCCCCAAAAACTCCCCATTCCTCCAATGATCACCACCACAAAAGAAGGCATAATGATGTCGATCCCCATGGGCGGGAAAACACCCCGGATGGGAGAGGCCAGGACACCCGCGATCGCAGCAAGGCCTGCTCCGATTCCAAAGACGAGAGTAAACAAAAGGTCGATCTTAATCCCAAGGGTCACCACCATTTCGCGGTCAAAGGTTCCTGCAAGGATGGTCTTTCCTAACTGGCTTCTTTCCAAGAACAACCAGACTCCGAAAAGGAGAACGGCGGTAAAAAGAATGACGAAGATACGATATTTGGAAAAGTAGGCAACTCCGATGTTCACCACACCCGACAGGATCGGCGGCGCGGTCATCGGATAAGGTACGTCTCCCCATATCAGCCGAATCACATCTTCGAGCACCAGGGCGACTCCAAAAGTCAAAAGCAGGGTGTGGAGCGGGTCCCTCTTATATATGGGGCGGATCATGGAGGCTTCGATCGCCAGGCCAAGCATTCCGACACAGGCAGGGGCAATCGCCAATATAGGCCAGAAACCGAGGGCCTTCTGCAGGGTAATCACCGTATAGGCCCCAAGGGTGTAAAGAATTCCGTGAGTGAAGTTGATCACCCTCATCAGCCCCAGGATGATGGTCAACCCCACAGCCATTAATGTAAAGAGCATTCCCAGGGCGAAACCATTCACCAGTTGCGTGATGATGACGGAAAATGTCAGGTTGAAGTGCATAACGGATCTCCACGAAAAAAAGGGACCTGTTTCGTTACCGGATGAACAGATCCCTTCCATAACATCACGCTTTTTTTAACATATCGTACGGCTCCAGTTCATGCCCGCCATTGGCTTTCCATTCTTCATAACTGGGGAAAGCCTCCTCACCCTTGAGGTGACCGAGGATTTGGAAGTAATCATCTTCACTTTTCCAGTTTTCGTCTCTCTTCGCCAAAGCAACGATCACGTCCTGGACATTCTGATGGTCGAAGGCCCGCCAATAGCTTGGATTCCACTTGAGGCCATCAAACTTATGGCCCTCCAGCGCCTTGATCACCGGGATCATGTCCGTCGTTCCGGCCCTCTTGATGCCTTCAAAAAGCTGAGTATGAGTGATATAACCGAGATAGTGTCGGTATGAAGGCCTCCATTCTTTATAGGTTTGATAGGTCTTCATCAGGGCGGCATATAACTTTTTCGAACCCGGGGTATCGATCGTTCCATGCCACGAGATACCCCAAGCCCCTGCAGCAGCCGTCCCGATCCCTTTCATCATCGGGGTACCACTCAGAGGACCTGCCAACTTCATCTCCTTCTCGAGACCGAATTCTTTGAATTGCTTGACACAGTTTATTTGATCCGCGCCGTAACAGTTCACGATGAGACAATCCGGTTTGAGTCCCCTTGCTTTCAACAACTGTGCGCTAAAGTCTGTCGTTCCCAAGGGAGTGAAGTCATTTCCTAACTCTGTGCCTCCAAACTTTTTAATAATGACACGGTTCATCGATTCGCGGGCAGTATGGCCCCAGGTGTAGTCCGCAGTGATATGATAGACTCTCCTCACGTTCCAGTTTTTGGCAATCCAGGTTGCGCAGGCAGTGGAGAGTGCCCAGTTCTGGATGGTCGTTCGGAATGTGGTTCGATGGGATTTTTGCATCGTTGTATCGTCCGAATGACTTCCGAAGGCCATAAAGAGGGTTCTCTGGTTCCATGCATAGTCAGCGATGGCAATCGTGACGCTGCTGGTCAAAGTTCCTGTCAGAAAGTCAACCTTGTCTCTTTCCACCAGCTTCTTGGCTTTCTGGACTCCAATCCCGGGGTTCGAGGGGGCATCTTCGGAGATCATTTTGATCTCTCTTCCGAGAATCCCACCCTTCTTGTTATATTCGTTATTGGCGAGTTCTGCACCTTGGAACTCATCCCTTCCAGAATCGGCATAGGGACCGCTGAGGGGTTCGATATTCCCGATTAGGATCGGAGGCTTGCCCGCAGCACCGACATAAGGCCCCTTGAGAAACTGTTCCAAAGTCAAGGCCGCCCCAGTTGCCCCAGCTACTTTTAGAAAGTCTCTTCTTGAAATCTTCTTTATCGACTTTTTTTTCATCTTATCTCTCCTTTCCCCGGATCACTAAAAGTGGATTTCTGTTACCGCACCCTTTCCGGGCAGACACGCCAACTTCCCCCCTCCGATACCGTTCGAAATAAAAAATGTCCTTGGTCTACACATCACCTCCTAAGAATGAAAATAAGAAAAAAAGGAAAGAATCGAGGGGATTTCAGATTTTGAAAACTAAAAGATAAAACTCTCTTTTCCCCACGTAACTCCGTGGAGACTTAACTCTTCGATACGCCTCTCCTTCTGGAGGGCAACAAGATCTTGCTCCACCTCTCGAACGTGTTTAACCATTTCCGCACGTGCCTTCTTCCCATCTCTCTCCAAAAGTGCTTTGTAGATACGCCTATGAGCCTTTTGAACCTTTTGGGAAAATTCTTTGCTGGGCTTTAAAATCTCTTTGGTATCGATGAGCAGGTTTTCGACAAAATCGAGAATGAACATGAGGATGGGATTCCCTGTGACACTTGCAATGATTCTGTGAAATTCCACCTCATTCTTTCGAGATTCAATAGGGATGTCATGCTTCAGAACATAATCACACTCTCTCAATAACCCTTCTAACCGCTTCAAATCATCCCCATTAATTCCAAGGGCGGCTTTTTCTGCGATGTGGGGTTCCAAAAGGAGACGAACCTCCGAAAGGTCTTTTAGCGAAAGGTTTTTGAAATGGAGAAAATTGCTGAAACAATCTCTCGCCTTTTTCATGTCCACTTCAGTGACAAACGAGCCCCCGGATGCTCCTTTTCGAATCTCTAAAAATCCTAAAACTTCCAGCGACCGTATTGCCTCGCGAAGGGTTGCCTTGCTGACTTTGAAATTCTCGATCAACTCCTTCTCAGAAGGAAGTTTATCCCCGGGCTTCAATTGGCCTTCAAAGATTGCTTTGCGGATTTGTTCAATGATATGTTCGGAGACCTTATTAGACTTAACAGATTTGAACATCGAGGGTTGCATAAGCTCTGGATATGTCAAGTGTGATTCTCTTATACGAAAAAGAGATTCTCTTGTCAAGAAGAAATTTTGTAAATATTGCTATATTTGCAATTTATCGGCAGGCAAAGGGTTTTTTACCCAGATTTTCCTCGGGCATGCGCTCACACACTAAGCCACTATTTCTTCCCATCCTCCTACCATAGTTCTCCTCCCAACGATGCCTTCTAACAAACCCGGTGGCCGGTGTCGAGCCGAGCATCAATCTATCAATAACATACTCAGGGTCATACTCAGGGTCATACTCAGGGTGGCTTTCATTGGAGGAGCGTGGGTTGGATCTCTGGAGGAGCAAGCATTCCCTCTGGAAATTAAGGAAACTTAATCTCTCTTTAATAGGATACTAATATTGATATTGATAGTATAGTAGTGTAATTTAGCAGGTGGAGAATGGTTAGAGGATTAAAAAAACCTCAAGTTCTTCTCGCTTTAATGATTTCTCTTTCTGTTCCAATCCTTTCGAGTTACCTTCTTTACTGCGACATAGCAGGCGATGATCCCTTTGATCCAGAGGCACAGTATGAGAATGACGATTTAGATGATCTCTTCATGGTGCCCGATTGTCAAACCCAGCTGGCATTCTCAGGATCAATCGGATCAAACGCTTTGTTTCCGGTTTTCCTTCCAGAAGCCAATGCTGTCGAGCAAGTGTCTTCCTTCTTATTCCTATCGTCTTGCCGCGACCATAAACCCCTCGTCCTGCGTTGTTAGAAAACCTCCGTTGATATTCGTGTTTAATTCTCATTCCATTTTTTAAGCCCTCAATGGTGAGAAGGCAAATAAACATTAGGGTGTAATCCCAAGAAATATTTTTTAAGCGGGGCGAGAAAATCTTCTGTCGTTGTTCCCGATGGAACATCGTTTAGATGGTTCTCTTTAGATGCTTTCGGAGCACATCGTTATCGGGAAGAGGAGGTGGGGTCATGTCAACTTACTGCGGCCTCAAACGTTCTAATCGGATGGTTCTTTTCGCGGTAACGTCAATTCTTTTTGCGGTGACAGGGTGTGGCACTCTGCAAAATGGCCGAGGCTGGGGCCAGGACGCGATCTATCCGCTGGACCTTGGGAGAATTCCCCGTACAGCCTTTCATGCGTTCTTTGATTTAGAGACTCTAATCCCTTTGGCAGGTGCGGCGGTATTTACTGTGGATAGCTACGATCGGAAAGTTTCAAATTGGGCGAGAAGGCGTACCCCCATCTTCGGATCCAACACGGCTGCGGCGAATGCCTATAGTCCTCTCAGAGACTCATTGCGGTACGAGTGGTTTGCCACTGTCCTTGTAACTCCGAGTGGCGAGGATCTCAAGGATATCATCTCTTCGAAGCTGAAAGGCTGGGCGGTCGGGTGGGTTGCTCAGACACTGAACACAGAAACAACGACTCTCATAAAGGAAAAAACGGGTCGCACCCGCCCAAACCACGGTGATAACCTAAGCTTCCCCTCCAGTGGCGCATCGGTGTCCTTCACATATTCGACCCTTGCTAATCGAAACCTGGACTCGGTGGCCATACCCCAGGAGATCAAAGTTCCTCTAAAAATAGCAAACATTCTCCTCGCTTCAACTACTGCCTGGTCACGAGTTGAGGCAGGGGATCATTTTCCATCAGATGTGCTTGTTGGTGCTGCCCTTGGGCATTTCATCAGCGCTTTTACCTACGATGCCTTTATGGGCCTTCCAGAAAGACGGGGAATCCTTTTCAATATCTCACCCTTAAAGCGCGGAGCGACGATCGGGTTGCAGTATGTCTTTTAAGTGAGAAACTCCAGATTTGGACTCGGATTGATCTTATTGGGTTTATTAGTCGATTTGAATTTCTGATTTGGACTGATTAAGCCAGGTTTTTGGTCACAAAAGGTAAGGGGTGAAGGAGGAAGGGCAATGGAGAAGAAACGGAGTTTATTACACGCTGTAATGATCTTTTCAGGTTTACTTTTGGTGTGTTGTGCTCCTAATTCGTTTGTACGAACTACATCTCCAGATTGGAGTATGATAGAAATCAGAGATGGAGTATCCTACGATGAAGCATGGAAATCAGTTGTTGATTTAATTGCTAAGCAGTTTGCTATAGAAACCCTATCCAAGGAAGATGGGTATATAAGAACGGAGTGGCTTTCTTCATGGACGCTTTCTACATGGACGGGGAATTTAAATCAAAATTACAAAGTCAGAAGCATCATTAAGTTTGATCCTGATAAGCGTATCGTAGAAGTGAAAAGTGAGGCCCAATACTATGACGGGGGCTATTTTTTTGGTATTGGCGCAGGATGGGTGATGGGAACCGACGGATTACTTTCTACAACTTTGAGGTCGGATATTATGGCAAGAGTTGGGAAGGTGTCAAGGTAAAGATTGACAAAGATTTCGAACCAGGGCTCCTCCATACGGTGAAAGGGGTCGGATATGTCCTGGAAAATCGGGGCTAATTTTCTACTGCAGAAGCGACGTCCAAGAGATGGGATACTCTGTGCAATCTTTGCCGGGGTATTCGTCTCACTTTCCGTAACAGGGTGCGGGACTTTAAGCAATGGCCGAGGCTGGGGCCAGGACGCGATCTATCCGGTAGACCTTAAGAAGATTCCTCGCGCTGCGTGGAATGCCCTGGTGGATCCACAGACTTTCATCCCTGCCGCAGGAGCGCTCGTCTTCGGTTTGAGCAAATGGGACAAGAAAGTTTCACATTGGGCTACCGAACACACACCCATTTTCGGGTCTACCAGCAATGCGGCAAATGACGCATTATACTTAGACATTCCCCTTTATACGGAAGTGTTTGTCACTGCCCTTGCTACTCCGAGTGGGGATGACTCTAAGGATTGGGTATATTCGAAGCTGAAAGGGATGGCAGTAGAGGGAACTGCGGAGTTGGTGACGGCTGGAGCAACAAGCTTGTTAAAGGACGCCGCCGGTCGTACTCGGCCGAACAGGAGTGGCAATGCAAGCTTTCCTTCGGGAGAAGCCTCAGCTGCTTTCTCATCGGTGGCCCTTAGTAATCGAAACCTCGATTCCGTTGATTTACCTCAAGAGGTGAAAGTCCCATTGAAAGTAGTCAACATTCTACTGGGTTCAAGTGTCGCGTGGGCGCGAGTTGAAGCTCAAGCGCATTTCCCATCGGATGTTCTGGCCGGTGCGGCCCTAGGAAATTTCCTCAGCGCTACGGTGCATGATGCCTTCTTAAACCTTCCTATGGATAAAGGATACGGTTTTAGCATTTCCCCTTTGAAAGGCGGGGTGATGGCCGGGTTGTACTTTACCCTCCACCCCGGTGCTGTCCACCAATCCAGTTTCATCTACCGGAGCTTGACAGCGAATGACCGTAGTGATAAGAGAGGAGGTACATTTCAAATGACTTCGGAACCCGCTGCAAGCCGGATGAGTTATCGGTGTGAGAGAGCAGAGGTTTTGTGGAAATAGGGAAGCCCATAAGCATCGTGATCCCTGCCTACAATGAGGCCGAAAGAATCGGGTCAACCGTTGAAAAAGTGTACAACTACTTCAGCAGGAAAAAACAATCATTCGACATCATTATCATTGACGATGGCAGCAGAGACGACACTGCAAATATTGTTCTCGATCGGGCAAAAAGGATAGGACACATTACGTTATTACACAACTCTATCAATCAAGGGAAGGGGTTTTCTGTTAGGAAGGGGATGATTCATGCCGCCCATGATCTGATTCTCTTGACCGATGCCGATCTTTCAACCCCCATCGAGGAATTTGAAAAACTAATTCCTTGGATCCAAAGGGGATATGACATTGTAATGGGGTCAAGGGGGCTGGAAGAGTCAGAGATCGTCTTGAGACAACCATGGTATCGACAGACGATGGGGAAGGTGTTCAATCTTCTTGTCCGAACGCTGATAGTCAACGATTTCAGGGATACTCAGTGCGGTTTCAAGCTCTTTGGACACAGGGCAGCAGAAAGGATTTTCGGGTTATCTAAGATAAACGGATTTGCCTTTGACGTGGAGGTCCTATTCATTGCAAGGAAGATGGGGTACAAAACAAAGGAAGTACCTATAAGATGGGTTGACTCGCCACGGTCCAGGGTCAACCCGCTGAAAGATCCCGTTAAAATGTTGCTCGACCTCCTAAGGATCAGGTTCCTGCATGTGGATAAATAGAACATTCCTTTTGGCGTTTGACAATTTCTTCCATAGTCGAAAATGGGCGAACTTCAACCCATGAAGAAAGCGACCGCATGGGCTTCTTGTCATGCCAAGTCACAAGGTTGAATATGGGACGAGTCTAATAAAATGGATATCTTAAAATCATATCACCTGGGATATGTCGGGATCATTCTTTTTGTAGCCCTTATCATTTTTTTCCCGGGAACGGATCGGCCCCTCCAAGATCCGGAAGCCAAATATGCTGAAATACCGAGAGAAATGCTGGTTCTTGGGGATTGGCTGACCCCTCATCTTAACTATACCCGCTTTTTTGACAAACCCCCCTTAACTTTCTGGGCCACAGCTTTACTCTATCGAACCTTCGGAGTAAGTGAAAGGGCCGCAAGGCTGGCAAATGTATTCTGGGCGTTCTTGGTGGCCTTTTTAATGGGAGTTCTCTGTGAGAAGCTCTTTGGTAACGGTATTGGTTATTTATGCTCGGCTCTTTTCCTCTCGACCTCAGGGGTAAGTGCCTATTGCCTCGAGACAGGAATTGAATTCGGTTTGATTAGTTTCATCGTTCTCGCTTTCATCTTTTTCTGGGACTTTTATCAAAAAGGTTCCCCGATCTCTTTATGTCTTTTTTATCTCTCTTTGGGCCTGGCTTTCATGGCCAAAGCTCTCGTGGGGGTGGCTATCGTAGGAGGAACAATATTCTTATTTCTTTTTTTCAACAGAGATTTTAAGAGGCTCATCAAACTGCTTCAGCCTCAGGCGGTGGCCGTATTTCTCATACTGACTGTTCCCTGGATCGCGGTAATGATAAAGAATCATCCAGACTTTTTTCAGGTTCTCTTTGTTAATCATCATCTCCACCGCTTTACAGGTACGATGGACTCTAATAATGCCCTTCTCCCGACGCCTCTTTTTCTGGCCCTGGTGGCTGGAGAGTTCTTCCCGTGGATTATATACACCCCCCATTTGGGTATTGCTCTATCCAAGATGGTTTGGCGTAAGATTGTGCCTGGGGAGAAGATTCTCTTTCTTCTCCTTTGGGCTCTCGTTCCCCTGGTAATTTTTTCCCTTTCTCGAAGCAAGGGAGATTATTATGGCCTTCATACTTATCCTCCTCTGATTATTTTGCTTTCTCTTCCCCTCAAGGACCTCTTGGGTCCAAAAAATTTCACCTCTTCCCGAACCTGGGCCTATCCCTGGTTCATTATTTCAGTTCTTGCCCTCGCTTCAACTCTATTCGCTTTGTTGGCTAAAGATCCAAAACTGGTCCACGATCTTGGGATTCCCACCCTCACGGGGGCTTTAGTATATTTCATAGCCGCGGTTGCATTGGGGCTTGTTGTTGCCTTAGGTTTTATGAAGGGAAAAGTGAAACTGGCCCTCCTTGGTATGTTTCTCTTAATGGCCATCTTTTTTTATTCAGTCCCCAAAGCAGGGTTTGTTGCAAGTTTCCCTAACGAATCTATGAAATTTGCCGCTGATACCTTCAATAAGGTAGCAGAACAGGATGCGATCCTTATTTCTGATGAACGGCCGGAATTCTCACATGTTTCTACATTAAACTTCTATGCGGGACGGCCGGTTTTTCTGCTGAGAGACAACGACGGCTCACTACTTCATTTCATCCAGAAAGATCTGGAAGCCATGTGTCTTGATGAGACAGACCTACAGAGACTTTGCAGGAAAGAGCATGCGGCTTACCTCGTTGGGCAAACTGAAAAGACCCAAGAAAGACTTTCTCGACTCAAATTACGATATAGAATCTTATCCTCAGGAGGCAATCGCAGCCTGTTTCGGTTAAAGGTTTCAGAAGATTAGGGTCAGAGTGATTTGTGTAGTTAGCCGGACATTTCCGCTGTTATCTTGGCTCTGAGGGCACGCCTAAAATGGCGAAAGTGGGGGCTGCCTTCCTCATTGCTCCTTCCTATTCAAGAACCTGCCCATTGCATTTCGATTATTCCTCGGTTATTCTATTGGTCAAGAAACAGGAGGGGGAATCCGTTGGTAAAGGAGGTTGAATCATGGTTAAGAAAAGTGTGAGCATTTTCGTTCTTATGCTCTGTCTCGGACTAGTTTTGGCGGGATGTCCCAAGAAGACAGTTGTCGTTCACAGAGAACAGCCGTCGGCCCAGAGGTCGGAAGAAGCGAGTAGACTCGAAGCTGAACGGGCTGAGAGAGAAGCAAAAGAAGCCAAAGAAAGAGAATCCGCAAGGATCCGGGAAGAAGAGGCTAAGAAACCGGCGGGAGGCGAGCTGGAAAAGAGCTTGGTCGCCAAGAAAGAAAGCGGAATCGAAGGGGAGGTTTTCGAAACGAAAATGCTCAAGGACATCCACTTCGACTTTGACAAATATGACATTCGTCGAGGAGATGAGGAGATCTTAAGAGAAAATGCAGCCCTTTTGAAAAAATATCCCAGGGTGAAGATTCAGGTTGAAGGCCATTGTGATGAGAGAGGAACGGTGGAGTACAACCTTGCTCTCGGAGAAAGAAGAGCTAACCATACCAAAAAATATCTCATCTCCCTCGGCATCGCTTCAAATCGTGTGTCAACCATCAGCTACGGAAAGGAGAGGCCTTTGGACAAAGGCCACAATGAAGAGGCGTGGGCTAATAATCGAAGAGCTCACATTGTCGTGTTATCCAAGTAGTTCAAGCCAGGCGATCCGTTGGGAGCATGGATCTTCCCCCAGGGACCAGCTTGCAAGGAGGGAACATTGAAAAAGCTATGCGGGGTTAGAACAGGGGTCCTTCTTTCCATCGGGATCTTTCTTTTCGGATGCGCAAGCGTCAGAGATGTACGAACCCTCGACACGGAGATTGATAAAGTTTATTCGGAGCTCAATGCGCTCCGGAGAGAGAATAACCTTTTGAAGGATAAGGTATCCACTCTGTCCGCGGAAAACCAAAGGCTTAAGACGGACCTTTTGGTCCGGTTCGATAACCTTCAGTCTGAAGTTCGAACCCTTTCCACGGGTGTCGAGGAATATAAGGATTACCTTAAAAGACCCTCGAGAGAGATTGGCCAAGTCAAGGCTGATGTCGAGGCTCGATTAAAGGGCCTGGAAGAGGGTAGGAGAAACCTGGAAGAGAAAAATAAAGCCCAGGAAGAAAAGATTAGAGAGATGGAGGCCCATCTCAAGGCCATGGACGAGAAAGTAAAAGAGGGGGCGGAAAAACCGAGTCCAACGAAAGAGGTCCCTTCCAAGGCAAAAGGAAGCTCCTCAGGGATGAAGAGCCAGTACAAAGACGCCTACGAGACCTATCAGAAGAAAGACTTAGAGGGAGCCCGGAAGAAATTTGAGGCCTTCCTCAAACAATACCCTAACACCGAGCTCTCCGGAAACGCCCAGTTTTGGATCGGGGAGATCTATTATCAAAAAAAGGATTTTGAGAAGGCCATTTTGGAATATGAGAAAGCGATCACCAAGTATCCGGAAACGGATAAAGTCCCGGCGGCCTTGTTCAAACAGGCCCAGGCCTTCCTGGAACTGGGTGATAAGAAGAACGCCAGGAATCTTCTCAAACGGGTCATCGAACGATATCCCCGTTCGAAGCAAGCGGAAATGGCGAAAAAGAAGCTGGAAACCATTAAGTGATTTTCTCGAAATTGCCACGCACCTGCTTTACTGTTCTCATCGGGGCCCAGCATTATTTTTTATGCAGATCGGGCGATGAGATGGACTTCGTCATGATGGACACGCCTTAGAATCCCCTTTCCTTTAACCTCTTTTCTTTTTCCCTTTGTTTTTCGTAAGCTCTTCTTTCTTCGCGTATCGCCTTGGAGTTCATGGAGAGGGTTCCCTTATGTCGATCCCTGGAATACGACAACAGCATCTCCGTATTTTTGCCCCACCAGGCGTAAAATTCTTCCCCGTGGCTAACCGAAGCCTGTTCCCTCGATGCTCCTCTATTCAGCTTGTTCATGAGTTCCTCAGACTCAAGGGCCTTCCCGAAGCGTTCAAATAACTCTTTCCTGAGGGTCTCGAAGTTTTCGTCGCCTTTAAAATCAATCCACACACCCTCAAAGTTTCCCATCCAGAACGAGTAGAATATGTTCTCAAGTCTTGCCTTGCCTATGGATAAGGTATCGCCTTTTCGCACGTACCAGGCTAAATCACTGTTGGAGGGTTTGTCTTGTTCAACTTTCTCCATGTCTCCTAACGACGATATCTCGGTTCCCCATTTGATATTTCTAAAGCCCTCCGGCTCTAAGCGGGGTTTCGCGTGCCGGGTGAAGCCGGCACAACCTATCAGAATGATGCTGGATGCAATAGCTAAGACCTTGACGTTCTTCGTTGCTACTGCTTTTGGTATGAACATTTTCGTTTCGCCGCTCCCTCAAGTGTCTTAACGTACCCCTTCACCCTCGTGGTTATCTCCAATGATGGCGAAAGGGATGAGAGCGAAAGTAGAAGTAGGAGTATGGGTACGGGTAGTAATAGGGATAGTAGTAGGGGTAGTAGTACGGATAATAGTACGGATAATAAGGGTACGAATAGTAATAGGGTTCAGGAGGAGGCTGCTCCACGGAGGGAGGCTCCGCACCGGTAGATTGACTTTGGATATCCGAAATGAGACTCTGAAAGGCTTTGATTGCCTCATCCTTTTTGATCGCTAATTTACCGGAATCGGCTGCCGCCCCGATAGCCTTTTCCAAATCAGCTATGACATCGGGTGTCACGGGATAGTCGGCAATCCATCCGTTACGGGGAATGATCGCTATCTGGGCCAGTCTGCTCTCTGCTTCCGCCTCGTTTTTTACCTCGCCCATCTTCAGCGCCTCAGCCAGCTTTATGGCCAAAGCACCTTCACGGACCAAGCTCTGTTCAGTTGAAGGGGATCCAGGTTTCCGCCCCGACTGATAATAATACCCGTATCCTCCCCTGTGCACAGGACGACATTGGGTTGCCGCTACTCTGTCTTGAGAAAAAGTGACCCAACAAACGGAACCGGAGTTTGAAA
The DNA here is from genome assembly GCA_047519465.1 of Thermodesulfobacteriota bacterium. Lineage (GTDB taxonomy): Bacteria > Desulfobacterota > BSN033 > BSN033 > UBA1163 > UBA1163. Next base: position 37,468 of record JAPVTA010000183.1, on the reverse strand, counting down.
AATGATATTCCCAGATTTCAACGGGCTTCCCGTTAACAGTCCTATGAGTGATGAGGTCTGTTTTCCCCCAGAAGGAGGTCACCTCTTCCTTCGCCATGTTCGGTTTAATATCTGAAACATGACGGGGGTGGCATGAAGAAGAACCAAGAATGAGAACAGCAAAAAGAAATAGACAGAGGATCCCTTTTTTTTCCATTTTACCACATCTCCTTTCTTTCTCTTCTAGCCACTAAACATTTGTGCCCGCAATGCCCAATCCCTCGGATTGAGCTCACGGCCGGGCCGGAAACCCCTGCCGCGGATCTTACTTTGGACAGGATATAATCTTATACAAACCGGTTCGCCATCGATCGCCTTCCATCGTCATTTGGAATGTTTCAGTAACAACCCTTGTCTCGCTCCCCGTTTTTTTCCTGAACTCAAGCTTGACTCTTATATAGACCGATCTCTGTGAAACGACATCGGCCTCTACATCCCGAATCGCTTCCCAGGCTGTAGATAATTCCCAGGATTTGTTTTTCATCCGTCTGATGAAATTCTCCCTGGACAGAGAGACCTGATTGGTTCGGTACCCGTATTCATACAGTTCCTCATACTTGCCATTTTTCCAAAGGGAAATTACCCCTTTTAGGGCTTCTTCAGCGCTGGATGCGATCTGGCGCCTTTCTCCCGGCGTGAGATCTCCACTCCACAGTGAGGTTGGAATGGTCAAAAGAATAGCCCATAAAAAAATGATCTTTCGCAGCATGAATAATCCTCCTCTGTCAAATTCTCAAAACAGAAGGTCTTTTCAATTTTTACTTTTTCCGGTGGCCTCTGTGGGTCTCCCACAGGAGATCGCAATATCGACCGCTCGGGGGAACGGAGTTCGCCACAGGATTGGTTTTTTTAGGCCACAGCTTGACAAGGTCATTAATCGCAGCAGGTTTTAGTTTACGATTGCGATAAAATGGGGAGACCCCTTGCATTGAATTTGAATCAAAAAGGTCAAGCATGTATGAGGACAAACTATATATTAGGCACAAATGGATAGAAAGTCAAATCATTTTTCGGCAGAGTTTTTCCCTATTCTGGGGAGGAAGGGGTCAAAACCCTATTTGTCGACTTTTCGTTGAAGCCATTGAGCAAGCTTTTTTGACAACGGTCTCTTGATATATTATATTGGTTATATAATTTGCCGCGATGAAGAATTTATCAACCACCCTGAAGAGAGTGTTCTTAGTTGGGGCAATAATATATGTAGCTGCCCTGGCGTGCACACCTGTGGATGCCGGTGACGACGGAACAGCTTTTGCTCTCGGGAGTGGTGTCTACGGTCCCAGTCATTTGAGGGATAATTATTCGGGGAATACTTCTTCTGACATGGGATTAATGATTTCCCTCAGTCGATTAGTCTCTCTCGATCTAAGATTAAGCACCGTTGGCACGGGTCAGACTCCAGCCGCAGCAAATCAGTCTAGTACTCCACCCATACCAATCCCCAAGGCACCCGGGTCTGATTTACGCTACAGCAGGCTTGGAGTCGGCCTCAATTTCAGGTTCTAAAATGTTTGTGGATGAGTAAGGAGCTATTTGTAATCTCTAATCCTTTCCGTATCCTTGCAGTTTCTTTTGGTAATCGTATTGCTTCTGGCTTACCTCAATTGCATACTTTAGATTTGGGTCCGTAGATCCCTCGCCGTTATTGTAATCCGTAAGGGCCTTGGCTATTCTCACCTTGTCATCCCTTATCTCCTTATATGTATCGTACAAATCTTTAAGAATCTGACATCCTATTGTTATATTCATGAAAGGATCGGTCATCGCCCTTCGGTCAACTTTCAGATTCAGCTTAACCACATACTCATCCCACTTTAAAGGCATTATTTGCATCAGCCCTTGGGCGCCCTTGTCAGATCTGGCATTCGGATAGAACTCGGATTCTTGATCGATGACAGCCATGATAAGTGCCGACGGTAGGCCGAGCTCCCTCGATCTTTTGGCAATCGCCTCGACAATATCAAGCCCTTGACCAAGACTGTAGCCTTTGTTCCTCAGGATTCCGTAAAGTTTATCTTTGGTGCGATACTCATCCAGGAGTAGTTCCCTATGAGAAAAAGAAGAAACTCTTCTTTTTTCCTGGGTGATCCCTGTCGTTAAACTGGCGATGGCGATGATATACACCAAGTTTGTTAGGATAAATAAGAAAATCCCCCTCCTTCGAGCTCTTAGGAAAGTCTCTTTCAGCACGACTCCAGAAATAGATTCACTTTCCATAGATTCTCCCTGCTCCTTTTAGTACTTTCCCTTGTCTTTGCCTTCACTTTGCGTCTCTGTCCTTATCCCTCCGCCAGGCCTATCTCTTAAAGAATCTCTTTCTCCCATAAGCTGCCAACCCAAGTAAACCAGACCCAAAAAGAAGCATGGTGGCAGGTTCGGGGACTGACGAGGAAGTTGTTGCCGGTGGGTCGGGATTAGAGGCTCCTGTACCCATATTCCTATCTCTCTCTTCCCGACATCCAATAAACAGAAAAAACACCGTCATAGCAACGACAAAAGACCTCATTATATTCCTCATTTTCCTGCCTGCTCTCTCGTCGTCCTTTTTCCAAAAAGAGATACTAAATGGGCAGTTTTCTTGAATGCCCGCTGCCGGCTTGCTGTTAGGAAGGCAAGACTCATACCAAGCGCATTGATCCATGCGTTGTTATCAATTGCCATAAGTAGAGGATAATTTATGGCAATTCAAATAAACCATGCTCGAATTTCACCGATCATCGTAAGGGAACAAAGTGGAAATGTTTTTCACAAGAGTCCCGAAATATTTCCCCAGATTTGAATTAGGGATAAAACAAAAGAGATCACAAGCTGGATTACGGATTATTGATTTACAATTGGAAGGTGTAACACTTGCTGGTTGTCAATAGGTTTGCTAAAGATATTATTCAATAAGGGCTTTGACCAACTTTTCAATCTCTACACAGCCCAAAGAGTCCTTGGGAATATAACAATTGCCCCCAGCTTGAATTGCAGCCCCTCGGTATTCCAAAGAATCATAACTCGTTAGAATGATAACTTTCGTATTGGGATACCTTGTCTTTATTTTTTGGGTAAGCTGAATACCGTTCTCTCCGGGCAGCCGAATATCCATAAAGACAAGTTCTGGTTTTAGGATATCGACCTTTTGAAGTGCTTCATTCCCATCTGCCGCCTCATCGATGACCATTGAGGGGAAAGGGGTTCGAAGCTTTTCCTTGAGGATTTCTCTAAAAGAAGCATTATCCTCGACGATTAACGTCCTTAGATTTAAGATCTTTTCCAAAAAGGCCATTTAGTAATCCTCCGATAAAGATGAATAATACGATAGGTTCATTCTCCCATGGGCCGTTAGGAGTCAAGAAAATGAGGCGCCATCTTTATTCGCTATCCCGATCCGCGTACATGGAAGAACCGTAAGAAATGGTGCAATTGCCCTCGCTCGTTGTAGGGGAACGAGATCAAGTGAGTGTCCTATCTTATGAAGAAAAACATTTTTTTATATACTATATCCCGGAGATGACGAAGTCAAAGAATTTCTGCCGACTCAGCCATCAAAAAATGAATCAACTTTTTGCTTGAAACGTTGAATTGCGCAGAGAAATCTGGAACCAAGGAGGATAGGAAGAATATGCGCGTTGTGCCGTCAGGCGATTGAGGTTAGGCCTTGCTATAGCACATTTTATTTGGTAGGGTATGTTCATCACAAGGCCTTTGCGAACTGTAAAATCAAGCATTTTTGAATTTGGCCGGTCCGTGCCCGGCAAGCCCCGCCCTTCAGGGCGGGGAGCTTTACGTCAGTCAGTAAAGGGGCTTCTTTTTTGCTGCCCTTGGCCTATGTACTGGGATTATCTTGCAGCGATTGGGGCTTTTATCTGGTTAACGATCTTGCTTCTTCCATGGCGGCCGTGGGATTCCCGCGAGGTCGTGGATGCCACTTCGGCTTGCCCTGAGGCTGATTTGAGGAACCTCACCGTGCTCATCCCGGCACGAAATGAGGGCGAAGTCATCGGAACGACCCTGTCGAGTTTGAAGGACCAGGGACATGGCCTTTCGATTATCGTGGTAGATGATCGGTCCACAGATGGAACTGTCTCCGCAGCAAAGACTTCGGGCATAAAGAACCTACGGGTCATATCCGGCGAACCCATACCGGCAGATTGGACTGGAAAGCTCTGGGCACTGGAGCAGGGATTTCATCATGTTACCACCCCGTTGACCCTTTTGCTCGACGCGGATATTGAGCTACGACCGGGCATCATCCAGGGGATGCGCCAGAAATTGGAAGAAAACCATCTTCAACTTGTTTCCGTAATGGCCCATATGCGAATGGTCAACTTCTGGGAGCGGTTGCTTATGCCCGCTTTTGTCTACTTTTTCAAAATGCTGTATCCCTTTCGTCTATCCAATTCCAGGTTCACTCGTGTCGCCGCAGCGGCCGGCGGATGTATTTTGTTGGAAACTCGGCTGATCGCGGAAATCGGCGGGTTCAGGGCTATCCGCAACGAATTGATCGATGACTGTGCCCTGGCAAGGCGGGTCAAGTCGCTTGGCTACAGCACCTGGATTGGTCTGACTCATTCGGTTTGTAGTATGCGATCTTATGAGAATTTAGCGGATATTTGGAACATGGTGGCCAGAACGGCTTTTTGCCAGCTTCGTTACTCGGCGATGTCACTGGTAGGGACTACAATAATCATGCTGCTGGCATTCTGGCTGCCAATAGGAGGATTATTCTTTCCGGCTTCCGGCGCCAAGATCCTTTCCGCATGTGTGCTGTTGGCCTTGTTCCTCACCTATCTGCCAACCCTTAAATTCTACGGACGTTCCAGAGGATGGGCCCTAACTCTGTCATTCATCGCCACGCTCTATCTTGCCATGACCTGGTCGTCAGCCGTTCGGTACTGGGTTGGATCCGGATTGTCCTGGAAAGGAAGGTTCTACTGCGGAAATAAAAGAGTTTAATTGTAACGCTGGGTATTAGACGCAATCGGGTCGGAATGGTCTCCCCTCCGAAACCCTGAAATTGCGGATTATTAGAGAGAACGGAATCATCATGTGGTGCTGAAGGGGCGGTCTTAAGAATCTGTACGCCTTAGTTCGTCGCTGAAATGTGCCGCCTCAAGTTTTCTCCGGGGAAACCACTCCTCTCCTTGCGGATAGGAAATACATCTCATCCATACTCGTCTGTCAATACTCTCTTGCAGCAACGAAGCGAGCGACCTCTCTGAGCGGGTCGGCTTCTGGGCCAAATTGCTTCAAGGCATCGACCGATATTTCAACCAGTTCTTTCCCCTTTTTCTTCGACTCCTCCACCCCCAACACAGAAGGGTAAGTCGCCTTCCCCCTGGAGAGGTCGCTTCCCGTCTTTTTACCCAACAAGGCCGCCTGTCCTTCGACATTCAAAATATCGTCGACGATCTGAAACGCCAGCCCCAGGCTCTGCCCGTAGCGGGTCAGGGCATTGAGGATTTTCCCCTTTGCGCCCCCCAATTTTGCCCCCACCCGAACCGAAGCCGCGATCATCGCCCCTGTTTTATGGGCATGGATATATTGGACCGTAGGAAGATCCACCGCCTTTCCCTCCGACTCGACGTCCGCCACCTGCCCGCCCACCATCCCTAAAACCCCTGCTGCGCGGGCGACCTCGTTAACCAGCTCGAGGATAACCCGGCCGTCCCTTGACCGACGATCTTTTGTAACCCGGTCTGTCATCAATCTGAAGGCCTCTGTAAGGAGGCCGTCTCCTGCCAGAACGGCGATGGCCTCTCCAAATACCTTGTGGCAAGTAGGCCTTCCGCGGCGGTAGTCATCGTTGTCGATAGCCGGGAGATCATCGTGGATGAGAGAGTAGGTGTGAATCATCTCCAGGGCGCAGGCAAACGGAAGGATTCTCTTTCCTTTTCCTCCCACGGCCTCGTAGGAAGCGATGGATAAGATGGGACGAATCCGTTTCCCCCCGGCGAAAAGACTGTGCTGTATCGCCCTGTGAAGGTTCGACGTGAATTCCTCTTTCTTCGGGAGATATACTTCCAGGGCGGAATCCACGATCTCTTTCTTCTCCTTTAAATATCGATGAATATCCATCAGGAATGAACCCCGGACCATTTACAACGGGCCTGTCGAACTGCTGGGTGGGTTAATTTTCTCCTTTTCCGAGGGGCCCGAAACTTCAGGACCTTCGACAAAGTCCAAAATGGCACGCCTCACCTTCTCAAGGTCGGCTTTGGTGTTGATGCAAGGCCCGTTGGGACGTTCGTTCAAAATTCCGATCACTGGAATCGGATAGGTATCTTGAATGCCGGCGGTCAGATCCAGCTCGCAGGCAACCGCCACGATGGCTTCAGGCCTGTTCTCCAGAACAATTCTCCTGGCCAATGTCCCTCCCGTGGCCACCGCGATCTTTAAATGGTATTGATCGGAGAGTTCAATCAGATCTTTGATCTCACATTTTCCGCAGCCCTTACAGTTTCTGATATTCCCCGTGATCTTGATCTGGCAGTCAAAATTCTGAACGCAGTGGGGGAGGAGGAGCAAGAGCCTGTCGGGACGGACCCTGTGCCTGTTGGATCGGATGAGATGGTTATTCAACTCGATGAAAGACTGCTGGACTTTGTCTTTCCGAATCCCGACGACCTTTCCCATCAGGATCATCAAGGGGAAAAGGACTTTCGCAACAAAACCTCTCAGCTTATGGGAGAGGAAGATGTCCTTCCCCCGGAGTATAGTGAAGACAAGAAGCAGACCGCCGAAGAGCATCAGGAAGACCAAAAGGGCAAGGGCCAAACTGAAGATGGGCGGGAGGGAGGGATGAATGTTCTTCAAACCAACGATGGGCACATACCAGAGGAGGAAGATGAAACAGAACAGAATGATACATGTAAAGACTAAGAGCCCAATGAAAATCCTCTTTTTCGGCCTACTCTCCAATGTTATCCTCTAAGAACCCGGATTTGAGGTTAAAGTTCGAATGAGCCGACTTAGATCCACCGGAATCATTCTAACAAATTTTAGGCCCTGCCACCACTAAATTCTTCGGAACGTCTTCCTTCTGGAATGTTTCAGAATTGGCAGAGAGGGGTAGGAGAAGGGGGTAATGATGCTTGTGTCTTCGATTTCTCCTTCTTACCTTTCGTCCTTTCCGGGCAACTCTTGAGCTATTGGGCCATCGGTCCGGGGACCTCGCACATAGATCCAAAGTGCCTTGAAGGGACGTACGAAAGCGTCGTTGACCGCTGTCGGCTCGAAACCGCTGTGGAGCATGCAATTGGCGCATTTAGGGTTGCGACCGTTGCCGTAGTGACCCCAATTGGTCTCTTCCATCAGTGCCTTGAAACTCGGGGCGTAGCCTTCCCTCGTCAGCAAGTAGCAGGGTCTCTGCCAGCCAAAAATATTCCGCGTCGGGTTACCCCAGGGGGTGCATTCGTAAGCTTGATTGCCCGCCAGAAAGTCGAGAAATAGAATCGACTGATTGAATTTCCATTTTCGACCTTTGCCGAGCTTGAGGATGTTGCGGAAAAGGTTTATGCTTCGGGTCCTCATCAGGAAGATGTCCTTTTGCGGCGCCTGGGAATATCGGTAAGCGGGTGACACCATCATGCCTTCAACCCCCAAACTCATGACGAAATCGAAGAAACCCGAAACCTCTTCCGCTGCGATGCCCTCATAAAGAGTACAGTTAATCGTGACTCGAAACCCTTCCCCACAAGCCAGCTTGATGGCCTCCACCGCTGAATCGTATACCCCCCCGCGGCCAGCCAACGCGTCATGCCTCTCCCGATTACCGTCGAGATGGACGGAGAGGGTGAGATAAGTCGACGGAGTATAGTCTTTGATGCCGTTTCTCAGCAGCAGTCCGTTGGTGCAAAGGTAGACAAATCTCCTTTTTTTAATCAGGCCCGAGACAATCTGAGGCATCTCTTCGTGGATCAGAGGTTCTCCGCCAGAAATGGCCACGATGGGCGCACCGCATTCATCGGACGCTGATAGACATTCCTCCATACTGAGACGGCGGTTTAGAATCTCTTCGGGATAATCGATCCTGCCACAGCCAGCACACTTCAGGTTGCAGCGGAACAAGGGCTCCAACATCAGCACCAGAGGATAGCGCAGCCTTCGGCGGAGCTTTTGACCGATCAAATAGCTCGAGATGCGATATTGTTGAACGAAAGGTACACTCACGGTAGTTTCCTACTGTTAACCCCGTTAGATCTTCTAAGGGGGTTGACTTTGAGGAAAGAGGGAGTCCGGCAGGCGAAAAATCATTTTCTCAGGCTCACCCTCCATCTCGTTAACCATGCTTACGCCGTAAGCACGCAGCCTTCTTAAGACCTTTTGCACCATGGCCTCGGGTGCAGAGGTCCCGGCGGTAATGCCTACCCTGGCGTTGTCCGAAAACCAAACAGGATTCAGGTCCTTGATATCCTCGATCAAATAAGCGGGCAAGCCGCTCTGTTCGCCCACTTCCCGCAGGCGATTTGAGTTAGAGCTGTTACGGGCCCCCACCACTAATAGTAAGTCTACGTTCTTTGCCAGTTGGCGGACGGCATTCTGCCGGCTTTGTGTGGCGTAGCAAATATCGCTTAACTCAGGACCTCGGATGTTGTACCAGTGCCTTTTTAGCGCATCAATCACTTGGCGCGTATCGTCAAGACTGAGCGTCGTCTGGGTGACATAGGCGAGGCGATCCGGGTTTTTGACTTTTAAGCCTTCCACTTCCTCCTTCCTCGAAAGGACATAAACCGGGCCTTCGACCCAGCCTCGGGTGGCCTCCACCTCCGGATGGCCGGGATGCCCGATGATGATCACCTCGAAGCCTGCGCGGCTATACCGCTGGGCTTGGAGATGAACTTTGGTCACCAACGGGCAGGTGGCATCGATGATCTTCAACGCTCTTTTTTCCGCCTCTTTGACGACAGCGGTGGATACACCGTGTGCACTAAAGATGGTCACAGCGCCCGCAGGGACGTCGTCGAGCATTTCAATAAAGGAGGCACCCTGGTTCTTCAAACCCTCGACGACATGGTGATTATGGACGATTTCGTGCAACACGTAAACCGAGGTGCCGTAAATATCGAGAGCCCGCTCCACGATCTTGATGGCGCGAACCACTCCGGCACAGAATCCACGTGGTTGAGCGAGTGTCACTTGCATGGGTTGATCCAAATTTGAATCTAAAAAAATGATAATCCTCTACCAAAATAGTTGTCAAGTACAATCCAATATATTTTTTGTAATGGATGAATTAAAAAATATTGACAAACCGGTATGGAAATTTGATATTAAATTACTTTAGGAAAATCTCAGCAAGAGGGATTAAAGAGTGAAGACACTACTTTTGAATCCTCCGTCTTTCGAGAATTTCGATGGAGGCGCAGGTTCCCGTTACCCGGCGAGGCGTGAAATCCACTCCTTCTGGTATCCGACGTGGCTTGCCTATCCTGCCGGCCTGATTCGAGACAGTCGTCTTCTCGACGCCCCTTCCCACGGGTTCAATCCGGAAGAGACCGTTGGCATCGCTAAGGATTACGATTTCGTGGTCCTGTTTACCTCCACCGCCGGGTTTCAAAGCGACGTGCGTCTGGCGGAAAGGATAAAAGAAGCCAAAGCCGGTAAGCAAATTGCTTTTGTTGGCCCCCATGTGACGGTCCTGCCGGAAGAGAGTCTGAATGCCTCATCAGCGATCGACTTTGTCATAAGAAAAGAGTTTGACTATGCCGTGGCCGAGTTTGCCGGGGGCAAAAAACTCGAAGAGATCGACGGCGCCAGTTTCCGGAAGAACGGTACCATTTTTCATAACCCGGATCGTCCCTTGATTGAGGATCTCGACGGGTTGCCCTTCGTAGTGGAAATTTATAAACGGGATCTCGATATCACCAAGTACAATATCCCTTTTTTGCATCATCCTTATGTCTCGTTTTACACCTCTCGGGGATGCCCGGCGCACTGTACCTTCTGCCTTTGGCCGCAAACCATGTGTGGCCATCGATGGCGCATCCGCAGCAGCGACAACGTGGTGGCGGAGGCGAGACGATCCCAGGAGTTGTTTCCCGAGGCCAAGGAGATATTTTTCGACGATGACACCTTTACCATCGACAAATCCCGGGTTCTTGAGCTTTGCCACAAGCTGAAACCTCTCCACCTCACCTGGTCCTGCAATGCCCGAGTGACGACTGACGTTCGGGCCCTCAGGGCGATGAAAGAGGCGGGCTGCCGCCTTCTGGTTGTCGGCTTTGAGTCCGGCGACCCGGCTATTCTAAGAAAGATCAAGAAAGGGGCAACGGTCGAGCAGGCCCTTGCCTTCATGAGACATTGCAGACGCTTCGGACTCAAGGTTCATGGAGATTTCCAGATGGGCCTTCCCGGCGAAACCCCTGAGACCATCGAGAAAACCATACAGTTTGCCATGAAGCTCGACCCGGAGACGATTCAGGTCTCTATGTCTCACCCCTATCCGGGAACGGAGTTCTATCAATACCTGCAAGATCGCGGCTATTTCATTTCGAGGAAGATGACGGATGAGCAAGGGCATCAGCTACCCAATTTCCATTATCCAGGATTGAGCGAAGAGGAGATTCTAAAAGCGGTCGAAGACCTTTATGCGAGATACTACTTCCGTCCCAGGATTATCCTTCGGATCGTTCGCGGGGCCTTGTTTGATGGGAACGAACGGAGGCGATTGCGGCAAGAGGCAAAAGAATTCTTAAGGCTTCGTTCTAAGAGAAAAGGTTTTATCTATTCCACGAAGCCAGTGGCATAACTCGACGGATCGCTGGAGAGATCTGCACTACGACCCATTCGAAGCTGTGAAAAATCGGCAGAAACCAAAGGTCCGAGCGCTGTGATAGCGACGACCCATGCCGTCCGCCCCCGGAGAGCTTCCTTGAAGAAAACCATTGCGGTATTGGTTGTGACCATATTCGCTCAGGCGACAGGAAATGTGTTCCTGAGCATGAAGATGAAGGAGATCGGGAGCAACGGTTGGTTGATTTTTCTTGCTCGAGCGGTTGAAAGTCCCGCATTCTGGTTTGGCACAGCCCTCCTAATCGTTTCTTTTATTTTTTTTGCCACGGCTCTTTCTTGGGCGGACTTGAGCTTCGTTGTGCCCGCTGTCTCCGCAGAAGTCGTAGTGAATGTGGTGTTCGCCAACTACTTCCTCGACGAAGTCGTTTCCCTGACGAGATGGACAGGGGTTCTATTCATTTCCGTCGGCGTCATCCTGGTTTTGCGATCCGAGAGGCAGAAGACCTACCGGGAAAGCAGAGAGATTCCGACAAGTGAGGAACGATGAAAACCGCGATTCTGATTGCCATGATGGTGTTAGCCGATTCAACAGGGGACGTCTTCCTGACCAGAGGAATGAAGCAGGTGGGTGAGATCTCCATCCTTCATCCGAAAGCCCTTCTGACCGTTGGAGCAAGGGTGATCAGCAATAAGAGCTTTCTCTCCGGTATTTTTTTCATGATCGTTACCTTCGTCTCATTTTTGATCGTTATCTCCTGGGCCGATTTAAGTCTTGTGTTTCCCGCCAAATCGTTGGTTTATGTCCTCAGTACCCTTGGAGCGAAATTTTTCCTGGAGGAAACCGTGACGATCCAGCGCTGGACGGGAATCGTCCTCGTCTGCCTGGGAGTTACTTTGACCTCCTTGCCTTAAGCTCGATGACAGATTGTTATCTGGTTACATACTTTGATCGGAGCGCTCCGGTCTGTGGCCAGGGAGCTTCATTCTATCGGATGCCCGGGTTCGGATTTCGATCAGATCCCCTTCGCCTTTCTTGAAGGCCTATCGTCCATAAAACTGCTGCAAAGAGATAACTCCCGACCGCCGTTCCTATGAGGAACCAATTCAAGCGATGGATCAAAGCGGAGGCGACGACAACGTAGGCGAAATCACTGTTGGTTAAGAAGACCATAAACCTGGTAATTTTAGATGATTGTTTCAACTCATCCCGGGTTCGTCTTAAAATATTGTAGTAGACGGAAATGGCACAAAGCCCAAACCCTCCCATGAGAACCCACAAAATCTTTAAGTATATTCCATCCCTTGTATCATGGTAAAGACCGAAGGCGATCCCTAAAAAAATCGCCACATTGACAACGTTATCCGTGATCATATCCAGATAGTAGCCGAACCGACTGTCCAGTAGCCTCAAACGGGACACCTCACCGTCCACACCGTCCATCACGGCGAAGGAGAGAAACAGGAGGGAACCTATGAGCGGTGGCCAGTAGCCTGGCCGTGATAGCAGGAAAGCTCCCGTCAGGCCGATTGCCACACCGGCAAGGGTGATTTGATTGGGAGCCACCCGAGTGTGAGCGAGCCTCTTGCTGATGAAACGGGAGACCCGCCGGTCCAGGTGACGGGCTAAGAACCCGTCTTTTTCCTCGGTTTGATAGGGAAGAGCGGCCACCAGGTTTGCTTCTGAAATTTCTGTCTGGTCCGCTCCATCGTTGATCGCATACGGTAACCCTGAAACTCCTTGTACATGGCGCGCTTTGTCGAGAATGTTTGGGCTGCATGAGGAGCGCGACCAAAGGACTTTAAGGAGTGGGACAAGGTCGGCGGGAGGGAGGACATAGATTCCATCAAGTTCCCCCTTTTCTTTTGCTGCCAAAGAATAAAGATTCTCCGTCGCTGCCGTTTCGATTAAACGCCTGAGCGAGTACTTATCCACGACATGATTGGCTTTCAAAACGAGGACACCGCCCGCCGCGGGGAGGTCTAAGCCGTTCACGACCTCGTCGAAACGGTCCAGATCTTCGACGGGGTGGAATGATTCCGGAGAGAGGAGGTCAAAGAGGATTGGCCGAAGAGAATCGACACGGCCGATGACATGTATGGTCTGAACCCCAAGTTGGAGGACAAGAACGACAAGCCTGCGAACGGACGGGATGCCAAATACAGGCAGCCGTCCGTTTTCGTCGGGAGCAATAATGATTGCGGTTCTTACTTCGAATTGGCTCACCTGTTCCATAACATAATAAACATCATACGGAGAAGCGGCGTTAATGTCAATTCGTCATGGCAGTTGACGGAGAGAATCTTAGCGTCGCCTTGAGCGGACAGGTGGCTGCCCTTCCAATCGGCAGCCGTCTCTTCCGTCCTGTCTTGAATCGGCCTTTGTAATTGTGACACAATGTTTCAAGGAAGAGAAATCCTGGGTAGTAAGAAGTTGAAATAGGAAAAAGGGTTCGATAAAATATTAAAAAGGACCTTGATCATTAGACTTTTGCAAACTCAAGGCGATCTTATCAGTCCATGGCTCCAAAACTCTTTATTATCCAGCCCTCCCATTATCGATCCAGATCAAATCTGACCCTGCATAAGGTCAAAAGGAGAACCCTGGTTAGCCTGACCTTGCCTTACCTTGCTGCCCTTACCCCTAGAGAATGGGAAGTGACATTGATCGACGAGCAATCCACGGATGTGGATTTCACAGCTCCCGTGGATCTCGTGGCAATCACTGTTTGGACGATTAATTCTTTTCGGGCTTATGAGATTGCGGACCGGTACAGGAAGCGGGGCGTTCCTGTGATCATGGGGGGTCCCCATACCTATTTTTATACGGATGAGGCCGCCAAACATTGCGATGCGGTGGGTGTCGGGGAGGGTGAAAAGATCTGGCCGTTGATGCTTGAAAATGCTGCCCGGGAGCGACTCAAGAAGGTCTACCGAGCGGATCACCTTCAAGACCTGAAGAACCTTCCTTTGCCTCGCTACGATCTTCTCAACCTCCGGGGCTACGGTCTGTTCAGGACATTTTCAGTCCAATCCTCCCGGGGGTGTCCCTTTAGATGTGAGTTTTGCTCGGAACGTTTCTATCTCGGTCCCAGTTATCGTTATCGCCCCGTTGAAGAGGTGATCGATGAAATCAAACGAAGCAAGGCCAAGAACATTCTTTTTGCAGACAGTAATTTTGCAGGCCACATCTCTCATACGGTGGAATTGATGGAGGCACTCCTCCCCTTAAAGGTGCGTTGGTCTGCCCTCTGGTCAGCCTATCTCTGCAACAATGAAACGTTTATGGATCTTGCCAAGAGAAGCGGCCTCTTGCATCTGAATATCGGATTAGAGAGCATCGAACAGGGTACACTTTTGGGATTAAATAAGAAGATCAATCAGGTCAAAGAATATAAGAATATTTTGCACAACCTGCGGAAGAGAGGAATCAGTTATTCTCTTAATTTCATTTTCGGCTGGGATACGGAAAGGGAGGATGTGTTTGCTTCTACGCTGGCCTTCCTGAAGGAGGAGAAGGTACCCGTTGCCTATTTCAACATTCTGGCTCCCCACAAGGGAACACCTCTTTATGAGCGTATGAAGGCGGAGAATAGAATCATCGACATTGATCATATCGGCCGGTGGCCGGGCATTCACTGCAACATCCGGCCCGCTTATTGCTCGGCTGAATGGCTGGAAGGGCGTGTCAAAAAAATCTACTCCGAGTTTTACAGCTATTCCTCGATCTTTTCCCGTCTCCCTTGGCCTATCACGAAAGCAAACATCGCCTCCTGGCTTATCAATCTATCGGAAAGAAAAGTCTCTCGTGCAGGCGTAGCCACTGAAGATTTTGATGCTTACTGATACAAAAGACACAAATAAAGTTACGTTACCCCCTCCCCTGCCTACCGGCGGCAGGCTAACCCTCCCCCCTTTGAGGGGAAGGGGGAGGGAGGGGGGGTCAGTACTCGGTCAATTGACAACAGCGGTTGCAGATGGGGAGAAGTCCGCCTTGATCCATGAGCATTTTGCGAAATTTGGTAAAATTGGAACCTTGCCAGATCTCCAGAAAAGGAGTCTGATAGATATTGCCCATGGAGAGAGCCGCGTCTGTAAAGAGATTACAGGGGTAGACATTGCCGTCTGCGTCGACGGTGGGCTCATCAAATGGCACCGGGCAAGGGCCCCGGCCAAGGTCCCAGGAGTAATCCGAATAAAGGCGAGGAATTTGATTAAAGGGGATGTGAGGCAGGGGTTCTATTAAGAAGTCGAAAGGTTTTTTCTTAAGGTCAGAAAGGATGCTTACGACTTTGTAACCTTCTTCGGCAAAGTCGGAGTAGTCGTCTCGGAACCCTCCGGGTGAAGCAATCCCTTCTTCAACATCGAAGTAATATCTGGCCAGATCAATATATTTTTTTTCTGCTTGAACCGGGACAAAAATCGGGGTGAGCTTGATTGCCAGGATGTCAGCCAACTCCTTTCCCTCCAGATCTTGGCAGAGATTTCTTAAGGCTGTCGCGCCGTTGTGCCGATTCATGGTGAAGGCAATCTGCACGAGAGGGATGCTTTTCCCCGACTTCTTTTTCGTCTCCGAAAGGGCATAAAGGCCTTCCATCGTCCTATCATAGGCCCATCTCTCCCCTCTGATTCGGTTATGAGTCTCTCTGCTTCCGTCGACGGAGACCGTTACGCATTGAACAGAGGACTCAACAATCGGCCGCGCAAATTTGTCGAGGAGCGTCCCATTCGTAACAAACTTAACATAAAGATTTCGCCTGCCCATCCGATGTAACAACTCTTCAAATTGGGGGTATAATAAGGTCTCTCCTCCCTCCATATCGATCATTTTCAGACCCATGGGTATCAATTCGGCCAGGATACGATCGATCACTTCGACCTCGAGTCGCTTTCGCTTTTTCGACTTATCGTACGCGAAATAAGAACCCGTTGCCCCCCACTGGCCGCACATCCTGCACCGGAGATTGCATTCATACAACAGACGAAGGTTGAGTTTCGTGGGGAAATAAGAGCCCTCCAAGGGCATACCGCCTCGTCTCAGGATCTTCCTGATCCGCGTCGATTGTCTCCGTCCCAGGGCATAAAAATAGTAACCATAATTTGCTTTTACGGTCTTCCAAAGCCTCCAATAGAGTTTTAATCGCCTTCTGGAAAATGGCATCGATTATTTCCCTGAAACCTTGATGTTAAACCTCGACCATTCTTCCTTTTTATCAGTTTTTCTCAATGGCCTGCTGCTGCATGCGCATCTTCTTCAGGAGACCTTCGTAGGTTTCCTGCCGGATCACCTTTGAAAAGGATTTCTGGTAGTTTTGGACAATGCTGACGCCGTCGATAGCCACATCCTCCACGAGCCACCCCTGTCCCACGGTTCCCAAAGAATAATCCACCGGGATCTCTTCGTTCATTCGGACGATAACCGTTTTTACGCTCGCCCTATTCTGATTGGATTCTTCCCGGGTGTAGAGGATCTTTTCTCGGCCAAGAAAGTCGAGGACGAGCTTCGTGTAGGAATCCTGGAAAAGATCTTGGAAGATGGCCTTGAATTCTAAGCGCTTTGCCTCGCTCAATGTCTGCCAGTGTTGACCTAACGCCTGCTTTGCCATGGCATCGAAATGGAAATTTCGAGCGATAATGTCTCTGACGGCCATCCTTTTCTCCTTCCGGAATGCATCGCCGCGAAGCTGAGGGTTCGTCTGTATCGCCATCACTTCCTCCAAGATGGATCGAACCCACTCGGTGGGAGTTCCTGCCTCAGAGGAGGGCTCCCGGAGGATGAAGGATACGGCAAAAAAGATTACGAACGAAAGAATCATCCATCTTTTCATGTTAACTCCTTCGGCTCCGTTAGAAGTTGTAGAAGGGCCGGTAAGAGAAGGACCGCTGCGGCAAGGATCACCAGACTTCCGATCATGGTCAGTAGCCCCAGGCTGTAAAGGCCTCGATGACTGGATAAGGTGAGGCTCCCAAAACCCACAGTGGTCGTCAGCCCGGCAAGGATCACCCCTTGGCCAGTGCTGAAAGGAAGTATGACACCCGCTTCTCGCTGCCGCCAACGTTGAACAATAATGATGCCATATTCAACCCCAGCTCCGACCACAAGGGGTAGGAAGATGCTGTTGGCCAGGTTTAAATCGACTCCGAAGCCATGCATCACCCCAAAGGTCCACAGTGTCCCCACTGCCAGAGGCATCATGGCCAGAAGGGTGGAAAGAATGCTCCGGAAAGTAAGCCAAAGCATCAAGAAAATGAAAATAGACGCGTAGAGCGCAGCAAGAATGCAGGCATCGCGGAAGGCCTTTGTAAAGACGTAAAGGGTCACCGGATCTCCAATAGCTTCCGGGTCGGCGGCTGTGAGATCGTCAACGAATTTTCCGAGGATCTCTGGCTCCCAGATATTTTGGGAAGGAAAGACCCGAATGAGATAGAGACCGTCCTTGGCCACAAACCGCCGGAGCAAGGTCTTGGGCAGGTCATCGATCCTCATGGGAGGGGCGTTGACGTTTGCCCGGAGAAGGTCAAGCTTATCGTTCAGGTCTCCGATTAAGGCTGCTTCGAAAGTCTGGAGCCCGCGGAGCAGACCCGATTTCTCTGTGGAATGGAAGTGTCGCCTGAGATCGCTGATCAGAGCTCCTGCCTCCTTCATCTGTGTTTTAACGGACGGGCTAACCTCCCATCCGGAATCGAGCATCTTGAAATGGATTCTGCTCAGAATCTCGTCCAGCTTTGAGAGGTTGACCGTCTGGCTGGTGATCTGGAAGGGACGGATCCCTGACAGGAGAGGTTTCATCTCACGCAGCAGATTGGCCTTCTCTTTCTGGTCCGGAGGGAGTAGGCTGACCACGCTTTCTACTCTCGAAACGGAGGGAAGGGCTTCGAGAGTCTTCATTTTCTTCTCGGCCTCTTCGAGGGAGCGGGCGAAGACCGCTCCCTGCATGCTGGGATGCTTCGAATCTTCGATCAGCTTTTTCTCCCATTTAACCGATTCCGATCTTCTGGACTGGAGCCGCAGCATATTCAGGTCAAACTTGATCCGACTCGCTCCCCATAAGGAGAAAACGGATCCAAGGCAAGCGATGACCAAGACAAGAAGAGCCCGGCCTTTCGTAAATTTCAGGAGGGGCTTCACGGGGCCTGAGGGTAATGGAGTGACAACGGTGTTTTTTGCCTTATCGAACATTAAAATGAGAGCGGGCAAAAGGCAGAGGGTCATGACCGTAGCAGTTATCAATCCGATGGAACAAATGATTCCCAATTCCATCAGCCCCCGAAACCCGGTGAGGACGAGGGGGAAAAAAGAGAGCGCTGCGGAAAGGCCTGCCAGGAGGATCCCGGGACCGAGCTGCGTCATCGTTTTCTGGATGGCTTCTTTTTTTGGTGCCCCTCGGGTTTCGTGCTCCTCCCGGTAGCGTGAGACCCAATGGACGCCGTAATCAATCCCCAAACCCAGGAGCATGGGGGCGAAGGATACGGAGAGGATATTTAGGTGGCCGATAAAAAAGGTCGTCAACCCAAAGGTGAGAGCGAGGGCGACGAGAAGTTGCGTGATCTGCAAAAGAGGCCTTCGGAAACCGCGCCAAAAGAGGACAAGAAGGATTGTCAGCCCTGCCAGTGAAATGAAGGTGGCGAGACTCATGTCTTTAAGGGCCACTCCCATCTCATCCTCGTCAAGGGCCGCTGGTCCGGTCACCCCTACTTGGATGCCGGGGAACTGGGCCTGAACCTGGGCAATCGTATTCCTCAAGGCGTTCAGGGATTCCTGTCCTCTGGTAAAACCTTTACCTATTTTTCTGGGGGTGATAAGAAGAAGCAGGTAACGCTTATTTTCTGTCCAGAAATAACCCTCCTCAGACATAAGCGCCGAGGATTGTTTGGTGAGAAGGGATTCCCATGGAGAGACCTGGGAGGCCTTTCCATCCAACCACTGCTTCATTTCGCGGAGGACCCGGATCAGAAAGTCGAGATCGTGCGGCTCCTTCCCGTCACCTGCCGACTTTTCTTCAAGAAACCCGGTAAAGAGTTCCCCCACCATCTTAGAAGTCATCTCTTGATTGATTTGACTGAAGAAATTGGTCAGGGTGGGCGACTGGCTAAGACCTTGAATAAAGTCGTGGTGTTCTTGAAGCGAATCGCGGAGGGTCAAGAGGTCTTGCTTCTTGAGATAGAGAAGAGCCCATCGCCTGAAGGGTTTTGGGTCCACGCGAAAGAAGATCTGGTCATAGTGCTCTCGATCCGCTTCGAGGAGGGGGACAAGGGCCAGGAGGAATTTCAAAGAACGGGAGGATTCGTGGTTCTCCACAGCCACCACGAAGGTGTCCAAATCGTCGAACTCATCCATCTGTTCCGAGAGCTTCATCAGCCGATGGCTCGGGGAGATCAGCTGACTCTGGCTCGTCAGGAACCCCAGATTCGCCACAGTATAAAGAATAGAAAGCACCGTGAGTGCTAAAGCGACACAGAGAGTAAGAGGAGGGTATGCGGTGACCGCAATCAAAACTTTTCGCAACCCCTTTTGAACCCAGTGCATTCTCTCAGTCTCCCTACCAGGCCTTGGCTCCTACCGCATATTCCAGCTGGGCCAGGGATAAATTGTAATTGAAAAGCGCTTCCAGGTACTTTCCCTGGTTTTCGCCGTACTTTTCTATCGCCCGCAGCATGTCATCCGCCGTGCCAACACCCATGTCGAAACTGGTCAGGGCGGCAACAACCCACTTTCTGGAGGCGGTGGCCCCATTCTTATAAGATTCCGCAGCGACTTTCCACTCCTTTGCCTCCTGATAATACTGGGCGACCTGAATGGGGATGTTGAGTCTCGCAGAGGCTTTCGTATAATGAAGCCTTGCATATTCTGCTTTCTCCTTATCGACTTTTGCCTTGATGATGCTGAGGTCGAAATTCCACTTCACCCCTGCCACGACGCCGATATTGGTATGGTTGAACTCATCCGGAATATAGGCGTTTCGGAAGGTCTCGCGCCCCGGGGCCCCGGCCAGAGACCCTTCCAGGGCGACAAAAAAAGAAGGATACCTGTCACTCTCGGCGGCCCGCACCAAGGACTGCTGGGCTGCCAGCGCTTCTTCAAGCTGCTTGAATTCCGGACGCTCCCCATAGGCTTTTTGAATATAGCTCTCGAGATCGGAGAGGATTTCTTCTTTAAAGGGAAGAACTTTTTCGGCAAGCTCAAAATTCGTCTGGGGAGGCAGATAGACCAGGGATTTCAAAGCGAAGTAGGCCACCTTGGATCCTTTTTCCGCCTCGGCCCGGGACCTGGCGGTGTTAGCACGGTACGCATCGACCCTGTAAAGGTCGCTTTCAAGGACATTGGTGGAGCCGAGTTCTAAGAGGCGGTGCATTCGGCGTCTCGCATCATCAAAAAAGGAATCCGCTTCATCCGCCACCTCCGTCCCTGCACGGGCCACGATGAGAGCATAGTACAGTTCTTTTACCCTGAGGGCAATCTCGTTTTTTCTCTCGACGAGCTTCAGTTCCTTTGCCAGGATACCGCTACTGGCAGCCTGCTTCCGGTTCGAAAGTTTTCCAAAGGTGTAAAGGGGTTGGGTGGCTGTAAAGTCGATCCTGCCAAACACGCCGACCGTATCCGGGGATGGGTCATGTATTCTTGTGCCGAGGACCATTGGTCTCTTGGCATCATTGACCGGGCCAATAATAGCCGTGCTCTCCAATTGAGGATAGTAAGCGGCCTTTACCTGGTCGAGGTCAGCTCGGGTTGCCGCTATTTCACTCTGGGTCTCACCGATCCCGGGGCTCTTGGCGATAGCTATATCAATCAACTGCTGCAGAGTGAGGATCAGCTTTTCGGGCTTTTCTTTTTCCTCTCCCGCCGCTCCACGAGTGATGAAAACAAAACTGCAGATGATGACCATTACCAAAGATAAAGCGATTCTATTCTTCCCTGGAATGGAAAAACATCTTCCCCAGGCTTTCATACGGCAACCTCCTTTCGTACTGCTGTTTCAATCAACGCATGGGCGCTCATTCTCTGCAATCTCCTTCCTGAGTCGAGATTCTTTTTCGTCTTTCTTCACCAGGAGGGTGGCGTAAATCAAAAGTCCGACTCCAGCCCAAAAGATCTGCTCCAATCGAAGTGCAATCCCGAAGGTCAGGCCTAAGGCCGACGGAAAACCCAGGGCCCTAAAAGCGAGAACCCTCGTCGCTTCCAGAAAGCCGACATTGGGAAGAACAAAGCTCAGAAGATCAAACCAACTCCCAAGAAACCAGATCGCTCCGGCCAAGGGCAGGGAGGGATGATCTGTTAAGAGATAGAGAAAATACCAGGCCTGAACGATGCCGCAGGCCATGCCAACGATGTGCCAGAACATGGAAAGGGGTAAGTCCATCGGTCGCTCTCCGTAGAAGAGCTTAAGTTGATCATCCACTTCTGTAACGTGACGAGCTGCCTTCTCCAAAGTTCGGCCGCCTACTCTGCGGGCCACGAGCCACCGCACGACGGCTCCCAGCTTGCCATACTTCTGAACGACCAGAAATCCGATCATTCCTCCACCCAGAAGAAGCGTGCCTGCAAGCATGGCCACCCAAACGCCGAGGGGAAGTTGTACTCCTTGGAGGACTGCTAGGGATCCCACGACGACAAAGAGGAGTTGGGCCAGGGCTTCGGAAAGCTTACCGATGATGACCCCGGTTGCCGCTTCTGGCCCTCTATGATTCAATGAGAGAAGAGTCCCCTTTGTTACGTCGCCACCCAGGCCAGCCGTCGGGGTAAGATAATTGATCGAAATCCCGGCCATCCGGATTCGAAAAAGGTACAAAAAAGAGAGTGATCGGTGTGGACCCGAAAGACAATATCGCCACCCATGGGTGCGAAAAAGATCTGACACCCCTTCGAGCAAAATGAAAGGCACAAGCCCCCAGCCCAGAAGAGTCAATTCTCGCCAGAGTTGACCGGGGCCAATCTCCCAGACAAGGAAGGCCAACAGAAGTACCCCGAGGAGAACGCTCAACTTGTGAAACCTTTTCATGAGATTCCCTCGGCTTGTTGGCGAACCGCTCTTTTCATCTTCCTGCCATACTGAAACAAGCGGAGGCCATGAACGCTGGCGGTCAGAGCGGCCCAAATGGCCACGATGGCGAAGGTCTGAAATGGATAACCAAAGGAGAAGCCAATGATAAACATAAAACCATAAATGTTACGGCGTCCTGCGATGCGACGGAAGGCTCGGTCAAATGGGCTAAAGAAGTCAACGGTCTTACCATACCATTTATCCGATAAGGCATAAATGATATTATCCGTCGTATCGGAGCAAATAAGCAAGCCAGCGAGCAAGGCTGGCGATGGGTTTAAGCCGGAATTTCGTAATGCCACTCCTAAGGCCACGTACCAGCTCGTTTCATTGAAGTAGTCAATGAGGTCTTCGTACTGTCCCAGCTTCGTATAATGAAGCTTGGTGCGTGCCAGTTTTCCATCCACACCATCCAGAATTTCAACAACAAAGATGGTCAGAGCCCCTGCCAAATAATGACTGTGCCAGAACAACCATGCCACCAGTACCCCCACTCCCACTCCAAGAAAAGTAACGATATTAGGAGTAATGGGGGTGTTGCAAAGAAGGCGTGTCAGCATATTTTCGAAGGGCGGATCGATGAACTGAGCCGGAAGATCCATCACCTGTTTTTGCTGGCTCTGGATCAGTACGGAGGTTGCCTTACGAGCGTCATCCTTAGAAAGGACTTCGACAAAATACGGACGCAAGGGTCCTCGAATCTCGGGGGAAAAAGGATCGATATCCTCCGGGAAAAGCGATCTGACTTGACGAATCAGATTGCTCTTTCCTTGTTTTAACCAGGTTTGAAGATCTTCTCTTCTCAGGAATCCAGCCCGGATGGTTTGCCTGTCCCTGTCCGAAGAGTCGATGTAAGCAAGGGTAGGCTCAGAAGCCGCGGTCAAGACACGGATAAGGCGGGGATCTATCAAGTGGGCCGCGTCGATATAGACGAGAGATGTTCCGGGCTCCTTCAGGGCCAGAAGGGTGTTCGGGATATCCTCTATCACCCTTAACAGCTCTACCCGGAGATTTTTCTGCCATGCCTTGAGGCCTTCCGGGTTTCTCTCCGCATTTAAAAGGAGAGCAACTCTTTTTATTCCGAACTGATCAAGATGAAAGAGCGTCCTGGCGACAAGAGGAACACCCCCCACCCTCTGCCATGCTCCGGGGTGGCAGGCGTTGACAACAACCATAGGGGGTTCAATCCTGTGGCCCATCTTCGGAGAGACCGAGGCTTGCTCGTTTTTAGACACATCCGATTCCTAACCCGGCATAGCCGGAACCAAACAGGGTTGCTTTCAGTTTTAAAATCCGAAATTCGAATATCGAAATCCGAAACAAATTCTGATTTTCAAAATTCAAAATTTCTAAACTTTCTTGTTTGAGACATTTGTGAAATTTGGTCATTTGAAATTGTTTCGAGTTTCGGATTGGTCCCTACGGGACGCTTCGCCCGTGCTTCGGATTTAGACCCCATTGATCTCGAAGAATCCCGCTACAGCGGGATTGCTATTCTGTACACAATTTTATTCATAAGAGCCTAAGCAGTTAGATTCCTCAACCGGGATAAACCGCGATCCTTCCCGATGCGACTGATAGGCGAGGTGGGTGAGTTCGGCACACCGCTTCGCCTCCACCCAATTGGCACCACGCGCACGAACGTCCCGAACCTCTCGGAGGAAATCTTCTATGACGGGTTTCATCCATTCGGGATGGTGAGAACTCCCGGAGAGAGGTTCCGGAAAGTCGTATCGCTCGGTCGGAAAACCATTGGCGCACAGGACCAGGTGGTCATCGTTGATGAAAAGGGTGCCTTGGTCCCCTTCAAGGACACCTTGATTCCGGCGGCACGATGCCCGCCATGTGAGATGGAGCCTTACCTTTCCGCTGGGAAAGGACATCACCAGGTCGGCTGTTTCCTCAAGATGAGGATCGGCCCCCTGCGGATGATCCATGGTGGCTGAGACGTAAAGAGGCGGCTCTCCCATCACCGAAAAGATCAGGTAGAAGTGGTGCCAGCCGTGATCGAGGAGAATCCCCCCTCCTGCCACTTCGGCACACCTTCGCCAATTGGAAATGCCTCCCCCCGATTGGGGAGGGCGAAGGGCAGTGAGGGAGATAGACCTCACGACACCGAGTCTTTTTGAATAGACGAGTTCGCTCACCTTGAGCCAAAGGGGTGCATGTTTCCAGTTGTTGACGGTGAAGATCACCCGGCCGGATTCGCGGGCGACCGGCTCAATCCTGCGCAAACTTTCAAGAGAGGTCACCAGAGGCTTTTCACAAAAAACGTGAAGCCCTGCAAGGCACGCCTTCAGGATCAAATCCCCGTGAAAACAGGGAGGGGTGCAGATATCGACAAAGTCGAGGGCCTTCTCAGCAAACAGGGGGTCTACCTCAGGATACACTCGCGCTTCCGGAAGAAGCTCTCCGGCCAGTTTCGCTCTTTCAGGGTCGGGCTCCACCACACCAATGATTCTGAAATGATCGTTCTTTTTCCAAGCGGGCAGGTGGGCATGCCTGGCTACATTGCCAAACCCAATGATCGCTCCTCGGAGAGGATTCCCAGACATCGACGCTTCTCCTACTTCTTATAGGGAATGTGTTCCGCTACAAACGCGAAAACCTCGTCAAGAATTCCCAGTCCTATGTCCGCTTCCTCCTTACGGAGGGTTAAGGGTGGGTTGACGCGAAAATTCGGCTTATAACACATGCTCACCATTCCTCTTTTGAGGGCCTCCAAAAAGATCTGCCTTGTCACGCTCTTCTCAAGAGGCTCTTTGGTCTTCCTGTCCTTCACCAGCTCGACGCCGATCAGGAGACCCCTGCCACGGACATCGCCGATAAATTCATACTTCGCCTGCATCTGCTCGAGTCCGTGAAGGAGATGCTCCCCTACGGTCTGCGAATTTTCAACCAGGGATTCCTCAAGGACCGTTTGAATGGTGGCTAAGGCAGCGGTACTTGCGAGAGGGTTTCCTCCGTAGCTGCTCGAAGATGAGCTGGGCTTTGAGAAAGGCCTACTTCTTGTAATTTCATCTCTGGCGACAAGACCGCTGATCGGAAACCCATTTCCCATCCCCTTGCCGATCGTCATGATGTCGGGCAGGGTCGCCGTGTGATTGGAGCCAAACATCATTCCCGTGCGGCCGAATCCGGTGATCATCTCATCGGCAATGAGCAGGGCGTCCTTCTCATGAGCAATTTGAAGAAGGCCGGGAAGAAATTCCCGGGGAGGGATGACATTGCCCGCAGTCCCTTGCATCGGTTCAACAATGATTGCGGCAAGGTTTCCTGCCGTGTTATTCTCAAGCACCTTCCGGACAAACTCAAGGCAATAGAGGCCGCACGAAGGGTATCCCATCTTGAAGGGACAACGATAACAATCCGCATAAGGAGCCAGATGAAGTCCAGGATGAAGAACTCCCCAATCCTTCTTAAAGGGATCGCCGATGAGACCGAGGACCCCTCCGGTTTTCCCGTGGAAGCCTCCCCAAAAACCAAGGATTTCAAATTTTTTGGTGTAGGACTTTGCTAGACGAACGGCGGCCTCGACGGCCTCGGCACCTCCGCTATAGAGCTGAATTCTGTCCAGACCCCGTGGGGATAGAGAAGCGATCAGACGCAGCAAGGCCAGCCGGTTTTCTGTTGTGAAGCTGCCGACAGTGACCTTATCCAATTGTTCCTTAACCGTTCTGATGTATTTGGGGTGGGAGTGTCCCAGGCTGCAGACTGCGACGCCGGCCATGAAGTCGAGGTAGCGCCTCCCATCCATATCGGTGAGCCAGCAACCGCGGCCTTCTCGGATGACTAACTGGGAAAGAAGCGCCACTTCCTGAAGGCCCGGAGATATATAGCGCTGTTCTTCCTGGCAGATTTGTGAGGAAATCGTCCCATGGACTTCTTCAACAGCCGCTTGGCGACGCATCGGAGCCTCCTTCGTAAACACCCATGATATATTGAGCGATCCCTTGAGCAGCAGAGGGGCAACACCTTGAGAAGCTGGGCCAATCGTTGAGATCGACCAGGATGATCTCTCCTTTCTCGGTCACGATGCAATCGCCGCCGTAGATTTCAAGCCCCACTGCCTCGGCAGCTCGAAGGGCTAACGCGGAGAGAGCCTTCATCTGGCCAGTGACTTCTTCACCGTTAGAGGCCAGGAATGCCCTGAAATATTGCCCCCTGCCTGCCCCGTAAAACTTGATCACCTCGCCGCCCATGTGCTCCTGGACAAGAACCTCGTCAATCTTCTGGCGGCGGAAATGGTGAAGAGCCCGGACCAGTTCTTCTTTCGATGTGACTTTGGCCACATCCTCCGGCTTTGTGGCATGGACATCTCCTCGTTTCAGCCAGTAGGAGTCGGATACCCCAAAAGAGATTCTCTGTTCCACTTCATCCACACGGATGATTTGGCTGGGGGGGACGGGAAGACGGCCCTTTGCAAGGAGAGAGATCAGAGGCTTGCGATAAGCGTTCCGGATTGACGAAACGGAATTGATGATTCTTACTCCTTGCTTCTGCCAGCTTTCTAAAATATCGAGAGCTCCGTGAGATTGAGCCATGGTAAGGACAGAGGCCGGCAGGCCGGAAAATCTCCCAAGCTTTCCGGGCTCCACCACGGCGGTCTTATATCCCTTCCGGGACAGCTCTGTCAAGGTGGCCTCAAGAATGGCAGCATCTTCCCGGACCTTGCCCGGAGAAAAGATGGTCTCCCGATAAACGCCGAGCAATGTCCTGTTCCTCATCCTTCGCCAACCTCCACCAGATACTGGCGCGCCTTCTCAATATCTTCAGGGGTGTCCACGTCGATTGTCTTTGAGACGGGGATGCCGTAAAGGCTGAAATCATTTTCTAACAAGAGACCCAGGAACTGACGAAGGCTACTCAATCCCCTGGTCCGAGCGGTATCGATTAGGGAAAAGATCTCAGGCATAAGATAATAGAACCCTGCGGTGACATATCGACCGGGTTGCGCTCCGTCGCCCAGGGCAACGATTCTTTGGCCTTTATCCAATTCTGCCCACAGGGGCTTTTCATCATCGACAAAGCGGGTCACTGCCAAGACCCCGCCCCCGCCCCGTTTGCACGCTTTTGTAACAAACCTCCTCAACACGCCAAATTCGAACACGGCATCGACGGTGAAAAGCAGGAAAGGTCCACCGCTTAGAAGAGGAGCCAGGGAAAAGAGGCTTTCCATCGAGCTGGCCGTGGTTTTGACCATCAGTTCTAAAGGGATCGGCCAGAAACGGGAACGCAGGTAATCGGCCACGGCTGGGTTCAAATCGTTCACAATGCAGGCAATGGAGGTCACCCCCACATGGCTTGCCGCACGAATGGCCCTGGAGATGAGGGGCTCCCTGCCGATCGTCACCAATGGCTTGGGAACGAGAATTCCTCCTTGTCTGAGGCGATCCCCCTGGCCCGCTGCAATGATTCCCGCTTTCATGAGACCAGCACCTCCAATTCGGAAAGGCTCGAGATGGAGGCATCCACGGGTCCGGGATTCTCAGGCATACGCGGATGAGGCCCCTTCAGCCAGACCGTCTTCATTCCAAGCTCCCGGGCCGGGATGATGTCGCGCTCAAAAGAGTCTCCGACGCAAATGACTTCTTCCGGCAGCAGTTGTAACCTCTCGATGGCGGAGCGGAAAATCCTCGGGTCCGGCTTACTCATCCCGACCACAGTGGAATCAAGAATCACGTCGAGTGCCGGCGCCAACCCTGCCTCGTCGCAGAGGGTCGCTACGTTTCCGTAAAAATTGGAGACAAGCCCCATACGATACCGGCCTCTCATACGGCGAAGCAAACGAGCGTTGCGACGGAGAAACCGCTCCGACTCGGTGCAAAAGGCCTCGACCATCTCCCTTTCCTTCTCATCGTCCTCCAAGCCTAAAGCCGCGAACTGCGAACGGACATGTCGTATCATTAGCGGTCGAAGGCCTAATGAAACAATCTGAGGATCGGAGGAACAAAGGCCATCCGCGTGATAGAAGGCCCTCTTGATCTCGGGCAGAGGAATCCGAAACCCTAGATCCTTGTAAAGAGCGTAAAATCGGTCAAGCCAATGTTCTCCGTCCGAATCGAGGGTTCCCCCGAAATCGAAGAGAATTGCCCTACACCCGTGAAATCTCTCAGGATTCATACGACACCCAAAAACAAAGTTCCCGATAGAGGAGGATTTGTTACGAATGGGATGAGGGTGCCAGACAAAACGATGCCGAGAAGGATAGGCCAGAGGCTAGGTCTTCCACGGTGAAAGATCACGGTTCACTCTCTCAATCGGGTATTCTTCGCCCTCTATTTCCGCCTTCTTCGTCTCGAAGGGTCGAGGTCGTTCCACTCCCCTTGGCCTCTTCAGACTGCTAGAAACGACGCCCCGATGCTCTGCGACGGAGTTGGGTCCCAGAATCGTTTCGGCGGGCGTGGATGCCTCGCCCGAACTTCTGACGGGGTGAACAGAGAGTCCTTGGATAAACGCCTCGGTCATGTGAAAGGCCTCGTCGTCCGTGTATTGCCTTGGGGGATGCTTCATAAAATAGGCTGCAACCGGGAAGAGGACGCCGGCCTCGCCGCGGTCCAATGCCAGCTTGCAGCACCGGATGGCGTCGATGACAATGCCGGCCGAATTAGGGGAATCTTCCACGGAAAGACGAAGCTCCAACTCCATGGAGACGCCGCCGAAGATCTTACCTTCCATGCGGATAAAACAGACCTTATTATCCTTTTGCCAGGGCACATAGTCACTGGGTCCGATATGGATATTCTCGTCATCCAGACGCTGGGATGCCACCGACTGAACCGCCTCCGTTTTCGACCTCTTTTTGGTCAGAAGCCGTGTGCGATTGAGCATGTTAAGAAAATCGGTATTTCCACCCGTATTGAGCTGGTAGGTCCGGGTCAACTTGACTCCGCGTTTCTTAAAGAGATCGACGAGTGTGCGATGGACAATCGTCGCGCCGAGCTGGGACTTGATATCGTCACCGATGATGGGAAGACCTCTCTCCTCGAACCGACCCGCCCAGACTGGATCGCTGGCAATGAAGACAGGCATGTTGTTGATAAACCCGAGCCCTGCTTCCAGGGCGCATTCCGCGTAGAACCGAGTCGCCTGTTCGGACCCGACGGGCATATAATTCAACAAAATCTCAGCTCCCGATTCCTGAAGGGTCCGGACAACCTGCTCCCTGCTTGGCTCCTGCCGATCGGCCAGGACAAAAGTGGATTCACTGCTGTAGCTCCGCATATGCTCAGAATACCCGTCTAAGATCCGTCCCATCTGCACAATCGTGCCCGTTGGGCGCACATCCCCACAAAAAACCTTCGTACAGTTGGGCTTTTCGAATATGGCTTCCGCCACATCCTTCCCAACCTTACGCTGGTCGATATCGAAGGCTGCCACCACCCTGATGTCGGAAGGCTTGTACCCCCCAATATCCCGATGAAGCAAGCCAATCGAGTCTCGGCTCTCGGTTTGATAATAATGAATCCCTTGAATCAACGAGCTGCAGCAATTACCCACTCCAACGATAGCTACTTTAACATTCTTCATATACGTCCCTGTAGACAGTCGGCCCTCCCCAAGCTAAAAAACCAAGGGCCTTCCGTCCCCCCTTTGTGAATGGTTCAGACTCACCAGTCCGAAGATTTCAGTTTAAACTCACTATTCCCCTATTGCGTCGATAATGAAAATAAGGCGAACACCGTATTTCTTGAGGATAAAGGCCGTATTTTCCTCTTTGATTGCGTTATGAAATGTACCATAGGTATGTTATCATATCTTATCAAATATTGGCAATTAATTTTTCTTAATTTTTTTCTCATGGGTCTCCTACTACACTTAGAGGTGATTGTTAAGCAAAAACGCTGAAATGAATTCGAGTGAGAAGAGCAGGAAGTACCGGCAGATATACTGAGAAATCATATCCTTTCTTTAGACTCAAAGTTGCTTGCATATCGTAGGAAGCTAAGAAAGGAACGAGATGAAGACCTTGCTACTTAATCCTCCTTCTTTCCAAAAATTCGATGGCGGCGCGGGCTCGCGTTATCAAGCCACTCGTGAAATCACTTCCTTCTGGTACCCTATCTGGCTTGCCTATCCAGCCGGTCTGATTAGGGAAAGCCGACTTCTCGACGCGCCAGCCGACGGCGTCACTCCGGAGGAAACCCTTCAAATCGCTAGGGATTATGATTTCGTCGTCATCTTCACGAGCACCCCGGGGTTTAAGAGCGATATCCGGCTGGCGGAAATGTTGAAAGATGTCAAGCCTCGAATAAAGATTGCCTTTGTCGGTCCCCATGTTTCGGTTCAAACCGAGGAGAGCCTCCATACTTCCACAGCGATTGATTTTATTGCGAGAAAAGAATTTGACTATTCTGTAGCCGAGATTGCTTGGGGAAAGGGGGTCGAAGAAATCCGCGGCATCAGTTTCTGGAAGAACGACCGTATCGTCCACAATCCGGACCGTCCGGCCATCGATGACCTCGACGCACTCCCGTTCGTTTCCGACATCTTTAAACGGGACCTCGATTTCAGAAAGTACAACATTCCTTACCTCCTTCATCCCTATGTTTCGCTTTATACCTCCCGCGGTTGCCCGGCCCAGTGCACTTTTTGTCTCTGGCCTCAAACGATGAGTGGCCATCGCTGGCGGACCCGAAGCAGCGAGAATGTGGTCGCTGAGGTCAAACATGTCCTTAGGCTCTTTCCAGAGGCACGGGAGATTTTTTTTGATGATGATACCTTCACTTGGCAGAAATCCAGGGTTCTCGAGCTCTGCAAAAAATTTAGCCCTCCTGGGTTCACCTGGTCTTGTAACTCGAGAGTGAACGTGGATTATGAGACTCTTCGGGCGATGAAGGAAGCGGGATGTCGGCTCTTGGTCGTTGGTTTCGAATCGGGCGACCCCACGGTTCTAAAGAATATCAAGAAAGGCGCCACAGTGGAACAAGGGCTCGCGTTCATGAAAGATTGCAAGCGCCTGGGCATTGCTGTCCACGGGGATTTCCAGATTGGGCATCCTGGCGAAACGCACGAGACCATTGAAAGAACGATACAATTCGCCATGAAGCTTGACCCGCAAACGATGCAGGTCTCTATCTCCCATCCGTATCCTGGAACTGAATTTTTCCGGTACCTCCAAGAGCAAGGGTACCTGGTGACCGCTGAGATGACGGATGATTGCGGCCATCAATTGCCGAACCTTCAGTATCCGAGCCTGAGCCGAAGGGAAATTGTGGATGCTGTCGAGAATTTCTACGGCCGCTACTATTTTCGGCCGAGGATCGTCTTCAGGATCCTCCGCCGAGCAATCTTCGATGCCAGGGAGTGCAGGCGGCTATTCAAGGAAGCAAAAGAGTTTTTTGAGCTTCGTGCGAAGAGAAGAAATTTTGTCGACCCTCAGGTGACCTCAAGACTGATACCGTCTTAGCGCTTGCCCTATTCGCTTAATCGATTGGGAGCGCCTTCCTGTCGGTCGTTGTGCTTCACCAGGTCGGCGAAGCTGATCGTGCGGATCTGTGAAGCCCGTAAAGCTTGTTGCAAGCCGGGATGGATGAGTGCCTCAAGTTCCTTTGGGTTGTCTCCGGGATGAAAGTAGATTTCCGCAACCCCCGGGGGGAGGAACTTGAGGAAACGAAGGATAAGGTTGTGGTGAAGGTGACCGCTGTCGTTCATGCCAAAGACGAAATCATTCGAGTACACCCCCGCACGCTTAAGCCTTTTCTTTAAAATGAAAACCCAAGGCAACAGGAGAAGGCAAGTGCCCGCTCTCCGGAGAAGCCCGTCTCTCGACGCTCGCCATGAAGGAAGGGGAGGTTCATAAGGCAATCGCATTGCCCTCATCCCATATTCTTGTCCCACTTTCAGGATGAGCCCCGAAACCGTCGGATGGAGGTGCATGTGGTGATGGGTGTTGACGTGGTCGAGGGGGAGTCCCGTCTTCCGGAAGGCCTCAAACTGGGCCCGGATTTCGGCTTCTAATTGGCGCTTTAGCCGTGGCCTGAAGAAAAAATTGAATCCGGCGCGGACAAGATGCGAGGAGAACTCCCCCCTCTGGTTCGCTAAACCTGGAATCATGTGTGAGGGCAGGATCGATGATCCGTCCACCAGCACCAGATGTAAGCCAACCTTCAGGGTGGAAAGTCGCCTTGCTCGCTCCACGGCGTCTGCTGTGGCCTCCGCCCCCACCATCAAACTCGCACCGTTGAGAAAACCTTGTCGATGAGCCTTTTCAACCGCTTCGTTCACCGACTGGGAAATGCCGAGGTCATCGCCGGTGATGATCAATTTTTTCACGATATCCCCTTCCTGGGTACTAAACGTCCGCCGTGGGCCAGAGTCAGCTCAGCACCACGCCACCTGACCGTTTTCTTGGTGAAAGCCAAAAACCAGGAGATAAGAGAGGTTAGATCCCTTAAAGGCAGAAGGCCAAGACTCCTTAGCCCTTCTCGATCTGGAAGTCCCCACCCCAGAATGACCGCAGCCGTGGCCAACCGGATCCCTACCGTTCCCCCTAGAACCATTAGCCCGGCCGCATCTCCCAAACGGGATGCCGCGAACAACAGTGCGAAGGGAATGGAACGAATCAATAGCGTGGCAAAAAAACCCGCGGGTTGTGCGGCCCGTGTCTTTTGATCCCAGCTGACCTGATGATCCCACCATCCGGAAAAGTTCTTGAGATCGACCACGGTTTCGACAAAATAGGGCACCACGGCCACTGTTTTTCCCGAAGCCCAAAGACGCCTGCCCATCTCGTAATCTTCCACCAGATAATCGGCAAGGCTCTCCAAGCCGCCCACCTCTTTGAGAGAGCTACGGCGCAGGGCCACTGACGAACCCAAACAGAACTTTGACACCCCTGTGACCGAGGCAAAGATGACACTGGGGATGAAATCGGCATTCAAGGTCAGGAGCTCTATTTTCTCGTACCATCGATCCGCATGGGTGGCCTTATAGAGAGTACAGACACATCCGACATCGGGATCAGTCAGGGGAGCGACGATCACTTTCAGATAGTCAGGTTCCAGACGGATGTCACTGTCACTAATGACTAAGATATCATACCGGGCATAGGGTAGGGCGCCGAGAAGGTTGTTGATCTTTCCGTTGGGGCCGACTTGGCGATTTCCAATGACTACAGATACTCGTTTGGACCCAAACGCTTGTTCAATCTTCCGCAACAGAGGAAGAGCTGGATCGTCGGGGTCTTGAACTGAGAAGATCACTTGAAATTCGGGATAGTCCTGTAAGCACGCACTGCGCAGGTTATGCTCCTGGTTCTTTTCGAGACCCCGCACGGGCTTTAGAATGGTGACCGCAGGCCATTTAGAAAAAGGGTAACCGGGTGAACGCTTGGGCTGAGCCCGAAAGCGCCAGACCGCAAGCAGACATAGAATCGAGTAGATCGATCCCGCGATGGTGGGGACCAAACATACAACCTGCAGAAGAGACCAAGAGCATAGCACCATCAGCCGTAATGCCTCACTGAAGTGCGGGCCGGATCTTCTAATCGAACCCCGTGCTTCACGAATTCCCAAAAACCTTAGCTCTTACTCCTGCGCCCATCTTATTCTTTTTTTAGGTGATTTGCAATCCAGCAACCTTGCAGGCCGGCCCTCTGCTTCCTCCCGTTTCACAAGGGGGCGTCCGGATCGACGGGGGAGGAGGGGAGGTTGAAATTTTCTCAACGGTTCGCCCCTCTTCACTTTTGAGTTGCATTGAGGCAGAGGGCATGCTAATTTAATATTAAGGTAGCTCAGAGGCATCGAACTTATGTCCCGTCCATTGCATCTCAAGAAAAAGGAAGAAAGCTCCTATCTGGCAGACTCTTTTTTTGAAGAGAAGCTCGAGGAGGCCATCTTTCGGGCCCGCGAGGCCTTGCTTGCTCTTCAACATCCCCACGGCTATTGGTGCTTTGAGCTGGAGGCGGACTGTACGATTCCCGCAGAATACATCTTGATGATGCACTACTTGAACGAAATCGACGAGAATCTTCAGGCCCAAATAGCCGTTTACCTCCGTAGACACCAGGGTGATCACGGAGGCTGGCCGCTATTTCATGGCGGAAAGTTCGACATGAGCTGTTCCGTAAAAACATACTATGCCCTAAAATTGGCTGGGGATAGCCCTGATGCACCCCACATGGTGAAAGCCCGCGAAGCCATCCTGGCTTACGGCGGTGCTGCTCGTTGCAACGTGTTTACACGCATCACCCTTGCGCTTTTTGGCCAAATTCCCTGGCGGGGCGTCCCTTTTGTCCCCGTTGAAATCATGCTTTTGCCCCGTTGGTTCCCCTTCCACATCAGCAAGGTTTCTTACTGGTCGCGGACTGTAGCCATTCCGTTATCTATTTTGTGCAGCTTAAAGCCAAGGGCCGAAAATCCGAAAAGGACCGATGTCCGTGAGTTGTTTAAGATTCCCCCCGAGAAAGAGAAGCACTATTTCCCCGTCCGCTCCCGCCTGAACCATTTCTTCTTGCTCCTCGACAGGATGGGACATTTTATTGAGCCCTTCATCCCAAAGAAGATTCGGGGAGTGGCAGTAAAAAGAGCCGAAGCGTGGTTTACCGAACGGCTGAACGGGGTCGATGGTCTTGGTGGGATATTCCCGGCGATGGTCAATGCCCACGAGACCCTAGCCTGCCTGGGATATCCTTCTGACCACCCTTATCGGGTGACTGCCAAAGAGGCCCTTAAGAAGCTGCTCGTCATCCGTGGCGGAGCAGCCTATTGTCAGCCTTGTGTGTCGCCCGTCTGGGATACGGCCCTTTCCTGCCTGGCGCTACAGGAAGAAACCGCTGGCATGGCCTCAGAAAACGTCCTGCATGGTTTGGACTGGCTCAGGGATCGGCAACTGCATGACGAACCGGGTGATTGGCGCGAGAACCATCCCGACCTCGAGGGCGGAGGATGGGCATTTCAGTTTGCCAATTCATACTATCCCGATCTCGATGATACCTCTGCGGTTGCGTGGGCAATGGTTCAAACTGACCCAAAACGCTACCACGAATCGATCCGACGCGCAATCGATTGGATATGCGGCATGCAGTCAAGAAACGGGGGATTTGCTGCGTATGATGCTGACAATACTTATTATTATCTCAATGAAATCCCGTTTGCTGACCATGGAGCGCTCCTCGATCCGCCTACGAGCGATGTGAGTGCTCGGTGTGCAACTTTGCTGGCTCAACTCGGCAATCATGACCGCGTGCGAGAGGCTTGCCTGGATTATCTGCGGAAGGAGCAGGAAGAAAACGGGTCCTGGTTCGGTCGATGGGGCGCCAATTATATCTATGGTACGTGGTCGGTGCTCGCTGCTTTTGAAAAGGCGGGCCATCGGTCGGATGAAGAACACATCCGTCGTGCTGCCGCTTGGCTAAAGAGTGTGCAGCGGCCTGACGGGGGCTGGGGGGAGGACTGCGATACTTACTTCTCCCCGGAAAGGGCAGGAAGGGGCTATGCCAGCACTTCGTTCCAGACCGCCTGGGCTATGCTTGGCCTAATGGCTGCCGGTGAGGTGGATTCGCCCGAGGTACGAAAAGGGGTCGAATATTTGATACGCACCCGGCAGGCCGATGGCCTATGGAAGGATGAGTGGTTCACCGCACCGGGTTTCCCCCGTGTCTTCTATTTAAAGTACCACGGGTATGCAAAATACTTCCCTTTATGGGCTTTGGCACGCTACCGCAGCCTTAGGAGCAGGAAATCCGTTTGAGACGCTTAGGCATTGTCGTAGCGATGACGGCTGAGGCGAGGAGCTTGGTGCAAAGGCCCATCCTGAGGGGTGATCTGATTCACCTTTCGGAAGGGATAGTGATCCAGCTCTCCGGTATGGGGCCGCGAAAAGCAAGGGAGGCCGGAAAGAATTTACTGGGACATGGAGCCACTGCCCTTCTCAGTTGGGGAAGCGCTGGGGGTCTTATTCCGACCCTTTCTCCCGGCGGTCTGGTGCTGCCAGGGAGAGTCATCGGAGCTGATCAATCTTGTTACTCGACTGACCCGACCTGGCGCGGCCGCCTCCACGATCGGTTGATAGGCTCCCTCGACCTTCACCAGGGCTCCTTGGCTGAAAGTGTGACGGCCTTGAAAAGTCCCGCAGAAAAGAGAGCTTTGTTTGAGCGCACGGGCGCCATAGCAGTGGATATGGAGAGCCGTGCTGTGGCTGAGGTGGCTCAGGAAGCGGGCATCCCGTTTATGGCCGTTCGTGCCATCGCCGATCCAGCCGATACGACCATTCCTCAAAGCCCACTCAGGGCCGTCGATGAGTTTGGAGAGTTAAGGTTGGGGGCACTCTTGAGTGGATTAATAGGGCATCCTGGTGAACTCTTCAATTTAATTCGTCTTGGCAGGAATTTCCGCGCTGCGCATGTCACTCTATCAAAGGTCGCACGCATGGCAGGAAGCCATCTGCTCATTCCAGAATAGGAAATTGCAGGAGAGTATCAGCCCACTTAATTGTTCTTATCCTCTCTGTTGCGGTACAGTGGTAAAACGGCCGTTCGCTGGATTGACAGCCCACGCACTAAGACAGCGGGGGCAAGCCTCTCCATGGAGGTAAACCATGAAGACGTTGATCACTGGCGCCCCGGGTTTCGTCGGGTCCGCGGTGGTGCGTCAACTCATTGCAGCCGGTCACGACGTCCGGGCCCTCGTGCGGCGGAATAGTGATTGTCGAAATCTTGTGGGTTTGCCCGTAGAGATCGTTTACGGGGACGTCAGAGATCGTGGGTCCCTTGATCGCGGGATGAAGGGCTGTTCCACGTTGTTCCACGTTGCGGCGGACTATCGCTTGTGGGTTCCGAAACCGAGCCAGATTTATGAGACGAATGTGATCGGTACGCGCAACGTCATGCTCGCCGCCATGAATGCCGGGGTCAAGCGAGTTGTTTTTACGAGTAGTGTGGCCACCCTCGGGGTCACTCCGAACGGAAGGCCCGCTGATGAAGAAACGCCCGTGTCGCTCAAAGATATGATTGGGCATTACAAGCGCTCGAAGTTCATGGCTGAGGTAGAGGTAAAGCGCCTCGCCGATGAGCACGGCCTTCCCGTCGTCATTGTCAATCCCTCAACCCCGGTCGGCCCCCGTGACATCAAACCCACACCCACCGGCCGGATCATTGTTGATGCAGGGTCTGGCCGCATGCCCGCCTATGTGGATACAGGTCTTAATCTGGTCCACGTGGACGATGTAGCGATCGGTCATCTCCTTGCGTTGGAGCGTGGCATCGTAGGGGACCGGTACATCCTGGGGGCGTGCAACATGACGCTGAAAGAGATTCTTTACGCCATTGCGAGCCTGACCGGGCGGATGCCTCCGAAAATCTGTTTGCCCCTCTCTCTCGTCCTTCCCGTTGCATGTTTTTCTGAGGCTTGGGCCCGGCTCGTAACGAGGAGAGAGCCGCGCGTCCCGCTCAACGGGGTGCGATTGGCCAGAAAAAGGATGTTTTATTCGATAGAAAAGGCGAGACGCTTTTTGGGATTCCAACCGAGACCCGTCGAGGAGGGCTTGCGCGACGCGGTGGATTGGTTTCGAAAGAACGGGTATCTCCACTGATGCCTTGTTTCCCTTTACAATCTGAACGGCTATTTTCTTTATTTTCTTATCTTATTCTGTCGGTACTGAGAGTAAGCCTCTCTCAGGGCGATATAGGGGTCGAGAGCGGCCTTTTTCAAATTCTCGTATTCGCCAAGGGTCAG